>NZTP01000061.1 GCA_002696485.1 Altibacter sp. | reverse complement strand
CCGCTGGAGGAATGGTATGCCTTATGGCGCGGTCACTTTAAGCGGGTGCTCCACGGCAAGATCGATACTTGGGATTATCAGTGGGTCTATACCTGCCTGAAGAACGAGCGGTACGTGATACGCCCGAATGTCAATTTGGTCACGAATATAGGCTTTAACGAAGCCGCCACGCATACCAAGAAGATGGAAGGATTGGATGCGCAGTCACTAACAGTAGCGTCCATCGATGTCCAGGAAACAGGAACTTTTGTTCCTCGTTTGGATCCTAATTACGAGAAACGCTTTGTAGCGGAAAAATGGCAACATCTTGCTATTGACTATACGTTGCTTCTAAAGAAGGTGCGTAAAAAGTGGGAACGCCTGGTCACTCGTCAAACATAGGGACTATTCACCAAACTCGAATTTAAAACAGTCTATCTCCTCTTTAAATAATGTATAGACCAAGTCTTTGGTTTCGGGGTCGTACGCATCTCTGTAATCAGTGTATGCATACGAGTTTAGTCGCGGTAAGGTACTGTCAGCGATGGCAAGCCTGTCGCAGACTAGTGCAAAATCGTCGTTTAGATTCTCAAAACGCCCAATAAAATCGATATCAGCCATTCCTTTATCTGTACGGATATACCGCAATTGGGAAAGGCTTTTCGCGTCAACTTTTTGCTTTACAAATTCCTTAAAGCTTAAGGGATTCACATCCATTTGATATTTCTTTTTATGAAAAAAATCATCTTTCATGATCATGGTATACCATGAATACGTTCGTGACCATGAGTTTCTAACAAAGGTGAATTTATAATAGTCTTTAAATTGTCGTGGGGTAATATCCGGTTCCAAGGCATGTTTCAAATTGTGAAGCACTCTTTTGAAATTATTTCGTTTCACAGCATACATTGATTTTTGCAGGTAGCGTATCCTGTTGGCGCTGTCTTTAATTTCCTGCAATGTTCTGTGATCCTGCACGCCAAAGGTCAATTCGTCGAAATGACCTAATTTCTTTTCAATACTGGTTCCGGCAGTCTTCGGGATGTGAATGTATATACATTGATGTTCTTTCGAGATCATAGTGTTAAATTACCGGCAGTGCTAAAATAGGTAATCTTATATAAAAAAGTATATTTACAAGACCTTACATCAGTACACCTCTATGTTAAATAGGAAAAGAGAACGCAGTAACGCACCATGGTAAAACTTTCCATTATTACAGTAAATTATAACAACGTTCATGGTCTGGAGCGCACGATTAAAAGTGTGATGACTCAACAAGCCAAGGACATTGAGTTTATAGTGATCGATGGAAAATCTACCGATGACAGTGTCGCGCTGCTTGAAGGCCATGACGAGCACATTTCCTATTGGTCCAGTGAACCCGATAACGGCGTGTATGATGCCATGAACAAAGGGATCGCCACAGCAACCGGCACCTACGTACTCTTCCTGAACAGTGGAGACCATTTCCACAATGACACCAGTGCTGCCACCATGCTACCGCACTTGGACGGGCATGATCTTATCGCTTTCGACATTCAGGTAAAAGGGGATGGGACCGACTACGTAAAGGCACATCCTGACGTTCTTCAATTTTCTTACCTCTATCATAAGACCTTGGCGCATCAATCGGTATGCATCAAACGAACCCTGTTTGACACTTCCGGGGGGTACGACACGAGTCTTCGTATCACTGCCGACTGGAAATTCTTTTTGGATGCACTGGTTCGGAAACAGTGCAGTTATAAGGCAGTGCATACTGTTGTAAGCGTTTACTATCTGGATGGAATGAGTGCCACAGCCCAAGGAACCAATATCCGGAAGCAAGAACGCAAGAAGGTACTTGCAGAGGAATATGGATTCTTTCTGAAAGATTACCGCAAACTAGAACAATTCCAACTACATCGATTTAAGATGTTAGCCGCACTGGAAGCATCGGGGCCGGGTCGAAAGGTTGTATCGGCAGTACTTCGGGTGCTATTGTTCCTGTTCACGGGAAAGAAACTACGTGACCTAAAATGAATATGATCCTTTTGTAATGATCCCAAAGATTCTACATTATTGCTGGTTCGGGCCGCATCCCAAAAGTGCGGTGGCGAAGCAATGCATGGAAAGCTGGCGTATCCATTGTCCGGATTACGAGATCAAAGAGTGGAATGAGACGACAAGCAAGCCTTATCTGCAACCTTTTGTCAAAGATGCCCTGCGCAAAAAGCGCTATGCATTCGCTGCCGATGCGGTACGTGTGCAGGCACTCTTGGAACATGGGGGTATCTATTTGGATACCGATATGCTGTTGTTACAGTCTCCGGATCGCCTGCGTACCTATGATTTCTTTTCAGGCTTTGAGGTCCCCGACCGGGTCGCCTACGGATGCTTCGGCGCCGTTTCCGGGCATCGCTTCCTTCAAGCCATGTGCGATTTCTATGCCGACAAGCGTTTCGATGGCTTTAACCCCCCCGTGATCACCCACACCTTTAAGGAGCTTATTGCACAAGACCGACTTGCTTCCAACGAGCGATTATTCGATTCCGATGTATTCTATGCCTTGCCCTATGACCGCAAGGATGAGGCGCATACAGCATTTACAACGCCTAACAGCATTGCCGTCCATTTATGGGACCACTCTTGGGCCCGACAAAAGAACGAATCGGTAGGGCAATTACTGGCCCATTTAGGTACGGTTCTTACCGATTACCTTGGGTATGGCTATCCTTTTTCTTATTTTCAGCGGTACGGACGGGAGTTCAGTCGTAAATTGTATCACCGTCTGCGTCATAGCGCATCCGCATGAAAGTCTTACACATCACCACATCGTCCCGGGGAGGGGCCGGGATCGCGGCCTGGCGACTGCATACGGCTTTGCGGGCCGAAGGCGTTGCGTCAGGCTTTCTGGCCAAGGACCGCTGTGTGAACTTTGAGGGCGCAGAGGTAGAGGATCCCTTCTTTGCCTACCAGCGCCCGTCCCAAAGTAAAAGGATTTTACGAAAGCTGGGGCATTGGATGTATCCTTCGGAAGCCCATTTGCTGGAAGCGAACTTGCGCGACCGAAAACATTTGCTACACTACGAACACGTAAGCCTGCCCTATTCAAAATTCGAGCTGCAAGAGCATCCGTTGGTACAGGAAGCCGATGTACTTCATTTGCATTGGGTGAGCGGGATTCTGGATTACGAGCGGTTCTTTACGGCGAATACCAAACCCATTGTGTGGACCCTTCACGACCGTAATCCGTTCTCGGGGCTGTTTCATTACAAAAAGGATGAAGTAGGTAATGCGCCTCGCATCCCTCGCTTGGAAGCACGGGTGCGCATTCATAAACGAAAAGCTTTGTTACATATCGATAATGGGGCTATTGTGGCACCGTCACAGTGGCTGTTGGAAGCCGCGCACGACAGTGGGGTCTTCGATCACATTTCGCTTCAGAAATGTATTGCCAATCCTGTGGATCCGCTTTTTTTTACTGAAAGCAAGACGGAAACCGTAAGACAGTCGCTTGGGATCGATGCAGATACCTTCGTGCTGTTACTGGTTGCCGGCAGTTTGGACATTCCCAGAAAAGGCATACAGCTATTCTTAGAGGCGCTGGAAGCCCTTCCGAAGCTATCGCTCACCGTATTGACCGTTGGGAAGGGAAGCATAAACACAAAACACGAAACCCACACCGTACACTCGGTAGGGATGGTTTCCTCACTTGAAGCCCTGCGGGACTATTACCATGCGGCCGATACTGTGGTGTTGCCCAGTACCGAGGACAATCTACCCAATGTCATGTTAGAGTCCTTTGCGTGCGGGACACCGGTGATCGCCTTTCGGGTGGGTGGGATGAAAACGCATGTTAAGAAAGGTGTTACCGGCATGTTGGCCAAAGAGGTCACGGCCAAAGCACTCGCTAAGAAGATCAAAAAAATGGCGAAGGAACACCATCGTTACGAAGCCGGCACCGTTTCGGCCTATGCCAAAGCACATTTCGATCCGGCTCAACAAGGACAGCAGTATCATGAACTCTATCAAAAACTCGTCAGCGCCCCATGAAAAAAACACTTCAGCACTTCCTGAACAGGCTGCCTTATATTAGGGGGCTGCACACACAGGTCGAGACCTATAAAAAGAATGCCTGCTATCCTCCCGGGCATTATTACTCACCCATTGTATCGGTAGAGGAAGTGAAGGCCAGGGAAGAGGATATTTGGAAGGGTCTCCACACAGACGGTATTCCGGGCATTGCGCTGAATACTGAGGCGCAAAAAGCCCTCGTACGGTCCTTCGCTGCTTATTATGCCGAGATGCCTTATGGCGCTGGTACGCAAGAAGGACTGCGCTATCGTTTTGACAATCCCATGTACACCTATACCGATGGGATCTTTCTGTACAGCATGTTGCGACACCTTACGCCCAAACGGATGATAGAGGTAGGCTCGGGCTACTCTTCTTCACTGATGTTGGATGTGAACGAACTGTTCTTTTCCAATGCAATGGAACTGACGTTCATAGAGCCCTATCCCAAACGCCTTTTGGATACCATTTCAGAAGAAGACGCCTCCCGTAGTACCTTGCTGGAAAAGAAGGTGCAGGACGTACCCCTTTCGTTCTTTGAAACCTTGGAAAAGGGCGACATCCTGTTTATTGACAGTACTCATGTTTCAAAGTGCGGTAGTGATGTGAACTACATCCTGTTCGATATCTTACCGGTCCTTGCGCCGGGTGTCTTCATTCATTTTCACGATATCTTTTATCCGTTCGAATATCCCAAGGGCTGGGTCTACGGCGGAAGGAATTGGAACGAGAATTATATACTGCGCGCTTTTCTAATGCATAATGAGACCTACAGCATTCGCTTGTTCTCTCATTATTTACACCAACATCACAGCGATCTGTTCGAGGCATTGCCCTTGGCCCGAAAGAATGCCGGCGGGAATCTATGGATCGAAAAAACAGCATAGTAAGATGAAGTATCCGGTTTCTGTCATCACAATAAATTACAACAATGCCAAGGGCCTTGAGCAAACGATCGCATCGGTATGTCAACAAAAGCTGGAGCCTATAGAATACATTGTGATCGACGGTGGCTCTACCGACGGCAGCGTGGCGTTGATCGAACAGGCGTCCGACCAAATTGAGTATTGGGTGAGCGAACCCGATGAAGGGATTTACCATGCCATGAACAAAGGGATAGCGAAGGCGCAAGGGGAGTACCTGCTGTTCCTCAACAGTGGGGATGTTTTGACTAGCCCCCAAGCGTTATCCGATTTTATGTCGCACCCCTTGTTCAAAGGGGATATCATTTACGGGGATTATCTGTTTGCAGATGGTGAGAAGCGCTACCCCGACCATTTACCACCCTGGTATTTTATGAAAACCTCTCTGCCGCATCAAAGTACGCTCTTTAAGCGCTCGGTCTTCGAAAGGATGGGGGGCTATGACACTAGTTATGCCATTGCGGCCGACCGTGCTTTTTATCTGCAGTGTTTTCTTACGGAGGATATCGTCTTTACCCACCTGCCGTACTTCCTAACCTTGTTCGATCGCAGCGGTCTTAGCAATGATCCTGCCTATATCACACAAAAGAAAGCCGAGGACGAGCGATTGCTTCGAACGTTGTATGGTGATGATTACGAAGCACACAAGGCTGCGGTTATCGCCGAGCAACGTGCCAATCGCGCCAAACGCAATACGGTAACAGGACTCTTAAAAAGGGTGCTCAATAAATGGAGAAGATCATGAGCAATCCACAGGTAAGCATTATCATCCCCACCTTTAACCGTCCCGAATTCCTGGCGCTCACCTTGAAAAGTATCGAGGCACAGTCCTATGCCCACTACGAAGTGTGGGTGATCGATGACGGCACGCCCGGAGAAACCAACAAGCAGCTGTGCGCCGCTTTTCCTAAAGTACATTACCTAAAGATCGAAAATAGCGGTGGGCCCGCCCGCCCGCGTAATGTAGGGATCGATCGCGCCAAAGGAGCGTACATCGCTTTTGTAGATGACGACGACCTATGGCCTCCACAAAAACTGGAACAGCAGGTGGCACTACTGGAGGCCAAACCGGAATACGGTTTGGTACACGGCTATTGCACCGTCATTGATACCAACGGAACCCCTACCGGCACTAGTATAGGTCGTCCCGGCAGCCCCGAAGTGAAACATGGGGATGTGAAGGGCCGTATGGCCGGACAATGGACCTTGATGACACCTACGGTCCTGCTTCGCAAAGATGTGGTGAAAGCAGTGGGCTATTTCAATACCAACATGGCACAGGCCGGCGAAGACACCGAATACTGGACGCGCTGCTCCTTCCATACCCGCTTCTACTATCTGGATAGCTCTTTGGCCTTTTATCGGAAGCATGACAGCAGCAGTGTTAAGAACACCACGCACTATGTAGATCTTCCATTGCATTTACAGCGATGTGTGGACAAGGCATACGCCGAAGGGCATCTTACGAAAGCACACTATCGGCAACTGAAGCGACAGCTGGTGATCAAACAATTAAAGGAATACAAAGAGCAACCGTGGGGAAGTTTTCTGCGACTCTTTAGGTTGGATCCTTTTTGGTTTCTTACATTTGGGAATCTCAAGGTGTTAGGCAAAATACTTTTGAAGAAACGAAAATAAACCCCATGCGTGTAGGACTCAATCCTGTAAAAGATCAGCAAGAAGCAGAGACAACCTATTACCATCAGGTAGTGGTGCCGGTCTATATCCCGGATGAGGAAGGGTACTTTGAGCACGGTGTTACCATTTTAAAATACTGTCTCGAATCCCTCTTTAAAACTTCCCACCCACGCACTTTTATTACCGTTGTCAATAATGGAAGTCATGAGGGGGTTGCGGAGTATTTGGAGACCTTGTATAGGCAAGAGCAGATCCATGAGTTGATCCATACCCGCAACATCGGGAAGATCAATGCCGTTTTCAAGGGCAGTAGCGGCCACCGATTTCCGCTGGTGACCGTCTCCGATGCCGATGTCCTTTTTTTAAATGGATGGCAGGAAGCCACCTATGCGGTTTTTAAAGAGTTTCCAAAGACCGGCTGTGTGACCACCACCCCCAACCCGAAACTATTGAAATACCATACGGCTCCCATTCTGGGACGGTATCTTTTTTCAGGGAAATTACGGTTCGTACCCCCAAAAGACACGGAGGCACTCACGCACTTTGCAGAAAGTATTGGTGCACCCGACTTCTATAGATCGTGTCATATGTCCAATGTCCTTCGCTTAGAAGGCAAAGAGACCCATGCAGTGCTGGGCGCGGGACATTTTGTCGCAACCTATCGCGGACATTTGTTAACAGAACAAGAAGTGGCATATTCCGAATATAAATTGGGGGGTCTAAGCGTGCGGCAGCATCTCGATCAACCTGTGGCCGATCAAGGCTATTGGCGTCTCGCAACCGAAGCCAACCACACCTATCACATGGGGAATGTGGCAGAAGCCTGGATGCTGGAACGGCTCCGGCAATTGGAGGATGATAGCAACCATGAAATTCCATTACCGGAGCTGGGCACATCCCGACGGGGCGTACGAACACGAATAGGACGTTGGATGGTAGAAAAACTCCTGCTTCGGAAGCCGTTCTGGACCTGGTTCCTGCAACAAAAAGGACTGTCAAAAAAGGATGCAGCATGCTATTCGAATTAAAAGTATATATGTTTTTCCGAAGATTTCTTCGGAAGTATTTAAATGTTACCTTTGAGATTATCTAACCATATGCCTTTGATTTTCACCATAGCCGAAATAGGTCAGGCCCATGAGGGCAGTTTAGGAATGCTCCATGCATACATCGATGCGGTGGCAAAGACAGGCGTGAATGCGATCAAGTTCCAAACCCATATCGCCCATGCAGAGAGCAGTATTCATGAACCTTTCCGGGTTCGGTTCTCTACCCAGGATGCAACCCGTTACGACTATTGGAAACGTATGGAGTTCACACCCGAACAATGGGTAGGCATTGGGGAGCATTGCAAAGCGGCAGGCCTTACCTTTATAAGCAGTCCGTTTAGTAATGCGGCGGTGGATGTGCTGGAACAGGCCGGTGTGGAATACTACAAAGTGGGAAGCGGTGAGGTTACCAATCTGCTGTTGCTGAAGAAGATCATAGCCACCGGAAAACCCATTTTGGTCTCGAGCGGCATGAGTTCGCTGGACGAATTGGATACTACGGTCGCTTTTCTGAAAGAACACAAGGCGAATTTTTCGCTCTTACAATGCACTACAAGCTATCCCACACAACCCGAACAATACGGACTCAATATGATAGCGGAGCTCAAGTCCCGTTACGAGGTGCCGGTAGGTTTTTCGGACCATTCGGGGACTGTTGCCGCCGGCATCGCAGCCGTGGCTCTGGGTGCCACACTCCTGGAATTCCACGTGGTCTTCCACAAAGATCAGTTTGGACCCGATGTAGCTGCGTCACTCACCATGGAACAAGCCGAACAACTGGTGCAGGGTGCGGAGGCTGTTGCCACAGCCCTGGCGCATCCCATCGATAAGACCGATGTGCGATCGTTTGAAGAACTAAAGACCATTTTTGAGAAATCATTGGCGGTGAACAAATCATTACCCAAAGGACACCGACTTACCTTCGATGATCTTGAAGCAAAAAAGCCCAAAGGATACGGTCTTGACGCTTCACACTTTGAAGCCGTATTGGGACGCACCTTGTCCCGGGACCTGAACGCCTGGGATTTTTTAACCGAAGAAGATCTGGATTCATGAATAAGACCCCACGAAAGATATGTGCCGTGATCACTGCTCGACCCTCCTACAGCAGGGTGAAGACGGCGTTGCAAGCCATCAAAGAACACCCCGGATTAGAATTACAGTTGGTGGTGGCCGGTTCGGCCTTATTAGATCGTTACGGGACAGCCGTTCATTTTATAGAGAAGGATGGATTTACCATCCATGAAAAAGTATTTATGGTATTGGAAGGAGAAAACAAGACCGCTATGGCCAAGACCACGGGCCTAGGGGTGATGGAACTCGCCAATGTCTTTTACAATCTGCAACCGGACGCAGTGATCACCATCGCCGATCGTTTTGAGACCATCGCTACCTCGATTGCAGCGGCCTATCAAAACATTCCCTTAGTGCACCTGCAAGGGGGTGAGGTCACGGGTAATATCGATGAAAAGGTACGGCATGCCAATACCAAATTAGCCGACATTCATTTTGTGACCTCAGAGGATGCGAAAGCGCGTGTACAGAAAATGGGAGAGGATGCGGCGTATGTGTTTAATACCGGCTGTCCGTCCATTGATATCGCTGCCCAAGTCCTTCAGGATCCTACAATGGATTTCGATCCGGTCACCAAATACGGTGGGGTAGGAGGTCCTGTGTCGGCCTCGGGGGATTACCTGGTCGTCATGCAACATCCCGTCACCACCGAATACCATCAGGCAAAGGAAGATGTCCAAAAGACCTTACGGGTGATCCACGAACTCAAGATACCCACCTTTTGGTTCTGGCCCAACGTAGATGCGGGATCGGACGGTACGTCGAACGGTATCCGCTCCTTCCGTGAAAAATACAATCCGCAGCACATCCGGTTCCTGAAGAATATGGAACCCATCGATTTCTTAAAACTACTGCTTCACAGCAATGTGCTGGTGGGCAATAGCAGCGTAGGCATCCGTGAATGTTCGTTTCTCGGTGTTCCGGTGGTGAACATTGGCACCCGACAGAACCGCAGACTGCGCGGAACCAATGTCATTGATGTGGCTTATGACGAAGCGTCCATCAAAGAAGCCATCGCATCCCAAATGAGCCAACCTCGTAACAGCCGAAGCGCTGTCTACGGGAACGGCGACAGCGGAAAGAAGATCGCCGATCTATTGGCCACCATCGATCTGCGTTTTCATAAAACCATCACCTACTAATGCGTATTCTGGGACTCATACCGGCACGAGGCGGGAGTAAAGGGATTCCGCATAAGAACCGTAAGGAATTGGGCGGAAAGCCTTTACTGCAGTATACCATAGAAGCGGCGAAGAAAGCAAAAAGTCTCGATCGCGTCATTTTTTCTTCCGAAGATGCTACACTTAGGACGCTTGCACATTCCCTAGGAGTCGATGTCCCCTTTGAGCGTCCGGCCCATTTAGCCGAAGACCATTCAGGTTCCTTAGCGGTCGTACAGCACGCCTTAGAGACCATGGCAGAACAAGGCGATCGTTTCGATGCCGTTTGTTTGCTTCAGGTGACCACGCCGTTTCGCACGGCTTCAGATATTGATGCCGCCATCGAAAAATTCAAGAAGGACAAGGTAGACACCCTGCTTTCTGTTCAGAAAGTGCCCCACCAATACAATCCGCATTGGGTCTTTACCCCTTCCGAAGCAGGACAACTAACCATCTCTACGGGTGATACCACCATCATAAAAAGAAGACAAGAACTGCCGGATGCCTATATCCGCGATGGAGCGATATACATCACCAAGACCGAAGTGATCCTGAAGCAGGATTCCTTGTACGGTTCCCGGATAGGATGGATCGAATTGGATCCCGAACGACATGTAAATATCGATACGCCGGAAGATTGGGAGCGGGCCGAACAACTTTATAAAAAACTGTATTTTTAGCCTATGGAGCGCGTAGCTAAAATATCGGTCGTTGTACCCGTGTATTACGGAGAGCATACCCTAAAAGAACTCACGCAACGAGTGATCGCTACCTGTAAGACATTGGGAGCCGATCATGAGCTCATCTTGGTGAACGATGCGAGTCCCGATGCTTCCTGGGAGGTCATCAAACAATTACACCGAGAGGATCCGAAGGTACGCGGTATTAACTTCAGTCGGAATTTTGGTCAGCATTATGCGATCTCAGCGGGACTCGCAGCAGCGACCGGAGATTGGGTAGTGGTCATGGATTGTGACCTGCAGGATGTGCCGGAAGCCATTCCCGACCTACTAAAGAAAGCCCAAGAAGGTTTTGATGTGGTGCTTGCAAAACGAGAGCAGCGCCAAGACGGATTCTTCAAGAAATTCTTCTCTCGAATGTTCTACAGCTTCCTGAGTTATCTTTCGGGAGCCCGATACGACGCCTCGGTGGCGAACTTCGGGATCTATCATAAGGAAGTGATCGCTTCGATCAACGCCTTGCCTGAAAAGAACCGATTCTTTCCATCCATGGTGAAATGGGTAGGATACAAGCAGACCGCCATAGGTGTGCCCCATGCGAAGCGTGAAGAAGGAACGTCTAGCTATACGTTAAAGAAACTGTTCAATCTGTCGCTGGATATTATATTGTCATATTCTGACAAGCCTTTGCGGCTAACCATCAAGTTAGGCCTTATAATCACGGTATTGGCCTCTCTTTTCGCCTGTGTGCAATTGTACAAATGGTATCAGGGAGAGATCGAAGTGCTGGGATACACCTCATTGATCCTTTCTTTGTGGTTCCTTTCAGGGATCATTATCCTGATCCTGGGCGTGGTAGGTTTGTACATAGGGAAGATCTTTGAGAACGTAAAGGATAGGCCCACCTACATTGTAAAAGAACGACTATGAAGGTGACATGCTACGTAGTAGGAGAGAAAGGTTACAGCGCGTTACAAGCGCTGCAGGGAGCATGCAGAAACGTCATCGATACGGTGGTAATAGGGACGGATTCCGGCGTCAAGGACGACTATTCCAAAAAGATTGAAGCCTATTGCAAAGCATCAGATTTTAATGCAACCTACAATGATGCGCCCACTGAAGCATCCAATGTGCTTATAGCTATGGGTTGGCGCAGGTTGATCCATCCACTGCCCGGGCAACAGCTCATTGTATTACATGATTCACTATTGCCAAAATACAGAGGCTTCAATCCGTTGGTCACTGCATTAATAGAGGGAGATACCGAGATAGGAGTTACGGCGCTCTTGGGTGAGGAAGCCTATGATACAGGAGCAATTATAGATGTAGAAAGGATCACCATTACGTATCCCATTACCATTGCGGAAGCGATCTCTAGAATAAGTAGCTGTTACGGTACCCTATTACAGCGGGTGTTGGAAAAAGTACTGGTTGACGATCTAAAGGCAGTCCCACAGGATGAATCTGAGGCAAGTTATAGTCTATGGAGGGATGCAAAGGACTATTTCGTGTCCTGGGACTGGCCCGCTCCTAAGATCGGGCGAATGATCGATGCAGTAGGATCGCCTTATGACGGAGCTAAAACATGGGCCGACGGTAAACAAATACGAATCATGAAAGCCACAGCCATCGACGATGTGCCCGTCGTGAACAGAGACATCGGCAAGGTATTGTTCAAGCATGACGGAAAACCCGTAGTGGTCTGCGGAGAAGGATTATTGCGCTTAGATGAAATGGCTACTATGGATTTTAAACCCATAGCATTTGATACCACCTTTAGAATTCGTTTTGGCCAATGAACATTCCATTCAATAAACCATATCTTTCGGGAAAGGAACTTACCTACATAGCAGATGCGCTCTCTCGCGGACACCTCTCGGGAAACGGATATTATTCACAGCAATGTCATCAGTTCTTTACCCATACGTATGGTTTTAAAAAGGCCTTGCTCACCACCAGTTGTACCGATGCCCTGGAAATGGCAGCACTTTTGCTCGATATACAACCCGGAGATGAGGTGATTATGCCCTCGTTTACGTTTGTCTCTACGGCCAATGCGTTTGAACTACGTGGTGCCGTGATCCGCTTCGTGGATTCCCAAACCGATCACCCCGGTATGGATGCTTCTCTGATAGCACCGCTTATCAATGAAAAGACCAAGGCCATCGTCGTGGTCCATTATGCCGGTGTTGCCTGCGATATGGATGCGATCATGCCCTTAGCCAATGCACATGATTTGTTTGTGGTAGAGGATGCTGCCCAAGCGATCGACAGCTACTACAAGGGCCGTGTGCTGGGAAGCCTTGGGCATTTAGGTGCCTTTTCCTTTCACGAGACCAAGAACATTCAGTGTGGCGAAGGGGGGTTGTTGACCATTAACGATGCTCGTTTTACCGAACGCGCCGAGATCCTTTGGGAGAAGGGCACTAACCGGAGTGCTTTTTTTCGCGGTGAAGTCGATAAATACGGATGGGTCGACATAGGGTCGTCGTTTTTACCCAGTGAATTAAATGCTGCCTATCTCTTCGGGCAACTAGAGTGTTTACAGGATATTCAGAACCGACGTAAACATATCTGGGAGCGCTATCATTCTGCTCTTTGTGATTGGGCTACCTTTCATGAAATAGCACAACCCAAGATTCCGGAACATACGACCAACAATGCGCATATGTACTATGTGGTGTGTAAGGACATTGAACAGCGCAGTTCGCTTATTCAACATTTAAAGGCGCTCGATATTTTAGCCGTATTCCATTATCAGTCGCTGCATAAGAGTCCGTATTTTAAAGCGAAGTACACAGGGGAAGCCCTAGCTGAAAGCGATCGCTATTCCGATTGTTTGCTGCGCTTACCGCTTTTTTACGAATTGGATGTGGATATTGTGATCAATGCCTTACTTGCTTATGAAGCCTAAATACGCCCAATATCTTATGTGGATCTTATATGGTGTGATCGCTATATATTCCTTGGCGGGTATCCTTTATTTTTCACAGCTACCCGTAGGTTCAGGCGATGAAGCCCTATTTATCAAAGACCTAAAACTCGTCGAACAACAAGGCTGGAATGCGGCGGTACGCAAGGGGATCTCCATTCCGTATATGCTAGTCGCAGTACCTGTTGCACAGGTGCTGGAAGGATATGTGGCACTTCGTTTGGTGAATGTGCTCTTGTTTCTTTTGCTAATTCTGTATTTCTTCAGCTATCGCAAGATTCGCGATCTTCACTTCTATGCCTTGGTCCTGTTCTTTTATGCCACGGTGGGTTATTTTCTATTGGGCGTGAACGATACCTTGTTTATTGTGTGCATGGTCGTATTCTATGCTGAAACGTATTTCTTGCTGGAGGGTGGTAAACGAGCTTCTTTCACTTTGGGAGCGGCGGCCTTGGTCGTTGCCTTTTTTACCCGCGAACTGCTCATTATCTTTGCGCCTGTTGTTTTGTTTTCCCTAGGGCTGTTGGTTCAGCGACAATGCATCGCATGGCGCAGCGTAAGACTGCCGGCCGTTCTCATCGGTATCTTTATACTGCTGAACCTGCCGTCCTTGCGAGCCGGTTCGGGACTTTCCTACGATGCCAAGCTTCCTCCGGAAGGCACCGAGGCCAATTGGGTACAACGACAGTATCTGGCACAACTTCAGGTTAATGAAGGTCGTTTGCCTGATTTTAATCATCCGAGTTGGGAGGAAACAGATGCCTACCTGGCCTCCAATGGGTTGGACGCGCTTCCAAAAGGGGTCCTTTCGGGACTTACGTTCGATCCGATGCTCACTGCAACGGAATTTGCCAAAGACCTTGTATACATTGTAACTTACAGCACACGACAAATTGGATTGTTGCTACCCATACTGCTGGTGCTGGGATTCCGTCAATGGATGCGCTCGCGTACCGTCACGCCTACGGGCTATGTTTCGCTGTTGCTTGCATGTATGATCCTTATCTTTGCACTTATCATCATTTCATTTGTGGAACTGCGATGGTTTGGTGCGTTGTTCCTGTTGGCTATTGTAGCGTATACAAGAGCCGTCAAGCAAGGAGCGCTTCCACGAATGATCGTAACCTTGCAGTCATTTGTAATAATTCTTATATGTTTGTACGGATTGTACGGCTTCTATCAAAAACTTAGTTAATTGGCAGCTTCAAAAAAAATAGTAGTACTGGTTCCCGATGGCACCGGAGTTAAGAATTATCTGTATTCCGGTGTCTTTACAACCGGAGAGGCTTCGTTGGTCCTTCTGCATAACTTCGACCCCGATACCGTAGCGACTCTTGCACAACACGTCCCGTTTGATGTTGAAATGCAATTACCTTCTTATACAGAAAAAAAGCGCGAGAAGTTTCTGCGAGAACTCATACATCTGTCGCGTATCCGATGGAATGCAACACAGGTGAAGAATCCAACCATTCATGTTTTCTCCAGGCACAATGCACGCACTTTGAAACAAAAGGCCTTTTATGCCCTGGTGCGAACCGCCGCACGCTTTGTGCGTTCATATACGCGCATTCTCTCGCTGGAAGCGCGGTATGCTGCCATGCTTCGAAAGAATCCTTTTTATCACACCATTCAGGATGCGTTGCGGAAACAAGCTCCGGATCTGGTGTTTTGTACGCATCAACGTGCCCTAAAGGCACCCGCAGTCTTTGCAGCTGCTTCCGATCTTGGGATCCCGACAGCCACGGTGATCTATTCGTGGGATAATATTCCTAAAGCTCGGCTTGCACTGCGAGCAGATCGCTATCTGGTGTGGTCCCCACATATGGGGCAGGAACTGCAACAATTCTATCCCGAGATACCTGCCGAACGAATTGAGGTTACCGGAACGCCACAATTCGAATTCTATAAGGATGCGTCCAATATCCTTCCGAAGGAAACATTCTATGCGCGTTATGGTCTGGATCCGGATAAAAAGTTGATTTGTTTTTCCGGGGATGATGTACGTACGTCACCCCACGATCCAAAGTACTTGGAGGACCTCGCCGAAGCACTTACCGTAAGCGGTATGGCAACTTCAACCCAACTAATTTTCAGACGCTGTCCTGTCGATCTTTCCGGTCGGTATGACGCTGTATTGAAAAAATATCCCAACCTTATTGTACCCATGCCACCCCTCTGGCATCAGCGTGCCATTGGCTGGTCGGCAGTATATCCCGACTACGAGGATGTAAAGCTGCTGGTTAGTCTTGCGTATTACGCCGATCTTGTGATCAATGTAGGCTCTACCATGGCCTTCGATTTTGGGATGTTCGGGAAACCCTGTGCATATATCAACTATGACACCGTGGAAGATCCTAATTGGTCGGTGAACACTATTTATAAATATCAGCATTTTCGGAGTATGCCATCACCAAAAGCCGTATTTTGGCTTCATGATCGGGAGCAGATCGCTTCGGTAGTTGGTACAGCTCTGGAACAACCGGAGACGGCAATTCGTGAATGGTTCAACACGATCGTGGCCTATCCTGACACCGCTTCCGAACAAATTAGAAAAGCGTTACTATAATGCATATCGTATTTCTTTCTCATGAATATCCTCTGTGGTCCTCCGGTGGCATTGGGAGCTTTTTGCAAACCTTCGGACGGGCGCTGGTGGCACGAGGGCATAACGTGTCTGTAGTTGGCGCGGGGAAAGAATCGGAGGAAGTGTATCTGGAGGATGAAGGTGTTCGCCTGTATCGCCTTCCGAAGCAACAAAAAGGCATCCTTCCGGAATTTATCCACAATGCGATCCATTTAAACAAAAAACTACAGGCGCTACACACCCGGGAACCCATTGATATCATTGAGTCGGCAGAATTAGGGTTGGCATTGCTCTACGCATCGCATCCGGCGAGAAAGGTGATCCGCTTACACGGCGGACATCATTTCTTTTCGGAAGCGGAAAACAGAGGTATCCATTGGCGTAAGGATCTGTTAGAAAAACGATCTTTCCGAAAAGCGGATGGATTTATTGCGGTTTCAAAATACGTACAATCGCATACGGCCAACTACCTTAGTTATCACAATAAACCCGTAACCGTGATCAATCATCCGGTGGATATTCCGAATCATTTGCCCAGCGAGATCCCTGTAAAGAAAAGTCTTTTGTTTGCCGGAACCATCTGTGAGAAAAAGGGAGTACGGCAACTCATTGAAGCTTTTACAATGGTACGCAAGCAATATCCGGACTATCGGTTGGATCTCTTCGGAAGGGATTGGTACTATCCCAACGGCGATTCGTACATCGCGCGATTGCGGGATACCTACGATGCTTCCTATTTTGAACAAGTAACCTTCCACGGAAGCATTCCGCGTGACGCCTTAAATGTGCGTTATGCCGAAGCCACCGTGTGTGTATTTCCATCGCATATGGAGACACAAGGTTTGGTGACCTTGGAAGCCATGGCGTTGGAAAAGCCGGTGATCTTTTCACAATATGGACCCGGCCCTGAAACGATCGAGCACGGAAAGACGGGATTGTTATGTGATGTGTATGACCCTAACGATATCGCGGCAAAGATCCTATGGTGTATCGAACACCCTGAAGCCGCCCGAGCACTTGGGCAACAGGCAGGGAAACGGGTGCGCGAACACTACCATAAAAACACTATTTTAGAGGAGAACCTATCGTTTTATTCATCCCTGATCTCATGAAGCTTGCTGTGATCACACATACTCCGCATTTTAAGAAGGACGGTAAACTCTATGCCTACGGACCGTATGTGCGGGAGATGAATCTTTGGTTCAAACATGCCGATACAGTATTGCTCGTAGCTCCACTGCGGAAGGATAGCCCGGACGCCATTCATGAAGCTTATGCATCGCCGAATGTACGGTTACATGAGATCCCCGCTATTTCCTTTATCTCTTTATCTGAAGGTTTGCTAGCGTTGTTTCGGCTCCCGGTGATAAAATGGAAGATCTTTCAGGCCATGCGAAAGGCAGATCATATTCACCTGCGATGTCCGGGAACGATAGGTCTGGTAGGCTGTATGATGCAGCCCCTCTTTCCGAAGCGACCCAAGACGGCTAAGTATGCAGGGAATTGGGATCCTCAGGCAAAACAGCCCTTTAGTTATCGCCTACAGAGATGGATCCTTAAGAATACCTTCCTTACACGCAATATGAAGGTATTGGTCTATGGAGATTGGCCAAAACAGACCTCCAATATAAAGCCCTTCTTTACCGCCAGTTACCCCAAACAGAAGATCGAGGCAGTACGAATACCAAGTTTCAAACCGCCGTTTCGCTTGTTATATGTAGGGGGGCTCACACCGGGGAAGCGACCTCAGTATGCCGTGGCGCTTTTAGAAGCCTTACGGGCTAGAGGTTTTGAATGTACATTGGATATGTATGGTGACGGGTCTGAGCGAGACAGCCTTGCTGCCTATCTCGAGGTACATCAGCTTACAGGTCTGGTCACCCTTCATGGGAATCAGCCGCCGTCGATTGTAACGAACGCCTATAAACAAAGTCATCTGCTGCTTTTACCCTCGCGTTCGGAAGGATGGCCCAAGGTGGTGGCCGAAGCCATGTTTTGGGGCATAGTTCCGGTCGTCTCACGAGTATCCTGTGTGCCTTGGATGTTGGACGAGGGCAAGCGCGGTATTCTGTTGGAGATGAACCTGGATGAAGATGCAGCGAACTTAGAGACACATGTGCAACAGCCCATGGTTTTACAGGAAATGGCCCGAAAGGCACAGGAATGGTCGCATCAATATACCTTAGATGCCTTTGAGAACGAACTAAAAAAGATGTTGCGATGAGAGTGCTACAAGTAATCGATTCTTTGGATGCAGGAGGGGCGGAGCGTATGGCCGTCACACTGGCCAATGCCTTGAGCCGTACCTCCCATGATTCTTTTTTGTGTGCCACGCGTAAAGAAGGGCTATTGAAAGCAACCTTAGCGCCCGAGGTAGGATATGTATTTCTCAACAAGCGAACTGCTTACGATGTGCTGGCGCTCCAAAAACTCGTGCGGTTTATACATCGCCACAAGATAGAAGTGGTTCATGCCCATTCCAGCAGTTACTTCTTTGCCACACTCGCAAAGAAGATGAGCCCGGGTGTCCGATTGGTATGGCATGATCATTACGGGGATAGTGAACATGTGTCACAGCGCAGGTTCAAAGTATTGAAATATTGTTCCCGTTACTTTGATGGTATTATTTCTGTGAATGAGACATTGAAGGCGTGGGCGCTTGAACAGTTGCACTGTAGCCATGTGAACTACCTGCAGAACTTCGTGAGTATTGATAACGTAGAAGCCACTGAGGACCACTTACCGGGGGAAGAAGGATATCGTTTGCTTTGTTTGGCCAATCTACGTTCCCAAAAGGATCATCTTAACCTCTTAACTGCATATAAGCTCGTCCTGCCACAGTATCCCAATGTCACACTGCACTTGGTGGGTGCTCGTCAGGAAGCTGCTTATGTGCAATCGTTGGAAGACTATGTTAAATCGAACGAATTGACGGGTGTGTACTTTTACGGAGCACAAGGAAATGTACTGTCACTGCTTCGTATGGCAGATATAGGCATCCTTTCTTCCCGTTCCGAAGGACTTCCCGTTGCATTATTGGAATATGGGATGGCTGGTCTTCCGGTCGTATGTACCCGAGTTGGGCAATGCCCCGAAGTCGTGGGCGATCGTGGCCTATTGGTGCCTTCCCAAGACCCTGAAGCATTAGCAACGGGCATCCGGCAATTGTTGGAGGATCAAGCAATGCGCGATGCCCTCGCACATAAATTTCAGCAACATATAAAAAAAACCTATAGTTTTGAGGCAGTCTTGCCTATCTTGTTGCGTATGTATACTTCATGAGAAAGATAAAACCCATAAAGAAGATTACCTATATCCAATTGCTCCTGTTGCATATTGGAATGGCGTTTGCGATCTACTTGGTAGAAGCGACATCCAAATTCTTTCTTTTCGGGGCTGTGGTGTATTTTCTGTATCGTATCGTTTCCGGCGGAAATAAGAAAGATGAGGTGCTGTTGGCGGCGGCTTATGTCATGGGATTTGAGGTGTTTTCCAGAATGACAGGTGGGGCGTTTACCTATGAGTTCGCAAAGTTTGCGGTGATCGGGTTTTTGGTTCTGGGGATGTTCCTAAAAGGATTCACGAGGCGCTCTTGGCCGTATGTCTTTTACATTCTTTTTCTCGTACCCGGCATTCTATTTTCGGCGATCAACCTCAATTATTCTACCGATTTTATGAACGCCATTAGTTTTAACTTGAGCGGACCCTTGTGTTTGGCGATCTCAGCCCTGTATTGCTATAACCGAAAGATGCCTGCCGAACGGCTTAATCAGATCTTATTGGCGGCCTTATTGCCCATAATAGCCATGGCTGCCTATTTGTATGTCTACACGCCTAACATACGGGATGTATTGACCGGCACCCAATCTAATTTTGAAGCCTCCGGGGGCTTCGGACCTAATCAGGTATCGACCATCTTAGGATTAGGGATGTTCATACTCTTCAGCCGGTTGCTTACCATTAAGAGCAGGCTGGTTAATCTTATTGATCTCTGTTTGTTGATCTTCGTGAGTTACCGAGGTATAGTCACTTTTTCGAGAGGGGGTGTGATCACGGCAGGGGTGTGTGCCCTCATCTTTTTTAGCTATTACTTCTATAAAGCCAATGTAAGGGAGCGCTCCTCTCTGTTGCCAAAAGCCGCTATCATTGCAGGATGTATTGTAGTCACCTGGGTCTTCACATCCATCTCAACCTACGGTCTTATCGATAAGCGGTATGCCAATCAGGATGCTGCGGGGCGCGAAAAGGAAGATGTCACTACCGGGAGGGCTGAGCTGGTGACAGGCGAGGTGAAGACCTTTTTGGAACATCCGTTTACCGGAATTGGCGTGGGGAAGATACGCGAGTTCCGTAAAGAAAAGACAGGGCGTATCGTAGCCACACACAGTGAGATAAGTCGTATCCTGTCGGAGCACGGCGTCTTCGGATTGTTTGCACTTATGGTGCTGGTGTTCACCCCCTTGCTGTTTCGAATTAGGGATCGGTCGAATCTGTATTTCTTTGCCTTTTTTATCTTTTGGTTCCTCACGATCAATCACTCTTCCATGCGAATTGCTGCACCGGCCTTTATATATGGCCTTTGTCTAATCTCAATCATCGATGTCAAGAAGAAACCTGCTCTACATAGGAAATAAGCTGTCCAAAAAAGGAAGTACGGTAACCTCTATCGAGACATTGGGCACTCTGTTGGAAAAGGAAGGTTTTGTGGTGCGAACAGCGTCTTCGGTGTCACATAAAATGCTTCGGATGTTGGACATGTTGTGGAAGACCCTGCGCTATGCGCCAACCTCCTCTGTTGTCTTGATCGATACCTATAGTACTCAGAATTTTTATTATGCCGTCGCGGTTGCCCGTCTGTGTCGAATGTTACAGGTGCCCTATATCCCCATCCTGCGGGGTGGCGATCTACCGCAACGCCTTAAGAAAAGCCCTCATTTATCCCGAAAGCTCTTCACAGGAGCGAAGACGAATGTTTGTCCGTCGCAGTATCTGCTTGAAGCCTTTAAAACTTCAGGATATAAGAACCTCACCTTCATTCCGAACACACTGGAACTGGATCAATATCCCTTTGTGCTTCGGAAGGAGATACAACCAAGATTGTTATGGGTGCGTTCTTTTTCAGAAATCTACCATCCGAAACTTGCATTGGACGTACTCGAACAATTGATAACGATGGGATTCGATGCACAGTTATGTATGGTAGGGCCGGAGAAGGACGGATCGCTGGAGCGATGTAAAGCGATCGCAAGAGATAAGGGGTTGCCGGTGATCTTCACCGGATTGCTAAAGAAAGAAGCATGGGTGGACCGGGCCAAGGAATATGATATTTTTATAAATACCACCAACTTCGACAATACCCCGGTAAGTGTCCTGGAGGCGATGGCCCTTGGCTTACCTGTAATTTCGACAAATGTAGGCGGTATCCCGCACCTGCTTACCCACGAGGAAGATGCACTGTTGGTACCACCTAACGATGCAAATGCCTTCACGAAGACCGTGGTGCAAGTGCTCGCCGATGCATCCTTGGCGAGCAAATTATCCCGCAATGGAAGAGCGAAGGTAACTGCCTTCGATTGGCAAGTTGTTAAACAAGCGTGGGTTACCCTTTTAAACCAATAAATAAATAGCTACATTTATCGAGCTAAACCCAACCCCATGTCCCAGAAGTCGAATATCCATTTTGATATTTCCGAACGTAAGATCTTGCTCCGTCTTTTTGATATCGCATCCGTACTCTCTGCATTGTATTTGGTAGGCTTGGTGTTCAATTTTGATTATTTTAAGATCAATGCTGATCACTGGGTTTGGTCGATCGTTTTGGCGGTATACCTTACCATATTTGCCACCATTTTCGAATTGTACAACCTTCAAAAGGCCAGCAAGTTTGAAGTGGTCGTGCAAAACATCATTCTTACGTCATCGGTCACGGTCCTCTTTTACCTACTCACTCCTTTTTTCACACCTGCCTTACCTGCCAATCGATTACAGATCATCTACTTCTATATTGCCATCAATCTATCGTTATTTCTATGGCGCTATGCCTATATCGTCTTAATATCTGCGCCACGGTTCTTTAAAAAGGTGGTGTTGGTAGGCAATGCACGTGAATTAGACATCATCATCGAATCGCTACAACGCTCCGATCCTAATTACAAGGTAATTGGTTATATCAATACCGATTCGGTTCGCTATATTTCTGAAAAGTATCCCGGACTTCATGATATTCAAATTTTAAACGTAGCAGATACCTTGTCGGAACTAGGGATCTCTGAAATTGTCGTAGCTACCCCACATACCTCCGGAATGACCGTAGAACTCTACAATGAGCTAATTGCCCTGTTAGAGAACGGGATTGCGATACGGGAATATACCCAAGTTTACGAAGAGATAAACCGTCGCGTGCCGGTGCAGCATGTTGACAAGGATTTCTACCGTTATTTCCCTTTCAGCCGAAGCAATCAGAACAAACTATACCTGTTTTTTCATCGGGTTTTAGACCTGCTTTTTTCCTTGATAGGGCTGGTTTTCGGTCTCGTGATCTTTCCCCTCATTCTTATAGGAAATCTCTTCGCCAACAGAGGTCCGTTGTTCTATACACAGATGCGGGTAGGTAGGAATGGAAGGCATTTCAGGATCTATAAATTGCGAAGCATGGTGCGCGATGCCGAGAAACACGGTGCACAGTTCGCAGAACACAAGGACGTACGTGTCACTAAGTTCGGACGCTTCTTACGTAGGTCTCGTTTCGATGAGATACCGCAATTCATCAATGTGATAAAAGGGGATATGAGCGTGATAGGTCCCCGGCCGGAACGGCCTGTATTTGTAAAGGAACTTTCAGAAAAGATCCCATTTTACGAAGTGCGGCATTTGGTGAAACCGGGAGTGACCGGCTGGGCACAGGTGAACGCCAAGTACGGGATGACCCAGGAGGATGCTTTGGAGAAATTACAATACGATCTCTACTATATCAAGCGACGCAGCCTGTTCTTGGATATCAGTATTGTGATAAAAACCTTGAGTACCATCATTTTCTACAGGGGACAGTAACAGGATTGCAAGTTGCGCAAATTCACTAATTCACTCACTTTTCTACCACAATGTTAAAGCGTCTGTTTCTTCAGGTAGTTGATCACAAACACATAGCGTACGGCCATGGCAACAAAGAGGGGTATGAATGCGTAGGCAAATTCCTGTACCCCGGTGAACCAATGGATTACCACCATGATCAATAGTAATAATAAGAAAATGAGATAACGACGAAGCCATACAGGAGGGTTCCTTTTCGCCATATAGAAAGCCAATAGCAGGTTTACCGGAAAGGCCCACAACATATTGTAATTGTTCGCTGTGGCGGTGTGGTCTGTCGCCAGCCATAATAGCAATAGGAAGAATCCTATCAAACCTGTAACAAAGAATAAAATGCCGTCCAGTCTTCTGCAGCGTGTGTTCTTTCGAATGTCTTTCATCGTCATCCCGAGAATGAACATCGCTATAAGCATAAAAACGAACAACGGACTCGTAAAAAAGTGGGTGTTTTCTTCTTTAGGTGTATTTTGAAATAGCACCTTAGTTTCTGCAACAAGGGGTTGAGATCCGGCAGGTGTTTGTATCGTAGCTGCTTTTGCAGCTTCAAAGATGTATTCCGGAAGAAATTGATGTTCCCAAGGCGAAGCTTCTATGTCCACAACCGCTCCAATCGCCACATCCATGCCCAGGCTTCCCCAACTATTCCAATACACGTTTTGCTGGATCAATTCACGAAAGGTATGTGGTTCGTCAACATAGGTATCGGTATAATTGATGGCATCTCCGAGCGAAGCTACCAATACGTCGCGAATCTTCGTAGCACAATTATCGTAAAAGAAATCGTATTTGTAATATTGATTTTCCGGAAGCGCATTTTCCTGCAGGTAGTTGAAGACCGCACGTTTCTGCACATAAGAAAGTTCCAGTGTTTGTTCCTTCACCCACCGGTTTTGGGCGATGTACATCGCAAGGAAGGGTTCATAATAGCTTACGCCTAACTTATAGAGCAGTTTACCGCGGGCGAATTTTGTATAGAAATTGGGCGTATCGAAATCGTATACCCCGTAGTTATAAACAATGTCTATACCGTTGGCAGGGTCGTTGATCCGAAAGGCACTATGACCAAACTTATCATACAACTGCTCTCCGGGACCTACTGTTAAGATACTTACTTCTGCTGCTTCAGAAAGTGTAAATGATTGTGCAAAGACAGCACTTTTCAGAAATAAAAAAAACGCGAGAATGTAGAGTTTTTTCATAAAGGAAGAGGCCTTTTTTAAATTACTTCGGAAGGGATCATCTAAAGATGCTCCAATCCAATTTTACTGAAAACACATTGCTGTACAAGGCAGCACTTTGATCGCCAATATCGGTCAAGGCGTAATCTACTTGTATTCCCTTGTATTTGAAGCCCACACCTATGTTGGGTTGAAACCCTACCGAATCACTGCCGTCCAACTGTGTTATATTTTGAAAATTCCCTACGCCGCCACGCACAAAGACCATGTCAATATATCCAAATTCAAATCCAACGGCCGGATCGATGCTGGCAAAGGATGTCGAGACGATGTCATTGGTCTCTGCAAATCGGAAATTGAGGTCTACTTCCGTTAGTAAGGAAAAATCGTAGTGAAATATAAAAGTACGAGCAACTCCCAGTTGTAACTTAGGAATGGTGATCTC
This sequence comes from Altibacter sp., assembly GCA_002696485.1. Classification (GTDB taxonomy): domain Bacteria; phylum Bacteroidota; class Bacteroidia; order Flavobacteriales; family Flavobacteriaceae; genus Altibacter. The sequence continues at coordinate 2,714 of NZTP01000061.1, read as the reverse complement.
GGTATTTTCAGGAAGTTCTTGGTTTTGACCTTCGACCGCACCTGCGATATCGGCAAATTTCTCTTCGTCAATAGACCAGGCGTTAAAAGTAGTGGTGATGTCTCGCGCCATGAGCCCAAACTTCCAGTCATTCTTTTCAAACTGTATGCCTGCATCCAGACCAAACCCCCAAGAGGAGGCGAAATCACCAATGATCCGGCGGATCACCTTGGCGTTCACTCCAAAATTGAGTCCGTCAAGCGGCAACCTTCTGGCGTAGGAAAACGTAAGTCCGTAATCGGCCGTAGAGAATAAACTAATTCGGTTATAATCGATATTACCCTGTTCATCGATCAATTGCGTTGTGTTCAGGATATCATCCACCCCAAAGCGTATCACAGAGAAACCCACAGCACTTTCATTATCAAGTGGCATGGCGAAGCCGGCATAATCATAGTTTGCGATGTTGGCAAAGTAGGAAGCATGCATGAGGGAGAGTTCCTTTTCTTCCAAATTTACGAGTCCGGCAGGATTCCAGTAGACCGAATTCACATCTTTGGTAGAAGCCACCACGGCATTTGCCATTCCGAAAGCAGCCGCATCGACCCCAATATTCATAAATTCGTTAGAGTACTTACGAACCGTTTGAGCTACTGTGGTGAGCGAAATAAAAAATAAAATGAAAAGGGCCTTCTTTTTCAAGCGTTTAATTTTGCGCAAATATCTCACTATTTTACAGAATACTAAACTATATTTTTGGCGACATATTGTACAATTATAGGGTTAGACGCGAATACTTTCCTATTTTTACAGTATTGATCAAAAATTATGGTAAAACAGATCCCAAATATCATCACATCGCTTAATCTGCTATGTGGTTGTGTGGCCATTTTATTCGCGATTTCCGGCGATATGGTAACGGCAGCATTCTTTGTTTTCTTCGGAATCTTCTTCGATTTCTTCGATGGTCTCGCGGCGAGACTCTTAAAAGCTCAAAGCAAAGTAGGTCTTGAACTCGACTCTCTGGCCGATGTTGTGACAAGTGGGGTGGCACCTGCCTTGGTGATGGTCCAGTTGTTGCATTTGTCTTTCTTCGGTACCGAACTATCCATCACCACGATGTTCGATGAAGGGGCTTGGAACAGTTCCTTGCGTATGTACTTGCCCTTTGTAGGATTGCTCATAGCTGTTGCATCGGCGTACCGACTGGCAAAGTTTAATGTGGATACGAGGCAAACGACAAGTTTTATCGGATTACCCACACCGGCGAACGCCTTGCTTATTCTAAGTATTCCGTTGATCCTACATTTTCAATTTACGGAAGCCGCCGCTTCCGTATTGTTGCATCCTTGGTTTCTTATGGGGCTCACCGCCGTAAGCTGCTTTTTACTGAACGCCGAACTCCCGTTATTCGCTCTTAAGTTCAAGAGCTGGGACCTGAAATCGAATGCCTTGCGGTATATCTTTCTGGCGGGTTGCGTGTTGGCAATTGTGTTGCTTCGGTTTATAGCGATCCCCGTGATCATTGTGTGGTATATGGTATTGTCGCTGTTTTGGAAGCAGCCACTAGCAGCACACTAACGCCATGGTAATGTTCGGCGGAAAATCAGGAGATTCCTGAGTATCCTTTATTCTTTTATCAGCTTAAGTGTAATACTGCGCTTTCCGGAAGTAATGGTACAAAAGTAAATGCCACTTTCTTTGCCTGTCATGTCAAGTACTGTTCTGTTTTCCCCGGGGACCACTTCCTTTAAATCCTTGCGTTGTATCTCACGACCCAATAGATCGTGCACCATTATAGTGACCGGACTTGAATCGGGGACTGTAAAAGCGAGGGTAGTTGTCTTTTCGAACGGATTAGGGAAACTGATCCCTTCCAATCCATTATGTGAAGCGGCCAAGTCCGGCACACTCAGGAGACGTTCCAATGAGCGATCCACACATTCAAAACCGGCGATCCCATTGGGGTTGTAAATACTGAAACCTTCACTTTGGGTGAGTGCCCAGATATTTCCGAAGGAATCCACTTCAATATCTTCCACTTGCTTGTGCGCCAACGGAGAGTCTGCTGCCAGGAAGGTGGTAAAAGTAGTGCCCGTCCCGTCGAAGTAAGAAATTCCACCATAGTACGGCCAGATTTGCGTATTATGCGCACTTATATAAATGCTATCATTGCTGTCAATATCGATCGCAGTGACATAGTCTGCTGCGATATTGCTGTTCGTTGTGTTCCAGTTGGTCCATGTGCTTCCGTCGTATTTCCAAAGTCCTGTTGTTGTGGCCAACCACATAGCATTGGTGCTGTCAAACTGAATGTCCTGTACATGTTCAATTCCCTGAGGAGTGAGGTCCATGGTTGTCCATGCACCTGCTTCGTAAATATCGATCCCTTGGTAATGACCAATGTACATCTTCGTTCCGTATCCTGTTAGGCAAATGGGGGCACCCGTTAAGCCATTGGAAAGATCGAACAGTGTCCAAGTGTTATCTACTTTATCATACATAAAAGTATTGACCCCCGAGCCTCGTATAAACACATGTCCGTCTGTGGTAGCCTCTATTTCTTCAGGAAATTGAAGTGCGGGATGGGAGTTGGTATTGTCCCAGATCACCCAAGCATTGTAGTCCTGATAGTCGCCGTTGGGTATTTGTATGGCATAGCCTGAAGTGCCGCTGTAGGTAAACCAAATATCGCCGTCGCCATCCTCAGTGGTCGATGTACCAATGGTGGTTTG
>NZTP01000060.1 GCA_002696485.1 Altibacter sp. | reverse complement strand
CACCACGAGCTTTGCTATTAATTCTTCTTGGAACGTATCATGGCAAGGTATTTTTGTAACGCCAAAAGCCTAAAAATGGTTGCGCTGCAAATTATCCTTTTTTAGTTTTTGCCACCACGGGCGGTGCTATTTATTCTTCTTGGATCGTATCATGGCTTCGAGCATGTCCCACATTTCGGGGGGGACTTCTTCCAGCAGATTCATTTGTCCGGCGCCTTTTAACCATTCACCCCCATCGATCGTGACAACTTCTCCGTTGAGATAGGCCGAAAAGTCGGAGACGAGATAGGCCGCCAAATTTGCCAATTCCTGGTGGTCACCCACACGTTTCAAGGGCACCTTTTTTGCCAGATCGAACTTCTCTTTCAGATCTCCCGGTAACAGTCGGTCCCAGGCGCCTTTGGTAGGGAAGGGGCCCGGTGCGATGGCATTGAATCGCATGCCGTATTTGGCCCATTCTACAGCCAGCGAACGTGTAAGGGCCAGTACACCGGCCTTTGCGGTGGCACTGGGCACTACATACGCAGAACCGGTCCAGGCGTAGGTAGTCACAATATTGAGTACTACTTTATTAGTTTCTTCTTTTTCGATCCAATGTTTCCCAAACGCAAGGGTACAGTTCTTAGTTCCTTTCAATACGATGTCAATGATGGTATCAAAGGCGTTGGCCGATAAGCGCTCGGTGGGGGAAATGAAATTCCCTGCAGCGTTGTTGAGCAGTACATCCACTTTCCCGAATGCTGCTACCGAAGCGTTCACCATGGCTTCGACTTCTTCATAATTACGGACGTCGCACTGTACCGGAAGCACTTTTCCGCCGGTCTGGACTTCGAGTTCCGATTTCACCGTCTCTAGCTTTTCGATATTCCGCGAAGTGATCACAACATTGGCACCCAATTCAAGAAAGTAGGTGGTCATCGATTTTCCCAATCCGCTGCCACCTCCGGTAACCACTATAGTTTTTCCTTTTAAGGCATCGTCACGTAACATTTTTTTGGAGTAATTCATTTGCTGTCGTTTAAGTGTGTTGTAAAAATAAGGTATTCTGCCACAACTATTATGCGCGCACAGCTCTTATTTCTGAAAATCGTTTCCGGTAGGCTATACAATACTCAAACCTGTCGTCATTGGCGAGTTTTGGGTGCTCAAAATTACCTACATACGTCATTCCTATCTTTTGCATGACTTTTTCTGAAGCGCTATTGCCCTGTGCGGCAAAAGCGTATACTTCATTTAACTGAAACGCCGTATGGGCTGCCTCAAGACATACCAGCGCTGCTTCCGAAGCGAACCCTTTTCCCCAAGCCGATCGTTTTAAGCGCCAGCCCATATCCACGGCCGGCGTAAATTTGCTTTCCCAAGGCTGTTGCATCAGGCCGGTAAATCCAATAAATTCTTTGGTCTCTAAATGATCTACTGCAAAATAACAATAGCCGTATGTAAGGAAATGCTGCTGCATCCGTTCTATAAACGCTTCCGATTCTTTTTCGGACAATAGCTTCGGAAGGTATCGCATCACCTCAGGATCACGACCCATTTCAGCAAAAGGGGCAAGGTCGGTCTGTTCCCAATTCCGAAGTCCTAATCGTTGTGATCGAAGAAGGTACTCCATCAATCGCCTTCAGAATCCATTAATATTTGAAGCATTTCGATAGCGGCCACACTTATCTTGGTACCGGGACCATAGACGGCAACGGCTCCGGCATCGAACAGGAACTGATAGTCTTGCGCCGGGATCACACCCCCAACGATCACCATGATATCATCACGACCGTAGTCTTTTAATGCTTCTATTACTTGCGGCACTAGGGTTTTATGTCCTGCGGCAAGGGAGGAGATCCCTAAAATGTGAACGTCATTCTCTACCGCTTGTTTGGCAGCTTCGGCAGGGGTTTGAAACAAGGGCCCTATATCTACATCGAAGCCAACGTCGGCATAACCGGTAGCTACTACTTTGGCCCCTCGGTCATGACCATCCTGACCCATTTTTGCGATCATGATACGGGGACGACGCCCTTCAGCCTCCGCAAAGGCATCGGCCATGGCTCTCGCCTTTTCAAAGGAAGGGTCTTTTTTGATCTCTTTTCTATACACGCCACTAAACGATTTTATCTGTGCTTTGTACCGGCCAAATTCGGCTTCAAGCGCATCACTTATTTCTCCCAAAGTCGCGCGTACTTGCGCTGCTTCTACGGCTAAAGCTAGTAAATTTCCTTCACCTGTTTTGGCACATTGGGTTAATTTTGATAAGGCAGCGGCTACCGAGTTTGCATCACGCTTCGCTTTTATGGACTCTAATCGCTCCATTTGCGACAGTCGAACCTTCTGGTTGTCCACATCGAGTATTTGTAGCGGATCTTCTTTTTCTAAGCGGTATTTGTTAACGCCAACGATCACATCCTGACCACTGTCAATACGGGCTTGCTTGCGAGCTGCGGCTTCTTCGATGCGCAGCTTTGGAATACCGGCTTCTATGGCCTTGGTCATTCCGCCTAATTCTTCTACTTCCTGTATCAATGCCCATGCCTTTTCAGCAATATCGTTTGTGAGCGATTCGACATAATAACTTCCGGCCCACGGATCAACCGTCTTCGTGATCATGGTTTCTTCCTGAAGATACAGTTGCGTGTTTCTCGCAATACGTGCCGAGAAATCGGTGGGGAGAGCGATGGCCTCATCCAAAGCATTGGTGTGCAAGGACTGCGTTCCTCCAAAGGCTGCTGCTGCTGCTTCTATACAGGTTCGTGCTACGTTGTTGAACGGGTCTTGTTCGGTCAAACTCCATCCGCTGGTTTGGCAATGGGTTCGCAGCGCCAGCGATTTGTCATTTTTAGGTTCAAACGGTTTCACTAATTTGGCCCATAACATCCGTGCTGCGCGCATCTTGGCGATCTCCATAAAATGATTCATTCCAATCGCCCAAAAGAAGGAGAGTCGCGGCGCAAAGCTATCAATATCCATTCCTGCCTTGAGTCCGGTACGAATATATTCCAAGCCGTCGGCAAGGGTGTACGCAAGTTCAATGTCGCAGGTAGCACCTGCTTCCTGCATATGGTATCCTGAGATGGAAATGGAATTGAACTTTGGCATTTTTTGGGAGGTATATTCAAAAATATCACTCACAATTTTCATCGACGGTGTAGGAGGGTAGATGTATGTATTTCGCACCATGAACTCCTTTAGGATATCATTTTGGATGGTACCCGCCAAGGCTTCAGGAGCAACGCCCTGCTCTTGAGCAGCCACGATATAGAAAGCCATGATAGGGAGAACGGCACCGTTCATGGTCATGGACACACTCATTTTATCCAGTGGGATCTCATCGAAAAGAATTTTCATATCCTCCACACTGTCAATGGCAACCCCTGCTTTTCCTACATCACCAACCACACGCGGATGGTCGCTGTCGTACCCTCTGTGTGTTGCCAGGTCGAAAGCCACCGACAAGCCTTTTTGTCCACCCGCCAAATTTCTTCGGTAAAAGGCATTACTTTCTTCAGCTGTCGAAAAACCGGCGTATTGTCGGATGGTCCAGGGGCGACGTACATACATGGTTGCGTACGGGCCCCGGAGATTCGGGGCGATACCGGCAACAAAGTCCAAATGTTCCAAAGGCTCAATATCCTTTGGAGTGTATTTGTTCTTAAGCGCTATGTCTTCGGCGGTTGTAAAGGTTTTAGCATTCGAAGCGTCGAATGCTGACAGTTTTAAACGGATGTGTTGTATGTTCTTTCTACTCATGGCTCAATCGTTCCTGTTCTACTTTTTCTGCCAACCGCCTTTCAATAATAGGCGCTAATAGGGTCTTGCGCGGGTTGGTCTTCACAAAAGGGAAAAGCTCCAGGCTTTCCTTCATACGGTCATCGGGATGTTGTTGGACATTGGTACCTACCAATTTCAAGGCTCCGCTGTCGAACAAAGCCTGTTCTTTTGCGGCGCTTTCCTTGATCTTACGTTGTAGGGTTCCCTCTTTAAGTTGTGTGAGGAATCCACCTCCGGATTCAATAGTTTTAAACACATCAAGCGCTTTTTCAGCCATTTCCATGGTAAGTGACTCCAGATAGTACGCCCCGTCTGCCGGATTGCTCACGGCATCGAAATAACTTTCGGCTTTTAAGATGAGTAACTGATTGCGAGCGATGCGTTCGCCAAACTCATTGCTTTTGTGATAGAGGGCGTCGTAGGCCCTGTTAAGGACCATATCTGCACTACCTAAGACCGCGCTCATACATTCGGTGGTCGTACGGAGCATGTTCACGTTATAGTCGTAGAGCGTCTTGTTACGTTTGGAAGGGGTTGCGGTGATATGACACACTTCTGAAAGGCCATATTCTGAAGCTAATGCACCATAAAGTTTGCGTAACGCCCTAATTTTTGCGATCTCAAAAAAGTAATTAGAACCCACCGCCACGTGAAACGTAATGGAGGTATTAGAAGCGATGGTATCTGAATCTGACAAATGATTGAGGTATTCATTCGCATGTGCCAAAGCGTATGCCAATTGCTGAACCGTGGTGGCCCCTGCGTTTTGGTAGAGTCGGCTGTCGACACTTACAACGTTTTCCGAAGGTTCTTGCTGAAGGAAGTTGTCGAGGATGGTATGGTCCTGCTTCAGATTATGATACCAGTTTCCGGTACGGGCCAGATTCCCGATAAGATCTACATTATAATATACCTTAGCCTTGTTGGCGGTTAAGTACTCTTTCAGAAGCAAAAGAAAAGCTTCCGAAAGGAAATGCCATTCAAAGTAGATAGGGGTGGTATCGAAAGGAAATTCAGAAAAGACCGCCGGAATGTCAAATTCTTTCTCGGCCGTAAAACAGATAACTTCCGCACCTCTGTTAACCGCATCCAGTGCAATGGTATTGGCGATCTTCTCATCATCTATAAAAACGGACTGCCCTATAGTCCACGCCCGGGGTGTCCCCGGAATGGCGCTACATCCTTTGGGGAAGTCATCACCATGGTAAAATGGTTTTACATCGATCCCCTCCGGACTGTTCCATACCAGCGCTTCATTATAATCGGCTCCCTTTAATTCATACTGGATCTTTTGTTTCCACTGCTTGGCAGAAACAGGATCAAATTCGTCAAATAAAAAATTACTCATTCTTTTTCTTTTCTTGGATACTGTCCTCGTGTTCAATAAGGAATATATCTTCGTTCTCTTTCTTCAAATAATACGTTTCACGCCCATATTTTTCAATCTCGTTGCTGTCCTGCATCTTCTCTATAAATGCTTTATCGGACTTAATTTCATTTTGATAGAATTCCTTGTTCTCTTCCAGGGCATCGATATCGTCGTTCAGTTCCTTGTGGATAAGAAAGGAATTGGTGTCAAAAAACAGCATCCAGACCACAAAGAACAAGAGGATAAGTATGTAGGTACTGCCCAGTATCTTTACCCATCTTTTATTCTTTATTTCTGAAAACTTTACCATACTACGCTAGTTTTTGATGAATGATGGTTCTAATGAGTTCGACTGCAACCGTATTGTATCGATTGGTCGGGATAATAATATCTGCAAACTCCTTTGTGGGTTCTATGAATTGCTGATGCATGGGCTTCAGCGTTGTTTGGTAGCGTGTAAGCACTTCGGTGAGATCGCGCCCTCTTTCGGCAATATCCCTTTTTAAACGTCTAATAAGACGCTCGTCGCTATCGGCATGTACATAGACCTTAATGTCGAACATCTCCCTGATCTCCGGATGGGTTAGGATGAGGATCCCTTCCACGATGATCACTTTTTTGGGATAGGTGGTCACTGTTTCGTCTGTACGGTTGTGCTCCACGAACGAATAGACCGGTTGTTCAAACGATCTTCCTGCTCTAAGTTCCTCTAGATGCTGCACCAGTAAGTTGAAATCGATCGCCTGCGGATGATCGAAATTGATCTTTACCCGTTCTTCATAAGAGAGGTGACTGGTATCTTTGTAGTAGGAATCCTGTGAGATGACGCATACCTCATCTGCGGGCAGTTCTTGGATGATCTGTTGAACGACCGTCGTTTTACCACTACCTGTTCCTCCGGCGATGCCAATAATGAGCATAGAATTTTAGTTTTGACAAAGGTAATGAGAATTGGTCTTTTAGAAGGAGTCCGTTTTTTCTTTATTTTGCTACAGCGGCAACTTCTTCTTTCGTGACCGGTTTGGTTTGATTGTTACCCCAAGCGTTCATCACATAGTTTAGTACATCTGCCACTTCTTGGTCACTAAGGCCCATGGGAGCCATGACGCCGTTATACACCACGCCGTTTACGGTAATCTCTCCCTGTTGTCCGTATTTTACGGCATGAATGCTTTCGGTTCGTTTCTCACTAAGCCAATTGGAATTTGCCAAAGGTGGAAAGTTACCCGGGATTCCTTTACCATCGGCCATATGGCACTGCATACAGAAATCTGAGTACACCGCGGCACCCCGGTCTATGCTCTTTTGTAAAGGGTCCTGTTCTTGTAAGGTTGTAGTACGGGATTGCAAAGTAGGTGCGGTTTTCTTTTTTTCTGAAGAATTACAGGCTCCCAAAGCCGCTATTAGAATGCCAAATGCAAGTAGATTGTTCATGTTTAGTTTGGAATTATTTTAACGATACCCTTCCCTTCAATAGCGATATAAATATAACCATCCGGTCCTTGCTTTACATTTCTTACCCGTCCCACGTCCTCTGCGATCTTCTCACGATCTATCACCTTATCGCCTTGCAACCGTAACAGCTCTACGTAATTGAATTTCAGGGAGCCGACCAGTAAATGTCCTTTCCAATCCGGATACCGATCCCCTGTCACGAAGGTCATGCCGCAGGGAGCGATGGAAGGCACCCAATAGTAGATGGGTTGTACCATACCCGGTCGTGAGGTTTCATCGGTAAATTTGGTGCCACTGTAGTTTACGCCATACGAAACTACCGGCCAACCGTAGTTGGCTCCTTTTTCTACAATATTGATCTCATCACCGCCTTTGGGGCCGTGTTCATGTATCCAGATAGCTCCGGTCTCTGGATGTTTGTCCATGCCCTGCGGATTGCGATTTCCGTAGGTATAAATGGCTTTTTTTGCATCAGGTTGGTCTGCAAACGGATTATCTTCGGGGATACGACCGTCATCATGGAGGCGATAGATCTTTCCGCCATCGCGTGTAATATCCTGCGGATTCGTATCTCGATCGCCCCGATCTCCTATAGAAAAGTATACATAACCCTGATCATCAAATTCAATACGGGACCCAAAATGCTGCCCCCGTGTTGAATTGGGGGTCGCTTTATATAAGGGTTCAATAGCAGTTAATGCATTATTCTCCAATTTACATCTAATCAATACTGTATTGCCGCCTTCGCCTTCCCCTTCGGAAGAAGCATACGTGATATAGATCCAACCGTTATTGGTGTAGTTGGGATGCAGTTCAATATCCAAAAGCCCGCCTTGACCCCGATTGTAGACTTCGGGAACATTGGTGACAGGTATTTTTTGACCCTCTTTGTAATGGATGAGCTCGCCGCTTTTTTCAGTAATCAGCATACTGCCATCCGGGAGCCATGTCAATCCCCAGGGGTTCGAAAGGCCTTCCACTACGGTTTCGATGGAATAGGTTCTAGCTTCTGTGGTAAGGGCCACATCGTTCTTCTTTTTGGGTTGTGCACAAGCAACCACCAATGGAAGTAGTAAGGTGTAATATATGATCTTTTTCATAGCGTTTTATTGAATGAAAAGATACTAAAAATGGACTACAAATGAAAAACCCCGATACAATATATATCGGGGCTTTTGCGGGGGATGGTGTCTGCCTGCATGAATAATGAGAACTTCGGTGCAGGGTCTCTGACATTTTATATACGAAGAAATAAGTCGATTGGATGCGGTTAGTGTGTGATAATATACGGTGTATAGGTCATTCTAATGCCGCAATGATGGTTTATTATAGTCAAAGTATCGTAATACTAAATTTATAATATACCTATAGCCTACCTATAGACTACCTATAGCGTACCTATAGCGTACTTATAGCGTACTTATAGCGTTGTCATAGCGTACTTAATCCATGTTATATCTTACTAAAATCCCTATGTAATAGTAGATTCATAGCGCGTTATCTTATGCTTAACGTAGGCAAAAGCATGGATTGCCTTATAGATGCTTATCAATACATTGGATCAAAGATCGATTCATTTTAACCTACGATTGCAAGAAAGTCCTTAGCGTCCTTCATTGTATTTTACATTATCCAATAAAATAAAGCGGTTCTTACTTGGCGAACGACTTAATTTAATTATTTTTGCACTTCAAATTTCGGGGTGTAGCGTAGCCCGGTTATCGCGCCTGCTTTGGGAGCAGGAGGTCGCAGGTTCGAATCCTGCCACCCCGACTAAAAAACCCGATAGGGTTTTAAACCATTTATTTGTGCAATTCAGTAGCGGGATGTGGCGCAGTCCGGTTAGCGTACACGGCTGGGGGCCGTGTGGTCGCAGGTTCAAATCCTGTCATCCCGACAAAGAGATGCCTGAGGACATAGTCCTTAGGCATTTTTTTTAGTGCGGCGCCAAACGAAGTTTAAGTGAAGGCAATAAATAAAAATGACCTGAAGGCGATAGCATCAGGCATCAATTTGCAACATTAGCGATGTAAAAGGATTCTTTAAATCCTATCATCCTTACAATCAAAAAAGTGATCTGTGTTAGATCACTTTTTCTGTATTATTAGTTTGCGGCTAACTACACTAATTCCTTTTTTACAAGATAGAAGTCAATTTTTTCATGAGCAGAATCGGCAATCCGCTCCTCCATTTCTTCCAAGGTCTTGGGAGGGGGTACAATCACCTTATCGCCTCGTTTCCAATTAAGAGGTAGTGCTACTTTATTTTTATCAGAAACTTGCAAGGCATCCAATACGCGCAAGATCTCGTCCATGTTACGTCCTACATTCAAAGGATAGTACATGATCAAGCGGATCTTCATATAAGGATCAATAAAGAATACTGCTCGTACGGCCGCAGTTTCACTCTCATTGGGCTGTAACATACCGTAAAGCTTTGCCACTTTCATGTCAATATCAGCTATAATAGGAAAATCCAGATAGACATTGGTTTTTTCCTTCACGTTGTTTACCCAAGCCAGATGTGAATGGATGCTGTCGATGCTTAACCCTATTAACTTTGTATTGAGTGCTTCAAATTCATCTTTCCTTTGGGCAAATCCGCTGAGTTCGGTGGTACAAACAGGTGTGAAATCGGCTGGATGTGAAAACAACACCACCCATTTCCCATCTGCAAATTCCGAAAAGTTCAACTTCCCGTGCGTCGTCATTGCATCAAAATCCGGAGCATCATCCCCAATGCGCGGCATAATGCTTATTTCATTTTCTTGTAGTTCCATAATTTCTATATATAATGATTTGTATGTATTGCTAAAGTAGGGTGCCTTTTCATAAATGACAGCAACTTATGTTACATAGGACAGTACACGTCTTATAAAACTACAGAACCTTTCTAATGCTACCTATGATTTAAATCATGTCATGTTTTTTCTGAAAACTGAGCATTATCATGGTAGCAGAAAGTGCATTGAACTACATTGTACTAACTTTAAACTACATTCACCATGAAACACTTAGGGTTTACACTATGCTTCACTTTGTTGCTTTTAGGCAGCAGTATTGCCGTATCACAGAACCGATGGTCGGCCGAATTTCGTCCCGGAATCAACTTTCCTATGGAAGACATCAATGATGCGGAACTTAACACGGGTTTCGGATTTGAAGTAAAAGTCTCTTACTACATCATGCCGCATCTATCGGCATATGGTGGTTGGGGATGGAACCAATTTAAATTAGAAGAGCAGTCATTTGGAGATCCAAAAATTGACCTTGAAGAAACAGGGTATACTTTTGGATTCGAATTGACCATTCCCCGTGGAACGCCTCCTATTTCATTTTTTGTGAATGCTGGAGGGGTCTATAATCATTTTGAATTCGAGAACAATCAAGATGGAACCGTATTAGATAGCGACCACGGTCTTGGCTGGCAAGTAGGAGGAGGTATGTCGTACGAATTCATGGAGCATTGGTTTCTTCGACCGGAACTGCGCTATTGTAGTTTGTCCAGGGATTACACCATAGCCAATATTCCCGTTGAAAGCTCATTACGCTATATAGGCTTCGGCATTGGTATTGCTGCTACATTCTAGACCGAGCATATGAAAGCAGTATTTGTCCTTCTCCTTGCATTACATGGTTTGATCCATGCCATCGGCTTCGTAAAAGCATTTAAACTGGCTACGATCGATCAGTTTCAAGCTTCGGTCACAACAACTTCAGGAGTGCTTTGGGCCTTGGCATGCTTGCTTTTTCTACTTGCGGCTTTACTCCTTATCTTTCAACAGGATTATTGGTCTGTCGTAGCGCTCCTAGCAGTGCTGTTGTCTCAGGTTCTCATTGTGTTACATTGGAGTGACGCCAAATGGGGAACGCCGGTAAATATTCTGGTGTTTGTTCTTGCAACGGCTGCATTAGCCAATATGCTTTTTGCAAAAAACGTCCATAACGAAGTAGTAACCCTATTCGAAGAAACCAAGGTGGAAGCCGGAGCGATCCTTGAAGCCGAAAAGATCCAAGAACTTCCAGTGAGCGTACAAAAATGGTTAGCACATTCGGCAGTCTTGGGAAAACCTATCACGCACACCGTCCGACTCAAGCAGCGCGGTGAGATGAAAACTACGGTCGATGGCTCTTGGATGCCTTTTTCGGCAAATCAGTATGTCAATCTTGTAAATCCCGGATTTGTATGGACTACACGCGTACAAATGGTTAAACCGGTAACGTTACTTGGACGGGATAAACTTTATCGAAGTGAAAGTGAAATGCGAATTAGTATTGAAGGATTATATCGCGTTGTGGAAGAAGGGCCTCATGAGAAGATCGATTTGGGGGCAATGCAGCGTTTCTTGGGAGAAATGTGCTGGTATCCATCGTTTGCAGTAAGCAAATTCGTGCGTTGGGAAGAAGTTGATTCACGGTCGGCAAAGGCTACGCTTCGGTTAGGCGACAAAGAGGTTTCGGGACTATTTGTTTTTTCCGAAGAAGGAAAACTTCTTACATTTGAAGCAGACAGGTATTACGGAGGTACGGAGGATTCCAAAAAAGAAAAATGGATCATTACCATCGATTCCTATAAGGAATTTAAAGGGCGGAATATTCCCAATAAGTGTATCGCCATGTGGAAACTGGAAACGGGAGATTTTACTTGGTTGAAATTGGAGATCCTAGAAGTGGACTATAATACAACACATGAATACGAGAGCGTATGACCGAAGCATTAAAAGAAAATTACGGGACATTATTCGAGAGCGAACTACTGGAAGAGATTGCCGATGTAGGCGTCTTGAAGGAAGTACCCGAAGGTCATAAAATTATAGAGATTGGCGAATACGTTCGTTCCATGCCATTGTTACTATCGGGAGCGATTAAAGTGCTGCGAGAGGATAATGATGGGGATGAACTTTTGCTCTATTTCTTGGAAAAAGGCGACACCTGCGCCATGACCATGACCTGTTGTATGGGGCAAACCAAAAGTGAGATTCGTGCTATCGCCGAATTGGATACGCAATTGATCATGATCCCGGTCCAGAAGATGGAAGAATGGACCGGAAAATATAGATCCTGGAGAAATTTTGTATTCGAAAGTTACCACCATCGTTTCAATGAACTTCTGGACACTATAGATAGTATTGCGTTCTTTAATATGGATGAACGTTTGCTGAAATACCTTCGGAATAAAGTAAAGGTAACTCGAGAGGATACGCTGCACACAACACACCAAGAAATCGCCTACGAACTGCATACCTCTAGGGTAGTGGTCTCCCGCTTGTTGAAAAAACTCGAGAATTTAGGCGAGATCGAACTCAATAGAAATAGCATAAAAGTAAATTCTTTATAACATCTCTGTAACAATAGTTACTTCTTTATAGTATCTTGCCATCTACTTTTGCCAAAGATAGAGACGATTAAAAAGTGGATATAACCGAAATTTTAGGATACATAGGGGCATTGTTTATTGGAGTCATTTTGGGTCTTATTGGCGGCGGCGGCTCCATACTCACAGTGCCTATCTTTGTGTATTTGCTTTACATCAATCCGGTAACGGCTACAGCCTATTCATTATTTGTGGTTGGACTTTCTGCTTTGGTGGGCGCTTTTCAAAATATGAAGAAAGGGCTCGTCGATTTTAAAACCGCCATTGTATTTTCCATACCTGCCTTTATTGCGGTGTATATCACTCGAAAATACATCGTGCCGGCCATTCCTGAAACACTGTTTACAATAAGTAATCATGTGATCACAAAAAATGTGGGCATCATGGTCTTTTTTGCTATTATCATGTTACTGGCAGCGATCTCCATGATACGATCCAATGGAAAAGAAGGCGCCGAACCCGCTACAGTACAGTTCAACTATCCCTTGATCATAATTGAAGGTCTAGGGGTGGGGCTGCTCACCGGCGTGGTGGGTGCAGGCGGCGGATTCCTTATCATACCCGCCTTGGTGTTGCTCGCAAAATTACCCATGAAAAAGGCGGTCGCCACTTCTTTATTGATCATTGCCATCAAATCACTTATCGGTTTTATCGGCGATATTGAGAACTTAGATATTAATTGGACCTTTTTACTTAGTTTTTCCGGCTTATCCATTGCGGGAATCTTTGTGGGAATTTGGTTGAACAACTTTATCGACGGAAAAAAACTTAAAAAGGGATTTGGGTGGTTTGTCTTAGCAATGGCATTATACATCATTCTTAAAGAAGCCTTCCTGTAAACTTCGTGTAACAAAAGTTACTGTGGTTTACAATAGATGCTACTATCTTTGTGGTATCCATTAAAAGTTTATTACTATGAAAATCGAACAAATATATACAGGATGCTTAGCGCATGCAGCCTATTATTTAGAAAGTAACGGTGAAGCAGCGATATTCGACCCCTTACGCGAAGTGCAACCCTATATCGATCGTGCGAAACGGGATCATGCCAGGATAAAATATGTATTTGAAACACACTTCCACGCCGACTTTGTTAGCGGTCATTTGGATTTGAAGAAAAAGACCAATGCTACGATTGTTTTTGGGCCTACTGCAAAACCCGGATACGATGCATTTATCGCCGAAGACGGGCAGATCTTTGAAGTGGGAGACTACCGTGTGAAAGCGATCCATACTCCCGGCCATACCATGGAAAGCACAACCTATTTACTTATCGATGAGACCGGAAAAGAACACGGCATCATTACAGGCGACACTTTATTTATTGGCGATGTGGGTCGCCCGGACCTTGCACAGCATGTTGTCTCCGAGCTTACTGAAGAGAAGTTGGCGGGACATCTGTACGACTCCCTACGGAACAAGATCATGCCCCTTGATGATGCACTCATTGTATACCCCAACCATGGTGCAGGTTCGGCCTGTGGTAAAATGATGAGTAAAGAAACGACCGATACCCTGGGGCATCAGAAAAAAGTGAATTATGCGCTGCGTCCCGATATGACGAAAGAAGAGTTTATAAAGGAACTACTTACAGGGCTTACCACCCCTCCCGGTTATTTTCCGCAAAACGTTTTAATGAACATCAAGGGATACGAATCCTTAGATACGGTGATAGAACGTGCCAAAACACCGTTGACCCCTGAGGCTTTTGAAGCAGCCGCAAACGGGTCTGCTGTCTTAATGCTGGATACCCGTAAACCCGAAGATTTTGCCAAAGGATTCATCCCTAATTCTGTGAATATTGGTCTCAATGGAAACTTCGCCATGTGGGTGGGCGAGATGATTCCGGATGTAAAGCAAGAGATACTGCTCATCGCCGATCCGGGAACCGAAAAAGAAGCGTTGCAGCGATTATCCAGAGTAGGGTACGACCACACAATTGGTTATTTAAAAGGAGGGTTTGAGAGTTGGAAAAAAAGCGGGAAAGAAGTAGATACTATTGAAAGAATCTCTCCGGAAACCTTTGAAGCGGAATACCGCTCTAACCGTTCGCTCATTTTCGATGTTCGGAAAAAGAGTGAGTTCGATGCCGAGCATGTTATTGGTGCGGTTAATATCCCGCTGAATAGGATAAACGAAAATCTATCGCAATTTCCCAAAGACAAACCCATGTTGTTACACTGTGCCGGAGGTTACCGAAGCATGATCGCTGCCTCCATCTTAAAACAACGGGGTTGGGACAATGTCAAGGACGTTATTGGAGGATTTCAGGAAATTTCAAAAACCGATGTGCCCAAATCGGAGTACGTATGTCCAACGACCTTACTGTAATGATTACATCCGGTCAGGGTGAGGCCTGTCAGGATCGTTTTGGTTGATTGATTGTTAGAAACAGCCCGGCTCTCGCCGGGCTGTTTTTTTATACAGGAATTCAAATTGAGTTCGTGCCATAGCAATCGTATGATATTTATCATTTTATATTCCTCTTTTCTGAAATACTTTTATGGTGTATAAAGTAAACATGTCTAGTATGACCATTCGAATCCAATTTGTTAAGATCCCTACCAGCGAAACCATGTCCAATTATGCTACCAAAAAGCTCGAGAAACTTGCGGCTAAATTTCCATGGGTAATCAATGCCGAAGTCTATTTTAAAGTGGCTGATACTGCTTCGGGAACCGTGCATAGCTGTGAGATAGAATTAAGTGCTCCGGGTCCCAGACTTTTTGCCGGTTCTACCGAGAAGAATTATGAACTGGCGGTGAAGAATACCATATCCGACCTACAAAAACAATTAAAGAAACGCAAGGCCACTTTTACGGCTCACTAAACTCAAACGCATGAAAAAAATTTTAGTTCCAGTCGATTTTTCAGAATATTCAGAATATGCACTTGAAGCTGCCGCTTCCATTGCCAAATCTCAAAACGCCGAGATCATCGCATTGCACATGATGGGGCTTTCGGAAGCGGTCATCAATAAGAACGAATCTAAGGAGGTCTATGAGGCCATGTACTATTTGAAATTGGCACAAAAACGATTTGAGGAGTTCTTGGACAAAGACTATCTTACCAATGTTAACGTAACAGACACGGTCTATAATTATAAAAATTTCAACGAGATCAACGATGTCGCAAAGGAGCACGGAGCCGATCTCATTGTGATGGGTTCTCATGGCACTAGTGGGCTCACAGAGGTGTTTGTTGGTTCTAATACCGAGAAAGTGGTACGAACTTCTGAAATTCCGGTACTCGTTATTAAAGGCAACCCTAAACAATTCTTGTTGGAGAATGTGGTATTCGCTTGTGATTTTGAAAAGGAAAGCATCCGCGCCTATCAAAAAGCCATGAAGCTCTTTAAAGGATTTGATACTAATGTGTATTTACTGCATGTCAATCTGCCAAACGAACGTTTCAGAAGCACGTCGGAGATCGAAGAAAAAGTAAGAGAATTTCTGTACCAAGCCGATCTTGGCAATTTAGATGCTCTTGACAATGTTGTCTATGTCGCAGACTATTCGGTGGAAGACGGTGTTTTCAGCTACAGTAATAAAATAAACGCCGATGCGATCGCACTAGCGACACATGGTAGAAAAGGATTGGCGCATTTCTTCTTCGGAAGTGTAGGCGAGGACCTGGCAAATCATTCGGATATTCCTGTACTTACCTTTAGGATCTAGTTTCAACCAACTAACTATGTTTTAT
>NZTP01000059.1 GCA_002696485.1 Altibacter sp. | reverse complement strand
TTACTCTTTAATGAGTCGTTTTACAACGCTTGCTTGCTCACTAGCGATCTCTACTACATATACTCCGGATGCCAAGGCAGATACATCGATCACTTGCTCCCCTTGCATACCGCGAAGGTCGATCGTGTTGATGCGCTTACCGTTGATATCGAAGATCGTTGCTTTCTCAAGAACGATGTTCGAGGTGTTGGAGATGGTCAAGATATCACGTGCCGGGTTTGGATACATCACAATTGCATTGTCTAAGGACGTATCGTTCACACCAAGAACGGTCTCAACAGTCAACTCGAAGCTACAAGTAGCTACGTTTCCGTATTCATCCTCGGCGGTAAGGGTCACCGTGTAAACACCATCGGCCAACTGAGTGCCGGCAGCAGGGTCTTGTGTGGTGATCGTTACAGGATCGGTACAGTTGTCCGTGGCCGTAGCTTCACCCGTGGCGAAGTAATCCGGTACGGTGTAGAACAGGTTGTCTGCTCCGGGATCTACCGTTTGGTCTGCAGGACAGGTGATCTCCGGTGCCAATTGGTCGAATACCTCTACTTGTGCAACACAAGAAGCGATATTACCACTTGCGTCAGAAACAAACACGGTTACATCGATAATGCTTCCAATATCTGAACAGTCGAACATGGTAATGTCCGCAGCTGCTGTAGAAATACCACAAGCTTCATCCACCGTTGCTAGAAGATCTAAGGGATCTATAGTAGCAGTTCCGTCAGCACCCAATAGGATTGGGAATGCTAATGTAGGTGTACCTTCATAGCTGTAGGTAAGACCCCAAGAATTTAATGTTCCGGTATCTCCACCTGCGTTATCGGTTATTGTAAGAATCCAGTCACCAACAGTGCTCTCTCCATCGAATACAGAAAGTGGGTTGTTTGGTGTAAAAGAACCTGAAGCAGCCGGAGGTCCAGCTTGACATTCATCTTCAATTGGCAATGTAGCTTCATCATCAAGAGTGATCTCAAGATCGTTTGAAGAACATCCAACACCACCTGTGGTAGTACCCATTCTATCAACTAGAACAGCTGTTGTACCGGCAGGTGATTCTAAGGTAATTACAAGATCTCCTACCCATGTGTGGGTGATATCCATATCCACGTTCAAATCTGTGATTGTAAAATCATCTGCCACAGTAAGCGTGGTAGAAGCACCTACAGGATCGTTATCCGGAATCGCCAATGCTGGCGTATCAGACACAGTATCCATAAGGATTGGGATCGTTGGGCCCACACAGGTAATTACCGGTGCTGTTGCATCGATCACGTTTACGGTAGCGATACAACTAGTAGAATTTCCACTGTTATCGGTAACAAATACTTCCACTTGATTCTCTCCTAATTGTGAGCAGTCAAAACTAACCGTAGTATCAACAATAGGCGCAAAGGTAATACAGTAGCTGTTCAACGTTCCTGAATCACCACCGGCATCATCAGTAATATTCAAGGTCCAGTCACCAGTGATAGACTCACCAGCGAATACAGTATTGAACAATCCACCTTCAGCTTGGAAATCAGGCTGAATGGATGCTGCATCATTAAAATCATCGACCAAGTTGGCAGAGGTATCTGTGAACACTAGGGTCGCTGCGGTATCCAATCCGGTGCTTCCACCATCATCGAGCATCACATCTACTGTCGTTCCGTTAGGAGATGTGAGTGTCATATCAATATCCGATGCCCAAGTATGTTGAATGTTCACCTCTATATTTCCGAAGGTATAATCAGTTCCAATAACTCCTGCATCTGCTACGGTAGCGATAGATGGATTCATTGGTCCGGAAGTTGTTCCAGGCGCTCCGGCAGGAATTCCTTCCGGCGCATTACCACATTCGGTCACGTTCATTGCAGAAGCAGGACCGCCCACAGTTACTATAAAACTACATGCTTCTGTAACACTAGACAATAGCATGGACGCATCGATCGTAGCGTTTCCGCTCGCATCTAACACTACGTCAAACGGTGGTGATGTAGCCAATTCATAATCCAATTGGAAGTTATCTACACCGGCCCCCCATGCAAAGTCGTCTTCGTCATCATAGGTAAAACGTACTTGGAAATCGGCATTTGCAAAAGGAAGCATATCTAGTACGCCAGAATTAGTAGGCGCAGTATCTACATCTGTAAACAATATTTGTTGCCAAGCGGCACCATCCCAAACATCAACTGCAAAAGTACCTGAGGTCACAAATACCTGCATAGAGTAATCAAATGACAGATTCGCTGTTATAGCTCCGGTAATATCATATACAGGAGATAAAAGTTGCACTGTGTTATCTAATTCACCGCCACCTGCAGCGTCATCGTCAAAAATAGCCGCATTGGTAGGAAAGTCTGCTCCACCAGGCATCACACCAGAACCAAATTCCCAATCAAAACCACCAGATACCACAACAGTCGACCATCCAGCAGGAATCGTAGCAGCCTCGAAATCTTCTGTTACAGAAACAATACCCGGCTCTCCCTGACAAACGATCACAGGTGCGGTATTGTCTTCAACAGTAACAATGGCGGTACACATGGTCGAATTTCCTTGTGCATCAGTAACAGTTAAAGTTACTGTGTTGTCTCCAACATTAGAGCAGGTAAACATGTTTGGTGTAACCGTTGACGATACGATACCACAGTTATCTGAAGATCCATTATCGATATCGGCTGCAGTAATCGAAGCCGTACCGGTTACAGGATCCAATTCAATCGTGATATCCTGACATACAGCCACAGGTGGCTCATTGTCGGTCACAGTTACCGTGAACTGACAGGTAGACGTATTTCCATCACTGTCGGTCGCTGAGAATTCCACAACGGTCACCCCTGTTGGGAATGCACTACCACTGGCAGGTCCCATGGTTTGGGTGGTTGGAATAGGACCGTCCTCTGCGTCAATAGCAACGGCAGGTGTAAAGTTCACCACCGCCGAACATTGACCCGGATCGGTGTTGGCCGTCGCGTTAGGCGGACAAGCGATCATTGGAGGGAATCCCACCGAACCTACAACCGTAAAAGCCCAAGCACGAAAATTTCCTCCGTCTCCACCTGCTAAATCGGTAATAGATAACGTCCAGTTACCTAAGGTACTTTTCCCATTAAATGCGGAGAGTGGATTAGCCGGAGTACGTGTACCGGAAATCGCCCAAGTAGTTGGAGGATTCGTAGTAGATGCAGAAGTTACACACTGACCCTGAACCGGCGACCCGGCAGCATCATCTAAGATCACATCGATGTTGTTCTGAGAACATCCACCTGTACCATTTAAGGGACGATCTAAAACCGTAACGGTTGTACCATCCGGTCCTTGCAGCGTTATCCTCAAGTCACCAACCCACGTGTGGGCAATGTCAAGATCTAAATTTAAGTCTGCAACAATAATGTTATCCGGCACATTTATAACATTTGTATACGTCACATTACCCGTGGTGGTAATGGGCGTACCGGGTGTCGCCGAATACGTTTGTGCATACGATTGCCATGTGAAACACATTGCAATCAGCATTAAAAAGATTAAAGTAATTTTTTTCATGAATTCATAATTTAAATTAATTTGATGTTGTTAAAACGATGTTAAGGTACTACAATTTTTCATCTCCAAAAAAAAAAATTATTCTAAACAGATAAATTCGACAACTAACTTAAATTCCCGACAAATAGTAAGTTAACAACCTCATATTTTTTGAAAGGATCAATCTATTGCAATAAATCCTTTTTCTATATTTGTTAAAATATCGTTAAACCGATTCCTATGAATACTAAATTTTTCTTCTCTCTTTTCTTACTTATTATTTTTAGTTGCTCGGAATCTCCTTCCGAAGCAAAAAAAGACGGCACGCTTACCGATGGTGCGGATACTCTTTTTACTAAAATCACAGAAGATCAATCCGGGATTACCTTCAAAAATGTGATCACACAAACGGTGGACTTCAACTTTATGAATTATATGTATATCTACACCGGTGCCGGCGTGGCTGTGGGAGATATTGACAATGACGGTTTGGAGGATATTTACTTCGTTTCCAACTTCGGCCCTAACAAACTATACAAGAATAAAGGTAACTTTGAATTTGAAGATATCACTGTTACAGCCAAAGCCCAAGATTATTCCGGGTTTTCCACCGGGGTTACCATGTTGGATATCAACAATGATGGATATTTAGACATTTATGTGTGTAAGGCCGGATCTTTAAAGGATGATGATGTAAGACGAAACCTTCTTTTTATAAATCAGAAGGACGGAACCTTCAGTGAAGCAGCAAAGACCTGGGGCCTTGATGATCCCGGATACAGCACTCAAGCCTATCCTTTGGACTATGACAAGGATGGCGATCTAGACCTATATGTGGTAAACCACCGCTATGACTTTCAGAACAATGGAACCATTAGTGGAGACATTCAACGACAAATAGAAGAGACCACCAGCGATCACTTGTACCGTAATGACGGAAACCGCTTCACCAAGGTGACCCGTGAGGCCGGTCTTTACAACAAAGCTTGGGGATTGAGCGCCGTAATTTCCGACTTCAATGAAGACGGCTGGGAGGATATTTATGTGGCCAATGATTTCCTGGAACCGGATATACTCTACATCAACAGGAAAGATGGAACATTCAAAGATGAGATCTTAAGCCGATTCGACCATATTTCTACTAACAGCATGGGATCGGACTATGCAGATCTAAACAACGACCTTTACCCGGATCTCATCACGGTCGATATGCTTTCGGAAAATTATGCCCGCAGCAAGGAGAATATGGCTTCCATGGATACCCAAAGTTTTCTTACCATGGTTGATATTGGATATCACCATGCGTATATGGCGAACACACTTCAATACAATACAGGTAAAGGAAAATTTAAAGAGACCTCGCAAATGAGCGGTGTCACAAAAACCGACTGGAGCTGGGCACCTTTGATCGCTGATTTCGACAACGATGGGCATAAGGACCTTTTCGTGACCAATGGTGTTGATAAAGATTACACCAATCAGGATGTGCGAAAACAACTCTATGCCATCATGCAAAGCGGAAAAGCCATGCAATTGGAAGAAGTTCTGAATATGATCCCTTCAGAAAGAATAAACAATTATATCTATAAGAACAACGGGGATCTTACGTTCTCAAAAAGGATCGAAGAATGGGGACTGAACGACCCGGGATATTCCAACGGTGCGGCCTATGCAGATTTGGATAACGATGGGGATCTTGACCTCATCACCAACAATCTATATGATCCCGCCGGAATTTATAGGAACAATGCAAACCACAATTACCTACAAGTCGCACTTACCGGCCCTACTACCAATCCGTTGGGGATTGGCGCCAAAGTGATCCTCAAACAAGGAAACGATGCGCAAATCCAAGAGCAATACCTTACAAGAGGTTTTGAGTCTTCTGTTTCCAAAGTATTGCAATTCGGCTTGGGAGATCGCCCCGAAATAACCGAAGTTCTGGTAGCATGGCCCGACGGCAAAGTCTCTAAAGTGAGTGATGTAAAGGCCAACCAGCGTATCGCAATTTCTTACACTACCGCTACGGAAGAATCGATCACTTTCCGAAGCAAAGATCGTCTTAAAAAGGAGGTCGATCCAAGTAGCTTAGGTATTTCCTATGCGCACAAGGAGAACGATTTTAACGACTATTCACTGCAACTTTTACTCCCGCAAAAGCAATCTTCAAAAGGAACAGGTATTGTTACGGGGGATCTTAACAATGATGGTTTGGACGATTTTTTCGTCGGAAATGCAGCCGGCGCGACCGCAGCCATGTACTTGCAAAACAGCGATGGTACCTTTACCGAAGCTAACACAGCATTGTGGAAATCTGAAGCAAAATACGAAGACGCCAATGCACTCTTTTTTGATGCCGATACAGATGGCGACCTCGATCTTTATGTGGTGAGTGCCGGTTATGAACTTTCAGAAAATGATCCCTTGCTTCAGGATCGCTTGTATACTAATGACGGCAAAGGAAATTTTAAAAAGACCAATGCACTTCCTAAAATGCTTGGTTCCGGAAAAAGCATCGCTGCCGGAGACTTAGATAAAGACGGAGATCTGGATCTTTTTGTAGGCGGTAATGTAGTTTCGAAAAAATATCCCATGGCGCCCGATTCCTATTTGCTTGAGAACCAAAATGGCACATTTAAGGATATAACCGCAGCCAATCAGGACCTGAAAGCCATTGGGATGGTTTCAGATGCTCTTTTTACCGATTACGACAGTGACGGTGATCTGGACCTCATGGTCATAGGCGAATGGATGGGCCCCACATTTTTCGACAACACGAACGGCCGCTTTATACGATCTACCAATACAAGTGGACTTGATACTGCTGAAGGTTGGTGGTTTAGTATTTCTGAAACCGATTTCGATGGTGACGGTGACATGGATTACATGTTGGGCAATATTGGAAAGAACAACAAATTTCAACCCAAGAAAGACAAGCCTATATACATTTACGGTAAAGATTTTGACAATAACGGAAGCTTCGATGTTGCCCTAAGTAAGATCAATGACGGAAGATTGGTTCCTGTTCGAGGAAAACAATGCAGTAGTGAGCAGAATCCTTTCTTATTGGAAAAGATACAGACCTTTAAAGAATTTGCCAGTTTGGAAATGAAGGACATTTACGGAGAAGACCGGCTAAAGGATGCGTATAAGCTCGTAGCCCACGTCTTTGAAAGCATGTATGCCGAAAATCTAGGGAACGGCGTATTTAAACTTCACAAATTGCCCAATGAAGCGCAACTGGGGCCCACCATGGCTTTCCTTCCTAAGGATTATAATGGCGACGGAAACATGGACGTTATGGGTATAGGTGCTATCTACGATGCCGAAGTAGAGACCATTCGTTATGACAGCAATTACGGCTACGTATTATTGGGCGACGGGAAGGGTGGTTTCTCTTATTCCGAAGCATATGATCCTTATATACATTGGGATGCAAAGGATATGACAGTGATATCCATAAAAGGAGTGCCGCACTATATGGTTGTAAGTAACAACGCACCGTTAAAGATTTTTACTTTTTAACCGGTGTACTTTTTTAAATAGCTCGCATAAAAAAAATCCTCCCTTAAAAAAGGGAGGATTTTTAATATAACAAGACGTCGCTTATTCGACGATAAGCTGCTTTGTTGCCGTTCCGGCTTCCGCAGTAATCTCTACAAGATACGAACCTGAAGGAAGATTACTTACATCAAAAGTGTTGGATGTCGATACCAATACTTTTTGTCCTAGCACATTGAATATTGAAATATTCTCAACTGCAGTATTTACACGAACCGTACCTGAAGCCGGATTAGGGAACATGCTGACGTTCGCCAAAGCTACGTCGTCAACGCCAAGGCTTGGCTCCACCATCAAATTGAATACACAAACAGCTTGATTACCGGCATCGTCCGTGACGATAATCGAAACCGATGTGGTCCCGGCTGTAACCATGGTACCCGGCGACGGTGATTGAACCACTGTAGGATCGGCGGTACAATTCTCAGTGACCGTTGCGATTCCGTCGCCTAAGTAATCCGGCACTGTATAGGTGCCAGATGCATCTGCCGTCACAGTCTGGTCTGCAGGACACATAATTACCGGTGCTTCCACATCTTCCACCGTCACATCGAACGAGCAAGTACTGGTATTTCCTGAAGCATCTGTAACTTCATAGGTTTCTGTGGTTGTTCCTACCGGGAATGTCGCCCCGGTTCCCAATCCTGAAACCAATTGTACATTCAATCCTCCGGTTTCATATATAATGTTTCCGTTGAAGATACGTGGAGCGAATGTAGTACCCGTCCAAGGGAACGCTTTGGCTGCTCCTTCCAAAAACTCGATATTGGCATCGCTCGCAAATACAGCTCCGGTAGTGGTACCATTGGTATAATTAAATCCTTGCCCGGTTGTTCCATTAGTTGGCGTTACGTAGAATGCGTGGGTCTCACCCAACGGAATGGAATAATTAAGTGATAAATTTAAAGGTGTTGGAACACCGTCTCCGTTAGACACTACACCGGTTGCAGTCCCTATCAAGGTCCAATCACCCGGGGTATCCTCAGATCCTGCCCAAGTACCTACCTTTGCATAGACATCCACGTCTAAAACAGCACCATTGTCCATGTTTACATCAAACGAGTTGATTACAACATTGCTTAGCGCATTTATATCGAACATGTTACCAAATGAACCATTACCACCTGTAAACAAAGTACCTAAAGTACCTGGGGTTGGTGGTTGCGGACAATTATCTGTTGCTGTAGGGATCGCATAGTTTACCACAGCCTCACAAAGCCCTGGATCGTTATCTACAGTGATATCCAACGGACACGAAATCATTGGCCCCTCAACGTCATTAACAGTTATCGTAAATGTACAGGTGCTGGAATTACCCGATGCGTCTGTGGCGGTAAATTCAATAACCGTGTCCCCCACCGGAAATTCTGAACCGCTGGCAGGACCTGCCGTTTGAGTGACCGAAGGGCTCGGATCTGTATCGTCTGTAGCCGTAGCATCTGCAAAGGTCACTATGGCACCACAAATTCCTGCATCGTTGTCCATCATGATATCGGTCGGACAGGTAATTACAGGAGGTGTAGTATCGGAGGTAGGAGTTCCTGTGATCACAAAATTATCGACAGCAAAATCCTCATCTCCGGAATCAACAGAAACGGTCATTCTTAGATCCAAGGTTGTTCCGGCACCCGGGATCATTTTCATAAAATTAGCAGCAGCATCGCCCAAGGCAGCACCGTCACCTTCTCCGTCGAAATTAGTATCTTCTCTAAAAATCCCATTGACGGATGTACTAAAATCTGCACCTTCAAATGCGATCAAGTTTTGGTAACCGCCCCCATCGATCTGATACTGAACAATAATAAAATCATTTGGATCTATATCGCCCGGAGTATCGAAGAACTCTGCGAATTCTCCATTAAATGTAAGGCTTCCGAGTCCGGTAATATCAAGTCCGGTCCAATCGATCACGATCGGTAAAGTAGCACCTTCACCGTCCAGATCCATTCCAGTAAGGAAAGCACCTGTAAAACCGGTATAGGCTTTTAGCTGGGTAGGTGTGGTTCCCGCACCCCAATCATCGGCTACGGCAAGACCAAAATAATCCCCTGTTCCATCTGAAAAGAACCCGGAACTGGTCGTGAATCCCGTGGCATCATCGAAAGTTTCATTCAATACTTGTCCGAACGACAAGCTAAGGGTAAGCATAAAAAGTAACGTAAAAATCTTTTTCATAGAATTATATTTATTAGGTTATTACTATTTGTAAAAATAACAAACCTGCAGGCCTTTAAAAAACCAGAACCCCTGTATCTGTAAGATTTTACTTTATTTTAACATTCTTAGAAGAAAGGCCGATACTGCATTATTCTAAAATCTACAGTCGTTTTTTCGGGAAATTGTTGTTTCATTTCTTTAAAAGCAGCCAAACTCCCAACAGCCCGGTTTGCGGCGCCGGAAGGGGCTGTTAAGGATACGGTCTTAATCTCACGGGAAGTATTTGGAAGTACAAAACGATGTATTCTGGGAACTTTGGAAGAAAGAAGTTCTAATGAGATGCCATAGGTTTTTAATAACCTTCTGAAGAGATACTCCGGTCCATTCTTGCTATTACCGCCTGTGAAGAGCAACGTATCAATAGAAGGATATTGCTTGAGGATGGCTACGAGGTCCCGAAGTTCTATATCCTGCATTCCCAAGTCGGAAGCATCGATCTTTTCGCGTTTTGCAGAAGCAATAATATCGGAGATCCCGATGCCCCGGTCAATCAGGAATCGTTTTCGCTGCTTCACTGCTTCAGTTGTAGTCTCAAAACATAGATCCAGTTCAAAGATGGCATTCAGAATAGGCCAAAGTTGACCGTCCCGACTTCCGTAGCAAAAATCTACATCGCCTTCTTTTAATGCTCCGGTCGTAAAACGCGGTGGAGGTAACGTACCTACAATAAGCTTTTTGGTCCCTTTTGGAATAAAGGGCTCATAGGGATGGACATGGTGGAAAATCGAATCTTCTTGTAACGCCTTAGACATTTAAACCAATTACCGAATGAATACGGGTTCGTTCTCGTTCTCTGTATACTTTTCGCTGTAGGCATATCCGTCGTAATCGAAGCCCTTCAGGCCACGCAGGGTTTTGGTGTTATGATCAATAATATACCGCACCATACTTCCCCTTGCTTTCTTCGCGAAGAAAGAGATAATCTTTAGCTCTCCATTTTTAAAGTCTTTAAATACCGGTGAGACCACAGGTACTTTTAGTTTTTTTGTATTGATCACCTTAAAATATTCCTGACTCGCAAGGTTTAAGAAAAGCTCGTTCTCCTCCAATTCCTCATTAAGCGCATTCGTAATAGTGTCACCCCAGAATTCATAAAGATTCTTTTTTCTGTTGATCTTAAGGTCGGTTCCCATTTCAAGACGGTAGGGTTGCATGAGATCCAAGGGACGAAGCATCCCATACATTCCCGATAAGATGCGAAGGGTGTCCTGTAACAGATCGATCTTACTGTCAGGAATGGAATGGGCGTCCAAACCTTGATACACGTCGCCTGCAAACGCATAGACCGCCGGACGGGCATTCTTTTTGGTGAACGGTGTTGAAAAATCCTTATAACGATTGTAATTGAGCTCGGCGAGCGAATCGCTGATGCCCATAAGCGCGCCAAGGGCTTTCTTCGATTTATTGGCTAATTTTGAGTTGAGCTGTTCGGCCTGTTCCAAGAATTTGGGTTGTGTCCCACGTGTTGTGGGTAAGGTAGATTCAAAATCAAGAGATTTGGCCGGAGAGACGACAATTTTCATAACGAATGCTTTTTTCAAAAATAGTAAGAAACAGATAATTTAATGGTACTCCGCATTGATAGTTTCAATGGTCTCATACGATTGGCTAATCACTCAATCACATGCTTGGCGTACTGTCGCCATTTCTCTAGGCATTGTTCCATATCTTCCGGGATTGGAGCTTCAAACCGAAGCATATTTCCCGTCACCGGATGTTCAAAACCCAGCGTACGGGCATGCAAAGCTTGTCTGGGCAATAACTTGAAGCAATTCTCGACGAATTGTT
This sequence comes from Altibacter sp., assembly GCA_002696485.1. GTDB lineage: Bacteria > Bacteroidota > Bacteroidia > Flavobacteriales > Flavobacteriaceae > Altibacter. Next base: position 7,858 of record NZTP01000059.1, on the reverse strand, counting down.
TGTATTTGCTGAAACTGGTGCCCTTCAATATTTTTTCACCACCATAGCGTTCATCATTAAACAGGGTATGTCCAATGTGTTTCAAATGCACTCGGATCTGGTGGGTTCTTCCGGTCTCCAATCGGCAGGAAACCAGCGTTACATAACCTAAACGCTCTAGTACCTTATAATGGGTTACAGCGGGTTTACCTTTCTCGGCTTCGTCCCCCTCAAAAACGGTATTTTGCAATCGATTCTTTGGGTGCCTGCCAATATTTCCTTCAATCTTACCATCATCCTCTTCTACATTTCCCCATACCAATGCCACGTATTCCCGTTCGGTCGATTTATTGAAGAATTGTCTCGAAAGGTGCGTCATTGCTTCTTCGGTCTTGGCTATGACCAACAATCCGCTGGTATCTTTATCAATGCGATGTACCAAGCCGGGGCGGTTACTGCTGTTGTTGGGGAGATTCTCAAAATGATAGGTAAGCGCATTGATAAGAGTTCCGCTGTAGTTACCGTGGCCGGGATGTACCACCATTCCGGCTGGTTTGTTCACCACAAGCACTTCATTATCTTCATAAACAATATCGATGGGTATGTTCTCAGGGACCAAGAGATACTCGTAAGGAGGATGCTCGAAAAGGACGGTGACAATATCGTTACCTTTTACTTTGTAACTGGATTTCACCGCGACATCATTCACATAAATATTGCCGTCCTTGGCTGCTTTTTGGATCTTGTTGCGCGTGGCGTTCTCCACACGGTTCATGAGATATTTATCCACCCGCAAAGGCTGTTGTCCTTTGTCTGCTACAAAGCGATAATGTTCAAACAGATCATCACTTTCGGGATCTTCAATGAGTTCATTCGCCATCTCCTTCATTTTCGATTTCTGTTTCGGTGCCTTCTTCGGAAAGACCCTCGATCTCGTCCGTGTCTTCCTCTTGCCGCAAGCTTCCTGAACCATCTCCAAGAATAAGGTCGATCACCTCGGTGATCTGAAGCTCGGTCCCGGGCTCCAACTTTTCGCCTTTGTGCCTCAGTTCTAATACTTCGTCTTTGGCAATATAAGGCCGGTAACTTACTTTCCCTATCTTGAAACCCATCGCTAGCAAAGTAGGCTCTGCTTGTCGGCGTGTTTTTCCAACCACCGGGGGCACCTCGACCTTACGATAGCCTGACGGATTAAGGTATAGATAGATTTTACGGTCTTCCTTTACAAATTTACCTGCCTTTGGAATTTGTTCAATAACCGAATATTTTGGGAAATCGGGGTTGTAATTGGCGGAATCAAGAATTTCGAACCGCAGATCGTTCTCATCCAAAAGTGCTTCAACATCGTCCAATGACATCTTTGCGAGGTTTGGGACTTCGATAGTTTCACCATGGTTGGTTGTGCTGCGAAGCCACCATAAGATCAAGAAAGATAAAACGATAAGCACCAAAACCGCATAGAGCAATTGTTTTAAAAAGGTCTTGGTGAACAGGAATTTAAAAAAGGACATATATTGTAGTTAACAGGACAAAAATATAAAACCTAAAGTTAGTATAGTTCTATTGATTAGTGATATTTTTGTTAAACGTTGGTTTTACATTTTTGTTATGGCAAAGAAACATATTGCAGTCGCTATGGGCGGCTATTCCAGTGAATTTGAGATTTCCTTGTTGAGTGGCGGTGTGGTTTGTGAATCACTTGACACTTCGCGTTATCACGTCTACCCTGTTCACCTTCTAAAGGAAGGCTGGTTCTATCTGTCTCCGGAAGGTACGAAACATGCGATCGATAAATCTAATTTTAGTTTTACGGTTAATGGAACAACGATCATTCCGGATGCTGTCTTCAATACCATTCACGGTACCCCCGGGGAGGACGGATATTTACAGGCCTATTGGGAGCTTTTGAACATCCCTCAAACCAGCACCGGATTCTATCAGGCTGCACTTAGTTTCAACAAACGGGATTGTCTTTCGGTATTACAACGCTTTGGCGTTTCCTGTGCCAAATCCTACTACCTCAATAAAGGAAATGATATTCATAAAGAGGAAATTGTAAAGATCGTTGGGCTTCCCTGTTTCGTGAAGCCAAACAGGGCCGGTTCCAGTTTTGGTGTAAGCAAGGTCCACGATATGGAGCAATTGCTTCCGGCCATTGAAAAGGCCTTTGAAGAGGATCACGAAATCATCATCGAAACCGCGCTTATTGGCGTAGAAGTTTCGGTAGGGGTCTACACACACAATGATGAAGTGATCGTGCTTCCGGTTACCGAGATCGTTTCAGAAAATGACTTTTTTGATTACGAAGCGAAATATTTGGGTAAATCTCAAGAGATCACTCCCGCTCGCATTTCAGAAGAAGAAACAGAGATCGTGAAAGCTGAAGCGAAGCGAATCTACAAATTGCTGAATATGAAAGGCGTGACGCGCAGTGAGTTCATCCTTCAAAAAGGCAAACCCTTTTTCTTGGAGATTAACACCACTCCGGGTCTTTCAAAGGAAAGCATTATCCCAAAACAAGCCAAGGAAGCCGGCATGAGCTTGACCGAGTTCTTCGGAATCCTTATTGAAGAGGCATTTGCAAAAAACTAAGTATCTTTATCCTATGAAGCGCGCTGTATTTCCCGGATCCTTCGACCCCATTACGCTGGGGCATGTCGATATTATTGAACGAGCGCTACCCTTTTTTGACGAGATCGTGGTGGCAATAGGGGTTAATGAAGCGAAAACATATATGTGGTCACTTGAGGAGCGTATGGCTTTTATTTCTGAAGCATTTGCCGGAAATAGCAAAATTAAGGTCATGAGCTATAAAGGCCTTACTGCAGCCTTTTGCAAAGAACAAGAAGCGACCTGCATCCTTAGGGGTCTAAGAAACACAACCGATTTCACTTACGAACAAACGATCGCGCAAGCCAATGATTTGGTAAACGGAGTCGATACGGTCTTTTTAATGTGCAGTCCGCAATATTCGCATATTTCATCTTCTATTGTACGTGATATTGCGCGAAATAACGGAGATTTTAGTTCGTTGGTGCCTGCGCCTGTTAAATAATCGAACAAATTAGAAAACAAAAAAAAACTCCTTCAGCAAAAACTGAAGGAGTTTTAAATTTGTAGACGATCAACAGCTTATAGCGCTGCTACATGCTTTGCCAACTGTGATTTCAAGTTTGCCGCCTTGTTATCATGAATGATATTCTTCTTGGCAAGCTTGTCGATCATAGAAACAACCTCAGGAAACATAGTTTCCGCTTCTTTCTTTGAAGTAGTCTCCTTGAACTTCTTCACGGCGTTACGAGCAGTTTTATGCTGGTAACGATTGCGCAAACGTTTTGTTTCGCTGTTTCTAATTCTTTTTAATGCTGACTTGTGATTCGCCATGTTGTTTTGTTTAAAACTTAATTCTTTGTAGTCCGTAGGGGAATCGAACCCCTGTTACCAGGATGAAAACCTGGCGTCCTAACCCCTAGACGAACGGACCATTTATTTTCAAATGCGGATGCAAAAATACAACTATTTTTTAATGGCGCAAATCCTAATAAACTTTTTTTGAAAATTTTAATAGGCCTTTGCAAAAAGCACCCGTTGGGACGACGGTTTACCTGTAACCATACAGTGCCCGGCTTCCGAAGCACCCTCGAGAGGGATACAACGGATGGTGGCTTTTGTTTCATTCTTAATTTTTTCTTCGGTCTCTGCAGTACCGTCCCAATGCGCAACTATAAACCCGCCTTTAGCTTCCAACACCTTTTTAAATTCTTCATAAGATTCCACGGTGGTAGTATGCTCCTTACGATGCATGCTCGCTTTCTGAAATAAATTCTTCTGAATGGTATCCATCAAGGAAGCTACCGTCTCAACAACACTTTCTCGCGTAACTACTTCTTTCGTTAGCGTATCACGTCTTGCTATTTCTACTGTACCGTTCTCGAGGTCTTTAGGACCAATGGCGAGACGCACCGGCACTCCTTTCAATTCATATTCGTTGAATTTCCACCCCGGTTTATGAGTATCCCTGTTATCGAACTTTACACGAATTCCTTTGGCCCGAAGCGATCCCATGAGCTCATTAGCGGCCTTACTCACCGCTTCAAATTGTTCGTCATTACGATAAATAGGTACGATCACAACTTGATCCGGTGCCAGATTAGGAGGTAATACAAGACCGTTGTCGTCACTATGCGTCATCACCAAAGCGCCCATCAATCGGGTAGAAACACCCCACGAAGTAGCCCAGACATATTCTTGCTTTCCTTCCTTGGTAGCGAACTTAACATCGAATGCTTTGGCGAAATTCTGACCTAAAAAATGTGAAGTTCCGGCTTGAAGCGCCTTTCCGTCTTGCATTAACGCCTCTATACAATAGGTCTCCAAAGCGCCGGCGAAGCGCTCACTTTCGGTCTTCGTCCCCTTAATAACAGGCACAGCCATATACGTTTCTACAAATTCGGCATACACATTCATCATCTGCTCCGCTTCTGCAATAGCCTCGGCTTCGGTCGCATGTGCCGTATGTCCCTCTTGCCAAAGGAATTCAGCCGTACGAAGAAATAAACGTGTTCGCATTTCCCAACGTACAACATTGGCCCATTGATTAATCAAAAGCGGCAGATCGCGATACGACTGGATCCATTTTCTATAAGTATCCCATATAATCGTTTCGGAAGTAGGACGCACAATGAGTTCTTCCTCCAATTTCGCTGTAGGATCCACTTCTATTCCGCTTCCATCTTCTGCATTTCGTAGCCTGTAGTGAGTCACAACGGCACATTCCTTAGCAAATCCGTCTACATGGCTTGCTTCCTTACTAAAATAGGATTTTGGTATGAATAACGGGAAATATGCATTTTGATGCCCGGTTTCCTTGAACATTCTATCTAATTCTGCCTGCATTCGTTCCCAGATCGCAAATCCGTAAGGTTTGATCACCATACACCCTCTAACCCCCGAATTTTCAGCAAGGTCGGCCATTAGCACCAGGTCATTGTACCATTTTGAGTAATCCTCAGCGCGAGTTGTTAATTTATCAGCCATAGCAGGTAGTTTGGCACAAATCTTGTGCTTATGTTAAATGTTAGTTCTTCTCGGCAAAACTAACTATTTTTATAATGTCCAACAATTTAAATTACCGCTGTTATGCAAACTATATATACCTCTTTTAAAAAATCAATTTCTCTTGCGTTCGCAGGAATTTCTGCGTTACTGCTAACCGCTTGCGGTACGTATAATAACGGTTATGGCGATTCGGACGGGATTTATAATTCTGAAACTGAAGTTTCCACAACAACTGTCGAAGATTCTAATGAAAAAGCGAGTTATTACAAACAATATTTTGAATCGAAGGACAAAGCGTTTGAAGATCTTCCCGAAGAAAATTTAATTTTTACAGATATTGAAGCTTATACAACCACCGAAAGTATCGATGAGGATGGGTATATTATTGTTGAAGAATCAGATTATGAAGAAGGCTATGGTGCTTGGGGTGATAACCCGGAGAACATAACGGTGAATGTTTATAACAATGGAGGCTTCGGGTGGTACGGTCATGGCTGGTTCAACCCATATTGGTACGGAGGCTACTGGGGCAATCCTTTCTACTGGAATAATCCATATTGGAACATTGGTTTTGGCTGGGGGTATCCATTCTATGGCTATTATGGTTGGGGGCATCCCTTCTACTACGGTGGCTTTTATGGAGGATTCTATAATCCCTATTACGGCTATGGCGGCTATAACAATATTGCCTTTAACCGGGGTCGAAGAAATTTAGATTATGGATTGGGCCGAAGTTCTACACGCGGGCGTTCCAATGCTACTAATGGCAGGGATTCGTATAGCAGATCTGAGTTGAATCGTCGCTCTAACGTAAATTCAACACGGCGCAGTTCAAGATTTAATGGGGACCGAACATCAAATATTCGCCGTAATTCAACGATCTCAAGGCCCAGAACAAATTCTTCCAGAAATAATAATGTCTTTCGACCAAACACCTCTCGATCAAATTCCAATACGATCCGAAATAACAGATCGAGCAGACCAAACGTTTCCCGCTCCTCAAGCGGTAGTCGCTCAAGCGGTTCTATGCGAAGTTCGGGCAGCAGTTCTCGTTCTTCCGGAAGCAGAGGCGGTGGCGGACGCAGAGGCGGTGGTCGCGGATAAAATCAATTCAATATTTCTTATAAATTTATTATGAAAAGAATTTCTTTCTTACTCATAACAGTCCTATCTATGACTGTTTCAAACGCCCAAGATGTATCAGACGCATTGCGCTATGGCACAGAAAACATCAACGGTACAGCTAGGTTCAATGCACTTAGCGGAGCTTTCCATGCGTTGGGAGGTGATATTTCTTCCATGGCAATAAATCCTGCCGGAAGCGCTGTTTTCCTTGCAAATAGCATATCGATCTCTTTAGACATTAAAGATGTGGAGAACAACACATCCTATTTTAACAGCCGGGTTAGAAGCTTTGATGCCGATGCGAACTTGAATCATGCAGGTGCTGTCTTCGTGTTTAACAATAACGATGAGGAATCTCCTTGGAAAAAGTTTACCCTCGGACTCAATTACATTAGCACCAATGATTTTGATAATGAGATTTTTGCGAAAGGCACAGGAAATAAAACTATAGGTTCTTTCTTTTTAGCACAAGCACAAGGAATCCCTCTCGATCTTTTAGAATTACAGGGTTCAGAAACCATATCAGACCTATATTCTTTTTTGGGAGAAACCCAAGGAACTGCTGCTCAAAATGCATTTCTTGGCTACCAAGGATTTCTTTTTGACCCGGTGGACCCAACCAATGCTCAGAATACACAATATACATCTAATATCGCGGCAGGTAGGTTCAATCAGGAATATGCGCATTTAACTAGAGGCTATAATGGAAAATATACCATGAACTTTGCCACGCAATATAATGACAATCTTTTCTTCGGAATTAATTTGAACACACACATTATCGATTTCGACAGATATACCTATTTATACGAATCCAATAATAATCCAGGTAGCGTTGTAACCCAAGTAGGATTTGAGAACAATCTATCAGTATTAGGTTCCGGTTTTTCAGCTCAAATTGGAGGAATTCTGAAAGTTGCAGACAACTCTCGTATTTCTCTTTCGTACGACACGCCTACCTGGCATGTTATTTCTGAAGAGACTTCTCAATATTTAGAGACCGAGCGTGTAGAAGAAGGAGTTACCATCGATCAGATTGTGAATCCCCGTGTTATAAATGTCTTTGAAGATTATAACTTGAGAACTCCGGGGAAAGTTTCTATTGGAATCGCTCAGGTTTTCGGAAAAAAAGGTCTTATTAGCTTTGATTACAGCTATAAGGACTATGCAAATACTGAGTTCAGCCCAAAAAATGATCCGTTTTTTATTTCTGAAAACGCATTGATTAGAGAAACTTTGAAGGATGCTTCTACGTATCGTTTGGGAGGAGAATATAGAATTGACAATCTAAGTTTACGTGGTGGGTTTAGGTATGAAGAGAGTCCGTACCAAGATGAAGAAACGTTGGGGGATCTTTCAGGTTTTTCTTTAGGAGTGGGTTATAATCTTGGAAATTATTCGTTCGATATATCCTATGCACGATCTGAACAAAGTAGCGCTCAGCAATTATATAAAGTGGGGCTCACAGATACTGTTCTAATAGATACTACACAGAGTAATATCGTCTTTACCTTAGGTTTAAATCTTTAAAGCATCCCAAATGAAATAAAAAAAGCCTGTCTAGAAAGACAGGCTTTTTTTATTTGATCAAGTGAATATCTATCGTTTTAGTGTAAAGTGGCCTTTAAATTCCTTTTGAGTGTCGTTCTCTTTGTATTCCACCACGAACCAATAATCGCTCGAGGGCAACGGATTG
>NZTP01000058.1 GCA_002696485.1 Altibacter sp. | reverse complement strand
TATGAAAAGAACTTATTTCCTGTGAGGCGTAGGCACCGTATACATATAGTGTAGCGGCAGGAAGCCGCTTCCTAATTTCCGGCCAAAGGGAGGTCTTCAGCATGCGTACCGAAGCTACATTAGGCGCATGCAGCAAATTCCCAACCGTCATAAAACCTGATCGGGAGTGAAAATCGGGAAGGGTATGCACAATCGCTTCAGAAGCGACTTCAACAAAAAGAGGAAGGTAGTGAAGTAGCGTAGCGGGGATGGAAAATGTATTTTGCAACAGTTCCATTTCAGCTTCAGAAATAATCAAGGAGAGGTCACAACGAAGCATACTTGCCAGTTCTCGTTTGGCGGTATCGGTATAGAGATCGGCTTGTTGTACGGGAAGCTTATTATTAAAAGCTATTTCACGTGCTTTCCGCAAAAAATGCAAGTCTTCAGTATCCAGAATTCGAAGCGAATGCGGACATCCTTCGGCTACCCGCCAACCAAATTGCTCTTCTGTGAGGTACCTGTCAAAAAGTACCATAGACGGATTTAACTGTCTAATAAAAGTATCGAAAGAAGGATCGTTGAGATGAATCCCAACCGTTCGAATTCCGAAGGCATCCAAATTGGCCGACCGCTCGGAAGGGATCGCTGTACTGGCAAAAGTGAGACTGTACCCTTCTTCCAAAAAGAGATCGATGAGTTGCATCATTCGAATACCTGCCGCTGTGGTGGAAGGTTCGGGGAAGGTATGCCCTATAATGAGGAGTGTTTTCATTTTTTAGGCCTAAAGATGGCTTAGCGGTATCGATGCGGTCTTGATGTGCTTCCCGTCTTCCGCGATCTCGGTCCACGCGAGATAGAGTGTATCGTCAACCAATTCCAATTGAGGAAACCCGCTAGAGCGTTCGGCACTGGTAGTTGTGACAGTAACAGGAGTTTCTGAGTACCCGTGTACGTTTACGTTCATAAGCTGTAGTACCGTGTCATCCCCTTTGGGTTCCATCCAAAGTACAGCAGCTTCTTCCTGAGATAACATGACAACATCTACCCTACCGTTGGCATTCTCACCATCAAGCCGAAACGAGCGTCCAAACGTAGCCCCTCCGTCTCCTGAAAAAGCAACTTTTATATCACCTTCTCCTTTAGAAGCGGTGAACCAAGCAACGACCAGATGATCGCCCTTTGCATCTACAGCGGGTCCGTTTACAGGGCATCCCGCTATTTTCCAATCATCTGCCGCCACTGTTTTTGGATCGCTCCAGGTATCTCCTTCCCAGCGTACAATGGAAACATCCCTGATCTCATCCTGAGAGCGGTCTCGATACACCACAACAGGCCCTTTAGAGGTCATCGCCGCGGAAGTACCGCAGCAATCGCAGACACGCGGATCCAATTCTGCCTCTTTGGTGATCTCTCCGGACGCCGTCACCACCGCAGCGCGTAAGGTCATTGCTCCGCCTTCACTGTGCCCGTCGTGAGTATCATGCCCGCCCGTAGTGTTGCGACCATCCAACCAGCTTACAAAGAAGCTATTGCGTCCATAGGGGAGCATGCTTACAAATCCGTGTTCACTTTTAGTACCGTCGTTATGAAGAATAAAATTCTTCTTCCACTTACTTTCTGAAGTTTCCGTATGGGATGGATGGAACAAATTCATTTTAATGTCATAGGTATAGGTACCTTCAGCCGACTTTTGAAGAAAACTCAGCAAGAGGTTCCCGTTGTTCTCGGCAATCGCAGGGAAATCTGCCCAATTCACGAACCAGTCCGATCCGGAAGCTACCGTTACGGGTTTTTGCCAAGCACCCTTTGTCATGACCGAGTATTTCAAAATTGATAACGAGTCCTTTTGTTCTATCCAGGATAAGTATAACTGTGATCCGTTACTGAAGAGACGGGGCAAAGCACTATTTTCGACAGTGGGATTTTTAATAAGTGTGATAACTGTTTGTTGCGCTTCGGAAGGAATTTCCGTTTCTTTCTTGATTTCGTTTTTACACGAAAGGAATAGTACAGCAATAATTGCAAGGAGTAGAGATCTGAAGCTCATACAGTGTTTTGGATTATTTGTATTGTCGTTCCTTAAAAGTACTAAAATAATCCAGTCTCTTTTACATTGTATGAATAAGTCTATACCAATTTGGCATACAGATCGAAATCCTCGGCTGCGGTGATCTTTACATTAAAGAACTCACCGGTACGCAGATATCCGCCTTCTGCATTGATCAACACTTCATTATCTACATCGGGACTGTCGAACTCGGTACGACCTACAAAATATCCGCCTTCCTTTCGGTCGATCACAATTTTAAAGGTCTTCCCTATTTTTTGCTGATTCAATTCCCAAGAGATCTGCGATTGGATCTCCATGATCTCATTCGCTCTTTGCATTTTTATCTCTTCGGGTACGTCGTCTTCAAGATTGAAAGCATGGGTGTTCTCTTCATGTGAATAGGTGAAGCAGCCCAGTCGTTCAAATCGCATCTCCTGTACCCATTGCTTCAGCGTCTGGAAATCTTCTTCGGTCTCTCCCGGATAACCAACGATGAGCGTCGTACGGATTGCCATTTCGGGCACAGCGGCTCTAAATTCTTCCAACAAGCGGGTGGTCTTTGCTTTGGTAGTTCCGCGTCGCATCGATTTTAAGATAGGATCTGCTATGTGCTGTAAGGGAATATCTAAATAATTACATATCTTAGGTTCGTTGCGCATCACTTCCAAGACATCCATGGGGAATCCGGTAGGGAACGCATAATGCAGTCTAATCCATTCGATTCCTTCCACTTCTACCAATTTTTCCAACAATTCTGCCAGATTCCTTTTTTTATAGAGATCGAGGCCGTAATAGGTGAGGTCCTGTGCAATAAGAATAAGTTCCTTCACACCGGCCGCAGCCAATTTTTCTGCTTCGGTGACCAGATCTTCCATGGGTGTACTCTTGTGCTTCCCGCGCATGATGGGAATGGCACAAAAGGAACAAGGACGGTCACAACCTTCGGCAATTTTAAGATATGCGTAATTCTTGGGAGTGGTCGTGAGGCGTTCTCCAATCAATTCGTGTTTATAATCGGCTCCTAAAGCTTTCAAAAGACCGGGTAATTCGGTCGTTCCAAAATATTGATCTACCAAAGGAATCTCCTTTTGGAGATCGGGTTTGTAGCGTTCGGACAGACATCCTGTTACAAAAACCTTATCCACTAAACCGTCTTCCTTCTTTTGAACATATTTCAAAATAGTGTTCACGCTTTCCTCCTTGGCATTGGCTATAAAACCACAGGTATTGATCACAACAATATTGCCTTCCTCTTCGTGGACCACTTCTTTGTTATTAGCACGCAATTGTCCCATCAACACTTCGCTGTCGTACACATTTTTGGAACACCCTAAGGTGACCACATTGATCTTGTTCTTCTTAAGTGATTTGGTTCTCATCGTTGTTTTCTTCTGAAAAATATCAGCATTGGTAAATTCCCGTAAAAAAGTGTGCAAAGATACCCCTTAAAAATGGGAAAACAATAGAAAAGAAGGCGCAGAACTTCTACTGAGGATAATAGATCTCCAAAATAGAAGCCAGCTTCTTTTTTCCGGTGAGGACTGCATCGATCTCTTTCTGAGTTGCCGGTTGCAGCAAATGTGCGAGAGGTTGGTCTAATTGATTGATTTTAGGGAAGACCGCTGCGATCTTTTTATCCCAAATCTTATGATAGTTCTTAAGGTCGTCTGGGTAGACTGTTTTTCGTTTGGTACCTTCTTCGGCTGCTCGAAACGGGGTCTCTACATTTAAATAACCGTAGTCATCGGTCAATTGTTCCCCCGGATGAATATCACGAATAGCGATCTCGAAGTCGTAGGCCGTGGACAAGCAATTAGACTTAAAACTATGATTCACGAATCGGCCGTGATCCCAGCAAAGTACGTAGTGTCCCTTACTGTTTCGATAGGTATAATACTCCAAAATATTCTGGTAGAGTTTGTCTAATTTCTGAAAGTCCTTTATGCTAAAGGTTCGGTCGAGTTTATCAAGAACCCAAGTGATGGTCCCTGCAGGAATGAATTTTGTGGCGACAACGCCGTGTCCTATTTCTTCACTGATAAATCGTAACTCCGTATGCGGATGGATCATATAAAATTTAAATACTATTTAGTTATATTCAAATGTACATAAATATTTATATGATTTGTGAAATGAAATTACGAATTGCAATTTATGTTGTTCGCGTGTAAAGTTAGAGATTTGGGTATGGACTACTACTTATTTAAAGAAAGAATCCACGAACTCGTACTTATTGAAAACCTGTAGATCCTCCATCCCTTCACCTACGCCAATATATTTCACAGGGATCTTAAATTGATCACTAATTCCAATGACCACACCGCCTTTGGCGGTTCCATCGAGTTTCGTCACGGCCAGAGATGTAACTTCGGTTGCTGCGGTGAATTGCTTGGCTTGTTCGAAGGCGTTCTGTCCCGTGGAACCGTCCAACACCAATAAAACCTCGTGCGGAGCATCGGGGACGACTTTTTGCATGACACGTTTTACTTTCGTAAGCTCGTTCATTAAGTTTACTTTATTATGAAGACGTCCCGCCGTGTCGATGATAACAACGTCGGCATTTTGGTTCACGGCACTCTGCAACGTATCAAAAGCCACACTGGCAGGGTCGCTCCCCATTTGTTGCCGCACAATAGGAACATCGGTTCGGTCTGCCCAGATCTGTAATTGGTCAATAGCTGCTGCCCGAAAGGTATCTGCGGCCCCTAAAATTACCTTTTTACCTGCTTTTTTAAACTGAAAGGCTAGTTTTCCAATCGTAGTAGTTTTGCCCACTCCGTTCACACCCACCACCATGATGACATACGGAGCGTCTTGTTTCGGGATGGCAAACTCTGTTTCGTTCCCCGTATTGGTTTCGCTAAGGAGGGCAGCAATCTCTTCTCTTAGAATCGCGTTCAACTCATCCGTTCCCAAATATTTATCCCGAGCGACCCGCGCTTCAATTCGCTCAATGATCTTTAGGGTGGTATTGACCCCTACATCACTGGAAACAAGGACCTCCTCCAAATTATCGAGCACATCGTCGTCGACCTTACTTTTTCCGGCAACAGCTTTGCTTAGTTTATCGAAGAATGAATTCTTGGACTTTTCCAGTCCTTTATCGAGGGTTTCCTTCTTGTCCTTTGAGAATATTTTTTTAAAGAGGCTCATGGTTGTTTATGTTTGTTGCGTTAGGGATAGGAGCGACATCCCCCCAACCGTCTTGGGGGATACAGCGGATAGCCCGGTCCCCTCCCGATAGTCCCGATACCTTTTGGGAACGGGAGGGGAAACGCCCGTAAATATACAAAATAGAAAAAGCCACTCTTTAAAAAAGTGGCTTTAAAAATATAGTGTCTAGTGGTTATTTTTTACTTAACCAGTCGTTTACTGCTTCCGGAGTCATGATAGATTCCACGAACGTATACGCTCCTGTGTCTGGCGATTTTACCATTTTAATGGCTTTTGTTAATCGCTTGGATCCTGTTTGTAACGATGCTACTGATTTCTTTGCCATGACTTATTTATTTTATTTCTTTATGAACGGTCATACGCTTTAAGATAGGGTTGAATTTTTTCAATTCCATTCTATCCGGCGTGTTCTTTTTATTCTTTGTTGTGATGTAACGTGAAGTTCCCGGTTTTCCCGACTCTTTATGCTCTGTGCACTCTAAGATCACTTGTACTCTATTTCCTCTTTTAGCCATTGTAATCGACTTTTATGGTCCAACTATTATTTGTTCAAGAAGCCTTTTTCGCGCGCTTCCTTGATAACAGCAGAAATTCCTTTTTTATTAATATTCTTTATTGCTGAAGTTGATACACGAAGGGTGATCCACTTGTCTTCTTCAGGAATGTAAAAACGCTTTTTCATCAAGTTTACATCAAACTTGCGCTTCGTTTTGTTCATCGCGTGCGAAACATTGTTTCCAACCATCGCTTTCTTTCCGGTAAGCTCACAAACTCTAGACATTGCTTGTACTTTAATTAGTTATTTTAAAACAGGCTGCAAATTTAAAAAAATTAATCGGACTGGGCAACAAAAGAAAATCAGTTTTTTAAAATTTCTTTGAGTAGCATTTCCAACGCTTTGTTGGTAGCTTTAGCGATTACGCGCTCACGGGCCCTGCCGAAACTGAACTTTTCTGAAATCACTCCATTAGGTCCTGCTATGGCGATAAAGACCGTGCCAACCTCATCCTTACCATCTCCTTTGGTGGGGCCGGCAATACCGGTGGTGGCGATAGCATAATCGCTTTTAAACAAACGATTTGACTGGATGGCCATTGCTTCGGCTACGGGACCACTCACTACGGTATGTTCTTCTATAAGTTTGGCATCGATTCCCAAAACCGAAACTTTTTTTTGAGTATCGTAGGGGATCACCCCGCCAATAAAATAAGAAGATGCGCCTGCGTGGGTCGTGATACTTTCGGCGATGGCGCCTCCGGTACAACTTTCGGCCACGCTCAAGGTGTGCTCTTTTTGTTTCAAGAGTGCTCCGATGCGTTGCTCGATGCTGGTGGCGTCCTCATAGCCTACTGCGATATCGTCCAGCAACGCATGGAGTTCCTTCATTTTGTCTTCTACAGCTTCTTTGAGGGTGCGCTCGTTGTTGCCTTTAGAGGACAAACGCAGGCGAACCCTTCCCAAAGAGGGTAAATACGCCAGACGTATCTCTTTTGGCAATTGGTCCTCCCATTGCGCTATACGATCGGCAATCGCACTTTCTCCCAGTCCGTAGGTAAGTAATGTCCTGTGATAGATGAAGGGCGTATTAAATCGCTTGATCACCCTGGGAAATACTTCCTTTTGGAGCAAATGTTTCATTTCGTAGGGAACACCCGGCATTGAAACAAATACCACGTTGTCCTTTTCGAACCACATTCCCGGGGCCGTACCGTGTTCGTTCGTTAAGACTGTTGCTGTTGAAGGCACCATAGCCTGAAGCAAATTAGACGGTAATGGCTCCTTGTCGAAATACTTGGAAAACAAGAAATAAACATGGTCCAGAACCTCTTTGTCCTCTACCAATTCATCCTTAAAGAATTCGCAAAAGGTCTGTTTAGTGATGTCATCCTTTGTGGGGCCAAGACCTCCTGTCACCAAGACCAGATCTACACGTTGTTGGGCGTCCCGTAAAGCTTGAAGAATGTGGGTACGCTCGTCTTGAATGGAAGTAATTTGATATACCTGAATGCCGAGTTTGTTCAGCTCTTTACTAATATAAGCCGAATTGGTATCAACAACCTGACCTATTAAAATCTCGTCACCAATAGTGATGATCTCTGCAAGCATTATAAATTGAAATCTTCTTTGAGCTCTTTGAGTACCGCTTTAACAGTACTTACCACTTTTTCAAGATTTGATGTGATGGCTGCTTTATTCTTTGACGTACGGGTCCAAGCTTCAATGGCTGTGATATCCTTTAAAACATCGATCCCAAACATCTCGAGATTGGGTTTCATTTTATGTGCAAATTGATAGGCCAATTCTTTATTGTCATTCTCAACGGCCTCTTCCATCGCCAATAGGTCGGGGGGAATCTCTTCTAAAAAAGTCTGTGCGACCACGCCCATAAAATCTTGATCTCCACCGGCGATCTCATGTAAACTCTCTTTTGAATACTGTCTGCTCATTTATTTCACTTTTATAGAAAACACTTCCTTTTCTTCAATATATCCGGTTAATGTATCGTTTGGGTTCACTTTTGCAACTCCGGCAGGAGTGCCCGTAAATATAATATCTCCAATCTTTAAAGTAAAATATTTTGAAACATATTCTATCAATTCATCTATTTTCCATAATAATAAAGAGGTATTCCCTTCTTGAACCACCGAGCCGTTTTTCTTTAGCTGAAATTGGATGTTATTCACATCTTTGAATTCATTCTTCGGAAGAAAGTTACCAATCACTGCGGCCCCGTCAAAAGCTTTAGCTTTTTCCCAAGGTAATCCTTTCTCTTTGAGCTGCGTTTGAAGGTCTCGTGCTGTAAAATCGATCCCCAACCCAATCTCATCGTAATAGGTATGTGCAAATTTACGATCGATGTGTTTACCAATTTTCTTAACCTTTATGAGCAACTCCACCTCATGGTGTACATCATTGGAAAATTCGGGAATAAAAAAAGGCTGTTTCTTTAAAAGGATGGCAGTATCCGGTTTCAAAAAAATAACGGGATGCTCCGGTCGCTCGTTTTTTAGCTCTTCAATGTGAGCTGCATAGTTACGCCCTATACAAATGATCTTCATTATTGTAGTTTGTTATTTAATTTCTGAAGCTTGATACGAGTAAGCACCTTCTTTGTATACAATGGGAAATCGGCATTTAGCAACCAACCAAAGTAACCGGGTTCTTTTTCAAGGATATCGGCCACTTTGGCGCCGCGATGTTTTCCGAAGCTAAAGATCTCCTCCCCTTTTTTGTCGTATCCAATGTACCCGGCAAAATCTGCAAAATTCTTGTGGGCACTAAATTCGGCCAGCGATGCAATGTTATTCTCTAAGTCTTCATATCGTTCGAGTTGCGCTTTTAATACTTCGTAAGTAGCCAGCGTATCTGCTTCGGCGCTGTGCGCATCGGTTAAGTTCTTGTCGCAATAGAACTTATAGGCTGCCTCCAGCGTGCGCTTTTCCTTCTTATGAAAAATGGTCTGTACGTCTACACACAAAGCTTTTTTGAGATCGAAATCGATCTCTGCCCGCAATAATTCTTCAGCTAAAAGCGGAATATCGAAACGATTGGAATTGAACCCCCCGAGATCGCTGTCCTTGATAAGCGCATACACCCTGGGTGCCAATTCTTTAAAGGTAGGCTCATTGGCCACCATGTCGTCTGTAATACCGTGAATTGCCGACACCACGGACGGAATAGGCATCTCCGGGTTGACGCGCCACGTATAACTTTCTTTGTTGCCGTTGGGGAATACTTTTAGAATTGAAATTTCAACGATACGATCTGTGGCGACGTTGACACCGGTAGTTTCCAGATCGAAAAAACAAATGGGTTTGGTAAGTTGTAATTGCATGTAGCTTGTTTGTGTTACAAAGGTAATGATTCATGTTTGTTTTGCCAGTGTTTTTATCGCACTGCACTTCTTCAAATCACATATTTTTGGTTTGATTATTGAGCTTAAAAAATAAATCTCAATACCTTTGCGTCTGGCACATGATACGAACACTATTCTTATTTTTTTTACTAATGAGCGGGCTAATCGCTCAAGCACAGGGGCTGAAAGTACTCATTACCGAAAAGAAATCGGGAAAACGTGTGGTCTTAATGGCTCAAAATCAAACTGCCGATACACTTAATGTATTTTTAATGGTCAATGCCGAAGGCTACCGCCGAAGTGCTTCCAAACCTGTGATCAAGAATATTCCTCCCAACAGCAGCGAACCGATGATTACTTTAATCGAGTTAAAAACAGAACCTCGCTATTACACCTATGACCTTATTGTAAACACTCTGGAAGATGCCAAGGACCTCGTGTTTGAACAACAAGAGAATGATATTGAGCGCATTGTTTCGGGAAAAATTATTGTTTTTACTGCGGAAGCTTGTGAAACTTGTACAACATTAATTGACAGTCTTACTGAAGAACGTATTACACATCGCACATTCAACATCCATGAAGAGGAAGTAATCTACAGACAGTTCCTTTCTTACATCGAGCGACAGCTCACGGAAGAAACAAAAATTCGCTTACCCGTGATCTGGAATAAGGATTACGTGATCTTTGGATATGATGATTTGGAAGAGCTTTTAAAAGTAATTCGATAGTTATATCTCCCGGTTCTGGTCCCAACTCTCGAGATAATCGGCTACCCGCTTTACAAACTGCCCGCCCAGCGCTCCATTCACCACGCGATGATCGTAACTGTGGGACAAGAACATTTTATAACGAATGCCAATAAAGTCGCCTTCAGGAGTTTCGATCACGGCGGGTACCTTTCGAATCGCTCCTAACGCAAGAATCCCAACTTGCGGCTGATTGATAATAGGTGTTCCCATGATACTGCCAAACGTTCCCACATTGGTAACCGTATAGGTTCCGCCTTGGATCTCATCGGGTTTCAGCTGGTTTAATCGGGCCCGGTTCGCCAGATCGTTCACCGCTTTACTCATTCCTACCAAATTCAACTGATCGGCATTTTTTATTACAGGAACGATCAAATTCCCGTCACCCAAAGCTGCTGCCATTCCCAGATTGATGTTCTTGCGTTTTATGATTCTGTCTCCATCCACGGAAATATTCATCATAGGAAAATCTTTAAGCGCTTTTGCCACGGCTTCCATGAAAATAGGAGTAAAGGTAAGGTTCTCACCTTCTCGCTTTTGGAACGCATCCTTCTTCTTATTTCGCCAGTTCCAAATATTGGTCACATCGGCTTCAATAAAGGATTGCACGTGTGCGGAGGTTTGTACGCTTTCCACCATATGGTGCGCAATGAGTTTCCCCATACGCGTCATTTCTATGATCTCGTCACCACTGTTTACAGACAGGGGTGCCTTTTGTTTTGCAGGTGCAGCACCGGCAGAAGCTTGCGCCGTCGCCGGATTCTTTGCTTCGACCACGGTTTGGGGTTGTGACGCTTTGGAAGTGCGATTATCGATATACGATAGCATATCGTTCTTGGTCACTCTGCCGTCTTTCCCTGTTCCCTTGATCCCATCCAACTCAGTTTGGGAGATATTTTCAGCCGCAGCCATATTCTTCACCAATGGAGAATAAAAACGATCGCCGGAACTCTCAATGGAAGGCTGTGTGGTTTCTTTAGCAGTCTCCACTTGTTTTTCAACAGCGGCAACCATTTCGCGTGCGGGTTTTTCTTCTTTTACAGCCTCATTTGCAGTACTTGCTGCAAGCTCACCGTTGGCTTCAGTCTCAATAATAGCAATCGTTTGTCCTACTTGCACTACATCGTCAACATTGAACAACTTTTCTACCAAAACGCCATGTACCTCGCTGGGCACTTCACTATCCACCTTATCGGTAGCGATCTCAAGGACAGCTTCATCTGCTTCAATAGTTTCTCCCACTTCTTTAAGCCAATTCGTCACTGTAGCTTCAGCGACACTTTCGCCCATCTTTGGTAGTTTCAATTCAAATTTTGCCATGGTAAAGAGTCTTGCAAATATTGTTAAATGTTATTTCCGCTTGTTGCGCTATGAAGGTGCAAAATTAGTTAAAATTCGATGATATCTCCTTTCAATTTTCTTAAAAAACAATGACACTTCCTTTTTCATCACTTTGATCGCTACCAATGATGAACTGACTTTTAGGAGGGTGGATTCGAAACTGGTTGTTATTATTCTTAAAACGTTTCATAATGCCGAAAATCTGGGAGTATTGCATATATTCTGCATCGAAAATAAGCATGGAATTGCTAAAATTCTCTTCCTGAAAGATGGCTTTTGAAGCCGATTTCAATGGCAGGTCCAGTTTTTCTGAAAGTCCTTTCAGCAGATACAAATTCTCGGTGAATACATAGGCGCGGTCCGGTTGCATACTGCTTCTGCGCTTTCCATTTGAGCGACGCGTTCGTTTAAAGACGCCGACACCTAGATTCATCAAGAAGTTGTAGAGCGGATTGGGTTTAAAATGTTTTTTATAAAAGATTTGCATGGCACCGTAGAACCTGTCGTAATAAACCTCATCGCGTTGCGTACTCTCTCCTTTGTAATGCAACACTTCCGTCGTACCCAAATAATGGTTCTCATAACCTGCTTTCTCGATCTTATACGAAAGATCGATGTCTTCACCGTACATGAAATAATCCTCGTCAAATCCTCCTACCTCGTTGTAGATACTTCGTTTCACAAACATATAGGCTCCTACCAAAATAGCGGCGCGGCCTTTCTCTTCTTCGGAAAGATGCTTCGCATAATACCTGCTTCCAATTCCGAAGAGTTTTAACAATGAAGCCGTGGGTGTTGGTACATTTCGCTTGCTTTCCGGTAGGAAATGACCTGTGCCGTCCATTAAATAAACTCCCAATGCCCCTATGTTCGTTGTGTTTTCTGAATAGTGCAGCGAATTGATAAAGGTATCTTCCGCCACAGCCGTGTCGGGGTTTAAGATACAGATGTACTCTCCCTGCGCTACAGCGACTGCTTGATTGTTTGCTTTGCTGAAGCCTACGTTCTCTGTATTCTCTATAAGTATTACATGAGGGAAACGTTGTTTTACCATGGCGCAACTGTCATCGGACGAATTGTTATCGATGACAATGATTTCTCCTTCTATACTGCCTAAGGCTCGTTCAACACTGCGTATGCATTGTTCCAGAAAATAACGAACATTGTAGTTGAGAATAATGACAGATACCTTCAAATTCTATGAGCTTTTAAGTGACGATTCAAACGGAATTCGGTTAACGATGCTGCGTCCTAAGGTGACCTCATCTGCATATTCCAATTCGTCTCCCACTGCTATACCACGCGCAATCGTAGTGGTCGTAATATTGTAAGGCTCCACTTGTTTAAAAATGAAAAAATTTGTCGTATCGCCCTCCATGGTAGAACTCAAGGCGAAGATAAGTTCATCGATGCTACCCGTCTTTACTTTTTCGACCAAACTACTAATATTGAGTTCCCCCGGACCGACACCATCCATGGGAGAGATCTTTCCTCCCAATACGTGATAGTGGCCTCGATATTGGCTGGTATTTTCAATAGCCATTACATCCCGAATGTCCTCCACCACGCATACCAAGCGTTCGTTTCTGTTGGGATTTGAACAAATTTCGCAGAGAACCACATCACTTATGTTATGGCAATTCTTACAAAAATTAATGGATTCACGCATTTGTAACAGACTTCCCGAAAGTCGTCGTGTTTGGTCCTGCGGTTGTTTTAATAAATGCAATACCAACCGAAGTGCCGTTCGCTTCCCGATGCCCGGAAGCTGTGACATTTCATAGACAGCGTTTTCCAATAATTTAGATGAGAATTCCATAGCTTATAATTGCAGGCAAGATAAAAAAAATGCTTCAGAAAACGTTTGTTTCTGAAGCATTCTATGCACCCAAAGGGACTGTTATTCTTTTATGAATTTCTTAGTGACCGTTCCTCTTTCAGAATTGATTCGCATAAAGTAAAGTCCGCTTTGAAGCGTCGATACATCCAACGTATACTTTCGGTTTACCCACACATTCGATTGGAATAGGACTAACTTCCCACCGGCATCGAATACCCTTAGATCTGTTTCAAGAGCTTCAGGTATAGAAACTGTAATCTCATTATTCGCCGGATTCGGATAGATTGTACTGCGCTCTAGTATGGAAGCAGTTTCAATGCCCAGTACATTATCTGCCACCGGAGACACCCAAAGACCTCTTCCGTAGGAAGCAGCATAGATCTCATTGGTAACCGTATTGATCTCCAGTTCATTAATAATCACATTTGGAAGATTATTAAAGAAGGGCTGCCAGTCGTTAAAACTAGCATCTATATAATAAATCCCGTAATCCATCCCCACATAAAGACCATCACTCCCGTTATCGTGCCACACCATAGCGAGTGCGCTAAAATTGGGTAAATTCTTCTTGTAATCCTGCCATGTCTCTCCACCGTCTTCAGAAACAAACACCTTGCTGGCACTTGTCGTGGCCACGGCGATCTTCATGGGATTGGCAGGATGAATGGCTATACTGTTGATAGCGCCTCCGGGTGCAGTGGTGGTTGCCCAATTCGTGGCACCGCCATCCTCGGTACGATACAGGGTACCATTATCGGCGGCGTACATTATTTGATTGTTTGAAGGAGCAATTTTTAAATGTTCCAGATTGCTTCCAAAATTCTGCGAAATGGAAGACCAACTCAATCCTTTGTTCAAGGATTTATACACAAGGTCGTATCCCAGATAAATTGTATTGGTGACGGTTGGGTCCTGCTCAAAAGGCGTGACCCAGTTTCCTGAACCCGGACCCGGTTCGGGCAGGTCGGAGATAGAATTAGCGCCGTCATCGGTACGATACATTCTACCCCCTTGTATCATGCCGTACATTACATTGGTATTATCCTTATCCACAAAGCCTTCCATGCCGTCGGCCCCTAGCCAATCGATCCACCCGTTCGCCTCGGTATAGAAAGAGGTTCCATTGTCCTGAGATCCTCCGGTGACTACGACATCCTGAGTTTGTGAAATTCCAATCTTGTAAAACTGCCGGATTCCAATGCCTTCCGTTAGATCTTCGTAATAATTGGCATTCAAGTTCCCAGTATTGCTGGCTTTAAAGATGCCTCCATCTGTGCCCACATAGAGTGTATTACCAACAAATTCCAGAATATCTACATCGGCATGGCAGTATCCAATACCGGCACCGGCTGCTGCGTTGGGGATCCAATCGGCGGTACATGTAAAGGTCGTTCCCGCATTGAGAGAGCGCCATGTGAGAATTCCGGCGATATGGACTTCGTCGGCATTGTTCGGATTCACGGTAACATCCATATCTCTGGGAGCTTGACCACTATTATCACTTCCGCTTGTACTATAGCCGAAAAAGTTCTTTCCGGCATGGTTAAGCGCTGTAAATGTATCACCACCGTCGTTAGAACTGTAAAAGGCGCCAAAACGTCCTGAATTTTCTTCCACTACGTATACGCGGTTTGTGTTGGCTGCGGAAACACCTATCATTTTATACCCGTTGGTAAAACCGCCAACGGTAGTGAATGTTTGTCCGCCATCGGTAGATTTATGAAATCCTCTTCCTGAAGCATATACCGTATTTGGATCGCCCGGCTTAAACTCAACATCGAATCCGTTGGAGTCTGAAACAGCTTGAGACCACGTAAGGCCTCCATCCACAGATTTACGTATACCAAAATACGAAGCCGTAGCGTACATAATGTTGGTATTTGTAGGATGGATCAATATTTTATTCACGTCCGAACTCCCTATATCTCCTAACAAATTCCATGTCCCGCCGGCATCTGTAGATTTAAAAATAAGTCCGTTCACCGAACCAAAGAAGTAGGTGTTCGAATCGGTTGGATCCATGGCCACCGAATAGACCCTAAGGTTGGTAAAGGTATCCCCTAGCGGAGTCCAGTTCTGTCCTCCATCGATCGTTCTCCAAACACCGCCCGTATTGGCTCCAATAATGATATGATCGTTGTTGGACGGATCTACGGCGATTCCGGTCACTCGACCCACCCCGGGATTCCACGAAGTAGAAGCATTCCAATTTACAGGTCCTTTTTCAATCCAATTATCATTAAGAGGCATTCTAGTCTGTGCCGTCTCATTGAGGTATTTATTGTATTCTTTCAGCTCCTCCAGTCGCTGTGTGATCTCAGGCACATATCCTGCATCGTTCATAAGTCGCAACGCATTGTATTCCCAACGTTTAAATTGTTTGTAACCCGAGCCTCGTCCTTTGTCCTTATCGGCAAAATATGCTTCGGCGGCAGCGACAATCTCTTGCACGGTATACATTTCCGAATCGATCATTTCAAGATAGTCTTGTGCTTGAATTTCAGAAAAAGAAAAAATAAGAGTAATAGAAAGAAGTAAGAGTTTAAATTTCATAGCGTGATTTTAAAGCAGATAAGTGGTTAACGTTCAATGGGATTCAAAAGTATTAAAAAAATAAAATTGTGGGGTACTCAATCTTTGTATTTTTACACATAATACGATCTAAGTCCTAAAAATTATGGAACCATTACACATTCTCCTACTTATTCTCGGCTATTTTGGTGTTTTATTGGGTATTTCCCACCTCACCAATAAAGGAGGCAGTAATGAGGACTTTTTTAAAGCCAGCAAACAGTCCCCTTGGTATTTGGTAGCCTTTGGAATGATTGGGGCTTCGTTGAGCGGTGTAACCTTTATTTCGGTACCGGGTTGGGTAGAAGCTTCCAAATTTAGTTATTTTCAAGTGGTCCTTGGGTATACTGTGGGCTACGCGGTTATTGGAACCGTACTTTTACCGTTGTATTACAGATTGAACCTCACTTCCATCTATACGTATTTGGAGGGTCGTTTTGGTACAGCTTCTTATAAAACGGGGGCGTCCTTCTTTCTTTTGTCTCGGGTCGTTGGCGCTAGTTTTCGACTATACCTTGTCGCAATCGTTCTTCAGGAATTGGTCTTTAATGCCATGAATGTTCCTTTTTGGGCAACCGTTACCATCACCATTCTTCTTATCTGGTTGTATACCTTTAAGAGCGGTATCAAAACGATTGTTTGGACAGATACCTTGCAAACACTGTTTATGCTGGTTGCCGTAGGGGTGGCTATCTATTTTATTTCTGAAAATTTGGGCCTTTCAGCAGGAAATATTTTTGGTTTTATAGCAGAAAGTGATTTGTCTCAAATCTTTTTCTTTGACGATTGGAAAAGCGGCGATCACTTCGTAAAGCAATTTATAAGCGGTGCTTTTATTGCCATTGTAATGACCGGCCTGGACCAGGATATGATGCAAAAGAATTTAACCTGTAGAAATCTCAAGGATGCTCAAAAGAATATGTTTTGGTTTACCATTGTCCTCACTATCGTAAATTTTATCTTTCTCGCACTCGGGTTACTTCTAACCGTATATGCACAACAAAATGGGATCGATGCACAGCGAGACACCCTATTCCCAACCATAGCCACGCAAAGCGGTTTGGGCATTGGGATTGCAATCTGTTTTATTTTGGGACTCATTGCAGCTGCCTATTCGAGTGCCGACAGTGCATTGACCGCCTTGACAACCTCTTTTAGCATTGATATTCTCGAGATTGAGAAAAGATATGAAAAAGCGAAGCAGGTAATGATCCGGAAAAGAATCCACATACTAATATCTTTGGTGCTGATCGCGGTGATCATCATTTTTAAATACGTGATCGCAGATGCTTCGGTAATCGCCAAACTCTTCGTTTTTGCAGGATATACCTATGGTCCCTTACTTGGTCTGTATGCATTCGGGTTGTTTACAAAGTGGAATGTAAAAGACAAGTGGGTCCCTTGGGTCGCGATTGCCGCACCTGTATTAGGATATGCGATCGATCATTACAGCAACTTGTGGTTTCAATTTGAATTCTTATTCTTTATCCTTATTCTGAACGGTGCGCTTACCTTTTTAGGACTAATATTGATTCGTTCCCAAAAGCACTAAAGTACAAGCAACCTCCACTTCGATCCCGTTACGCCGAAGCAGCGTATAGAATTCTTGATTTTCTGTACCGGGATTGAAGATGACACGCTTAGGAGCTAAAGAAAGAATATAATTGTAGTATTCTTCTTGACGTTTAGGATTAAGGTACAACGTAACAGTGTCGATGCCTTCAAAAGCTTCTTTTTGCGTCGTAATCGAAACACCCGCTACTTCACCCTCTTTCAGACCGACTGCTTTCACCGTATGCCCATGCGACACCAACCTATGAATTGCCAAATTGGAATAGCGTGACGGATTGAGACTGGCGCCGAGTACAAGTGTGTGTTTCATAACTTCTTTTTTTGAAAAATACAATGTCTCAAGGTGATGAATTCACAAAACTTCGTTAAAAATGAAAAGGGGTGTAACATTTAGAGACAGCCTTCGTCTATATGGTAGAAATATTTCTCGCTTTACTGCGAAAATTTTTACGTTGATGGTTAGTGTTAATAAGAGCAGTAGAGTTACAAGCCCGAGGTTCTAGACTTCGGGCTTGTTTTTTTTGTTAAAATCAAAAAACAGTGTAACAACATTCTTCATAGAACGTCTTATAGATAGTTTTTAATTTTTACGCCTTTCTCGACATTAATTATATGTTATGCAAGGTAGCAAGTTTTAAAAACTACATCTATCAATCAATCAATTAACGAATTCTCAAAGAAAATTGAGGACAAATCAATCAAAAAATGAAACAGTTATTTTTACTGCTTATGCTCATTTGTAGCATAACTATTTCTGCATTCAATGACCCCACTACAGAACGTCCCGGAAAGATCACAGGAAAAGTGATCGACAAAACCTTGCAACAACCCCTACCGTATGTAACCGTAGCGATCAAAACATTGGAGGGTGCTATTGTTACAGGAGGCGTAACAGACGACAGCGGTGTCTTCACCATAGAAGACATACCCGAAGGTAAAAGTCTTGTCTCCATTCAATTTATTGGTTACAATACAGTAGAGACACAAGTTACTATTACCCGTCAAAACCGAACGGTGGACATGGGTACCATTGTTTTGGAAGAAAATGTCGCTGCTTTAGACGAAGTGTCTATTGTTGCCGAACGATCTACCATCGAGCAGAAACTGGACAGAAAGGTTATTAATGTGGGAAAAGATCTTACCACATCGGGCCCTACGGCTTCGGACATTATGAACAATCTTCCCTCTGTAAACGTCGACCAACAGACCGGGAACATTTCGCTGCGTGGAAATGAAAACGTACGTGTCATGGTAGATGGGAAACTATCCAATGTACCCGTCGCACAGCTGTTAAAGCAAATTCCTTCAAATTCGATCAAACAGATTGAACTCATTACAAATCCTTCGGCAAAATACAATCCTGAAGGAATGAGTGGTATCATTAATATCATTCTTCATAAAAATGTAAACATCGGATTTAACGGTGATCTTAGTGTTGGACTTACGTATGAAGAGCAGGCAAAATTCAACAGTGCCTTCAATGCGAATTACCGAAATGGCAAATTTAACTTTTACGGAAACTTCAGTAATAATGTGTCTAAAAATGAAAACTTCGGAACCATCTCCCGTCCGGATGAGAACAACAGACAATTCTTTGAATTTTTGGACAGCGGAAAATCCAATCTGGTAAAGACCGGCGTCGATTTCTATCTCAATGAAAAGAACACCTTGTCTTTTTTTACTAACCAGAACTTCTTTGACGGCAGCACACTGGGCGTGACCGATATTATCTATTTTAATTCACCGGAACGTAACCAGACACAAGACTTTCTTAGTGATAACGACAACCGTTCTTCACAATATAATTTCGATTACAAATTGGATTTTGCCAAGGAGGGCCATAATATTGAGCTGGAAGCAGATTATAACACTTTTACCAATGACGAGATCGCTCGGTTCATGTTCGCCGGAGCTTCTCCTATTGATAATTACATTGATTTCGTTGATACCGAAAGAGATCAACTTACGGTGAACTTGGATTATATCAATCCGCTTTCAGAAAGTTCAAAATTGGAAGTAGGTTTGGAAGCGCGTTTATTTGAAACCAACATCGAATATCGATCTACCGGACAAACCTTTAATGCTCAAGGAAATCTAGTGGACACGCCCGATACGAATTTCGATTTTTCCAGAGACATCTATTCGGCCTATGCTACCTACGGAAAAAGTTTCGAAAAGTGGTCCTATCAAGTAGGTGCCCGGTTAGAAACAGTAAAGGTACTGGCAGACACGAACGCGGTGCGCTCTTTCACCAACGATTATATACAAGTGTATCCCTCTGCCTATGTTACCTACACCCCCACCGAAAAAAATCAGTTTCAAGTAAGTTACAGCAGACGAGTGGATCGTCCGGGGCTGGAACAAGTAAACCCAATTAGAGAATGGAGCACCCCATTGATATCTTCATTTGGTAATACGAGCTTACAACCCCAGTTTACCAACTCTATGGAAGCAAATTATACGCGCAGTCTCGAAAAGGGAAGTATCACGGGAGGTGTGTTTTACAGAGCGATCGAGGATGAGATCAACCGAGCTTTGTTCATAGACCGCACCGACTTGAATAAGGTAATTCTTACCTACGATAACTTTGATTCCACATCGGCATACGGAATTGAAATTAGCAGCAACTACCGACCTACTAAATGGTGGAATTTCAATACAAGTTTTGATCTGTACAATCAAACACAGACCGGCATTGCAGAACGGCTCATTCAAGACGATAATCCTACGGTAGACGATATTGTTAGAGAATCGTATGAAGTAGATAACATGGCCTGGAACTTTAGAATGTTCAATAATTTTAGTGTCACAGAGAAATTGACGCTGTCTGCCTTTGGATTTTATCGCGGAAGGGGAAGAAACCTTCAGTTTGATGTCGACCCCATGTACTTCGTAAACATTGGTGCACGCTATAGTCTTTGGGATGGCCAAGGAACATTCAGCATAAATTATAACGATATATTCGATACCATGCGATTCGCCGGCGATGGCGAGCTACCCTATCGTCAGTCGGTTGAATTTAATTGGGAAAGCAATACCGTATTTGTGGGGCTCAATTACCGATTTGGAGGTGGTAAATACCGTGCTAAAGCGAGAAAGAACCGTGATGATCGTGAAAAAGACGGAGGCGGCGGGATCTTCTAGAATGTTATTATTACGTTAAAGTAGCATCCCTCATGCAACGTTTGGCACACTTTTTTAGTCTATATATATAAACCTAATACTCATTTATAATTTATTTGAATTAGCCTTCTAAAATTTTAAACCTATTAGGTGAAAAAAGCCTTCTGATCATCAGAAGGCTTTCCCTTTTTATATACAAGATCATTCATTACCATCTCATAATGGCGCTTCCCCATGTAAAACCACTGCCAAAAGCCGCCAGGACGACCAAATCTCCCTCTTTGATCTTACCTTCCTCCCATGCTTCTGTAAGCGCAATAGGAATAGAAGCCGCCGTAGTGTTTCCGTATTTTTGAATGTTATTGAATACTTTTTCATTGGGCAGTTTGAATTTTTCCTGAATAAATTGAGAAATACGCAAATTTGCTTGATGCGGAATCAACATGTCGATATCACTCACAGATAGTTTATTGGCTTCCAGTCCTTCTTTGATGACTTCAGAAAAACGAACCACCGCATGTTTAAACACAAAAGTACCATTCATATAAGGATAGTACGGAATATCTTCTTGAGGGTTCTTCTCAATGATCTCAGGAACCCAATATTGGGTGCTGGGCCCTTGCAGCGACAACTCATCTTTATGTTTTCCCTCACTATGCAGGTGTGTAGAAAGAATACCTCCTTTGCCTGTTTCATTGCGAGACACGACCGCAGCACCGGCCCCATCACCAAAAATAACGGATACACCCCTGCCGCGCGTTGTAAAATCGAGGCCGCCACTGTGATTTTCACTACCAATTACAAGTACATGTTTATACATACCCGTCTTAATGAACTGATCGGCAACAGAAAGTGCATAGACAAAACCACTGCATTGGTTGCGAACGTCAAGCGCAGGAACGGTTCGCATGTCTAACGCCTCTTGTACTTGCACGCCGCCTCCCGGAAAGTACATATCAGGACTTAAGGTCGCAAAAATGATCATATCGATATCCTTAGGTCCTAAAGATGCTCTTGATAACGCGATCTTAGCAGCCTTAACGCCCATAACAGACGTAGAGTTGCCATCTCCTTTTTTTATGTGTCGTCGTTCTTTGATACCGGTACGTTCTTGTATCCACGCATCGTTCGTATCCATTACTTTTGAAAGGTCGTCGTTTGTGACAACATTTTCGGGGACATAGGATCCTAAGCCCGTAATTTTTGAAATATACATACACTGAAGTTAAAACAGAGTAGCAAGATACTTATTCGCCCAAAATGAAGTGTCACTTTTCCCTATGAATAAATATGCATGCATAACAAACCCATTGCTTCGATGCTATATTTTGAGTATCTTTTGAAAAAATTTCATCGTATGCAAAAATTCACTGTCCTGCTCGTCCTTTTCCTATGTATTGTTCCTGTATCTGCACAAGAAAAAACAGGCTATCAAAAACCCCCTAAAGAAATACTGGAATTGGTCGACGCACCGCTTGCCCCTTCCGTTTTAATGGATAACGATGGTGAAAATGTGGTATTACTTTACCGCGATGCCTATAAAAGCATTGCCGAACTTTCTGAAACTGAAATGCGCCTTGCGGGCTTACGTATTAATCCGAAGACAAACATTGGCAGCCGGACGAATTACTACAACACTATGGAAGTGAAGAAAGCCATTGCTCCCAATTCCCGAAAGGTTTCGGGCTTACCGGAAAACGGGCGTTTTTCTTATTTTAATTGGTCACCCGACCAGAAGAAGATCGCATTTTTACACACAACAGCGACTGGTGTGGAAGTGTGGGTTTTGGATATTGAGAATGCTTCAGCTAAACGACTTACAGAAGCGACCGTGAACGCTAACATGGGAGATCCCATCAATTGGTTTAAAGACAACCGCTCATTGCTTGTAAAAATGCTTCCGAAAAATAAAAAGGAATTAATTAATACAGCTGAAGCCGTTCCGGAAGGACCTACCATTTCTGTGAGTAGTGGTGAGAAGGCGCAGAACCGGACCTATCAGGATCTTCTAAAGAATCCAAACGATGAGGCAAATTTTGAACAATTGGCACTTTCAGAACTGACCAAAGTTTCTTTGGAAGGCAATTCGACTCCCTTCTTACCGGCCGGGATGTATAGTAGCATTAGTTTTTCTCCTGATGGCAAGTACGTTCTCATCTCGAAAATAAAACGTCCGTTTTCATATCTCGTTCCCTATTATCGTTTTCCCTATGAAGAATTGCTTTACGACACTTCGGGAAATCTGGTAACAAAGGTCAACGATGTACCTTTGGACGAAGTACGGCCCAAAGGATTCATGGCTACCCGTACCGGAAAAAGAAATATGAGCTGGCGAGCCGACAAACCGGCCACACTGTATTGGGTTGAAGCTATGGACGGCGGAGATCCCGAAACTTCAGTCCCTTACAGAGATGTTGTCTATGAGATGACAGCACCGTTTACGGGAAAAGGACGTGAAATCTTTAAGACCATAAACCGTTTTTCAGGGATTTCTTGGGGGAATGATGAAACAGCGATTGGATACGACTATTGGTGGAACGACCGTAATACCAAAAGTTATTTGTTCAACCCTTCCAATACAACAACTGCCCCTATTATTATTTCGGATAGAAATTATCAGGATCAATACAGCGATCCGGGTAATTTTGTCATGACGCAAAACGAATATAAGCGCGATGTCTTAGAGATTATAGATGGGGAAGCCTTTTTAATGGGCGAAGGATTTTCTGAAAAGGGTCAGTTTCCGTTTGTGGATGCCTTCAACTTAAAGACCCAAGAAATTAAACGACTGTACCAATCTCCTTATACAGATAAAAAAGAATCCCTTCGAAGTGCGGTCGACATGAAGAAAGGGAAATTGTTGGTGCGCATCGAGTCACCTAATGAATATCCAAACTATTATTTCAGAAACATTTACAAGAAAAATAGTTTAACACCTGTTACAGATTTTGAGAACCCTTATAAAAGCTTGGCCAATGTACATAAAGAAGTGATCACATATAAGCGCGATGACGGGTTGGAGTTGGAAGGTACTCTGTACCTCCCTGTTGGATATGATATGGCTAAAAAAGAAAAGAAGCCTATGATCTTATGGGCGTATCCCAGAGAATTTAAAGACAAGAGCAGTGCTTCGCAAAATACGACCAATCCCAATGAGTTTATATATCCTTATTATGGAAGTCCTATTTATTGGGTAACGCGAGGCTATGTGGTTTTGGACGATGCCGC
Source organism: Altibacter sp. (assembly GCA_002696485.1). GTDB lineage: Bacteria > Bacteroidota > Bacteroidia > Flavobacteriales > Flavobacteriaceae > Altibacter. The sequence continues at coordinate 621 of NZTP01000058.1, read as the reverse complement.
ATTTCCCATTGTAGGGGAAGGTGATGAAGAACCCAACGATACGTTTAGGACCCAATTGGTAGCCAACGCCGAAGCTGCTATTGATGCCGTGGACAAAATGGGGTACATAGACCGAAATCGCGTAGGCGTTGGCGGACACAGCTATGGTGCTTTTATGGTTGCCAATTTGCTGAGTCACAGCGATCTTTTCGCTGCCGGGATCGCACGAAGCGGTGCTTACAACCGTACCTTAACACCATTTGGTTTTCAAAGTGAGGAGCGCAGTTATTGGGATTCTCCGGAAACCTATTACACTATGTCTCCGTTTATGCACGCCGATAAGATGAAAACACCCTTGCTCCTTATTCATGGAGAAGCCGATAATAATTCGGGAACGTATCCATTGCAAAGTGAACGGTATTTCAATGCTCTAAAAGGGTTGGGAGCACCGGCTCGTTTGGTGATGCTGCCAAAAGAGAGTCACGGGTATAGAGCCAAAGAAAGCATACTTCATTTGCTATGGGAACAGGATACGTGGTTGGAAACCTACGTAAAGAATCGGGACAAAAATAATTTGAACGTTTCGGGAGGTATCAAGACATAAAAAAAGGGGAGCGTGAACGCTCCCCTTCTCTAACAACC
>NZTP01000057.1 GCA_002696485.1 Altibacter sp. | reverse complement strand
GATTTTAATTCCTCCTGCCGTTGATCCTGAAGAGCCCCCCAAGAACATCAACCCAAAGAAAAAGATGGTTAAGAATGGTGTCCATAAGGTATAGTCGGCAGTAACAAAACCTGTGGTGGTGACAATTGCCAGCACTTGAAACAATCCATGTCGCACCGCACTCTCAAAGGCACCCCACACCATGGGATGTGCAATACTCGAATCACTCACATCGGCTTGAAAATAGATGACCAATGCCGCAATACCAGTAAAAAGAAGTATCGCATACGTGTATAATTTAAATTCTTCGTCTCTAAATACCTTGCTGAACTTGGTCTTAAAAGCAAAATAACTGAGCACAAAATTTGTTCCCGCCAAGAACATAAACACCATGATGATGTATTGGATAATCGGTTGATCGTTCCAATAGGCAACACTGACATTCTTGGTAGAAAATCCTCCGGTACTAAGTGTACTTAGCGAGTGATTAATCGCATCGAAAAAACTCATGCCCGCAAGGCGAAGCAAAATGGTTTCAGCAATGGTATACCCAACATAAATAAGCCACAATCGTTTGGCGGTGTCGGTAATACGTGGATGTAGTTTATCTCCTCCCGGGCCCGGTGCTTCTGCGGCAAAAAGTTGCATTCCTCCTATACCCAATAATGGTAAGATGGCAATCGCAAGAACAATGATCCCCATTCCTCCTATCCAGTGGGTGATACTACGCCAGAACAAGACCCCATTCGGGATACTTTCAATGTCACTTAATATGGAAGCTCCGGTAGTAGTATACCCGCTCATGGTTTCGAAGAAGGCATTGGTAAAATTAGGTATGGCTCCTGTAAAAAGGTAAGGCAAAGTTCCCGCCAGCGACATAAAAATCCAACCTAAGGTTACTATAATATACCCCTCTCTTTTCTGTATTTCTTTACGATGGTTACGCGTAAAGAACATGACCAGCGCTCCAACAGCAACGGTCACTGCTCCGGCCATCAATATTTCTTGTGTAACTCCATCTTTGTAATAGAAGCTCACAAGTGATGCTAGCAGCATAAAGCCTCCGTTCACCCCAAGGAGTAAACCCATTAAGTGAGATATGATCTTAAAATTGATGGTGGATATAGCACGCATTATACGAACAATTTTTCCACTTTCGTAATAGATTGCGGCAAACAACAGACCACGATACGGTCCCCGCTGGCAATCTTAAAATCACCCAAAGCAATGATCCCTTCTCCATTGCGCACTACACCGCCAATGACCGCAGAACGCGGAAAATCGATCTCTTTAATGATCATATTGCAAACCTTGGATGTTGGAGAAACTATGAATTCTAAAAGTTCGGCATTCATATTGTTAAGTTTGGTCATGGCAACCACCTCCCCTTTTCGAACATACCTGAAAATATTGTTTGCTGCCAGTAATTTCTTATTGATCAACGTATCAATCCCAATCGAATGAGAAAGTTGGAAGTAATCCATGTTCTCAACCAATGCAATGGCCTTTTTTACACCTTTGGATTTGGCCACCAAACAAGACATGATATTCGTTTCACTGTTTCCGGTCACCGAGATAAAAGCATCCATTTCTTGTATGGATTCTTCCTGAAGCAGTTCTACGTTTCTTCCGTCACCGTTGATCACTAAGCAACTGGGGATATCATCTGCGATCTCAAACGCCTTATTCTTATCATTCTCAATAAGCTTCACATTAAAGCTGCTCTTGCAAAGATCACGTGCCGTTTTCCGTCCAATATTACTTCCTCCCAAGATCATCACATTCTTTATTTCTTGACGAACTTTGCCCGTAAGCTTATAAATGTGTTCAACACCTGCTTCTGTGGTGATAAAGTATACTTGATCGCCCTCTTTAAATTGAGTGTCTCCTCTCGGAATCAATGTATACTGAGTTCCATAGCGTTGTATCGCAATGGGCACATACTTCAATTCCGGATATAACTGACCTACTTCTTTCACAGTTTTACCTACAAAAACCGCAGTACGCGATAAGGAAAGACCTATCATGGTCAAGGCACCTTCTTCAAATTGGTACGTATCGTTGAATGCGCTTTGGTTAAGTAACAGCTCTATTTCATTTGCTGCCAGAGATTCTGGCGAAATGAGTTCGTCGATACCAAATTTCGTGAACCCAACTTCGTCTTTATTGTCAATAAATTCGGTATTTGAAATACGCGCGATGGTACGTTTTGCACCTAATTGTTTGGAGAGCACGCAAACCGTAATATTAGTTGTCTCACTAGATGTGACTGCGATAACAAGATCGGTATTGTCCACTTTAGAGTCCTTTAAAACTGAAATAGATGTAGCGTCTCCACGCACCACCCGAATATCCAAATGAGTATCGGCATAGGCCAACGATTCTCTATTGGTATCTATGAGGGTGATGTCCTGGGATTCGAAGGAGAGAAGTTTTGCTAGATGGAATCCAACCTCGCCGGCACCGGCTATTATTATCTTCATATTCTATTGCGCAATGAGTCCTGCAAAGGTATTGAATTTTAGTCGAATCCTGAGATTGGGAATACATTTCTCTTGTGACAGGTTTCTCGTTGAAATAGTAAAAAAGTAGTAGCTTTGCAGCCTTGTTTGCACTTCGATCGTGCACATCCTTAAAAAAGAGCAAACAAAAAATACAATGAGTAAAAAAATAACGCCGTATAAAGAGTCATCGCTCAACAAGAAAGAGCAGGTCGAGCAAATGTTCGACACGATTTCCGGGAATTACGATGGATTAAACCGTGTGATCTCTTTGGGAACTGATACTTCTTGGCGTAAAAAGATCATTAAAATGGTGGCTAAGAGACATCCAAAGAATGTGTTGGACATTGCCACCGGAACAGGCGATCTGGCCATTCAATTTGCAGAGAAGACAGGCATTCCTCGTATTGTGGGATTAGATCTTTCTGAAGGCATGTTGGGAGTGGCACGAAAAAAAATAAAAGGCAAATCGTTTTCAGAGCGAATCGAATTCATTAAAGGAGATTCTGAAAAACTTCCCTTTGAAAACAATTCTTTTGAAGCGATCACGGTGTCTTTTGGCATTCGAAATTTTGAAGATCTTGAGCAGGGACTTTCGGAAATATACCGAGTGCTAGAGCCTCAAGGACTTTTTGTTATTTTGGAAACTTCCGTCCCTACCAAATTTCCGTTCAAACAAGGGTACTATTTCTACAGTCGAAGATTACTTCCTTTTATTGGCAGGATATTCTCTAAAGATAAAGTTGCCTACAAGTACCTAAGTGAAAGCGCTTCGGTTTTCCCGTACGGCGAAACCCTCAACAATATTTTAAAGAAAATCGGGTTTATAGAAGTGGAAAATAAACCGCAAACCTTTGGGGTGGCCACAATTTATAAAGCCACAAAATAAGTATGAAAAAAATTCTTTTTATCGTCACATTTTTAGTAGGCGTTCAAGCGGCTCAGGCTCAATTGTTCACCAAAGAACGGCTGGCGAATCTTGAAACCTTCGATAATCGCTTTTTGAGTTGGGGATATTTTTTAGGATTCAACAGTTACGATTTTAAGTTTGATTATATTGACGATCTCGGAGATCAAAATACTGAGGTGCTGGTAGAAGGGCAGGCGGGCTTCAATGTGGGGCTTATAGGTGATATGCGTATCAATAAATACATCAACCTTCGCCTTGAACCTGGACTCTACTATACCCAACGCAATCTACTATTTCCGGGATTTGCGGAAGAACGTGACCAACTTCGGGAGGCTAAATCCACGTATATCCACGTACCGCTTCTTGTGAAACTTTCAACCAAGCGACTCAATAATTTTAAGCCGTTTATTGTAGGAGGTGTCTCCACTTCATTTAATTTGTCCAGCAACGAGAACAATCCTGAAGATAACCGCAGCGGCCAATTTCGAATGACCAATACCACCAGCTACTATGAGCTAGGGTTTGGCATTGATTTTTATCTTTACTACTTTAAGTTTACACCTTCCATTCGCGGCGTTTTTGCGTTGAGTGATGAGCTGGTACGCGATAACGACCCTAACAGTCCTTGGACCGGGAATATCGACAAGATGGCATCCAGAGGAATTTTCGTGAACTTTACATTTCAGTAGACCGTCTCACCTCACTTAATAAAATTGCTCCTGCGGTAGCCACATTAAGGCTTTCCGTTTCTTGTTTTACGCCAAATTGCGGAATAGTGACCCTTTCCTGAAGCAATTTCATTATTGGATCCGAGATTCCATTTGCTTCGTTCCCCAACACCAAAATACCTTCCTTGGACCATGTTTTTTGATACGCATTCGTCCCTTCCATACAGGCTCCAATTACAGGAAGTGTTGTATTTTGAAGATAACTGGTTAACGCTACATAATGTACAGCTACTCGGGAAATGGATCCCATAGTGGCCTGCACCACCTTCGGGTTATAGCAATCGGTCGTGTCTTTAGAGCAAACCAATTGTTGGATGCCAAACCAATCGCAGAGACGGATAAGCGTACCCAGATTTCCAGGGTCCCGCACCGCATCCAAGACAAGAATCCATCCGCTTTCCTTAAGAGGAACTTCGGCTGGGATCGCAAAGATGGCAAGGGCAGTATTCGCTGTACTCAAAAAGCTGATTTTTTTAAGGTCTGCTTCAGAAATGTGATAATGGTTATCTGAAGGCTCGGTAATAACTTCCGAAGAAAAAAGCATATGAAGCTTGAAACCCGCCTTCAGCAATTCTAAAATTACTTTGGGTCCCTCCGCCACAAAAAGTCCTGTTTTATCACGGTACTTTTTTTGGCCTAGACTCGTTATTAATTTTATTTGACTTTTACTTATCAAAATTATCCTATTTTTGAAATGCACTCCAACAAATGTGTACTTTTACAGTAAGTTTTCATGCAACTTTTGTTGGACCAGATAGTTGGTACCGTTAAATGTAAGTAAACCCGAACGATTGACCCTACGCCTCACAAAAATATCATTTTTTTTAGGAGTTACGATACTGCTTTTCTCTTGTAATGCTGTGAAAAGGGTCGATGAGGATAGCTACCTCTTAACCGAGAACACTATTGTGGTAGATAGTGTGGAGATCAAGGATACAAGAGTCTACAGTCAACTTTCTCAACGGCCAAACTCACGAGTGCTTGGGGTGCCCATAGGCATCTTCATATACAATCTCGCCGATCCGAAACCAGATTCTACCTTCCAGAAGTGGCTCCATAGAAATCCTAAGCGAGAAGAACGGCTGGTGCGATTTCTTTCTGCTAAGCAAGTAGAAGAAATAGGGAACAGCTATGTGGGATTTAACAAATGGCTTGAAAAATCGGGTGATCCCCCAGTTGTGATCGAAGAAGCGAAGATTAAAAAATCCGTAGATCGATTAAAACGATATTATGCCAGTTATGGTTATTTTAATACGAAAGCCGATTATTCCATTATCCCAAATGAAAAGAAAGAAAAAAGAGCCGCTGTAACATATTTTGTAGACAGACAACAGCCCTATTTTGTTGATAGTATCACAAAGAAGATAAGTTCACCTATTGTAGATTCGCTCTTTAAAGCCACGAGACAAAATACCTTTATAGTGCAAGGAAAGCAATATTCGGCGAACGACTTCGTAAATGAACGCGATCGATTGACCATTCAATTTCGAAACAGCGGACTTTATTATTTTGATCAAGATTATGTAGGATTTGAAGCCGATACGGTAAATACAGGACACAAAGCCAACATTACGTATATCATTCCAGATCGTAAAATTGACGAAGGAGACAGTATCCGTACCGAGCCTTTCAAAGTTCACACCATCAATGAGGTGCGTATCGTCACCGATTATACCTTTGCCAATAGAAACGAGTCGATAACAGACACCGTCTCGTATAACGGTTATAAACTGTTTAGTTACGACGAATTAAAATTTCGGCCAAAGGCCATTACAGACGCAATATCAATCACACCCAATAAGATCTTTAAGGACATTGACCGCACCCTTACCTACAATCAGATTAGCGACCTTCGTATCTTTAAGTATCCGAATATTTCATATCAAGAAGATCCGGCAGATACCACCGGAACCGGTTTGATCGCTACCATCCTCCTCACACCGCAAAAGAAGTACACCTTGGGGGTGGATTTTGATGCGTATACATCCACCATTCAACAATTTGGGATTGGATTTAGCTCAACGTTTTTGATACGGAATATCTTTAGAGGGGCCGAAATATTGGAGATTTCCGGAAGAGGAAGTGTAGGATCGTCGAAGGACGCTGCCGATAGTGACAGTAGGTTCTTTAATATTTCTGAAGTGGGAGGCGATGCTAAACTTACCTTTCCCAGGATCCTGTTCCCGCTTCGCACCGAAAAGTTGATTCCAAAATTCATGTCACCTTCCACGAGCATAAGCCTGGGAGCTAATGCACAAAGCAATATTGGATTGGACCGACAAACCCTGAATTCGGTGTTTAGCTATCGATGGAAACCTTCTAAGGTGAGAACTAATAAATTAGATCTTGTCAATGTACAATATGTAAGAAACCTGAATACCGGAAATTATTTCAATGTATACCGCACATCGTATGAACGGCTTAATGAGATCGCTCAAGACATCGGCTACGATTTCAACAATCCTTCAAACGATCCTATGCTTGAGATCCCCGATGAAACCAGTCAATTTATAAATGATGTCCTTTTTGGGGATACAGCGGCTTCCGAAGAAAATTTTCAGGAAGTACTTAGTATCGCAGAACGCCAATTTCGTCTTACCGAAAACAATTTGATTTTCGCTTCAAATTTTACTTGGACACGTGACAGTAGGGAAAACATCTTCGACAATAACTTTTCTCGACTGCGTTGGAAACTAGAAGCAGCGGGTAATCTCTTAGCGGGAATTTCGAGCCTAGCGGGGTTTGAAAAGAACGAAGATGGTAATTATAAAGCATTGGGGGTTGTGTTCTCACAATACGCGAAAGGAGAAGCCGAATACATAAAACATTGGGAACTCAACGATAATAACATTTTTGCTATCCGGGCTTTTGGAGGAATCGCTATTCCCTACGGCAACAGCAACAGCATTCCTTTTACCCGCAGCTATTTTGCAGGGGGTGCCAATGACAATCGTGGGTGGCGCGCGTATGATCTGGGACCGGGAAGCAGTGGAAGTATCTTAGACTTCAACGAAGCGAACTTTAAGATCGCGCTCAATGCCGAATATAGGTTTACGATACTGGGAGATTTTAAAGGCGCATTCTTTGTGGATGCCGGAAACATTTGGAATGTATTCGATAACGTGGAAGATGAAGCTTCTACCTTTAATGGAATTGCCGACCTTAAAGAGATTGCTATCGCTTCGGGTATTGGAATTCGCTACGATTTTGGATTTTTCGTACTGCGATTCGATATTGGGTTTAAGACCCATGACCCGGCTCGTCCGGTTGGAGAACGCTGGTTTAAGGATTATAATCTAAACAATGCCGTCTACAATATAGGGATCAACTATCCCTTCTAAACGATTAAATTTTGTTATTTTTGCATACCAAATTCAATCAACCATGAGTCATTCCATTCAGCCCGGTGTCGCCACGGGAAGAGACGTTCAAAAAATACATGCATACGCAAAAGAAAAAGGATTCGCCTTACCCGCAGTTAATGTAGTAGGCTCCAACAGTATTAATACTGTATTGGAAACAGCAGCTTCTTTACGATCGCCGGTGATCATTCAATTTTCCAATGGCGGTGCACATTTCAATGCCGGAAAGGGATTGTCGAATGAAGGACAGAAAGCAGCGATCGCCGGCGGCATTGCCGGAGCAAAACACATCCATGAACTAGCGAAGGTATACGGCGCTACCGTGATACTTCACACAGACCATTGCGCAAAGAATCTCCTTCCATGGGTGGACGGACTAATAAGTGCCGGAGAAGAGTTTTACAAAAAGAACGGGGTTTCCCTCTACAGTTCGCACATGCTAGACCTTTCTGAAGAACCTATCGAAGAAAATATAGAGATCTCCAAACGTTATCTGGAACGTATGAGCAAAATGGGGATGACCTTGGAAATTGAATTGGGCATTACTGGAGGTGAAGAAGACGGTGTTGATAACAGTGATGTAGATTCTTCAAAATTATACACCCAGCCGGAAGAAGTAGCATATGCTTATGAGGAGCTTATGAAAGTGAGCGATCAATTTACCATTGCCGCTGCCTTCGGAAATGTACACGGTGTCTATAAGCCCGGTAATGTGAAATTAACTCCTGTTATCCTTAAGAACTCGCAAGAGTTCGTTCAGAAAAAATTCAACACGGGACGCAATCCTATTGATTTTGTTTTTCACGGCGGAAGTGGTTCTACGCTCGAAGAGATCCGTGAAGCGATTGGATACGGTGTAGTAAAGATGAATATAGATACCGATCTTCAATTTGCGTTCAATGAAGGGATTCGCGATTATATGGTCAATAATATTGAGTATCTTAGAACACAAATTGGAAATCCAGATGGTGCCGATGCTCCAAACAAAAAGCACTACGATCCTCGCAAATGGTTACGCGAGGGAGAGTTAACATTTAAAAAACGTCTTGAAAAAGCGTTCGAAGATCTAAACAACATACATACATTATAAACGAAACCCAATATAATATGTCTTGGTTTAAAAGAACAAAAAAGGGGATTCAAACCCCAACGGAAGAGAAAAAAGATGTTCCAAAAGGTCTTTGGTATAAATCTCCCACAGGGAAAATTGTAGATTCCGACGAACTCGAAGCAAACTATTATGTAAGTCCGGAGGACGGCTACCACGTTCGAATTGGAAGCAAGGAATATTTTGAGATCCTCTTCGACGACAATAAATTTAAGGAACTCGATAAGAATCTAGCATCAAAAGACCCACTCAAATTCGAGGACAATAAAAAATATACCGATAGATTGAAAGAGGCTCAGGACAAGACCGGATTGAAAGATGCGGTTCGCACTGCCGTAGGGAAGTCTATGGGCGAAGACATTGTGATCGCCTGTATGGATTTTAGTTTTATAGGCGGTTCTATGGGAAGTGTTGTGGGTGAGAAGATCGCACGTGCAGCCGATTATTCGTTGAAAAAGAAAATTCCATTCATGATCATATCCAAGAGTGGTGGTGCCCGAATGATGGAGGCCGCTTATTCGCTCATGCAACTGGCAAAAACCAGTGCCAAACTAGCTCAACTTTCAGAAGCTGGGATTCCCTATATTTCTTTATGTACAGATCCTACTACCGGAGGTACAACGGCTTCTTTTGCCATGTTAGGAGATATTAACATTAGCGAACCCGGAGCACTTATCGGTTTTGCAGGTCCCAGAGTGGTACGGGATACTACAGGAAAGGAGCTACCGGACGGGTTCCAAACTGCAGAATTTGTCTTGGACCACGGTTTTCTAGACTTTATTAGCCACCGAAAAGACCTCAAGCGAAAAATAAACTTGTATCTCGATCTCATTCTTAACAGACCCCTTAGAGAGAAATCAGCCAAGATAGCTTAATAAAAAAAGCCGCTTTTTAGCGGCTTTTTAATGTTTTCATAATTAGAAGATTTATTGTCCTAAGATGATGGTGTAATCTTGTCCGTTAAATGTGAAGACCGCTATATTGTCACAGCTACCATCCCCAAAATCGAGCGTTCCGGTTAGGGCCTGTTGAGAGATATCCAGCGTACCGCTTACCAGATATAAGCAATTCAATTTTCGAATAAGAGGTTGGGTGACTTCTCCGCTTCGGCTAAAACCGTTTGAAAAAGTTGTGTTCCAGTTTCCGGTAATGCTATATACATTGTCCGTCCAAGTACCGCTTCCTACCCCTTCGATCCATTCAGCAATGCGCAATCCTACCCGAGTGGCAGTTATTGCGGTACCTTCAAAACTAACGGTTATCGTCTCGTTCACCGTAGAGGAAGGATTTCCATTCTCGTTCTCGATATCGCGAACGATCTCGCCACCACCTTCGACGCCGTGGCCATTGTAGGTATAGTTCTCGAAAGAATAGTTGATGGTTCTGGTCCCGTCCACTATGGCACCATATTCTAAGTTAATTTTTCCCGAAACCACACTTCCGTTGTTCAAGGTGCAGGATGTACCAAAATCCAATACAATAGTACCGCCGCTCCCGTTGGGAGTGATCGTGATGGTAGTACAGGAGGGAAAGAATGAGACCGAACTGTTTCTAGTCTCTTCATTTTCCACATAGCCGTTCTCCATAATATTCAAGGTATTTTCAACAATAATATCGGCTTGTGCTGCCCGGGTGGCATCTTCTGCCGAATAGTTTACATCTACGGTGCCGCTGTCGTCTGAGGTGTCACAACTCGACATTAAAAGCGCTGTGGTGATGCAAGAAAATAGGGCGATCTTCTTTGTTAGGTTTTTCATACGTTTGTTTTAGAGTTATTATTTGTTGACCATTCAAACGTAAAAAAGTTTAATTTCGTACACAATTTGTAAGAATTTGCGTAAGAACCCGATCATTTAGAAATAGATTTTGTACTTTTGCCGCTCGATTACCAAAGCGGTCATCGGTACATAAAAATCATTTAAATAATATTGGCATGTATTTAGCACCAGAAGAAAAAGAAAAGATCTTTGCAAAACACGGAAAATCTAAAACAGATACCGGTTCTGCCGAAGGTCAGATCGCGTTATTCACGTATCGCATCGAACATTTAACAAAACACCTTAAAAACAACCACAAGGATTACAATACAGAGCGTTCTTTGGTTAAATTGGTAGGTAAGCGTCGTTCTCTCCTAGATTATCTTATGAAAAAGGATATCTTGAGATATCGTGCCATCGTTAAAGAATTAGGTTTACGTAAGTAATACAGAGAGGGGCGCTTTTCGCCCCTTTTTATTTATTTTTATATTTTTTCTGAAATTATTTCTTCAGAAACACATAGAAAAGCTACCCTTAGGTTTTTCATTGGTCACCACAACAACACAACAACAACGCGACCGATAGCCGGTCGTTGACCATTTAGTAACCCCACACAGCTCCCATGCAGTGGTCTTGGGCTTGTGGAAAATGAAAAACAAATGATACCTAAAGTATTTAAAGAGGTCATAGACCTTGGCGACGGTAGAGAGATCTCTATTGAAACCGGAAAATTAGCAAAACAGGCCCATGGTTCTGTTGTTGTACAATCGGGAAAATGTATGTTGTTATGTACGGTTGTTTCCAACTACAAACAAAGCGACGTAGATTTTTTACCCCTCACGGTAGATTATCGTGAAAAATTTGCCGCATCCGGGCGCTACCCGGGCGGATTCTTTAAAAGGGAGGCACGTCCCAGCGATGGAGAGGTATTGACCATGCGTTTGGTTGACCGAGTGTTACGTCCTCTATTTCCAAAAGACTATCATGCTGAAACACAGGTGATGATCCAACTCATGTCTCATGACGACGATGTGATGCCGGATGCCATGGCCGGATTGGCAGCTTCAGCAGCCATTCAGTTATCCGATTTCCCTTTTGAATGTCCTATTTCCGAAGTACGTGTAGGCCGTGTGGATGGTAAATTTATCATTAACCCGACACGTGCACAACTGGACGCGAGTGATATTGATATGGTGATCGGTGCCTCTGCAGATTCAGTTATGATGGTAGAGGGCGAAATGAAAGAAATTTCAGAAGAAGAAATGGTGGAAGCCATTAAGTTCGCGCATGACGCCATTAAAGAACAATGTGCTGCACAGGTACGTTTGGCAGAAGCTTTTGGCAAGAAAGAAGTACGCGAGTACGAACCCGAACGTGAAGATGAAGGACTTGCCAAGAAAATTCATGAGATGTCTTACGATAAAGTGTATGCCATTGCAAAGGCAGGTTCCTCTAAGCATGAACGCAGTGCTGCGTTCGATGCGATCAAGGAAGAAGTAAAGGCTTCTTTTTCTGAAGAAGAATTAGAAGACTATGGAGATCTTATTTCGCGATATTATTATCAGGCCGAAAAGGCCGCGGTTCGAGATCTAACCTTAAATGAAGGATTGCGCTTGGACGGAAGAAAGACCGACGAGATCAGACCTATTTGGTGTGAAGTAGATTACCTACCTTCCACACACGGTTCTGCGATCTTTACCCGTGGGGAAACACAGGCGCTGGCAACAGTTACCTTGGGGACTTCAAGAGAGGCGAACCAGATTGATATGCCTTCGTTTGAAGGTGAAGAAACATTCTATTTACACTATAATTTCCCGCCGTTCTCGACAGGAGAAGCAAGACCTATTCGTGGAACCTCGCGACGAGAGATCGGTCATGGGAATTTGGCACAACGTGCCTTAAAAGGAATGATCCCTGCAGATTGCCCCTATACCGTACGTGTGGTAGCCGAAGTGTTAGAATCTAATGGTTCTTCGTCTATGGCAACTGTTTGTAGTGGTACTATGGCATTAATGGATGCAGGGGTACAATTGAAGAAACCTGTTTCGGGTATTGCCATGGGGCTTATCTCCGACGGAGATTCCGGAAAATACGCCGTCTTGTCCGATATTCTTGGTGACGAAGATCATTTGGGTGATATGGACTTTAAGGTAACCGGAACTGCCGATGGGATTACAGCCTGTCAAATGGACATTAAAGTAAAAGGATTGTCGTATGAAATTCTTGTGAATGCACTAAAACAAGCAGCTAAAGGGCGTCTACACATCCTGGAGAAATTGACCGAAACCATTGCAACACCTAACGAAGATGTGAAGCCGCACGCGCCGAAAATGGTGACGGTGACCATCCCGAACGAATATATTGGTGCCTTGATAGGTCCCGGTGGAAAGGTGATCCAGGAATTGCAAAAAGCAACAAAGACCACCATTGTTATCAATGAAGATCCTGTTACTGAAGAAGGAATCGTTGAGATTCTAGGAACCAGTCAGGAGGGAATTGATGCAGTATTAGCTAAGATCGACTCCCTTACTTTCAAGCCTGAAGTAGGAAGTGTATATGAGGTGAAAGTGATCAAAATGTTAGATTTTGGCGCTGTAGTTGAATACACCGAAGCACCGGGCAACGAAGTTCTGTTACACGTTTCTGAATTGGCGTGGGAACGCACCGAAAATGTGAGCGATGTAGTGAACATGGGTGATGTTTTTGATGTGAAATATTTTGGGGTCGATCCAAGAACACGGAAAGATAAAGTATCCCGCAAAGCATTGTTACCAAAACCTGAAGGGTTTAAAGAACGACCTCCACGATCTGACAATAAGGACAGAGGACGTGACAATCGCGGACGTGACAATAGAAATAGAGATCGTAAAAGAGATTAAATTTTATTGATCCCTTAATAAATAAGAGCGCCTCCAACTATGGAGGCGTTTTTTATTTGAATCCATAAATAAGCCCCACAGTGACGTACTGCATCCCAAAATCGGAAGGCAAGTGCTTGGTAAAAAGATTATAGGGCACTAAAAAATAGTCGATTTTGACACCAATGTTCTCATTAAATATCGGGGTTCTAAATGCGGTCCCGACACTTAGAAACACCGTTTCCGAACCATACACCGTATCGTTTGCGTCTGCCGGTTTTCCGGTTTCTATATCGGTTTGAAAAAAGCCCAGTCCCGTCCCAGCCCTAGTGTCCCAATACCACGAGCGCCCCAATCGTTTTACCCGGGTGGCCCAAATCCCGATAGTGCCGCTTAACGACGCTCCTCCCTCCTCTACACCCTCGTCTGTGGTATATTGAATGGGGTGTTTGGTGACCGGAAAGAAGACCGAAGTTCCTATATCAATTCGCGTGCGATGATCTACAGGGAATCCTGCGTACAACCCGAACCCCACACCGGGTTTTAAAGTTTCTGAAAGATTACCTATAGGCATAAAACGGTTTACTTCTACTGAAAATATGTTTGCCAATTCCCAATGGTCCAAATTGTTTCTTTCTACAACCGAAACATTCTCCTGTGCGATTCCCAGGTTAGCTAGAAAGAATAAAGCTGCACTTATTATATACTTCATAAAAGTTTAATTTAAAAATATGATCAAACTTATTGCTTATATCACAATTATTTAAAGTATATTCACAACCCACACTTTTATTTTTTGCGTTTTTCGCAATTATTGATGTATTATGATGCAGGAAAACCTCTTTTCTGAGATCGCCTCGAAATTGGAGGCAGGCACTTCATTACTGGATACCGTAGCAATGCTGTTGGACATAAGCTATGATGCAGCGCATCGACGCACCAGTTTGAAAGCCAAACTCTCCTTAGAAGAAAGTATCATATTGGCAAAACATTTTTCAATTTCTTTAGATCAGCTGTATATTGCGCAGGATCCTGAGCGGGTTATTATGAGCAAGACCGCTACGATAGCTTCGGAAAGCGAATTGCATCACTATTTTGAAAATTCGTATGCGTCTTTAGCTCCCTTGCTCGCTCATCCCGAAAGTTCCCTTACCTACTCCGCTAAGGACCTCCCTCTTTTCTATACCCTTACCGGTACTTTGTTGGCCAAGTTCAAAATATACGTATGGTTGAAGTTGCTACATCCCCGGTTTCATGACATTCCTTTTGAAAGTTTTCATCCCGGGCTGGATGTATTGAGATCTGCCAAGCGACTCGGAGATTTGTATGAATCGGTCAGCACCACCGAGATCTGGGACACCACCACTATAAATAGCACGTTAAAACAGATCCACTTTTATTACGAAGCCGGTCTCGTATCGGTTTCCGATGCAAAGCAAATATGTAATGAATTACGAGGCTTACTGAAGCATCTTCATGGAAAAATAGCCGATGGGGCCAAAGGATATACGTTGTATTTCAATGAACTTTTGCTAATGAATAACAATGTGTTGGTGAACACTCCAAAAGGAAATAGAGTGTTCGTTCCGTTTACCCTGTTGTCTTATGTTAGCACCGGCGATGTCCTGTTTTGCGAACAGGCATCGGAATATTTGAACAAACAATTACAGCATTCGAAATTGTTGAATACTGCCGGCGAAAAGGAGCAGCATCGCTTTTTTAATTCGTTGTATTCCAAAATAAGTGCGTTGGAGCAATGGATCGACTCGAAGCAGCTGTTGGATTTTAATTGACCGATTAAAAATCCGCATTAGCGATAGCAGCGGCAGCCTCTCCCTGCGAAGTAGGGGGAGCTAAAGCGGATAGCGCGGTCCCGTGGTGCGGTCGCAGCCGGGAAATGCCCAAAAAAAACCTTCCACACATTTTATAAAATTAATTTACACGCTTTTGTAACATTTTTACGTTTTGTTACGTATAACCTAATGCACAAGCAAATTTAACTTAGTAATACAGGAGACACCTTAAATGAGACAACTTAAAATTACGAAGCAGGTCACCAACCGGGAAACCGCTTCTTTAGACAAGTACCTTCAGGAGATTGGAAAAGTTGACTTAATTACCGCAGACGAAGAAGTAGAGTTGGCACAACGTATAAAAGCGGGGGATCAACGTGCTTTGGAGAAGTTGACCAAAGCGAACCTACGTTTTGTTGTATCGGTAGCAAAGCAATATCAAAATCAGGGATTAACCCTACCCGATCTTATTAATGAAGGGAACCTCGGTCTTATCAAAGCCGCGCAGCGTTTTGATGAAACGCGTGGTTTTAAATTTATTTCGTATGCTGTTTGGTGGATTCGCCAGTCGATCTTACAAGCCTTGGCTGAGCAATCTCGTATTGTTCGTCTGCCATTGAACAAGATTGGCAGCATCAACAAGATCAACAAGACGTTTGCCTTTTTGGAGCAAGCACATGAACGCCCGCCTTCGGCCGAAGAAATTGCCAAGGAATTGGACATGACGATCAACGATGTGAAAGAATCCATGAAGAATTCGGGCCGTCACGTATCGATGGATGCCCCTTTGGTGGAAGGAGAAGACTCCAATTTGTATGATGTATTGCGGAGTGGAGAATCCCCGAACCCCGACCGTTCCTTATTGCATGAATCACTAAGAACTGAAATAGAGCGTGCTCTGGAAACTCTTACGCCAAGAGAGGCCGATGTGATCCGTCTGTATTTTGGCTTAGGAGATCAACACCCTATGACCCTGGAAGAGATTGGCGAAACCTTTGATCTAACTCGTGAACGTGTTCGACAGATCAAGGAAAAAGCGATACGTCGTTTAAAGCATACTTCCAGAAGTAAGATATTGAAAACGTATTTGGGATAAGCGTATCCTATAAAGATAACTTACAGTTAAAAATAACTGTTCGTTTTTTGATTGATGAATGACCTCCGGCTGATTACCGGAGGTTTTTTTATATATTTACCTCAACAACCTTTCTAACCACACATGCATACAATTTGCTATTTGAGCAATAAAGTCCCTCATCTTGATCTCAAGGACATTGAGGAATTGTTCGAGACCACGCAGCGCAAAAACCACTCCTTAAATATCACCGGTATACTGTTGTACCTTGACGGTAATTTTCTTCAGGTTTTAGAAGGAAAAAAGGAAGTGATAGGTCCGCTGTTCGATCTTATCAAAGAAGATTCGAGACATGCCAGTATTTTTGTGATATTGGACAAATCCATTGAAGAACGAACCTTTAGTGATTATAAATCCGGGTTTAGTGTCGTCAAGAACAAGTCAGACCTCAACAACTTAAAAGACTATCTAAATGCTACGGTGGAGATCAAAACGCTATCCAAAAGCATGTTAGGAATTCTAGAACCCTTCTTATTATAATTTTTTGAATGCTGCTACGCGAATACATGATTTTTACAATTTCTTACATTTTTGTATCTTGAAAACTAACGAACGTTACCATGAACCATACTATTTGTTATGTAAGTAAAGCGAGACAAGGGCTCTCAGAGGAAGAAATAGAAGCAATCTTTGCTAAAACCCAACGTCATAATACGAATGAGAACATCACGGGTATCCTACTCTACGGGTTTGGTAATTTCTTTCAGGTCTTAGAGGGTGAAAAAAAACAAATCACCACGCTCTTTGACACAATTTGTGAGGATCACCGTCACGATCGAATTGAAACCTTGATACATCATCCTATTAAAAAACCTATCTTTGGCACTTACAATTCGAAGTTTAACGTCGTGAAGACTCAAAAAGAATTATCTGAGATTAAAAATTATCTCGATGTCTTCAACAACAAAACTTCTTTTTCCAGTAAAATTAACCGATTGATCCATCCTTTTTTGTTAGCGATATGAACAAAACCTTTATTGCCCCTTCGATCCTTGCTGCCGATTTTGCCAACTTACAACGTGACATTGACATGGTGAATGCCAGCGATGCAGACTGGTTCCATTTGGACGTTATGGATGGGGTGTTTGTTCCTAATATATCCTTTGGAATGCCTGTAATAGAAGCAATTTCCAGATATGCCAAGAAACCTTTGGACGTACATTTGATGATCGTAGAACCGCAACGCTATATTAAAGATTTTGCCTTACTGGGTGCAGACACCCTGACGGTACATTATGAAGCGTCCACACATTTACACCGGACCTTACAAGCTATTAAAGCAGAAGGAATGAAGGCAGGCGTGGCTTTGAATCCGCATACTTCCGTAGAATTACTTCGCGATACTATTGTAGACATCGATCTGGTGTGCATGATGAGCGTGAACCCCGGTTTTGGAGGACAGCGCTTTATTGAAAATACGTATGATAAAGTAAAGCAACTTCGCGCTATGATCTCAGAAAAAGGAGCAACCACCAAAATTGAGATCGATGGTGGCGTAACCAATAGCAATGCAGCACAACTTGTTGCTGCGGGAGCCGATGTGCTAGTCGCAGGAAGCTATGTTTTTGGAAGTTCCAACCCTGTTGAGACAATTTCAGGATTGCGGGATCTGGTAAGCAGATAGGAACTTAAAAGGTTTCTTTTTATAAGTATACACTCCATTTTAAAATAGGAGCACTATTTTAGCGATCATTGTGATGACAACACCTAGCTTCGATACTTGGACGTCCCTATTTCTATTTGCGGTTGCCATGGGATTATTCTTGTTCACCGTATTGATTACTAGTGGACAGAAAAAGAACCATCCAATTGCATTCCTTCTTTTAGCCTTTGCTGTTATTCTATTCCAATATGTATTATTTTGGACTCGCTATGAACGCATATACCCCTATTTCATATTCCTGCCCCCGGTATGCTATTTTGCGTCCGGACCACTGCTCTATCGGTATTTTTTAAACCTATATCAGGCAAAGATTACCACGAATTATTGGATGCATTTTATACCGGCACTTATTGCGGTAGTGCCTACCTTAGTGCTTTGGCTGCGTTTAACCGGTTGGACCGATACTGAAATCCCTTTACGCTGGTTTGTAGGCGCCTACTGGGGGATTGCGGCCCACATGGGAGTTTATTGTTTCCTTATTGCGAAAAAAATAAGAGTCCACACATCTCCCGAGACAGAATATAAGAAGGTACGACATCGGTGGGCATTGGTTCTATTAAGCCTCTACGGCTTGTTTCTTCTTTCGTACGTTTCATATTATGTATTGGTCAATTTTCAATTCTTTAACAGCGAATGGGACTATATGATCTCTGCAATGATGACGCTTTCTATATATACTATTGGCTATTTCATTATTAAAGAACCCCGCATCTTTGACGGAGCGCTCTTTGCTGAATTATTCCTACCCATACGCAACAAAGACGAATCGTTCGAAAACTCCCTACTCAATGAGTTCTTCGACCATCTTACCGCTTATATGAAACGAGAAAAACCCTATCTTGATAACGAGCTGCGATTGGTACATTTGGCCGATCAGGTTGGATTTTCCACACATTTATTGTCGAAGGTGATCAATAAGAAAGCCGGAAAAAGCTTCAATCACTTTGTAAACGAATATCGCTTGGAAGAGGCAGAACGTCTGCTTCAGAAGGATTCAAACCAATACGTAAAGTCTATATATTTCGACGTAGGGTTTAATAACAAAGCTACTTTCTACAAAGCCTTCAAAAAGAAGCATCAATGTACCCCGTCTCAATACAAGGACCAAAACGCATCCTAATGGGTTAACTTTTATAAGATTGTACCCTTTATATACCAGGGATATCGACATTCGTGCCATAGAACTCTTAAAAAGCACAAGTCATGAAAAACAATCTTTTACTTTCCATTGTATATTTGATTACAGGCCTAATGCTCTATGGGCAGGAAATGGCAGTTTACGTAAGCGATGCGGGCAATTTCAACGTAGGTCCATGGCAAATTGCCAAGTTCGACGCCGACGGAACATTTTTAGGAGCCTTGATAACTTCGGAAAATGACGGGATCGTATGGCCACAGGATATTATATTCTTAGAAGATGAAGAAGCAGTACTTATTTCCAATCTCAGTACTGCCGGAATCATCTCAAAACACGATTGGGCTACCGGAGATTTCATCTCTAACTTCGCTGAAGGTCTAGGCGGACCTACACGTATGAAGGTAGGACCAGACGGTCTCCTATACGTTATCCAATGGGATACTACCAACAATAAAGTACTTCGTTATTCGCTTGAAGGAACCTTTGAGGGTGAATTTACTGCAATAGGTGTTCCCAGAAGTATTGGCATGGCTTGGGACAGTGCCGGAGATCTGTATGTTTCTTCTTATTCTGAATCGACCGTTCGAAAATTTAATGGCACTACGGGTGCAGACATGGGGCTTTTTATTGACAGTGGCTTAAACGGTCCTACCAATATCTTTTTCGAAGCGTCAGGGAACATGATCGTGTTTAGTTATAACAATGGTATTATAAAGAGATATGATGCATCGGGAAATTTTATCGAAGACCTTATAACAGGTCTTAGCGGCCCCGAAGGTGTTGCTTTCTTTCCTAATGGCGACATTCTTATTGGTAATGGGGGTGACGGAACCGTGAAACGGTACGACAGCAATTATAATTTTATAGAGAATTTTATAGAGAGTGGTCCTTTGACAACACCCAATGCCATTGTAATACGCGAAGACATTCCTCTTTCAATACCTTCAACGATTGAAAAAAAAACCTTCGTACTCCCCACGATAGGAACTAAATTTCGGTTGAATATGCCCATGCTTTCCGGTTATTCACACTTGAATGTCTATTCAATTTCCGGGACGTTCGTAGAAACCATTGTACTTTCAGAAACCACTATTTGGGACGCTTCTAATCTTACCGAAGGGGTCTATATACTTACAGGAATGCAAGAGGGCGTGCGCTCGCAACAACGGGTGCTGGTGAAAAAGAAATAAATAATAAAATGGAAATATCCCGGGGTAGCGTTGCTTTGGATATGCTACCCTTTTCTAATAGCCGGCAAAATTAAAATTTAGGAGTTGTCGTGTGTGTTGATAAAGTTTAGGAAAGTGCATTTTAAAATCACCCGGCGATTCTATAAAATATTCGGTGAGCACTGCCATAAACTCGTATTGATTGGTAAATGCATACGCTCTAAAATATCGTGTTTCATCAAGCTTATCTTTTACTTCCTGTTGTGTGAGCTGTTGAAGAATCTTTTGGAACTGTTTCCCAAAGCGTGAAGAATCCAGATCCCGACTTTTTAAGGATTCGAGTTGCATGGCATGCATAAATTCATGTATGCCCAAATTCAGGTTATCGTCTGTGATCTTATACCCATTTTCAAAATCACTCCATGAAAGCACGAGGGCGCGCTCCCGCGGATTGAACTCACCTTTGTGATATGCATTGTTCATAGTGCTGTAAAATTCATTCGGATATAACAGGATATAATCGATCAATGAATATTCATAATTCTTTCTTCCGAAACTAAGCATACATCCCATAGCCGCAATCAATACCTTCATACGCTCTTTGACCACAAGTTGGTCTCGCCCTACAAATTTTTTATCCCCTAGGAAGGTTACCATCCTGTGCTGAAATTGACGCTTGTGTTTTGAAGATAGCTTATTGTAAAAGGTAAATTCCTCTTCCAGGATCCGAAGTTGTGATGCAGACAGCCTTTTGTAAACAAAGTAATGGCGATACAGGGGTCTGTTAAACTGATTGGCATACCAGTTCTCAAACACCCTGAACAAAAAGAATGCTATCCCTAACAAGACAATAGTATAGGCGTAAGGTGCGAGCCATGCTGCATTCTCGTCGGCTTGTAACAGTAGCATCATACACATTTGGGATGTTGTAAGGGTTCAGTCGATTATCACTCAAACTATATGTCTGAATGTAAACGTTTTATTTAGCAATTTTAGTACATACTACCAAAGTATCAATCCCTAGAGAGAATACTTAAAATGTACCAAAACAATAACATGAGGGATGCGAACAGACCTAATGATGCAGCTACGTATTGATCTTCACTGTACCGATGTACCATATTGGACGTTTGGTATAATATGGATCCTGAAGCCAGTACCACCATGCCAACACTAAACCAAAGGCCTAAATTGAAACCAAATAGTACGCCAGCCACGATTAAACCCAATGCAATGAAGAATCCGATCGCCAAAATGGATTTTAAAAAAGAAAAATCTTTTTTGGTTAACAGCACCACGGCTGAGAGTCCGGAGAATAAGGATAATGTTAGAATGGCTGCTTGATTGAGTATCTCCATCCCACCGTCTTCCGCAATCATCATCGCCATAAAAATGAGAGGAATAAAAATAAAAGCTTCCGCAACTACGTATAACAACAGAGCGAGATACTGCTTATTCTTGTCATGATTGGTAAGCGCCATTTTTTCAGCATAATTGGTCACCAGCATGAATCCTCCCAGCATCAATAACCACAGCCAACCTTCGGTTAGGGAAAGAGCAAATTTCAGCAAAGCAGGAATCTGAAAGAAAATCATTTCTACCAACACAAAGAGTAATACAGCTAACGCAAGATGTGTATACGTCTTTTTATAAAAAGCGACGCGTTTTTCATCACTAAGGGTAACAATGGTTGGGTACGTGGGTTGTTGTTGTAGTTCTTCCATGGGAAATTAAGTTGGTTACATTTACTTGGAGCTTTCGCCTTTGAATTGTTGTGATTGATTTTTAAAAAGCACGTTAAAAGTAGTTAAGCTACCATAACAACGTGTAATATATTGCTGAAGGTCAATTTTATATTGGTCATCGAGTACTTTACTAGCATTGATTTTCTGCTCCATTACGCGCAACCTGTCACGAAGCATTACGATCTTATGAAAAAAGGTTTCAATAGGTATTTCCTTATTGGAAAGGCTACTGTCTTTAGGCTGAAGGACCATTGTTCCCCCTCGAAATTTGTCGGCTATAGGTACGATCTCACTGGCATCACTCCATTTTTTCAAGATCTCCCGAAGGCTTTTTTCTACTTCGTAAAAGCTCACTGTATCCACCTCGCCTTCTACCGCCTCGATCACAGTGAAATCAGCATCTGTCGCAATAGTTTCAAGACCTTTATCCATAAATGTCACCCAATACATTTGTGAGGTAACATTGGTAATTACTCCTTTACCGTGGTCGGGGTGTTCAATTCGCGATCCTATTCCTAAAATTCTGTTCATACTATAGTATTTCTGAAAAAGTGAAAATACACATTTTTGTTTTTTCTGAAAGGATTTTCGGGAATTTAAAATTGCACATGCATAGGCTAGATTAAGCGGGCCCTATCACGAAAAATTTACCATAAAAAATAAAATTGTACTTTTAGGTTAAACAAAAAGACTTTGAATCAAATTACGGTAAAATCATTGCCTCTGTATGAGGTGATTAGGGATATCGCCGAAGCACTTGACACCACATATGAAGAGAATTGCGGCGAGTATTACGTTCGTATTCCCGACCATTGCGGAACAGGAACCATTCGAGGTATTAATTTTCACGGTGGTTTCGGACTCATAATTTATGAATGTACGTTTCATGAAGATCTGGAGATCCATTTTATAGTCAGTAAGGTGCATCCGCTTAAATTTTTGTTTTGTTTAAGCGGAGAATTACTTCATCGCTTTGAAGATGAATCTTCCTACAACGAGATCGATCAGTATCAAAGTTCTATTGTTGCAAGCAAAAGCTATAACGGACATATCCTTCAGTTTAAGGGCCAGCAAAAGATAAAAGTGAGTAGTCTTGAGATCGATCGTGAAAAATTTCAGGAAAAGATGGATTGTGAATTGCGCAATCTTGACCCTAAGTTGAAAGAGCTCTTTATGGACTCTAAGGCTAGCAATCCTTTTTATTATGCCGGTTTCTACAGTTTACAAATTGCAGATCTTTTCAGAAAAATAGATACGTTTGAGAATAATGACTTTATTAGACGCATTTTTTTGGAAGGAAAAGCCTATCAGATACTCACGTATCTGGTACTCCAATATCATGATGACCTCAAAGATGCAGGTAAACGCTCCCTCTTACGAGAGCATGAGATTAATTTGATCGAGAAGGTAGCAGGGAAAATCGACATGAATCTCTCACAACCCGAAACCATTGATTCATTGGCCGAAGAGATTGGACTCAATGTTAACAAATTACAAGAAGGTTTCAAGTATTTGTATGGTAGTACGGTGAATAGCTATATTCAAAAAAGTCGTCTTGGTTTAGCGAAACACCTGCTCATTTCAACGCAATTAAACATTTCAGAAATTGTAGAGAAAATTGGATTGTCAAGTAAAAGTTATTTCTCTAAAGTATTCAAAGAGCAGTACGGTATTACGCCTTCAGAATTTAGGCAAAAAAATCGCAATCTGCTGCGAAGCAAATAAAAAAAGCCTCTTTGCAAAAGCAAAGAGGCTTTGGCTTACAACCAATGAAACAAAAAAATTCAAGTCTACCAAATTGATTGAATTTTTTAAAATAACCGTAAAAGTCACCTGTAAACTAACTAAAACCCATACGAGGTGATCCTACCAATTATTTCGGTTTAAAAATACCTCTTAGGGTTTAAACGCAGTATCTCAAAACGCATTTTTTGTAACAAAATACCTCTAAAAAACAGTATCCCACCTTGGTGCACCTGTCCATTGTCTTACGCGTGGAACTCATGCAACGAATTTTGTTTTCTGAAATAAAAAGCAGCATCAAACACGGATTACAGATCCCAAAAAACACTCCCCTTTGCAAATACAATGTTCGCAAGGCATTCGCCTTGCACTTTTTGTTTTCTCTCCAAAACTGAAGCAACAAGGGATTACAGATCCCAAAAAACACTCCCCTTTGCAAATACAAAGTTCGCAAGGCATTCGCCTTGCACTTTTTGTTTTCTCTCCAAAACTGAAGCAAGCTTCGTTTTCTTCCGAAAACAAAAAGTTCTGCAATTTTCATTGCAGAACTTTGTGCTTGTAGTGACCGCGGAGGGATTCAAACCCCCAACCCTCAGAGCCGAAATCTGATGCGCTATTCAGTTGCGCCACGCGGCCTTATACTTTATGACAATCTTTTTTTTACTACTGTCGAAATGGTTTTTCCGTCTGCCTTTCCTGCCAGTTGACTGTTCGCCATACCCATTACCTTACCCATGTCTTTCATCGAGGTCGCCCCGGTTTGAGCGATGATCTCATTCACTATTTTTGCCACTTCTTCTTCACTAAGTTGCTCAGGTAAAAACTGTTCGATCACAGCTGCCTCTGCCAATTCAGGCTCGGCAAGATCGGCGCGCCCTTGCTCCATATAGATGGCAGCACTGTCTTTTCGTTGTTTTACCAGCTTTTGAAGTAGTTTCAGCTCATCAGCATCAGAAATACTTTCCTTTGCGCCACTTTCAGTTTGGGCTAATAAAATCCCCGACTTTACAGCACGCAGTGCTTGAAGCGCAACAGTATCCTTTTCTTTCATCGCCTTCTTCATGGCGTCCATAACCTGTTGCTGTAAACTCATAACACTTTTTAAATAGAGTGCGAAGATAGTAATTCTATGGTTTCTGAAAAAGAAGTTCTGCCCTAAAAAAATCCGAATGTTTTAAAAAAACATCCGGATTTCGTCGTGTTACAGCAATTGAACTATATAGATATTTTTACAAGACTTCTAGTCTACATTATCGTGAAGGAAAGAGTTATTGGATCGCAATTCAATATCGTCATCATCCGTATTTACAGACGTTCGTGAGATACTTACTTTTGAGTCGGAAGTTTCATCCAAATCAATACCCATTCGCTTATAGGCAGGTTGTTTTTCAATATCCTCAATTTTCGAGGCACTGTTTCTAAACTTATAATTGAACTCCTTCATCTTCTTCTTACGCTCTTCAGATCGATCTCTCAATATTTTAGAAATAGGAGAGTTCATCGGGTCGGCAGGCTCGTCCAAATCGGTTGCGGGAGCTTCGGGAGCTGCAACTGTCTTTTTCTCGAAAACAATCTCTTCTTCTTCAAGAGTCTCTGTACCTTTCGCAGCGGGTTTTGCTTCATTAAGCATGTTTTCAACCTCCTGGTAATCATCTAAACTGTATCGTTTGATCCCTTCACCGGACACTTCAGTTACCGGAATGATCTCCACGTGGTCCTTTACTTCGATCTCTTCCACCCGTGAAGTGGCAACCTCAGCCTCTTCTTCTTTCTTCTGTTTCTTTTCAGTCTCACCTTCGGAGCTGTGCAATGGAAGGTCGAACATGAGCATTTGCTCATCTGCTTCGGAAGTTTGCTTCGGTTTTGTATAGGTATATTCTTCTTCTGAAGCTTTTTCAGAAACAATCGGCTTACGTACTTCTTCTCTAGGTTTTGGTTCAACGATCACAAAATCGTTCACATCAATCTCGTTGATAAGGATTTGCTCGAACTCTGCCAAATGATGGATATCGATCGCTTCATATTGAACGTCAATATTCTTAATCAATTCTGAAGTCTTAATGTAACCGTCAAAAGGAAGGCTCATTTGTGGTTTGGGCGTTTCTTCTTCCGCTTCAAACAAAGTATGCTTTATAATGGGTGCTTTTTCCGAAGGTGCTGCACTAGGCTTGGCATTTCCTTGTTTCGGCAATTCTACAGGTCCTGCCGAAGGCTTGGTAGTTAATACTTGCTCTGCGCGTTGCTCTTCTTCCAACGTATGGATAATCTTCTTGGATTCGGTATTCACGATCTCATGTTGTTGCTCGGCGTTGAATCCTGTGGCGATCACGGTAATAGAGATCGCGCCGTCTAAGGTTTCATCTTCCCCAACCCCCATGATGATATTAGCACTGTGACCTGCCTCATCTTGTATATAATCACTAATTTCTCCTATCTCGTCAATCGTGATTTCCTCGCTTCCTGAAACGATTAACAACAGCACATTCTTTGCGCCTCGAATCTTATTATCATTCAACAAGGGCGAGTCTAGAGCTTTACTAATGGCTACGTGTGCTCTGTTCTCTCCTATCGCATTGGCACTTCCCATGATGGCAGTACCGCTGTTTGAAAGTACGGTTTTCGCATCCCGTAAATCTATGTTTTGCGTGTAGTGATGGGTAATGACCTCGGCAATTCCTCGGGCAGCCGTGGCCAATACTTCATCGGCTTTGGAAAAACCGGCTTTAAAACCCAAGTTTCCATACACCTCACGTAATTTATTGTTATTTATCACAACCAACGAATCTACATTCTGACGCAAATTCTCCACACCTATCTGTGCCTGATCGTTGCGTATCTTCCCCTCAAACTGAAAAGGGATTGTGACGATCCCAACGGTTAGGATGTCTAATTCCTTGGCCATTTTAGCGATGATAGGCGCAGCACCGGTACCGGTACCACCGCCCATCCCTGCGGTAATAAAGATCATTTTGGTATTGGTAGCAAGCATGTTCTTGATCTCTTCAAGGCTTTCCACAGCCGATTGCTCACCGATCTTTGGGTTGGCGCCTGCTCCCAGCCCTTCGGTTAAAGACACGCCAAGTTGGATCTTTACAGGTACAGGACTATTTTCGAGTGCTTGGGCATCGGTGTTGCAAATAACGAAATCCACGCCCTTGATACCCTGGCTAAACATGTGGTTGATGGCATTACTTCCGCCACCTCCCACGCCAATGACCTTTATCACGTTGGATTGGTTTTTTGGCAGATCAAAAGAAATGTTGTCAAATTCTGTGTTGCTGCTCATATACTTAATTTTGTGAGGTTTTTAATTTCATTTTAATTGGGTTTATTCTGCGTTGTCTAAGAATTCCTTAAACTTCTCAGCCCATTTATCAAAAAAGCGTTTCCGCTCTTTTGGTGTCTCTTCAATTTCTTCTTCGTCCATGTTCTGGTCCTCGGGAGTCTCCTGAGAGGCTTCCATGGTAGAAAAAGACGTTGCTTGTTTAAATTTTGGTTTGCTTTTCAAGCTGTTCAACACCAATCCAACCGCTGTGGCATACATAGGACTGGTCGTTTCACTGTCTGTATCCCCTGCCAAGTGCTCATTGGGATATCCAATTCGAGTATCCATTCCGGTGATGTACTCCACCAATTGCTTGATATGCTGTAGTTGCGCACCACCACCTGTCAATACAATACCAGCTATTAATTTCTTCTTTTGTTCTTCATGGCCGTAGTTCTTGATCTCTAAGTACACCTGTTCAATGATCTCCACGACCCGAGCATGGATGATCTTTGAGAGGTTCTTCAACGTGATCTCTTTTGGCTCTCGACCCCGTAATCCCGGAATGGAAACAATTTCATTATCTTTATTTTCACCAGGCCACGCCGAACCAAACTTTATCTTTAACAGCTCTGCTTGTTTTTCTATGATGGAGCAGCCTTCTTTGATGTCTTCAGTAATCACGTTGCCCCCAAAAGGAATGACCGCTGTGTGACGTATGATGCCATCTTTAAAGATGGCTAAGTCTGTGGTGCCTCCACCAATATCGATCAATGCTACTCCGGCTTCTTTCTCTTCTTGACTCAACACAGCATTTGCAGAAGCCAAAGGCTCCAGGGTTATGCCTGATAATTCCAATCCGGAGCTTTTTACACACCTTCCAATGTTGCGAATGGAAGAGACTTGCCCTACGACCACGTGAAAATTAGCTTCCAAACGACCTCCGTACATACCAATGGGCTCCTTGATTTCTGCCTGTCCGTCTACCTTAAAATCCTGTGGCAATACATGAATAATCTCTTCTCCGGGCAGCATCACCAATTTATGCACTTGATTGCACAGGCGATCGATATCCCCTTCATCGATCACTTCGTCACTATTGGTTCTTGTAATATAATCACTGTGCTGCAGGCTTCGAATGTGTTGTCCTGCAATACCCACCACAACTTCTTTGATCTTGATCCCCGAAGATGTTTCGGCATCTTGCACGGCTTGTTGAATGGACTGAATGGTTTGGGTTATGTTATTTACAACACCGCGATGGACGCCAAGGCTTTTGGATTTACCAATGCCCAGAATCTCCATTTTTCCATATTCATTCTCCCTACCAATCATGGCAACAATCTTGGTAGTTCCAATATCTAAACCTACAGCTATGTTGTCGTTTTCCATTCCCTTATTTTTTTGTGGCTACCACTTGATTCTCAAATTGTAAATTCACCAAACCGTAGTTCGATAGCGTACTGTCCTGTTTCGTTTTCTTATAAAATGCCTTGAAATTCTGAAATTTCTTCTCGATTGCCGTTGGTTTCCCAAACAACACCTTACAATCGTGTTTTCGCAATCTCAGATCGACGGTCCCGTTACTGTGTACATGGACCCCCACGACACTACTCTTCATAAAAGGATCTTCCTTAATTTTTAGAAGCAGGGGCGTTACTTCTGAAAAATCCGATACCGATGTTCCGGTGATCAAGGGCACTCTGGCTGCATAAACCGATGACAAAGGCATCTTTTTTCCGTCACTATCCAAATAAAAATGTGGCGAAGCAGCAACTCTTCCAATGGGCTCGCGTTGTTCAATTTTCGCCCCCAACACCCCGTCTACAGTTACAAATACCTCGGCATCACGGATCATAGGGTTTTTCAGCAGCCTATCTTCCATCTCTTTCAAAACTAAAGTTTCTTTATCGATACTCGTAACGCTGTCCTTATTTTGTATTAACAATTTATTAACCGTGTTTACTGTGATAAAAGGGTCGTTCTCATCTATAAATTCAATTTTTATCTCTGTCAATTTCCTGTTTTCGTTTCTGCTTTTTGAAAAACTGAACAAGAAGACGACGAGTCCACTTACAACCACAAATTTGATAAGTCCCCAATTAACTTTCATGACTCAATATTTTTGTGATTTTTCCTACTTCGGCTCCAATATCGCCCGCACCTACAAGCATTTTAATGCGGCAATGCGATGCCTGTATCTTATGGACCAATTCTTCTTTAGTAATAAGTTGTTTGTTCGATGCGGTAATTTGACCAAGCAACCATTCAGACGTAATTCCCTCCATAGGTTCTTCCCGCGCCGGATAAATATCGAGTAGTAAGATCTCATCAAACTTAGAAAGGCTTTGTGCAAATCCCGAAGCAAAATCTTTGGTCCTGCTGAATAAGTGGGGCTGAAAAACGATCAATTTCCTATCCTGCGGATACATTTCTTCCACAGCCTGATGTAATGCATCGATCTCAGTGGGATGGTGCGCATAATCATCAATGAGTACCAAGTCCTCACGTTTTATCTTATAAGAAAAGCGTCTTTGCACGCCTTTGAAGTTTTGTAAAGCTTTGGGCAGGCCGGGTGTTGGGATACCGGAAAGAATGGCCATGCCCAAAGCAGTTACAGCATTGTGTAGGTTATGATGTCCGGGCAGATTAAAAACAAGATCTCGTAGTATTGTATTGGGTGTCTTCAGGTCGAAACGATAACTTCCATCTTCGATTCGAATGTTTTGCGCTTCAAAATCTGCTGTCTCCCCCACTGCTACGGTTTGCCCTTTCAGCGGTAAGCCTTTTCGGAACAACAAATTAGTAGTATCGGGAAGCAATGCGGCAAAACTTTTAAATGCTTCTTCAATGGTTTCAGAATTACCGTAAATATCCAAATGATCCGCGTCCATCGATGTGACACAAGCAATATCGGGTCGAAGTGTGAGGAACGAACGATCAAACTCATCGGCTTCCACTACTGTGATCGCTGTCCCGTTACTTATAAAATTACTGCCGTAATTTTCGGCAATACCCCCAAGAAAAGCCGTGACGGGCATGTCACACGCAGCCAAAAGATGCCCTAAGATCGCCGATGTTGTTGTTTTTCCGTGTGTACCGGCCACCGCAAGACACAAAGAGTTCTCTGTGACCGCACCAAGAAGGGACGAGCGTTTCACCACTGTATACCCTTCCGAAGTAAAATAATGCAAAAGTCGACTTGAGCCCGGGATTGCCGGGGTATAGACGATTAGTGTTTTTTCTTTATTCTGAAATGCTTCAGGAATTTCACTAACGGCATCTACATACGTCACATCAATACCTTCGTCCATCAACGCTGCGGTAAGATCGGTAGGTGTTTTATCGTATCCCGACACAGTTTTGCCCAATAATTTACAATAGCGCGCCAAGGCACTCATCCCGATGCCTCCAATACCCACGAAATATAGGGCCTCTATGTCCTTCATCTCTTTCATGGCGCGTTATTTAATAGTTTTTCGATCTCTGCAACGATCTCTTGAGTCGCGTTAGGCTTTGCCAGTTCCTTGATATTTTCCGAAAGAAGCTTGCGGGTAGTTTCCGACTCCAAAAGCGCTGAAAATTCTGCTTCGAACTTATCGTTTAGCTCACTCTCCTTTAATACTAACGCTGCATTTTTTTCTGAAATTGCCATCGCGTTCTTTGTTTGGTGATCTTCTGCCACGTTAGGCGAGGGAATGAATAATACAGGTTTTCCTACAAGATATAACTCAGAAACCGATAAGGCGCCTGCTCGCGATATAATGATATCGGCCGCAGCATAGGCCAAGTCCATACGGTTCAAATACGCATGTACTTGAACCAACCGGGTGCCTTCGTCTTTGTAGGTCGTTTCATAATGCGCTCCACACTGCCAGATCACTTGCAGGTCATGACGCTCGAAAAAGGGAAGCGAGGTAGCGATCAATTCATTAATGCGCTTGGCACCGAGACTACCGCCTAACACAAGTAATGTTTTCTTTGCAGCGTCCAACTTAAAAAAAGTCTGAGCTTCGGCACGTTTTGATCCCACCGCAAGCAGGTCCTGCCGTACCGGGTTGCCGGTAAGGATTATTTTTTCTGAAGGGAAGAATGCATCCATTCCCTCATAAGCCACACAAATGCGTTCCACCTTACTGCCCAACCATTTGTTGGTGATCCCGGCATGACTGTTCTGCTCTTGGATCAAACAAGGAATTCTTCTCATGGATGCAACTCGAAGCAAGGGTGCACTGGCATAACCTCCGGTCCCTATAGCAACGTTAGGTTTAAATTTTTTCAGAATGCTTCGAGCCCTTATAAGGCTAGAAGCCAGCTTTAGGGGAAATAAAAGATTCTTAACAGTCAAATTTCGCTGCAATCCGGAGATCCAGAGCCCTTCAATAGGATAGCCTGCCTGAGGCACTTTTTGCATTTCCATTCTGTCCTTAGCACCAACAAAAAGAAATTCGGCTTCCGGATAGCGGATGCGCAATTCGTTCGCAATCGCTATGGCCGGGTAGATATGACCTCCGGTTCCTCCTCCACTTATGATGAATCTATAGGGCTTCACTCAATATATCTAAAGGGTTCTCTTCTTGTTCTTCTTTTTTAACCACTTCTCGCTTAGCACTTACACTTAGCACCATCCCTAATGCCAAACACGTCATCCAGATCGCAGTTCCACCGCTGCTTATAAGCGGAAGGGTCTTTCCTGTGACCGGAAACAATTCGACTGCAACTCCCATATTGATAAGGGCTTGAAACACAATAGGCAGTCCCACTCCTATCACCAATAATTTCCCGAAGACCGACTCGGCCTTATATGCGACGATCACGAGTCTGAACAAGAGAAACAGATACAATGACATGAGAAAAAGTGCTCCAAGTATTCCAAATTCTTCTACAATAATCGCATAGATGAAATCGGAAGAAGATTGAGGTAAAAAGTTCTTCTGTATGCTTTTACCAGGTCCTAAACCGGTCACACCGCCCGAAGCGATGGCTATCTTCGCCTTTTCAATTTGGTAATCGGCTTCCGTGTCTTCCCCGTTGGTGAAATTATCAATACGACTCATCCAAGTATCCACACGATTGGGAAATAACGTAGGAAAGGCTTTTGCAGTAGTAATGAACAAGGTGAGAAACAACAGTCCCGCTCCCAAAATAATGCCTAAGTATTTAATAGGATAGCCCCCCACAAAGACCAGCATCACCACCATACTGAAAAGAATTGCGGTTGTTGAAAGATTGGCAGGTAATATCAAGGCTAACACAATAAAGACCGGGAGCCACAGCGGCACTATGGTCTCTTTAAAAGTAATTGCCTTATCTTTAATTCGAGAAAGATAGCGGGCCACATAGGTGAGTAATACGACAGATGCCAATGTCGATGTTTGAAACGTAACCCCCACAAAAGGTACGCGTATCCATCTACTCGCATTGGCTCCTTCTACGGTCGTGCCTTCAGATAAGGTGATCAATAGCAAAATAATAACAATTGGCAGTGCGATGATCGAAAGCCCTCTGAAATAATGATAGGGAATCTTGTGCACTCCGTAAAGGATGGCAAAACCTAAAAGTAAGTGCGCAAAATGCTTCAGCAGATACGGAAGTGTGCTTCCATCGCCATACAAATAGGCCAAATTACTACTGGCACTA
This sequence comes from Altibacter sp., assembly GCA_002696485.1. Taxonomy (GTDB): domain Bacteria; phylum Bacteroidota; class Bacteroidia; order Flavobacteriales; family Flavobacteriaceae; genus Altibacter. The sequence goes on along the minus strand of NZTP01000057.1, from coordinate 18,822 downwards.
TACACAGGCAAGAAGGAAAAGAGCGCCAGCAGTCCTACAACTGCCCAGATTGCTTTATCTCCTTGAATATGTTGAAAAATAGCACGCATTATTTCATCCTATAGGTTTCGAACAGCCTCTTTAAATTGTCTACCACGGTCCTCGTAATTCTCAAAAAGGTCAAAACTGGCGCAAGCAGGAGAAAGCAGGACAGTCTCTCCTCTGTCTGCCATTCGATAGGCTATCTGCACTGCATCCTGCATCGACTGAGTTTCCACCATAACATCTACAACATTCCCAAATGCATTAACGATCTTTTCGTTATCTACTCCTAAGCAGATGATCGCTTTCACTTTTTCGTTGACCAAGGGTAGCAATTCACTATAGTCATTTCCTTTATCTTCACCGCCAACGATCCATACGGTAGGCGTTTCCATACTGTCCAACGCGTAAAAAGTAGCGTTGACATTGGTAGCTTTTGAATCATTAATATAAAGTACCTTGTTGATTCGAAGTACTTTTTCCAAACGATGTTCCACCCCTTGAAAACTTTCTAAGCTTTCCCGAATCGTGGCTTTTCTAATTTTTAGCAGCGTTGCTACCGTAGACGCCGCCATAGCGTTCTTGATATTATGTTGACCTTGTAATCCTAATGTTGCAATTGGCATAGTGAGATTGGTATTATCTATTGTTAGTATTATTTGTTTATTTTTTATGTATGCTCCTTCTTCGAGTTCCTTTCTTACTGAAAAAGGTATCTTTTTAGATCGTATGGGGTGCGTGGCTAGCCACTTTGCTATTTCTTCATCATCGGCATCGTAAATAAAATAATCATCGGCGGTCTGATTCATTGCGATTCGGAATTTGGCAGCGATATAATTTTCATATTTGTAATCATATCGGTCCAAATGGTCCGGACTTAAATTTGTAAGCACTGCAATGTGCGGATGAAACTTTACGATCCCGTCCAACTGGAAACTGCTTAATTCCAAGACAAAATGTGCATATTTATCTTCGGCTACCTGTTCGGCAAAACTCTTTCCTATATTTCCTCCTAAAGCAACGTTTAGCCCCCCGTCCTTAAGTAATTGGTAGGTAAGCGTTGCTGTCGTGGTCTTTCCGTTGCTTCCGGTAATTCCTACGATGGTAGCTTCAGTGTAAGCAGCAGCAAACTCTATTTCAGAAATTACAGGAATGCCTTTTTCCCTCAGTGTTAGTACTATAGGAGCGGCATCCTTGATACCCGGACTTTTCATTACTATCGTTGCTGAAAGTAATGTAGCTTCGGTGTGACCTCCTTCTTCCCATTCGATCTCATGATGTAAAAGAACTTGTTTGTATTTGTCCTTAATTTTTCCGAAGTCTGAAACAAACACCTCAAACCCCTTCTTCTTTCCTAAAATGGCGGTTCCTACCCCACTTTCTCCTGCACCCAATATGACCAATCTATCTGCCACCCTTATCTTATTTTTAATGTAACGATGGTAAGAATGGCCAGAAAAATTCCAACGATCCAAAATCGTGTTACGATCTTACTTTCGTGAAACCCTTTTATTTGATAATGGTGGTGTAGCGGCGACATCCTAAAAATGCGTCGACCTTCACCAAACTTCTTCTTTGTATACTTGAACCAGCTTACCTGTAACACCACCGAGAGGTTCTCCATTAAAAAGATCCCACATAGAATAGGAATAAGCCACTCTTTGCGAATTGCGATAGCGATCACCGCAATAATACCCCCTATGGTCAAACTGCCTGTATCTCCCATAAAGACCTGAGCCGGATAGGCGTTGTACCAAAGAAAACCAATGAGTGCCCCAACGAAAGCTGTTATAAAAATGGTAAGCTCTCCTGTATTGGGGAGGTACATGATGTTGAGATAGTCTGAAAAAATTACATTTCCGGAGACCCATGCAAAAATGGCAAGAGTTAATGCAATGATGGCCGAACTTCCGGCGGCAAGACCATCGATCCCATCGGTGAGGTTGGCTCCATTCGATACTGCAGTGATAATAAAAATCACGATGGGTATAAAAATGATCCAAGCATATTTCGTATAATCCGGTCCCGCCCAGGCGATAAGACGTTCGTAATTAAACTCATTTTCTTTTACAAAAGGGATTGTGGTCAATAATGTCTTTTCGGAATCATAGAACTCCCGCGGAGAATTTTGAGTGATGGATTCGGTGCTGTTCACCGGATTGACTTTTTCCCGCTTTACGGTGATATCCGGATGGAAGAACATAGTCGCCCCGACAATAATTCCCAAACCTACTTGCCCTACAACCTTATACCGTCCTGCGAGACCTGCTTTATCGTTCTTGAATTTTTTTAGATAGTCATCTATAAAACCAATCGTTCCCATCCAAAGCGTCGTTATGAGCAATAAGATCACATAGATATTCTCTAGGCGTGCAAAAAGCAACACAGGCACAACCGTCGCCAAAATAATAATGATCCCTCCCATGGTAGGCGTCCCCGCCTTTTCACTCTGCCCCTCCAACCCAAGATCGCGTATGGTCTCACCCATCTGCTTGCGTCGCAAGTAATTTATGATCTTCTTACCGTAGACGGCTGCGATAAATAAGGAAAGAATCACCGCCAATGCTGCCCGAAAAGTGATGAACTGAAACAGTCCGGCCCCCGGTAGTTGGTAGGTTCTTTCTAAATATTCAAACAAATAATACAGCATGATCTACTTATTTAGGGCATTGATATATTCGTTCACTATTTTAAAATCGTCAAAATCGAAACGCTCTCCTTTGATCTCCTGATAGGTCTCATGTCCCTTCCCGGCTACGAGAATGATATCTCCGTCTTTTGCTAGTTGGCAAGCCGTTTTAATAGCCTGTTTCCTGTCTGTAATGGAAATTATTTTCTTATAGTGTTCCGGCGATACTCCTGCTTCGATCTGCTTTATAATAGTGTCTGGGTCTTCACTTCTAGGATTATCGTTGGTAAAAATGACCTTGGTACTCAGGGCGGCTGCTATCTGCCCCATCTTGGGTCGTTTTTGCGTATCACGGTCTCCACCACATCCCACAACGGTGATGAGTTCTTCGTTCCCGGTTCGTATACTATTGATTGTTTCTAATACATTCTGCAATGCGTCCGGTGTATGCGCGTAATCCACAATGCTGGTAATGTTGGTAGGTGACACACGATATTGGAAGCGGCCATCGACACTTTCCAGTGTGCTCATTAACTGAAGGATCTCCAGTGTTTCTAACCCTAAAAGATCAGCTGTTGCGTAGATGGCCAGCATGTTATAGGCATTGAAGGAACCTATGAGTTTTACCCATAACTCGCTGTTGTTTATCTTCAGAAGCAATCCTGTAAATTGATTCTCTAAAATTTGAACTTTATAGTCTGCATACGACTTGAGCGCGTATGTGTATTTTTTAGCTCGTGTGTTTTGAAGCATCACCGGACCATTCTTATCGTCGGTATTGACCAGTGCGAATGCTGTCTTCGGAAGCTGGTCAAAAAACTTCTTTTTAACATCCCTGTACTCGGCAAAATCCTTGTGATAATCCAAATGATCATGCGACAGATTAGTGAAGATACCTCCGGCAAAATGAAGTCCTTCTGTACGCTTTTGATGGATCCCATGGGAGCTCACTTCCATAAAACAATATGTGACACCTGCATCAACCATGTCGCGCAAATACTTATTGATCGTTAAAGAATCGGGGGTCGTATGGGTAGCCTTGTGCTCCTCATTCCCCACCATAATCCTCACAGTTGACAGCAATCCTACTTCATAACCCGCTGCTTTAAAAAGATTATATAATAATGAGCTTACCGTTGTTTTGCCGTTGGTGCCCGTAACGCCAATTAGTTTAATTGCTTCGGAAGGATTCTCGTAGTAATTAGCAGCCATTAAAGCCAGTGCCCGTTGCGCGTCCACTACCTGCACGTATGTGATCCCATTAATGATCATGTCCGGAAGGACTTCACAAATAATAGCGATCGCTCCCTTATTGGTTGCCATTTTTATAAAATCATGCCCATCGGTTTGAGTCCCCCGTACCGCCACGAACACATCGTTCAGCCCTATATTCCTAGAGTCGAATTCAAGATTCGTGACTGCCACAGAGGTATTCCCGATCACTTTTTCGATCGTTACCTTATAGAGTATGTCTTTAAGCAGTATCACGATAATTTTAATAGTATTTGTGTGCCTTGTTTCAAAAGCTCTCCCGGTTCTATCGATTGTGAGGTCACGGTACCATTGCCCTCAATTTTTACTTTCAACCCTAGATTTTCCAAAAGAGATACAGCATCCATTCCGGCCATTCCTTTTACATTGGGAATTTTCTCGTGTCGGGTCTGCACCTTGGCATAGTAGTTCTCAAAATCTTTGGTTATGGCAGGATCTGAAGTATCGATACTAGCTATCTCTGCCACCGTTGGAGCATCTGTAAAGATCTTTTGCGCAATACGCTGAAAGACCGGCCCCGAGACATCTGCCCCGTAATACCCCTTTTTAATGCTGGGTTTATGTATCACTACAATGCAGGAGTATTTTGGTTTTTCAGCCGGAAAATAGCCCGCGAAGGAAGAAACATACCGTCGGTTCTCGCGCCAATCGTCCATCCAATATTCCGTTTGTGCGGTCCCTGTTTTTCCTGCCATAGAGAAATGAGGCGAATACAAGGATTTACCCGTACCACGCTTCACTACATTTTTAAGGATCTCTTGGATCTTTTTCAAGGTTTCGTCTGAACAGATCTTGGAATCGATCACTTTGGTATCGTAGCTTTCCACTTTCCGATTCCAAGCGCGGACTTCCTTGATGAAGCGAGGTTTTACCATGACACCGTTATTGGCAATGGTGTTGTAAAAATTCAAGGTTTGTAGTGGGGTGAGCCGAAGGTTGTATCCGTAAGAAATAGATGGCAGGGCATTCTTAGACCATTTGCTGTGACCGGGTTCCGGAATAAAGGGCTCTCCTTCTCCCTTTATAGCAACGCCCGTTTTTTCTGTAAGATGCCAATTTTTAAAGCGATCGATCAATTTTTTCGGATTGGCGGCATAGTGCTCATCAATAATGGTCGCTAAACCAATGTTGGAAGAGACCTCTAATGCTTTGGCTGCAGAAATCTTTCCGAAGCCTCCGCGATGCGAATCATAAATCTTTCTACCATAGAAACTTTTTACACCCTCCTTGGTATCTACAACAGTAGACGTGTCGATCACTTTATCTTCCAACGCAGCCATGAGTGCCATCACCTTGAATGTAGAGCCGGGTTCGTGCGATTCGCCAATAGCGTAATTCAATTTCTCGTAATACGTACCATCCTTGGTCCGACCTAAATTGGAGACCGCTTTAATCTCACCGGTCGCCACTTCCATTACGATCACCGTTCCGTGCTCGGCTTCGTAATATTCCAATTGCTTTAAAAGAGCATGATGTGCAATATCCTGAATGTTCACATTAATGGTAGATACGATATCGAAACCATCCTGTGGCTCCACCTCATTATCGTCGTACACAGGCTTCCATTGTCCTTTAGCGATCTTTTGTTTTAATCGGTGTCCTTCCTTGCCTTTTAATAATTCATGAAATGCTCCTTCCAGACCCACCGCATAGTATCCCGGTCTGTCATACGCTTCATCCCCGACAGTACGTTGAGCGATTTTCCCTATGGGATGCTCCCGTACCGTGCGCTGTTCTACTATGATCCCTCCTTTGTAGGGCCCCAAACGGAACAGAGGCATTTTTTTAACACGTATATAGTCTGAATACCCCAGATTCTTTGCAACCAACATGTATCGGTTCTTGTTGGCGCGTGCTTTCCGGAAACTGTTTTGATAGAATGAAGCAGGCTTGCCAAACATCTTGGAAAGTTCTTTGGAAAGCGGCACTAGGTGTTCTTTGAAGTTTTCGGGAGACACAGTCACGGCGTCAAAACGGATATCGTATTTAGGTACCGATGTTGCCAACAGACTGCCGTCATCTGCATATACATTTCCCCGATTTGCCGGGATCGTAAAGTTCTTTGTGGTGTTCTTGAGCGCAAGATCTCTGTACTTCTCCCCTTCCACAAATTGAATTTTGATCAAATTCACAGTAACAGCTATCGCAAAGACGAACATACATCCGGCGACAAAATACAAGCGGTTCAATATGTTCTTTTCCTCAATGGCCACCGCGTTACTTTTTTGTTGTTATCTTGATCTTTTGCGGAGGCGTGACCGAAGGTTGTAGTCCCCGTCGGGCCATCGCCGCTATGATCTTGCTTTCCATCTTTGTTTGCATGAGTCGCATGCGCACATCAACATATTCACTTTTTAACTCCTTTACCTCGTTGTTGAGTTGCGCAATTCGATGCACTTTTTTATCGGCACTATGGGAGCTTGCGATCATGATTAGCGCCAACACCGACAGGAAGATGATAAAGCGCCAGTTCTTAAAAGCATCATCACTTATTAAGAATTTTCCTTTCATGATATTGTAAAAGCTCTTCTTCATCTGTTTAGCCGTTACGCTTGTTCCTTGGTTATTAAAGTTTTTCTGCAACACGAAGCTTGGCACTTCGAGCGCGGTTGTTCATTTCTATTTCTGCTTTGCAAGGAATACTAAACTTTCCTACTGCTTTGAAGGGTACTTCCACCCTTCCGAAGACATCCTTCTCCGGCTCTCCTTCAAACAATCCATTCCGAATGAATCGTTTTACCAATCGATCTTCCAAGGAGTGATAGCTTATTAAACTAAGACGACCTCCCGGACGAAGTACTTCTTGCGTTTGTAATAAAAATTCTTTTAGAGCTTCCAGCTCCTGGTTAACCTCAATGCGAATCGCTTGATAGATCTGCGCGAGGATCTTGTTCTCTTTATGCTTTGGAAGAAACCGCCCTAAAGCCTGCTTCAACTGCTCACTGGTCTTTATGGGCTCTTTGGCCCTGGCTGCCACGATCACTCGTGCCATTCCGGGAGCCGCTCGCAATTCGCCATATTGGAATAAGACGCTTCGCAATTGAGCCTCCTCATATTTATTGACCACATCGTACGCCGAAAATGCACTATTCTGGTCCATACGCATATCCAAATTGGCCTCAAATCGTGTAGAGAACCCTCGTTCGGCTACATCGAATTGATGGGAAGAGACTCCAAAGTCCCCTAAAATACCATCGACTTGCTTGTAGCCATGAAAACGTAAGAAGCGCTTGAGAAACCTGAAATTCTGATTGATCAATAAAAATCTCGGGTCGTCGATAGCATTCTCAAGCGCGTCTTTATCTTGATCGAACGCGATCAAAGTTCCGTTTTCATCCAGTCGCGAAAGAATTTCTCTGGAGTGACCGCCGCCGCCAAAAGTTACATCCACATAGACCCCGTTGGGGCGGATGTTCAAACCGTCAACCGTTTCTTTTAATAATACCGGTTTATGATATTCCATGAGCAGCATCGCTTGCATCTCCCATTACTTCTTCAGCCAGATCTGCAAAATCGTTGGCAGCGTCGTCAATGGCTTGTTCGTACTTTTCTTTATCCCATATCTCCACAATGTTGATCGCAGTAGAGATGACAATTTCTTTAGTGATTCCCGCAAATGACAACAAATCCTTTGGGATAAGAAGTCGGCCGGTAGCATCCAGTTCTACAGTTTTTACACCGGCAGTAAACCTTCTTATAAAATCGTTGTTCTTACGGTTGAATCGATTGAGCTCACCCATCTTTTGCATTAATGCATTCCATTCGTTCATGGGATACATTTCAAGGCACGGTTGAAAAACCGCTCGCTTAATTACAAATCCCTCAGTCATTACAGGGGTGAGCTGCTTCTTCAATGGAGCAGGCACCATAAGCCTTCCTTTCACGTCGGCTTTACACTCGTATGTCCCTATAAGATTGACCATGAGAGGTGTTCTTTAACAAAATTTTAAATTCAAATATAGAGAACTTTTCCCACAATTTACCACAATTTACCACATTGTTGATAAGTTTTACCACTCCAAATCTATTTAAAGGGTGTGTGAGGAAATGTGAGCAGGGAATTATAAATTGAATCAGTGAAATAAATTTGTGTACTTTTGCCTTTGTTAATTGCATTAACCACAATGACGAACCAGCTAAAGAAAGAAGGAAAATTTAATTACTTAGAATTGGGCGAAGGAACCCCAATCATTGTGCTTCACGGACTTATGGGAGGGCTAAGTAATTTTGACGGGGTGACCCAATTTTTCCCACCGAAAGGATATAAGGTATTGATCCCCGAATTACCCATCTACAAGATGTCCCTTTTAAAGACGAACGTAAAGAATTTTGCTAAATACGTTTCAGAATTCATTGACCATAAAGGATTCAAAGATGTGATCTTGTTGGGAAATTCGTTGGGTGGACATATTGGTTTGCTGTGCGCAAAACTATATCCCGAAAAGATAAAAGCCCTCGTCATCACAGGTAGTTCGGGTTTGTACGAAAGTGCCATGGGCGAGAGTTATCCTAAGCGAGGTGACTACGATTACATCCAGAAAAAGGCCGAAAATGTATTCTATGACCCTAAGGTTGCGACGAAAGAGATTGTAGACGAGGTGTACGCCACTGTGAACGACCGCAACAAATTAATTAGAACCCTAGCCATTGCTAAAAGCGCTATTCGTCACAACATGTCCAAAGACCTACCTCACATGAGCACACCCACCTGTATCATTTGGGGTGAGGATGACAATGTTACCCCACCGGAAGTTGCCAAGGAATTTCATGATTTGCTTCCGGACTCCGATCTTTTTTGGATCGCCAAATGTGGTCATGCCGCTATGATGGAACATCCGGAAACATTCAATGAGCTTCTTTTTGCTTGGCTTCAAGAGCGCAATTTTTAGAATTGATCCGTTAGGATATTTCTACTTTAATTAAGAACGTAAAAATTAGAGCATGCAGATCAAATCGGCAGAATTTGTAATGAGCAACAGCGATGTTGCTAAATGTCCTAAAGACCGCCTGCCCGAATATGCCTTTATTGGTCGCTCTAATGTTGGGAAATCGTCGTTGATCAACATGTTGATGCAACGAAAAAGTTTGGCCAAAACGAGCGGACGTCCCGGGAAAACCCAGTTGATCAATCATTTTCTAGTCAACAAGAACTGGTATTTGGTCGATCTTCCCGGTTATGGCTATGCGCGTGTTTCCAAAACAGCCAAAAAGACCTTTCAAAAATTTATCACGAACTATTTTAGTAAGCGAGAACAATTGGTTTCGGCCTTTGTACTCGTCGATTGCCGTCATGAACCTCAAACTATAGATCTGGAATTCATGCACTGGATGGGCGAAAATCAAATTCCTTTTTCTATTGTATTTACCAAAGCCGATAAATTAAAACCGAAGGCCCTCTCTAGAAATATAGAAGCTTATCTGCAGAAATTGTTGGAAACGTGGGAAGAAGCGCCGCAATATTTTGTCACTTCAGCTACTTCATCCGAAGGGCGGGATGAGTTGCTTCAGTATATCGATTCCATCAACGATTCCATTCACAGCGCCTAAATGGCGCAACAAAAACTTCAGCACAAGAAAACCTGAAGTTTCAGAGGGATTCTTTACGTCTCCATGGGCTAATTCAATTTAGACCTATTCTTTTTTCAGCTCAAGTTTTTCGGCAAAATAATGGCAAAAATCCCGCATGGTCGCACTCATCTTTTCATCGGATGTTGCACGCTCAAAGGTATCTGCCATGGCCGTTAAGGTTTGATGGAAAAAGATCTTCATTTCGTCCAACGGCATGTCCTTGGTCCAAAGGTCTATACGAAGCGCTTCTTTGGCCTTATGGTCCCAAACCGACAAGAATATAGCTTTGGCCGCTTCGTTAGTGATCCCTCCATCTTCGGCGGTCCATTGAAGATTCTCAGGAATCTTGTTCTCATCAAGATCTACTTGAATTTTTATTTCTGAAGTATGTACTGCCATTAGTTCTTTTTTGGTTTGTATTTAGAATTTTTAAAGATCTCTTCGGCCTCAAGGATGCTTAGTTGCTGAAGGCTTGCCGCGTTGTTCTCCATATAGGATGCCACGATCTGCCATCCTAAATATCTTCCGGTCATGCCGGGTGATTCGTTGTCGATCTCGAGATAGAATTTAGAAAATGGCGCCGGATTGATAAAGCGCGGCGGCAACTTTGGATCGGTACTATATAATAATTCATTCTCCACGAAATAGCGCCACATATCGACCTCATTGTCTTCGACCCATTGGTATTCGGCTTCGGTATATCCCAGTTTTTCGGCATTGGAAACCTTGGGCAACCACAAATCCTTGAGATACAGAATTTTTCCGTAGTAGATCATAAACGAAAGCAAGCTCCGGTCTCGCGGCGGTGCGACATACCTTTGCGCATACGCTTCGGCAACGTCCACAGGGATTTGAGACGGCTTCATATTCTTTACTGTATATCTTTGAATGCCTTCATAAAAGGGATGTGCTTCCCCCAAATACGTGTCTAGGGCGATAATGAGTAAGCTGTCTGTTGCGATCACCTTGTTTCGGTAATCAACATCCGATGTCGTGGTATAGACCTTAGGTGTTTCAAACTGTGGAAAATAGTATTTTATATGCTGAAAAAGCGGAGTGAGGTCGTCTTCCAAGACTGAATTGTCCGGGAAACGTTGTACTACTTCGCTGTGCAATTGCTGCTGAAGTGTGTCTTGCATCCGTTGCACCCAAATGCTGTCTGCGTATTGTTCCGGAAAGAACAGCGGGTAGGTTGCTTTAAGACTTGGAAGATCTGCGACCGAAGCATTCGCGAAGGTTTTGTCGAATCGAACAATGGTAAGATCTACCGGGATCTTTTCGATCTCATCTGCCTTCTCTGATTTCGTTTCACAGGCTAGAAAAGGCATGGCGAGCGCAATGAAAATGAAATATTTCATCATACTGTGGGTTTGGCTTGTCTTTAACGTCATTCCCTTTTTTAAATTTTACTTTTAGCGTACTTTTGTGTGGCAAAGGTATTATTATAAACGATTAAACCGTAGAAAATGCACACAGAAAAAGTAGTGGACCACATTGTAAATTGGCTAAAACAGTATGCCGTGACTGCAAAAATGGAAGGCTTCGTAGTAGGCATTAGTGGCGGTATCGATTCTGCGGTAACCTCAAGCCTTTGTGCACGAACCGGTTTGCGAACGCTTTGTGTTGAAATGCCCATCCACCAGGCGCAAAGTCAAGTGGTGAGAGGAGAAGCGCATATTGCCTTGCTCAAACAACAATTTGCAAATGTGAGTGACGTACGCGTGGATCTCACTCCGGTCTTTGAAAGTTTTAAAAAGCAAGCTCCATTCACGCTGAACGATACACATTTAGATCTTAGTCTCGCCAATACACGCGCTCGTTTACGCATGACAACCTTATACTATTTTGCAGGACTGCATCGCTATCTGGTATGCGGGACCGGAAACAAAGTAGAGGATTTTGGGGTTGGTTTTTACACCAAATACGGTGATGGCGGTGTAGACTTAAGCCCCATCGCAGATCTGCTTAAAAGCGAGGTCTATACACTTGGAAGGTATTTAAACGTCCCCGACTCTATTTTAAAAGCAGCTCCAACCGACGGCTTATTTGGTGACAGTCGTACCGATGAGGATCAAATTGGTGCCAGTTATGACGAATTGGAGTGGGCCATGAAAATGAAAGATGAAGGAAAGGTATTAAGTGACTTTTCCGGACGTCAAAAAATGGTTTTTGAGATCTTCACCAGACTCAATTCTGCCAACCAGCACAAAATGAAACCCATTCCAATCTGCGAAATACCCCCCTCTCTAAAAAGTTAACCGTTATTTAACGAGTTTTCGTGTTGTTGGACGAAATTAATCTTAAGTAGTTTAACTTTTTTTTAGTTTTGATTTGTAGTATAAATATTACAAAAACCTCACACTTTTAGCATCGCAATTGTTTTAAGTGTCTTTCGCATCGTTAAAGACTATAAAATGAAGAAAATCATTATTGCAGATCATCATCCAGTGACCCGGAAAGGGATCGCCTGTATGTTAAAAAAGAACAGCAACTACACCATCATCGGGAAAGCCAACAACGGTGACGAATTGTATAAGAACTTACAAGAAGAACAACCAGATATTCTTATCATGGAGATCGACATGCCTAATTTGAATGGTATAAATGCCTTGCGAGGGATCAAAACCGAGTTTCCAAATATGCGCGTTCTTATCTTCTCCACACATCCCGAAGAGATATATGCCTTGCGATCTATAAAATCCGGTGCAGCCGGTTACGTTCCAAAAACTGCATCCACTAAAGTATTCTTAAAAGCTCTTAAACAAATTGCGAAAGGCGGTATCTTCCTCAATGAAGAACTAACGTCTACCTTTACAAGCCGTAATGTGGGTGAAACGAGTGCCATAAGCCGGTACAAAAAATTATCTTCCAGAGAGATCGAAGTTTTGAATTTACTATCCAGCGGCAAACGCAATAAAGATATTGCCAACGCACTTAACATTAATGAGAAAACTGTAAGCACGTACAAGACCCGCTTGTTAAAAAAGTTAAAGGTGGATAACTTGGCAGATCTTATCCACCAGTCCAGAATGTTTCAATTCGGGTAAATTACAGCACCCGGTTCAATTTTTCAGAAAGAACCTTTTTCAAGGTAATGTAATCTACAATATCTTGAAGTCTTGTTTCTTTATCGGCACTGTCGCCATCCTTAATTTCATTGGAAAGTTCATTGATCTTCTGTGAAACCAAAAATCTTCGTAGATTTAAAATGGTCTCACTCACTACTTGAGCAATCGAGGTATTTTTTTCCTTCACATAAATATCCTTACCCTCCCAATTGTGTAATTGGTACTTTTCTTCTTCCATGAGAATGTGAGAGATCGTTTCGGCGGGTCCGGGTTCAAGTTCGTTTACTAAGGTATTGATCTGAAAATTGGTGTCTTGAGTCAATTTATTGATTATTGCATAATACACTTCTTTAAAAGTGTCATTCGCAAATTCGATCTCATCATCCTGTAGGTCCAAATAGATCTTTTCATATACTTTGGCTTTATGGGTCTCCGGTTTTAACGCAATGGCTCCTTTCTCATCGGTTTCGAGCAAAATTTCCTCAAAGTCTTCCTCCTCTTTTCCGTAGAGAAGTAACAATTCAATGAGTTTGCGTTCCAACTCAAATTGGACGTCGACTTTAGCAACCGGTTTACTCTCTGAAGCAACAACCTGCATCTCACCCGACTCCTGTGGCGTTTTCTTGGCTGCATCCCTTTTGTCCTTCTGAAGGATCTGTGCCAAAGTATTGAATAAGACCGCTTCGCTTATATCCATTCGCCTAGCACATTCTTGAATGTATACTTCGCGCTTAATAACATCCGGAATCTTCGAGATACTTAGTACCATATCCCGAATAGTATCTGCCTTCTTTACCGGATCGTTCTTAGCTTCGGAAGCCAAGAGTGAGGCCTTAAAATTGATAAAATCCTGACTGTGTTCTTCAAGATAAAGCGTGATTTCTTCAAGTGAATTACTGCGAGCAAAACTATCCGGATCCTCACCCGCGGGAAACGTACATATCTTTACATTCATCCCTTGCTCCAAAATGAGGTCTACACCTCGTAAGGAGGCACGTACGCCTGCGGCGTCACCATCGAACAACAGGGTAATATTTTTTGTAAGTCTGTTGATCAAACGAATCTGTTCCGGAGTGAGGGCTGTACCCGAAGATGACACCACGTTGTGTATCCCTTTTTGATAGAATTGGATGACATCGGTATATCCTTCTACTAAATAGCAATTATCTTCTTTCGCGATGCTTTGTTTTGCATGATAGATCCCATAAAGCACTTTGCTCTTGTGGTAAATATCACTTTCGGGCGAGTTAAGATATTTCGCTGCCTTCTTGTCATTGGTGAGTATCCTTCCGCCAAAACCAAGCGTCCTTCCGCTTAAACTAAGAATAGGAAATAGCACCCGGCCTTTGAAACGATCGAACTGCTTCTCTTCTTTAACAATTGTGAGTCCGGTCTTTTCAAGATATTCAAGCTGATATCCTTTCTTAATGGCATGACTTGTAAATGCCTCCCAGGAGTTGGGTGAATATCCTAATTCAAATTTCTTGATCGTCTCTTCCGTGAAGCCTCGTTCTTTGAAATAAGAAAGGCCTATGGCTTTGCCTTCCTCTGTTTTAAGCAAGGTTGTATGAAAATACGCTTTGGCAAATTCACTTACAAGATATAGACTCTCGCGCTCGTTAGCCGATTCTTTTTCTTCGTTGGTTTGCTGTGTCTCTTCAATCTCGATCCCGTATTTTTTCGCCAGATACTTGATCGCTTCAGGATAGGTGAAATGCTCGTGTTCCATTAGGAATGCCACGACATTCCCTCCTTTTCCGCTTGAAAAATCCTTCCAGATCTGTTTAACGGGTGATACCATAAAACTGGGGGTGCGTTCATCACTAAACGGACTCAAACCCTTAAAGTTACTCCCCGATTTCTTTAGCTGCACAAAATCTCCAATAACCTCCTCCACGCGGGCGGTTTCGAATACTGAATCGATAGTGGTTTTTGAGATCAATGGACTGAATGTATTTTCTGTAAAAATACTATTAAATATTTACACTTCTATACACAGAAAAAAGCCCCTTTACAGGAGCTTTAAATCAAAATAAAATAGAAGGTTCGTTAATCCATATCAAATCGTAACCCTAGAGAAACGTTGCGCATTTCTGTTGGATTATCTTTAAAAATGGTATTTAAATCGTACTTCACATACAAGGCTGTCTCACGCCAACCCACATAGGCACTCAAACCGTATATGAAATTATTGGTATTATAATCGGCCTTAAGCTTTTCCTTTACATCCTCACCATCGGCTGTATACTTTAATTTCTGGCGTGAACTAAGTTTGAATCCGGCATAGCCTCCTATTCCAACCTTTACCTTATTATAGGTTGAATATCGAAAATAATTTTCTCCTTCTATCTTTTTAGATGGCCCTAATTCGAAGTGGACCGGAAATACAAGATTATCTATTCTGAACTTCGATTTGTCCAGCTCCTCCGGAAATTCTTGCAGTTCAGTTTGAGTTCCGGTATCTACAAAAAACCGATTGTCGGTAGGTTTCAATCCGTTGAACTGAAAAGAGAACCCGTATTTAATACGAAGCCAGTTACTTTCGTCAAAAACACGTGTTTTCCACGCCCAACCAATCTCAGCAAATCGGCTGCCACCAATTTTAAAATCGCTGTCGTTTAGCGACTCCCCTTTTGTGATCACATTGTTCAAACCCACGGCCAACACAAAATCGCTATAGGTACGTCGGTCATATTTTCTCTCATTCGATGTGTTAAATTGAATACCAAAAATCGATCTCCCGGTTTCACCGTCTTTGCCGAGACCAATAACAATAATGCTGTCTTCCTCCTCTTCCACTCCATTTCGTTGTATCAAAGCGATCTTATTATCAACAATTGCGAGTCGGTTCTCGATATTCATAGCCCGTTTCTCGGCGGCTTCATTCTTTAATGTTTCCGCTTCCTCATAAGAGATCTCCTCATCTTCCAACTTACGATTAATTTGTTCGACCTCTTGTTTTAACGCGTCCTTTTCTTCATTGATGATGCGTTCTTTGGTGGCCTTCAAAAACTCGATGGTGTTCTCTTGATCGGTTTCCTGCGCCATACTAAAAGACATAGCGATAGCCCAAAGCACCGCTGCGATGCAATACGTACTAGTTTTCATACTGTGATTTTGATTTAGTGCTCTTCCGGCATCCCTCCCGCCCGGAGAGGGATGAGAAAAGCTTGATTGATGAATGATTGTTAATTGTTTCGTTCGGTGACGGCGGTTCGGATCTTCTCAAAACCATCTCCCAATGCGTCGAATACCTTGTCCCTAAAGCTACGTTCCAACTCCAGTTCCACATCCAAAAGCAATGCTGCAGCATCTACTTTTTGTGTGCTCTCCGTAAGGATACGCCGGGTTTGTATCTCCCGTTGCGCCTTGGCCAAAAGCGCATCGACCTCCTCTATACTGATCTCGATATTCGATTCTTTTAATTTTTTAAGTTCATGGATGACCTCCTCTGCCTTGGCATCCTCGAAGGATTTTTGCTCGACCGCGACAGCTTCCGCAGTAGTAGCTTCTTTTTTAAGATCTTTTGAAACCTGTGCGACTGCTTCGGAAGAAATAGTACGACGCTCCGGTCTTGTATTTTTATTGACACGCGGGATACTTTCGGTGACTGAAACTTCTTCGGCTTCGCGCTCTTCCGAAGTACTCGTTTCTGAAGCGATTTCCACAACTACATTCTCGTTAGGTTGTGCAAATTCTGTTGGTTCTGCACTGCGCTCTTCTGAAGGATTTTCTTCTACGACAATGGCATTATGCTCTTTTAAAAAAGGGTTATAGACCAATGCTCCCACGACCAGCAAAGTAACGACCGCGGCTGCCACGGCAAACCATACTGTGGTTGTCCGCTTTTTTGGCTCTTGAGCATCCAGTTGTGCTTCCAGCTTGCTCCATGCATCTTTGGACGGTGACAGCTCCCGTTCTTGCAACTTCTCTCTAATATTCTCTTCAAATTTAATGGGTGCCATAACTAATTGTATTTGGTTCTAACTTCGACTGAAGCATTTTTCTAGCCTTGAATAATTGCGATTTCGAGGTACTTTCACTTATCTCTAATAATTCGGCGATTTCACTGTGTTTGTATCCTTCCACGGCATACAATACAAAAACGGTCTTGTAGCCATCCGGAAGTGCATCTATCATTTTCTGTATTTCCTCTACTTCCAACGCAGTCTCGATATAGGCCACATGATCTAAGGAATTCTCGATCTCGGTTTCAGCAGTGAAGCCCAGTTTTTTTTCCTTACGTAGTTGCGAAATGGATTCGTTTACCATAATACGGCGTATCCATCCTTCAAAACTTCCTTGTGCCGTATAGGTGTGTAAATACTTGAACACCTTCATGAAACCTGTAAGCATGACATCCTCGGCCTGTTCGGTATTCTTGAGGTATTGTCTGCAAACGCTCAGCATCTTAGGCGCAAAAAGTTCATAAAGGTCGTGTTGTGCCCTGCGGTCACCTTTCCCTGCTTTGGCGATCAATTTACTATAGTTCTTATGTAAGGATACGATCTTCACAAACTTCGTTTTTTAAACGCTTCTATTATTAAAGACGCAGTATTTTAGGAAAAGGTTGCCTGAAGGTAAAAAAAATGTGAGAGTTAGGGATTGTTTCTGAAAATCACTTCTTTCGATCGATCACGTAATTCACCATGAGCTCCAGCGATTCTTTATAGGGAGAGTCGGGATAGGTTTGCAGGATCTGAAGTGCTTGTTGTTGATATTCCTTCATTTTGGTGACTGCGTAGGAAAGTCCGCCAATCTCTTTTACAAAATCGATCACCTCCTTAACTCGTTCTTTGTCTTTATTGTGATTTTTTACTGAATTGATCAACCAACGTTTTTCCTTTTCCGAAGCAGTATTCAAGGCGTAAATAAGCGGCAAGGTCATTTTTTGTTCCTTGATATCGATACCTGTGGGCTTGCCTATCTTCTCCTCGCCATAATCGAAGAGGTCGTCTTTTATTTGAAAGGCTGTTCCAATAAGCTCCCCAAATTTGCGAAGCGATTCCACTTCTTTTTTAGGCGCATTTACAGATTGTGCCCCCATGGCACAGCAGGCAGCTATCAAGGTGGCCGTCTTTTGGCGAATAATGTCGAAATATACAGCCTCGGTAATGTCCAGTTTTCGGGCCTTCTCAATTTGAAGTAATTCGCCTTCGCTCATTTCCCGTACGGCCACCGATATGATCTTTAGCAGGTCGAAATCGTTGTTATCTATGGAAAGTAAAAGCCCTTTGGACAACAAATAATCTCCTACCAAAACTGCGATCTTGTTCTTCCACAGCGCATTAATTGAAAAGAATCCACGGCGGCGGTTGCTGTCATCTACAACGTCGTCATGAACCAAGGTGGCTGTGTGGATCAATTCGATCACCGAAGCTCCCCGATAGGTACGGTCATTTATTTCGCCGTTGTTGGTCATTTTCGCGATTAGAAATACGAACATAGGACGCATCTGTTTGCCTTTTCTGTTTACCACATAGTGCGTGATCCTATTTAAAAGCGAAACCTTTGAAGACATGGCCACGGAGAACTTTTTTTCAAAAAGTTCCATCTCAAATTCGATGGGCTGCTTTATTTGAGAGACTATTTTCATCTGGAAGTAAAAATAAATAAAATCGAAACGTATCGTACAATTCACTAAGATTTCTTATTTTTGATACTTCATAACTCTCTAAAAACAATTAAAATGAAAAAAATTACTTTACTGGCAGCAATGTTTGCTGCTTTTGCTATGAATGCACAACTTATCGACGAAGGATTCGACGATATAACCACACTTACAGATTATACTGTAGTAAATGTGAGCGATAGTCCAAATACAGATATTTTCCAAGGAAATGATACGGTGTTTCCAGCTTTCGACGGTGATCCTACTTCATACTTAGGAATGAACTTCAATGCTACCGCTGGTACATTGATCGACCTTTATTTGATTTCACCAACGCTTATGTTGCAAAATGGTGATATCATTACTTTTTACACAAGAACCGGAACCGGAAGTACGTTTCCTGACAGATTGGAAGTACGTCTAGATGTTGATGGTTCTGGTACGTTACCAACTTCAGGTGATGTTGGTTCGTATACTGGTCTTTTATTAGAGATCAATCCAGGATTAACTCAAGGTGGTTATCCTGAAACTTGGGAGCCACAACAATCTGTAGTTGTTTCCGGACTTCCTGCGGGAGAAACTGCAACTACTTTTGCATTTCGCTATTGGGTTACAGATGCTGGTCCTACTGGTGCTAACTCAAACTACATTGG
>NZTP01000056.1 GCA_002696485.1 Altibacter sp. | reverse complement strand
TGAAGATCATTTCCCCACGTGTGTATCAAATAGAAATAATCATTTCCTAACGGTATGAATAGCAAGGGGTCATCGGCATTTTCAAGTTTCAACAATTTTGAAGGAGCCATGATCTTGAAATGTTCTAGCCGGGTGTTATGAATTTTTTCGAACTCACGTATGGCCGAAATGGCTTCGGAAGGAAACGGTCCTTTAAAATAATATGCATCTAAGAATCGAAGACGGTAATCGACACATATTTTCTTAATATCCTGAAGCTCATAGATCCGCTGGGGTTCCAGATGGGATATATCTATAGGTTCTGAAGGCTTATCAGGGGAAGGAATACCTTGCAATCGACTTTTGATCCCGGCACGTATGGTTTCATTTTGTGCAAGTATGGCGTGTACTTCTGCCAAGATCGCTTCGGAAGTGATTCGCTTGTTTCTGGAGCGTTTTAGTTGTTCTTCAATATTGGTTTTGGAAAGCATGGCGGCAATTTTCTTTTAAAAATACAGACAAGCCTTCAGTCGAACAACATTTTAACATTAATTTGAAAAGACACTAAATAATTGAGAACATTCTCCGTTTTGGTATCGTAATTGATTAATTTTAGCGAATTAAACTCATATAAAATGATCTTAAAGCGTACTGCATTCTTACTTTTGACAACCTTCTTAACGCTGAATGTGCTATCACAGAGTGCCTTGAGCAAGGAAAATCCTTCAGTAAAGACCACATGGAACGAAGTTACGTTCGATTCGCAAAAAACACTTTCAGAAAACCTTGCCCTTACGGAAGAATTCAGTGAGACCCAACGTATCTTAAAGGATGTGGAAGCTCACATGCTTAACGAGGATACTATGGTCACTGTGTTTGTTGCCGAAGACGCTGCATACAAGGCACTGGATAAGAACGAGTACAAAGCCTTGTTTGCATCAAAGAATACTATGAAGAATTTCTTTTCATACTATGTGGTTCCCGGACGATTGGACGCTACAACCTTGCGACTTGCGATATCAAAAAATGGAGGAACCGCGTATCTCAATACTATAAACGGCGAACAGCTTGGCGTTAAGGAACGCGACGGAAAAGTGATCGTGTTCGACAAGAATGGTAATACAGCCACGATCACGGCCTCAAATTTCTATCATGCCAATGGATTCTTTCATATTTTAAACGGATTGGTTTTTCCGGCTACGGCCAAGTAGCGGTTCCTAGAGGGGTCTTACAAACGTTAAATAAATAATAAATCCGAAGTCTGCTAAAACCGCAGTACTTCGGATTTCGTTTGTATGCATATAACTCAAAACAAAAAATTAGATTATGAAAAAGTCAAACATTAGTACACTTATTGCCGTAACAGTAACTCTTTTTGTGGGTAGCACTTCAATCGCGCAGGACAAAATGATGAAGGATAACATGAATAATGAAAAGACCGTGATGGTGGGTGGAGCTGCCATGTATCCCAGCAAGAATATTATTCAAAATGCGGTTAATTCAAAAGACCATACCACGTTAGTGGCAGCTGTAAAAGCAGCAGAACTGGTGGATGTGCTACAAGGTGATGGACCGTTTACCGTTTTCGCCCCAACCGATGCTGCTTTTGCCAAATTACCTGCCGGAACTGTTGAGGCATTGGTACAACCGGAGAACAAAGCGAAACTTCAAAGTATTCTAACGTATCATGTGCTTTCCGGGAACTATTCAGCTGAAGCTATTGTAAATGCTATCAAAAAGGGGAAAGGTAAAGCTACTTTTAAGACCGTGAGCGGGGGAACGCTAACCGCGATGTTGAAAGGATCTAACGTAGTTTTAAAAGATGAGAACGGCGGAATGTCTATGGTCACTATTGCAGATGTGTTTCAATCCAACGGAGTGATCCATGTGGTAGATACAGTCGTATTGCCCGGTAATAATAGCAAGAAATAATCTTCTTTGTATCGAAATTAAAAGCGTCTGCTACCTACTAGCGGACGCTTTTTCGTTTAACGCAATGTGGCTCCGAAATCGGTTTCAAAACGTTGTTGCAATTTTGCCATGATCTTATCGATCTGTTTGTCGGTGAGCGTTTTATTCTCATCCTGAAGTGTGAACGACACCGCATAGGATTTCTTTCCGGCCGGTAGTTTCGTTCCTGTAAAGACATCAAACAATGTGACCTCTTTCAGTAAGGATTGTTCGGTTTGAAAAGCCGCATCTCTTAAACTTTCGAAGGCAACGGCAGTGTCCAATAAAAGGGCAAAGTCTCTGGTTACTTCGGGAAACTTAGGAATGGCCTTCATTTCAAAAGTCCCTGTGGGGATCTCTTCCAGCACCAAGTCCCAATTGAAATCGGCGTAGAATGTCTCGGCATCGATATCGAAAGCCGAAGTAAGCTTCTTGCGCAGCACACCGAATTCCACCAATGTCTTTTTCTCCTTTACAAAGCAAATCCCTTCCGAAAAAAGATCACTTTTCAAGCCCTTCTCGGTATATCCCGCAATCCCTAAACGCTGTAAAATGGCGGTGATCACTCCCTTCAGATAAAAGAAATTGGTCTGGGACGAATTGCTTGCCCAGTTCTCAATTTCCTTAGTCCCGGAAATCGTCAATGCCAAGTGTTTCTTTTCAACACGGCCTTCGGGATATTGGTGATAGGTTTTGCCGAATTCGAACAACTTAACGTTGTGCATACGTCTATTCTTGTTGTATGCCAAGGCTTCCAAACCGCCAAACACCATGGATTGCCGTAACACTGATAGATCCTGACTTAACGGATTGAGCATGGTAACACTGTGTTCCGGATTGAGAGAAGCGGTTAGATCTACATATTTTTCCGAAGTGAGGGAATTTCCTAACATCTCATGAAATCCCAGTCCTATGAGTTGACCTGCGGTCTTGTTCTGAATCTTATAATCTTCTACTTTCTTGGTAGTGGCTATAGAAGCGTGTAGTTTTTCGGTAAAATTGATCTTGTTGTATCCGTACACCCGAAGGATCTCCTCGATGACATCGACTTCCCGGATCACATCGTTTCGATAGGCCGGAATGGTCATACCAATGCCGGTTTCAGTAACGTTATTTACTTTAATCTCTAAGGAAGTAAGAATGCTCTTTATGGTTTCCTTCGGAATTTCCTCTCCAATAAGCCTTGCGGTATTCTCAAAATTGAGGACCACTTGATGATCGCTTATTTTTTTAGGATAAATATCTACGACATCGCTGGTGGTCTCTCCTCCGGCGATTTCAGTAATCAAAATTGCGGCCCGCATTAACGCATACTCCGTGATATTGGGATCGATACCACGTTCGAATCGGAAGGATGCATCAGTATTTAAATTATGTCGTTTCGCTGTTTTACGAACACTCACCGGATCGAAATAGGCGCTTTCCAAAAAGATGCTGGTCGTTTTATCGGTGACTCCGCTATACATACCGCCAAAAACCCCGGCGATACACATAGGGCCTTCAGCATCACAGATCATGAGATCTTCCCCATCTAAGATTCGCTCCACGCCATCGAGCGTTGTGAATTTAGTTCCGGCTGCTAGGGTTTTTACAAGGATCTTATTCCCGGAAATCTTCGCAGCATCGAAAGCGTGCAGGGGTTGCCCAAGTTCGTGCAACACATAATTTGTGGCGTCCACGACATTGTTTATAGGCGCCAGGCCTATGGCCTTCAGTCTGTTTTGTAACCAAGTGGGTGAATCTTTCACCTTTAATCCTGAAAGGGTTATTCCACAATATCTTGGAGCTAATTTAGGCTCCTTTACTTGTACGTCAATTTTGAGCGTTCGGTTATCAATATGAAAACTGCTTGTAGAAGGAGTAATGAGTTCTACAGACATCCCTTTTTGGAGCAAGCCTGCACGAAGATCACGTGCGACGCCCCAATGACTCATGGCATCAGCACGGTTCGGAGTGAGACCTATCTCGAATACCGTATCATTCTCTACTTTATACACCGTAGCTAAATCGGTGCCGGGTTTTAGTTTTTTGTTAAGCACTAAGATCCCCTCATGGCTTTCGCCCAGACCAAGTTCGTCTTCGGCACAGATCATGCCTTCACTTACCTCACCGCGAATCTTTCCTTTCTTGATCTCCCAAGGCTTACCTTCGGCATCATACAACGTAGTGCCTACCGTGGCAACCGGTACTTTTTGTCCTACAGCAACATTGGGTGCGCCACAAACGATCTGTAAATCAGGACCCTCACCAATGGTTACTTTGGTTACTTTAAGACGATCGGCGTTGCTGTGTGGTTCACACTCCATTACTTCGCCAACGACAATACCCTGAAGGCCTCCGCGTACCGATGTAAACGATTCTATTCCTTCAATTTCGAGTCCCAGATCTGTGAGTAACTCCCCTGTTTTTTGGGCATCCCAGTCAATGTTTACAAATTGTTTTAGCCAGTTGTATGAAATCTTCATAAAATATTCTTAACAAACCGCAAAGATAGCATTTACCTCGTTTTTTGTGACTATTTTTGATACTTTCCCTATCAGAAATTCAAAATTATATGAAGTATTTACTTTTCCTCTTTAGCGCACTGTTGGTTGTCTCCTGTAACAGGGACCCTAAAACTCCTAAGATAGGGGAATGGCGTGCTGTTTTGGAATTGGATAAAGGGAAAAAGATCCCGTTCTTAATGGAATATGGTACCGGAAATGTCATTACTTTTTTTAATGCGGGGGAAGCGATTGAGATCACCGATGTCACCATAAAAGGCGATAGTATTCTTTTGGAACATCCTGTTTTTGAAGGCATTTTTAAAGGGATCTACACTGAAGATTCTATCTACGGAAATTTTGTGCAACCCAGTTTGGATCGTGTGGTGCCATTTAAGATGAAACAGGGGCGGGCCGAACGATTTGAACTTTCAAAAGCACCTAATCAGATCGTGACCGGAAATTGGGAGACGGTGTTTAGTCCTGATTCGGAAGCAGATCGCTATATAGCCAAAGGGATTTTCGAGCAGAAGGGACATAAAGTAACGGGTACGTTTAGGACCACTACAGGCGATTACCGCTTCTTGGAGGGCGCTGTGGAAGGGGATTCACTTAAACTTTCAACTTTCGACGGGGCCCACGCGTTCCTGTTTGAAGCAGAGGTGAAGGACAGTATCATGAATGGAATTTTCTACAGCGGAAATCACTGGAAAGAACCTTTTACGGCGAAGCGTAATGAAAACTACGAATTACCAAAAGCAGATTCATTGACCTTTTTGAAGGAGGGATACCAGAATATCGAATTTAGTTTTCCGAACACAAAGGGAGAGATGGTCTCTTTGTCCGATGAACGCTTTCAGAATAAAGTAGTGATCGTACAAATTATGGGTACTTGGTGCCCCAACTGTTTGGATGAGACCAAATACTTTTCAGAATATTATAAAAATAACAAGAACGACCAACTTGAATTTATAGCACTTGCTTTTGAATATGCCAAAACCGAAGCCAAAGCGATCCAAGCGATCAACAAGTTAAAAAATGCTGTTGATGTTCCTTATCCCATTCTACTTGCTCAATACGGCAGTAGCAGCAAGCAAAAAGCTAACGACAAGTTACCTATGCTCAATCACGTGCTTTCCTATCCAACTACTATTTTCATCGATAAAAGCGGCAACGTTCGAAAGATTCACACCGGATTTAACGGCCCCGCCACAGGCGATGAATATGATGCCTTTGTGAAAGAGTTTGAAGGGTTTGTACAAATGCTTCTCGAAGAAACCCCGGAAGATCAATCGCCGCAATGAGATCCTTCTGCAATCCATCGTTTCTCTTCTTCAAAAGCTTTATAGTCATGGTTTATAGCACCTAAGCCTAAAAAACTAAGGCTTAAACCGGCATGTACAACATATTTACAGGTCGCTGTATGACAAGGACGGTTATCCAACAAACCCGTGCTAAGATACGACGATGTATGTGTATTGAGTAACAGATAAGGTACTATGGTATTGCCAAAAATACCGATCTCGAAACGTGGAAACTCAACCCCCACGCCCATGCCCGCAATTCCGGCGGTAGCTGTATTACTGTCTCCTGTTTGCTCGGCTTGATCTCCGGTTACATCGGCAAACGTATTCACATGACCCGTTTCATAGCTAAAACCAATACTACTATTGTACTTGAGTTTGATACTCACCTGACTACTACTTCCGGGGGCTACTTCCGGATAGATCTTTAAATTAGCTTTTAATCGCAGGGTCACAGGGATCACTCCGTTCACCAAAATGGTTCTTTCGATCTTTGCAGGAATTTCAAGAATGGCAATCTCCGATCCTAAACCCACTGCCGCGAATTTCACTTCCATCTCGCCTTCCATCCCATCGTTGCGATAGGTGAATTGCTGGGTTTCGCCATCTTCAATTAGAATTTGTGCATTGCTGGTAAAGGAGGAGATAAAACCTTCGGCAACAATACTGCATACATTGCCTTTTTCGGCACTGAGTTTTATCTTTAGCTTACCACCGGCTTCGGGAGTGAGGTTAAACCCTACTTTCCATCCTTTAATCATTTCCTCGTACCGTATGTGAAGTCCTTCTTCGCCTTCCGGGGAAATTCCCTCTCCTTCCTCTTGAGGAGTCAACAGCCCCAACATTGGGGTAGCCATGCTAATAACAGGTTGTCCAACGTGCATCGTAGTAGTCGCTGCCGTTGCGTTGGACCAATTTATTGGAGCGCTGTACTCGATGTTGGCATCCTTGTAATAATCGGTGAGTTTAGCAAAATCTGTCGTTACGACAAAGGTTCCGTTCTCTTTACGTACGTTCTTAATTTTGCGAAGTGAATGCGTTTCAAAAAGAACGACAGTTCCGGCTTGAAGATTTTCCACGGCGTCGGCATCGTCATTGAAAATGTAGGTTCCGGTTTTGGGATCGTATGATTGCAGTGATTCCATCACAGGTGCCGGAACATTGGCCGTATGCTCTTTTTTGGTTGCTTCCAGCGTCTCGGTTTTGGGCGTAATAAAACGCTGTTGGTCCATGGATGATGAAGAGGGGGTATTGGAACATCCCGCCAAGAACAGAAAACAAGCGATTGCAAAAAATAGAATGGATTGGTAGTTGGTTGTTGTCATAGCAGTGTGTAGTTTAAGTGCTACAACTAAAGGTAACTACTTTACGGTGAACGGCATAGAAAAAAATGAACTTTTAAAAGAGGGCGTATTTTTTAGGAAATATAATTCCAAATATTCTTGTATTTAGACAGCTGTGCAAAGGTCTGTTTAATGGGGATATTGTGCGGTTGCTCCAAATTAGGGTCTTCCTTGAGTACCTGAATGGCATAGCTGCGGGCGATCTTAACTATTTCTGAATCCTTTACAATATCGGCTATACGCAAATTAAGGACACCGCTTTGTTGAGTTCCCATGAGATCACCGGGTCCTCGAAGTTTTAGATCGACCTCACTAATTTCAAAACCATCGTTGGTGCGCACCATGGTCTCCAGACGTGTTCGTGCGTCGGCAGAGAGTTTATGACCAGTCATTAGGATACAGTAACTCTGCTCGGCACCCCGCCCAACACGACCCCGCAATTGATGTAGTTGCGATAAACCGAAGCGTTCTGCACTTTCAATTACCATGACACTTGCATTAGGAACGTCGACACCTACTTCAATAACGGTCGTAGCAACCATGATTTGAGTTTCACCTTGTACAAATCGGTCCATTTCATACTCTTTGTCGGCAGATTTCATTTGGCCGTGAACAATCGAGACTTGATATTGGGGAAGCGGAAATTCCCTTACAATACTTTCGTAACCATCCATAAGATCCTTGTAGTCCATTGCCTCACTTTCTTGGATAAGCGGATAGACAATATACACCTGCCGACCCTTTGATATTTCATCCTTTAAAAAGCGAAAAACCTTGAGTCTGTTTGCATCAAATCTGTGCACGGTTTTTATGTCTTTTCGTCCCGGAGGTAACTCATCAATAATACTAATATCGAGGTCTCCGTAAACGCTCATGGCAAGGGTGCGGGGGATAGGGGTGGCGGTCATGATTAGTACGTGCGGAGGATAGTCATTTTTATGCCACAATTTGCTCCGCTGGGCGACTCCAAAACGATGTTGCTCATCAATGATAGCGAGTCCTAAATTTTTAAAAATAACGCTGTCTTCGAGCAGCGCATGCGTGCCGATGAGAATGTCTAAGGAGCCGTTTCTCAGTTTTTCGTGAATCTCTCTTCTTTTTGAAGTTTTAGTTGAACCAGTTAACAATTCTATACTGGTATTGAGTGAGTTACACAATTCAAATATGTTGTTATAGTGCTGGACTGACAAAATTTCAGTAGGA
The DNA here is from genome assembly GCA_002696485.1 of Altibacter sp. Taxonomy (GTDB): domain Bacteria; phylum Bacteroidota; class Bacteroidia; order Flavobacteriales; family Flavobacteriaceae; genus Altibacter. Next base: position 37,362 of record NZTP01000056.1, on the reverse strand, counting down.
GCCATCAAGCAGGCTTGGAAACCATTGTCAAGTGCTATAAACATTGATAAGAGCGCCACTATGGTCTTCCCGGAACCAACATCTCCCTGCAACAAGCGATTCATCTGTGCGTGACTCCCTAGATCTTGTCTAATTTCTTTGATCACCCGCTTCTGTGCTTCGGTTAATTCGAAGGGTAAATGGTGGTTGTAAAAGGTATTAAAATGATCCCCTATAACAGGAAAAGGATACCCCTTTATTTTTGTTTTATGAAGTAGGTTTTTACGTATAAGTTGAAGCTGAATGTAGAATAATTCTTCAAATTTTAATCGGTATTGAGCACGTGCCAAATGGGATTGGCTTTTCGGGAAATGTACGTTGAAAAGTGCCTCGTTTTTTGACAGTAATTTAAGCTGTTCAAGAAGGGGTTGTGAAAGGCTTTCAGAAAATCCTTTTTTAGACTCTAAAAACAGCTGTTGCATCAGCCCGCCAATTACCCGATTTGTAATACCGCTGTTCGATAATTTTTCAGTGGAAGGATAAACAGCCTGCATGGCAGAACGAATGCTCTTCTCATGTGCCTCCAACAATTCCATATCGGGATGAGGCATCGAAAAGGTTCCGTTGAACCAGGTCGTCTTTCCGAAGATCACATAAGGAACGTTCATCTTTAAATGCTCTTTGATCCATTTGTGACCACGAAACCAAACTAGCTCCATGCTGCCCGTCTCATCTGTAAAAGTAGCAACCAGGCGTTTACCCCGCTGTTGTTGCACCATTTTGAGATGTGTGATCTTACCAATGACCTGAATTTCAGCATTGGTTTGTTGTAATTGTCCGATCTTATAATATTGCGTTCGATCTAGGTATCTGTTGGGAAACAGATTCAGCAGGTCTTGAAACGTATGAATGCCGAGCTCTTTTTTAAGCAGGTCTGCTCTATTGGGACCAACACCCTTAAGATAGTCGATAGGCGTTTGCAGAAAATTCGCATTCATAGAACGAATTTAGCAATTCCATGCGAAGAGAAGGAATCTCCACTAAGGATTTTGTAATTTTAGCCAGATAATTGATACACATCTTTCATGCGCCTACTTATTTCCGCTTTCCTTTTGTGTTTTGCCTCACTCCTCGTTGCCCAACAAACGGAGGTTGTCGATTTCCTAAAAGTAGAAGCTGTCCTTATTCCCAATGTTTCTGAAAGCTCCATCGAAGGAAGCGTTCGTTATACCTTCAAAGTGCTTCAGGAGACAGACTCACTCTATTTGGATGCCAAGAACATGAAAGTGCTTGCGAATCCTTCTCATGTAAAGACGGTAGCGTCAACCGATCGTATTTGGCTGCTGGGTGACTTTACAAAAGGGAAGGAGTACACAGCAGCATTTACTTATAAGGCCTTTCCGAGGCAAACCCTCTATTTTGTGGGTGAACAATTGTGGACCCAAGGACAGGGAAAATATACCTCACACTGGCTTCCCAGTATAGATGATATGAACGATAAGATAGAGTTCGACCTCACGCTGGCGAGCCCTAAGAACAAAACAGTGATCGCAAATGGGGTGTTAAAACAAACGTATTCTGAAAATGAACTTACTTATTGGCAATGGGATATGCAGCAGCCTATGTCCAGTTATTTGGTGGCTTTTGCAATAGGACCCTTTAAAAAACGAGAAATCAAATCCAAAAGCAGTATACCCATTGCCTTGTATATTTCAGAAGGAGATACCGCCAAGTGGGAGCCTACCTATCGATACAGCAAAGAGATATTTAATTTTCTGGAAGCTGAAATTGGCGTCCCGTACCCGTGGCAGAATTACAAGCAAGTGCCCGTAAAGGACTTTTTATACGCCGGAATGGAAAACACCACGGCTACCTTTTTTTCTGAAGCCTTTGTAGTAGATAGCATTGCATTTAATGACAGGAACTACATCAATGTCAATGCACATGAGCTTGCGCATCAATGGTTTGGAAATTTAGTCACTGAAACCGAAGGAACACACCATTGGCTCCACGAAGGATTTGCTACCTATTACGCCTTGTTGGCTGAAAAGGAAATCTTTGGTGATGCATATTATTATTGGAAACTGTATCAAAGCGCAGAACAGTTAAAAGCAATGAGTGACGACGGAAAAGGGGAATCCCTATTAGATCCTAAAGCGAGCTCCTTGACCTTTTATGAAAAGGGTGCCTGGGCATTACATATGCTAAAGGAAATTATAGGGAAGCGTCAATTTCAGCAGGCCGTCAAGAACTATCTTACAAAATATGCTTTCAAAAATGTGACGACAGATAATTTCTTGGATGAGGTGAAAGCCGTCACCGCGGTCGATATTTCTCAATGGGAAAAGGATTGGTTACAACAAACAGCCTTTAAGGCAGCTCAAGCCTATGAATCTTTAAAGAAAAATGATGCCATGTTGCATTTTTTTGAAGTTACCAGCCTTCGGGATGCTCCTTTTGCTGAAAAAAAAGTCGCGTTGTCACAAGCACTACAATCAGACAACGAATATGTAGGTCAGGAGGTAGTCTACCAATTGGCCAACGAGTCAGTCTCCGAAGCACTTTTACTCTATCAGAAAGCGTTGCAAAGTGATAATTTGTATATTCGGCAAGCCGTTGCACTTACTATGGAGGAGATTCCGCCCTCCTTACAAGCCTCTTTTGAAAATTTGCTGAATGATCCTTCCTACAGTACTCAAGAAGCCGCTTTGTATCGATTATGGTCCGCAGTACCCGAACGCAGAGCGTTCTATTTAGATACTATGAAGGGCGTTCTTGGTTTTCAGGATCGAAATGTACGTCAGTTATGGTTGGCACTCGCTCTCCTTACTGAAGGCTATCAGGAAGCGAATAAACGCAATTTCTTAGAGGAATTGAAAGGATACACAGCTCCCGAATTCGCTTTTGAAGTTCGTGAACGGGCTTTTGGTTATGTATATGAACTTGGACTGTTTGACGAAGATACTTTGGAACATCTTGTGAATGCTTCGGTGCATCATAATTGGAGATTCCGAAATTCGGCACGATCAATCCTGAAAGAAGTGTTGCGAGATCCAGTTTTGAAAGCTAAAATAACCGGTATGTGGGACTTCTTTTCAGAAGCCGAAAAAAAGAGTGTTCAATCCTTAGAAAAAGCAGAATGAGGGCATTGGTAATTTCAGGAGGGGGAAGCAAAGGAGCGTTTGCGGGCGGTGTGGCACAATATCTTATTGAGGAGCTGTTTCACGACTATGATCTCTTTGTAGGGACCTCTACCGGAAGTTTACTTATTTCACATCTTGCCTTGCAAAAGGTCGAAAAGATCAAAGAGGTGTATACTTCCGTGAATCAAAACAGCATTTTTAATCGCCGACCTTTTCTTATTAAGAAAGATAAATACGGCGGAAAGCAAATAGGAATCGATCATTTTAATGTATTGCGTAATTTTTTGCGTGGCAGTAAGACATTCGGAGAAAGTCAAAACTTGCGTAAGCTCATTAAAGAAACCTTTACACAGCTTGAGTTCAATATGCTGAAAGAGGGCTCCAAAGACGTTGTAGTTACGGTTTCCAACTTAAGTCTCAATCAGGTGGAATACAAATCGATCAACGATTTTAATTACGAGGACTTTCTGGACTGGATTTGGATCTCATGTAATTACATTCCATTTATGAGCATGGTTAAGAAAGACGGCTGCGAGTACGCCGATGGTGGCTTCGGAAGTATGGTTCCTATTGAAGAAGCGATCAATCGCGGGGCTACAACGGTAGATGTCATTATTTTGGAAACGGAAGTAACCTATTATAACAGATTGCCGTCGAAGAACCCATTCTCACTCTTGACCAACCTGCATGGGTTTATGTTAGATCGTATTGAGAAACAAAACATTCGCATTGGTAAGTTTGTTGCCGGGAATCACGACGCCATTATCAACCTCTATTACACGCCTACGGTACTAACGACCAATTCCTTGATTTTCGATAAAAAAATGATGGCAACGTGGTGGGAGATCGGCTTCAATTACGCAAAACAAAAGAATACAGAACTGAACGAAATAAAGGTTGAGGATCGCTAAAACAGTTCGCTTACCTCTTTTTTAATGTAAGCCAGTGCTTTTTGAGAGGGGGTTATTTCTTCCATAAAATTGCGAAGCAACCATTCCCGCATTTGATCTGCATTATGTTCTTTTTCGTGCATGGCACCCTGTCGAATCACATGTATAGTGGCATTTTTAGCGGCATTGATAAGGTTCCAGCATTCAGGGGTCACGTAGATTTGTTGCGTCAGGTTATGTTCAAACTCTTGTTCGATGTTTTTAATAAGTAAGGTTTCGTACTTTTCTACCTCATCGGCGAAAGGTCGTACACGAACCAACAATTTATTGGGGTCAATACGTTCCAAGAATAGCGTCATTCGCTCATACGCTTGTAGTCGCATAGGCAGGATCTTGTTTTGCGCTTCTTTCTGGATCAAATATCGGCGACGTCCTTCTTCGTTCGCCGTGTGTCCTTTAAAAAAATAGTATGCAATAAGTCCCACTACTATGGCCGGCAACAGGTAGGCCACATAACTTAGAATTAGAGTAACGTCTTCCATAAGAGAATTTATAAGATAACAAACTTAGTGTCTTTTTAGTATGTGGACAAAATAAATTGGATTCCTATAATGAAACGCAACTTTCGTTTTATGAAGTAGTAGGATGCTTGATTGAGCCTTGTTACGTCTAGTATTCATTAGTACTTTCAGCATCTCAACCAAATGTATTTGTCATGAAAACACTTCTATTTTTATCTTGTATTTCATTATTCTCCGTAACGATTCACAGCCAACCGTTTCAAAAGAACGTGGAAGTGACGAATGGATTTTATCACGATCTTAATCTTGAGTCAATCAATGATGCCTCAAATGATTTTGCCGTCGCAGGAAACATCTTTGATATGAACTTCTCTACCCAGCTCATGGCGATTCATCGTACAAATGCTGCAGGCATGATACAATGGTCCAATACCTACACCGATGCTGTTTTTCCGGAAGTAAGAGTACTTGACGTTGTCAATGTTGTCAATACGATTTATGCAACCGGCTACGTGGCCGATGGCAGCGGAAAGCGAAGCACCTTTATCGCAGAAGTACAAGCCAGTAACGGGGCCGTGTTGAATGCGCACTTTTATGATATGGTAAATCCTGGTTTCAATTCACAAGGTTTTAAGATCGTTCATACGAATAGCGATGCTAATAATGATACTGTATCAGATCCGGGATTTTTAATTGTTGGCCTCTTTGGAGCATGTCAAACGACCGATATCAACTGCGGGTTGAATATAGGATTTGTATTGAGAACCGATATGAATTTAGTTCCCATTTGGACTATTGAGCTAGAGAATAACAATAGTACTGCCGGAACGTTTGATTTCGACTTTATTAATGACATTACCGAAACACCTACGGGTTTTTTTCTTACCGGGAGTATTACCGGTCAGGTCACTCCTGGACTCGATCAACAGGGGGTTCTCGCCTACAAAATTGATTTCTTAGGCAATCCGGTTTGGGATCAAAGTTACATCTTTGGAAACTCTCAAGATGTAAGTGTCGATGCCTATTACGATAGTGGTTCCCAGCAGATTTTTATGCTTTGTAACTATTCACAAACGCATTATTTTGGTGTTACAAAATTAGCCGACGCTACAGGGGTCATTGACCCGAGTAGTTGGTTCTTAACGGGTAACGATCTTAACACCTACGCCTTTAGGATTATGGAATCGATCAACAATCCCAATACCCTCTTGATATCCGGATACGATCGTGATGAATCCTGGGTCGATGGTTCTAGTAATCCTCAATTTGGAGAGACGAATGTATTCGTACATGAATTTGACAAAGTCACCGGGGCGATCACCGGCAGTACACGACAATATTTGGTCCCTCATGTGGAACACGGGCCCGAAGAATTTAATTTCTGGGGATTTCAACAGCCCGTCATTTATTATCCCGATATAAGCCTTCCGTATACCTTGAACGATGGTTCGGGCACCTTTTTATATCATGTAGGTTACCGAACGACACCTAATTCGTTAACAGCGGCCGAACTGTTTGCCGTTCCCGCATCTAAGGATAATGAATGTGTCTATTTAGACAAATCCTTAACGCTTCAACCATTGGCATTTAATCCTATCATAGGTACTACGGGTCAAGTCACCCCAACCATGGGACCATTGCAATTGATAGTGAGTCCATTCAATGTTCAAGAACGTATCTGTGATGATACATTGGCGGTAGCAGACAATAACCTGCCTACTATAAAACTGTATCCTAATCCTGCATCGCAACATCTCTATGTGTATGGTGTGGATCTATCTTCCTACCGGCTTTTGGATGCTGTGGGGCGTGAAGTTAGTGCAGGCGTTTTACGTTCCGGAGAGGCTATTTCGTTAGCAACCGTCAACTCGGGAGTTTATTTCTTGCAGATTCAATTAATAGATGGGAGAAATACTACAAAGAAACTGATTGTCGAGTAGGCCTGCTTTCCAAGATAATTTTTACGTAATTTTAGTAGCAGAGGTCATTTTCATATAATTCAGCTCTTTATAGCTATGAACGTCAAGACATTCCAAATATCACTGCTGCTCACGTTGCTTATATGGAGTGTTTCGTTGTCGCAACGGTATCAAAATTTCAACATTGAACAGGGTCTTCCCAGCAATCATGTATATCGTATAACCCAAGACACAGATGGGTTTATTTGGATTATCACAGACAAAGGAATTTCGAAGTTCAATGGATCGACATTTCAAAATTTTACGACGCGCAATGGGCTACCCACGAATGATATATGGGACATTCGGACCACGCCGGACAAACGAATTTGGTATTTTTCAAAAGCTTCGGAATTGGGATATATTTATAACGACAGCGTGTATCGATTTCCTGTTTGCGAAAAGGGAGATATGCTATACCCCACATCTACTAATACCTATGGAAACAGTGTTGTATTGGGCAACTCCAACGACTGGTTCCATTTGTTAAATTCATGCTGGGAGTCGTTTTCTTTTACGGAGTCAAATTCGAAAGTTCCAAAAGCCTTTCCGAAGCTTTTAAAGCGCTTTCACGAAACAAAAAAGAGCGGTGTCACTAACTTAAAGTATCGCAATAAGGATTCTTTGGGATTTTTGTTATACGATGAAGGCTATGCCGTGATGGATTTTAATAAAGAAGCACTCTATATTCGAAGTTTCAGGAATACTAACAGTCCGAAGCATCCCAATTTTTTGCGCAATCATTACGTGAACCAAACACTGCAATTAACGGGCTTTCATTTTAATGCACGGTTGGATGATAATTTCAATATGACCGATCTGGTAGCCATTCCAGATGAATTTCAATCACATTTCTCTTTTCAAGATCGTTCAGGAAATATCTGGATCGCCACATTTAATAATGGGGTATATATGCTTCCCTTTGAAAAGCGCCATAGCCGGTATTATTTTAACCATAAAAAGGTTAAGGCATTGCGAAGTGTAGGTTCACGGTTGATCGCAAATGTATACGATGAGGGTTTTTATGTGTTCGATCCTGCTATGCAAAAATTTCTGCCCTACCTAAAAGAAAAAGGATTCTTGTACAATGCTATGTATATTGCCGAATTGGACCGCTATTTTTTTACTACCGAAAATAACATACTAACGACAACAAATGTAAAAGAACCGCCTAAGACCATAGCAATGAACAGACAATTACGCTCTCTTTTGTATTGGAAGGGATCCCTTTTTGGGAATACTGCCGGCGGATTGGAGCGTTTGCATCTTGAAACACTCGATGTTGAAAAACAATATTATCAAGTAGGAATTAAAAGTATGGCGATCTTTAAAGATGCCTTGTACTTGGGAACCTCAAACGGATTGCGGTTCTTCTCGAATGATTCGATACATGCAGTAAAGTCTGCTGAAGCGTCACTGCCATATCCCGTTCTAACACTAGCACCCATAGGACCGGACCATATGTTAATTGGTACCGATGGATTTGGAGCGTATATAACCGATATTGAAACGACAACGCTTTTGGAGCAATCAGCCTATTTAAGTATTGAAGATGCGTATGTACAAGACAACACGGTTTGGCTCGCCACCGAACAAGGCGTGTTACAATATGAAAAGGATAATGGGAATTATAAATTGAAAAGAAAATATGATGAAAGCGACGGACTTCCTTCCAAAAAGGTGAATTCGGTCTTTACGGTCAATGATTCCCTTTATGCCAGTACCGATACCGGAATCGTGGTATTGCCAATCAAGACCCAACGGCAATCACCTTTGTTGAATATATATATATCCAAGGTTCGCTATGGGGATCGAACACTCTCGAAGGAGCACCCTGTTTCGAAACATCGATCGAATTCATCCCTTACATTTTCTGTAGACCAAATAAATTATTCATCAAATCACACTAAGGCTTCTTATGCATATCGCTTATTGCCTATTCAGCAGCAATGGTCTAGTACAACATCGGGAACGATTACGTTCAACGAATTAACACCTGCTACCTATCAACTGGAGGTTAAAAGCGAAGACAAACTAGCAACTTTTGAAGTCCAGATCACTCCGTTATGGTATCAAACGATCTTTTTTAGAGTGGGGATAGGTCTATTGGCAATATTAACATTGGGGATGATACTATTTTTAATTAGAAAGCATGAGCTTGCTAAAAAGACGCAGAAGATTCATGCTGAAAAAAAACTGGCAGAAAATGAATTGTATGCACTGCGATCGCAAATGAATCCGCACTTTGTCTTCAATTCTTTGGCAGCGATCCAGTACTATATCAATAATAATGAATTGGAAACCTCGGAGCGATATTTGGTGAAATTTTCACGGCTTATTCGTCAGTTCTTTGAATTATCAAAGGAGAAAGAAATTTCGGTGGCGGAAGAAATTTCCTTATTGCAAAACTATCTGGAAATAGAAAAAATGCGCTTTAAGGAAAAGTTACACTTTGTAATCCACTGCGACAAGGAGATTAAAGCCGAGGTTTTCACAATTCCTACCATGTTACTTCAACCGGTAGTTGAAAACGCAGTAAATCACGGTATTTTTAATAAAACAGAAGCAGGAAATATACACATCTTCTTCAATTATATTGCCTCAAATGCGATACAGATCTCTATCGAGGACGACGGTGTAGGTGTAGTGCAAAGTAAGATAGTTTCAGAAAAAAAATTAAAATCATCACAGGTGCTTGAAGAACGCGTACGGCAATTAAATAAATCCGGTCAATGGGTAATTTCGATGTCGCAATGTGAAGTGAATCCTTCAAAGGAGAACCGAGGTCATAGAACCACTTTCAAAATAAAACGCATGGTATGAAAAAGATAACAGCAATTATTATTGATGATGAAATTTCGGCCTTAAAAGGACTTCAGCATAAAGTGGAGAAACTATTTCCCGAGATCGAGATCTTGCAAACCTTTCAGAAACCGGAATCAGCCATCGCAGCACTTAAAAAAAAGAGTCCCGATATTATATTTTTAGATATTGAAATGCCCAGAATGAATGGGTTTGAGCTTTTAGCCGCGTTAGAAAACATACATTTTCAGGTAATTTTTGTTACCGCCTATAACGAATATGCCCTCAAAGCTTTGAAGCGATCTGCCGTGGACTATATCCTCAAACCGGTGGACTCTGAAGAACTTAAAACGGCAGTTCAAAAGGCACTCATCAATATTAAAGCAAAATTCCAAAGTGAGATGCATCACAAGCTTGTAGACATACTTCATGAAACCTTCAGTAAAAACGATAAACTCATTGTGCCTACATCCAAAGGGCTTTCATTCATTCCTCAAGAAGAAGTTTTACATTTGGAGGGTTGCGACGGGTATACCAAGATTCATTTGACGGATACTTCTGAAATTCTCAGTTCCTATAATCTCGGACGTTTCGAAAAAGAGGTAGGTCGGCTTTTTTTTAAATGCCATAAATCACATATTATCAATTTAGAGAAGGTGCGTAGTTTTGAAAATGAAGGGTATGTTGTATTGGAGTGCAACCGACGTGTTCCTATTTCGAAAACGTATCGTAAAGCGTTTCTACAATTAATAGGGAAGTAATCACTAATAGCGTACTTTATCTTCCTTCTTTAGTTTTTTTACTTCTTTCCTTTCTTCTTTCCGATTGTAATTTCCTCCTAAATGAGGACATTCCTGATGCTCCTTTACGCCATGGAAGGGCACGGGTACTTTGTTATAGGTAAAGGATTCTCCCAAGGTTTTTAAAAGATTCTTGTCACCCACACTCAATTCTACATCATCCATGGTAAACTGGCAGGGATGCTCATATCCGCAGGCATGTGTCATTTCCAATAGTTCCTTTCTGAAGTTTTTAAAATAGAATTGTGCCCGCACCGACTTATCCTCAATGTTGATACCTCGTTGGCGCCATTTGTTTTGTGTGGCAACACCACTGGGACAGGTATTATTATGACACACCTGTGCCTGAATACAACCTATGGATAACATCGATTCCCGAGCAACATTGATGAGGTCGGCACCCATAGCAAAGGCCATGGCTGCCCTCGCAGGAAAACCAAGTTTTCCGCTCCCTATAAATACAATACGTTCTGTCAATTGGTGATTCTTAAATATCTTGTATACTTCGGCAAAACCAAAGAGCCATGGCAGCGCCACATGATCCGCAAAACTAGGAGGCGCTGCACCTGTTCCTCCTTCGCCGCCATCGATTGTGATAAAATCCGGTCCCTTACCGGTTTCCTTCATCAATCGGGCCAGTTTTTCCCAATCGTCCAATTTTCCCACGGCCGATTTGATTCCAACGGGCAATCCCGTCGCATCAGCAATGGCTTCCACGAACTCCAACAAGCCATCTACTCCTTCAAAAGCCGAATGGGTAGGAGGGGAGAGTACATCTTTTCCTAAAGGTACGTGGCGTATCTTCGCGATCTCCGGGGTGATCTTCGCCGCCGGAAGAACACCGCCTTTGCCCGGTTTGGCTCCTTGGGATAATTTTACCTCGATGGCACGTACTTGAGGGTAATCTTGAACCAATTGAACCATCTTTTCCATAGAAAAATTACCGTCGTCATCACGCACGCCAAAATAACCGGTCCCAAAATGAAAGACAATATCACTCCCTTTTTGGTGATAAGGTGAAAGACCTCCTTCTCCGGTATTGTGGTATGCATTGGACAATTTACAACCTATATTGAGCGATTCGACTGCTCTCGCGGAAAGGGAACCAAAGCTCATGGCAGAAACATTGATCACCGAAGCAGGCCGATAGGGCCTTCTTCGTTGGTTGTAGGCGCCTATTACCTTTGCTGAAGCAACAAAGTAGGGGTCTTTGTCATTGGGATGTCCTTTTTCTACTTTGAAAGTAAGCATGGCGTTGTTAATGAAAATGTAATTAGGCTCGTAGATATCCCTATCGGTTCCAAAGCCTTCGTAGTTGTTTTCGTTCTTTGCTGAAGCATAGATCCAACCACGCTCAATTCGGTTGAAAGGAAGTTCTTCACGGTTATTGGCCACGATGTATTGTCGTAGTTCGGGACCAATACTCTCCAGCATATATCGAATATGCCCCACGACAGGATAATTGTGACTTATGGTATGGCGTTTATTGAAAAAGACGTCACGAATTGCTACGATGAGCAAGAATAGTAAGATCCAAGCCCACCATGGTACCGTTGAAAGAAAATCCGGTATTGTTTCCATCTATTAGTTGTTTAGATAATCTAACGTTAGCTGAGAAAGACTCTTTACCCCTAAAGTAAGACCCGAATCATCGATCCTGAAATCGGGTGTATGGTGCGGATACGGTACAGCGGTTCCGGGTGACATCCCACCGAGATAGAAATAAAAACCCGGCACAATTTCTTGAAAGAATGAAAAATCTTCGCCCCCTGTGGTCGCGTTCATCAAAGAGACATTTTCTGTTCCCGCAATGTTTTGAAGTGTAGGAAGCATTTGCGCTGTGAGATCAGGGTCGTTATACGTAACAGCTGTATTGTTCTGCCACTCGATAGAAGCACTACCTCCATAGGCTTTGGCTATATCCTGTGCCATTTCAGTCATTCGTCGAATTATATGATCTCGCATCTTTGGGTCCAAAGTTCGAACAGTCCCTATCAGTTCGGCACTTTCAGGAATAATGTTAAAGCGAACCCCACTAGTGATCTTACCAACAGTGATCACGGCTGCTTCCTTTGTGAGATCGGATTCTCGGCTTATAATGGTTTGGAATCCGTCTATAATCTTTGCTGAAATAAGAATAGGATCTACGCCGGTCCATGGAGCAGAACCGTGTGACTGCTTACCGTTAACCGTCACCACAAAGCGCTCTACGGCAGCCATCATACCGCCCGGTTTGTATTTTATAGTGCCTACTTCGGTACCGGAGTTAATATGCAATCCAAAGATCACGTCGACATCCGGATTTTTTAATACGCCTTCTTTGATCATGAGTTTTGCACCGCCTTCTTCACCGGGAGGAGGTCCTTCTTCGGCGGGTTGAAATATAAATTTGACCGTTCCTTTAATGAGATGCGTATTTTTTGATAATACTTCGGCGACACCCATAAGTATGGCAATATGGGCATCGTGCCCGCAGGCATGCATTACACCGGTTTCCGTACCTAAGAAGGTATCGGTGACGGTGCTTTTATACGGAAGATCGTTTCGTTCGGTAACGGGAAGGGCATCGATATCGGCTCGCAGAGCAACCACCTTGCCCGGCATTTTTCCTTTGAGTACACCTACAACACCTGTTTTAGCGACTTCCGTTTTAACTTCCATACCCAAAGAACGAAGGTGTTTGGCGATCGCTTCGGCAGTTTTGAACTCCCTGTTGGAAAGTTCGGGGTGCTCATGGAAATAACGTCGCCATTGGATCACTTGATCTTCGATTTCTTGAATATCCTTCAGAAGGGCTTTGTCCATTTGTGGAAAGGCCGCAGCAGAAATTAAAAAGGTGAATAGTAATACAGAATATCGAATCATAGCCGGAATATTTCAGTTAAAGATATTTAAATTTCAGCAAACCAAAAATTGGTAAGGCTGTTTATAAATTATAGCCATTCACCCCGTGTTTTTGCACGAATTTCCCTATTTTTCGCATTCAAATTTCTTCAGAAAAAATTGCAGCAATATTTAGAACAACTCAATGAGGCACAGCGCGCTCCTGTTTTACAAAAGGATGGGGCTATGATCGTGATCGCGGGTGCAGGATCGGGAAAAACACGTGTTTTGACCTACCGCATCGCGTATTTGATGTCGCAAGGAGTGGATCCTTTCAATATTTTGGCGCTTACCTTTACCAACAAAGCCGCTCGTGAGATGAAGAAGCGTATCGCCCAGATCGTCGGGAACAGCGAGGCCAAGAATCTATGGATGGGCACCTTCCACAGTATTTTTGCTAAGATTCTGCGTTTTGAAGCCGATAAACTAGGGTATCCCTCTAATTTTACAATCTACGATACGCAAGATTCGCACAGCGTGATTCGGGCCGTGATTAAGGATATGAACTTGGATAAAGATATCTATAAATACAAACAGGTCTATTCGCGTATCTCTTCGTACAAGAACAGTCTTATTACAGTCAAAGCCTATTTCAACAATCCGGAATTGATGGAAGCCGATGCCATGGCGAAGATCCCTAGATTAGGGGATGTGTATAAAGCGTATGTCGATAAGTGTTTTAAGGCCGGCGCAATGGATTTTGACGATCTTCTACTGAAGACCAACGAACTGCTTACTCGCTTTCCCGATGTGCTTTCAAAATATCAAAACCGATTTCGGTATATCCTTGTGGATGAGTACCAAGATACCAATCACAGTCAGTATCTCATTGTGCGCGCTTTGAGTGACCGTTTTCAAAATATTTGTGTGGTAGGGGATGATGCGCAAAGTATCTATGCGTTTCGCGGAGCTAATATCAATAACATTCTAAACTTTCAGAAAGATTATGACGATGTGAAGGTCTTTCGCCTAGAACAGAATTATCGATCGACCAAGAATATTGTCAATGCGGCTAATAGCATCATAGAAAAGAACAAGACACGATTGGAGAAGGTGGTGTGGACCGCCAACGATGAAGGGAACAAGATATTGGTAAATCGTACCATGACCGATGGGGACGAGGGACGCTTTGTCGCGAGTTCCATCTTCGAGAATAAAATGAACAACCAGTTAAAGAACGGTGATTTTGCCATTTTATATCGCACCAATGCCCAGTCGAGAGCAATGGAAGATGCGCTTCGGAAGAAAGATATTCCCTATCGTATTTACGGCGGACTCAGTTTCTATCAGCGTAAGGAGATCAAAGATGTGATCGCCTATTTACGCCTTATCCTAAATCCGAAGGATGAAGAAGCGATCAAACGTGTGATCAATTATCCGGCTCGGGGTATTGGTCAGACCACTATCGACCGGTTGATCGTAGCTGCCAATCATTACGACCGCTCTATGTTCGAGGTTATGGAGCATATAGATAAGATCGATCTGAAGATCAACAGCGGTACAAAGGCTAAACTAGAAGATTTTGTTACTATGATCAAAAGTTTTCAGATACTGAATGCCAGTTACGATGCCTTTCAGATCGCAGAACACGTTACCAAAAAAACAGGATTGTTACAGGAGTTAAAGAAGGATGGAACTCCGGAAGGGATCGCCCGTATCGAGAATATTGAAGAGTTGCTGAACGGGATGCGCGATTTTGTGGAAGAGCAAAAAGAACTGGCCGACACCACCGGATCGCTTGCTGAGTTTCTGGAAGACGTTGCCTTGGCAACAGATCTTGACAATGAAAAAGGCGATGAGGATCGTGTCGCACTTATGACCGTTCATTTGGCCAAGGGGCTGGAGTTTCCGTATGTGTATATCGTGGGTATGGAGGAAGATCTGTTCCCCAGCGCCATGAGTATGAATACACGCAGTGAATTGGAAGAAGAACGACGTCTATTTTACGTAGCTTTGACACGTGCCGAAAAACAGGCGTATCTTACTTATACCCAATCACGTTATCGCTGGGGAAAATTGATCGATGCTGAACCCAGCCGCTTTATTGAAGAAATAGAAGGAGACTACCTGCATTATCTTACACCGGTCACAGAGCAGCGATACAAACCACTCGTGGATGCCGATATTTTTGGCGAGGTAGATAAAAGTAAATTACGGCTCCAAAAGCCTGCAGCAGGAAGTCCTCCCAAGGGACCTACGCAAGATCAATTGCGAAAATTACGCCGATTAAAACCTGTAAGCAGTGATACCGATAAGAACTTCAACGCCAAGGACGCTAATCTAAGCGAAGGAACGAACGTTGAGCATGTGCGCTTCGGAAAAGGAAAGATCTTAAAGATCGAAGGGGTGGGTGCCGATACCAAAGCAGAGATCCAATTTGAGAATGGCGGACTTAAAAAACTATTACTTCGATTCGCCAAACTGAATGTGTTGGATTAATCCTGAACATCTAAATGCACATTTATAAATGCTGATAACTGGGATTGCAGGTCGGCGATACTCGCTGCACTCCAATCATCCCCATGACCACCCTCATATACAGTAAAACTGTTGGTTACATCATGTTGGCTCAATGCTTGTTGAAGTCTTTCTCCGTTAGTAAGGGGCACAAGAGGGTCTGTGGTTCCATAAAATAAGATAGAAGGACTACTATCGCTACTAACATGGAAGACCGGGCTAACGGCTTGGGCATAATGGGTCCCCGTCGGATATGCACTCTCGTCAACCAAGGCATCCAAGGCAAACTGAAAGTTAGGATCGTTCGCATAAAAAGGATCTGTAAAATCTGTTGGACCTACGATATCCGCAACAAATTTTACTTGATCGTTGGTGTCGTACACATAATCGTACTGCAATGCCAAGTGGGCTCCGGCGCTGGTGCCTATCAAACCAAATGTTGGTTGTATCTGCAAGATCTCATTTTCGGCAGTTAGTTTTTCTAACACTCTTTTGATATCTAGAAACTGATGAGGAAAAGCGGGTGTAGCAAGGGTGGCCAGCACATAGTTCATATTGACAATGGCATGATCCGGATGCTCTTGTTGCAGGAGGGTCACAAAATTTTGCATATCGGCTTTGTCTCCGCCCGTCCAGCCGCCGCCATGCACCAATACAAGTACTTTTGTTGATTCCGAAGATCGTCCTTCGGGGAGGTACAAGTCATAGACTTGCTGTGAAGACGGTCCATAAGGTACATTCAATTCGGTTTTAGCAAGTAACGGCTGTTCTTCTTGGAGTCCGTTCGGGTCTGCTTCCGAAGAACAGGAAACGCTTACAAAAGAGATTGCCAAGATAGGGATGAATAGGAAATGAAGCAGTTTCATTGAGATGTGTTTAAACTCCTTAACGCATAAAAGGATTTTTTATGTTAAGGAATCGTTAGAAAGACCTAATTTTATTTAGGAAGCCTTATTTTTAAATAAAAAAGCAGCAATGATACGAAAAGGAACAAAGATCCAATGGAAATGGGGACAGGGGACAGCCCAAGGCGTCGTCAAGGAGACATTTACCAACAAGGTAAGTAGAACGCTTTCAGGTACCGAAGTAACGCGAGAAGGAACCTCGGGAGATAAAGCCTTGCTTATTGAGCAAGAAGATGGAACCGAAGTGCTGAAACTAGAAAGTGAAGTAAAACGAAGGGACTAAGAATTTATTGACTTTTCTTCCGTAAAGAGGTATCTTTAACAATCGATCAAATTTGTTTTACTATGGCTGAGTTTATTAAAATCTACGAAGAGAACCCTAATCCGAAGGATGTAAAGAAAGTAGTCGATATCATTCGCAATGGAGGTTTAGTGATCTATCCCAGTGATACCGTTTACGCCTTAGGCTGCGACATCATGAACAACCGAGCCTTAGAGCGTGTTGCTCAATTGAAAGGCGTGAAACTAGAGAAAGCTAATTTCTCTTTTGTTTGTGAAGACCTGAGTAATCTATCCGACTACGTAAAACAGATTGACAGCCCCACCTTCAAAATATTAAAACGTGCACTTCCCGGACCGTATACCTTTATTCTGCCAGGAAACAATAACCTTCCCACCGTATTTAAGAAAAAGAAGGAGGTGGGTATTCGGGTTCCTGCAAATTCCATTGTCCAAGCGATCGTGCACGCGTTGGGGAACCCAATTATTTCTACATCCATCAAGGATGATGATGAAGTTATAGAATACACCACCGACCCCGAGCTTATCTTCGAAAAATGGGAACACCTGGTCGATGTGGTAGTCGATGGTGGGTATGGGGGTAATATTGCTTCCACGGTTATCGATCTCACAGGAGATCAACCCGTTCTAATTCGGGAGGGAAAGGGAAGTCTGGAGATTTAGTTTCTTTTAACAACCCCCGTTAAACTTATGGTAAACACACCTTAGAAATTTTTATAGCGTGAGAAGTTTGGTATTTTAATGTAAAATTATAGCATAATGGGATACCTTAAAACTACATCAAAAGAGCACAACGACCATATCAATCTCTACTACGAGGATTACGGTGCCGGACAACCGGTTATATTAATTCACGGTTGGCCCTTGAGTCAAGCCATGTGGGAATATCAAAAGCAAGCAATTGTGGAGGCCGGTTTTCGATGTATAAGTTACGACCGAAGAGGCTTTGGCAGTAGCGACAGGCCGTGGGACGGATACGATTACGATACCATGGCGGGTGACCTTGACAACCTCATTACCTCATTACAATTGGAAGACATCATTTTAATTGGTTTCTCTATGGGAGGCGGTGAATTAGGACGCTACGTAGGAAAATATGGAACTGCAAAACTATCAAAATTGATTTTTATCAGTTCCATTGCACCCTTTATGCTGAAGACCGACGACAATCCCGAAGGGGTACCGGCGGAAACATTTGAAGAATTTAAAGAAGGGATCAAAAAGGACCGACTCGGTTTCTTGGAGGATTTCGGAAAGGATTTCTTTAACTACGATGATAATAAGGACAAAGTGAGTAGCAGTCAGCTGCATTACAACTGGGGTATCGCTGCCGGAGCCTCTCCAAAGGCCACGTTAGACTGTATCGATGCCTTTGGCAAGACCGATCTACGAGAAGATTTGAAAAAGATCGACGTCCCTACGCTATTTATTCACGGAGATGCTGATGAGATCGTCCCTATGGGACCTACATCTCAACAAGGGCATGAGCTAGTGCCTAACAGTGCGTTACAAGTAATCGATGGGGCACCACACGGTTGTGTCTTTACACATACAGAGTTGGTTAATAAGATTATGATCAACTTCATGAAATCGTAATGACAACGCGGTCAGGAATTTTCTCTTGGCTGTTTTTTTTCAAATTCTGATAGAAAGTGACGTACCTGTTTGTTCAGTTTTTTTCTGAAAAAGGCGGTCCAACCTACCAAAAAACCTTTAAAACCCATGGATTGCTTTGCCCAGCGGTATAAATTGAAGCGGTCAATATGATTGATGATCTTTCCGTCCTTAAATTGAAATTCGGCATGGATGATATTGTGGACACGTCGCCCGGTTTTTGAAAACGTATAATACGCTTCCCAACGCGCTTTGCCTTGGGTCTCATTAAATTCAATGTTGGAAGCCTGTACCGTAAAATCGTTTCCTTTCTGTGACTCACATAGCATTCGCCACATGTTGCGTGCTTGGTTCCCCTTTAGAATGCCAAAAGCGGGATCTTCGAAAGTAATATCGGTGTGATACCACTCGATCATACGTTCTGCATCGAGATTGGCGAACGCCTCGTAAAATTTCTCAATGATGTTTTCTGAAGATGCCATATTTCTATACAAAATACATAAAAAAAGAACTCCGGGATATGCGGAGTTCTTCTATTTATAAAATCATTTTGTTGGTCATTCCTTCGGAAAGTCTGTATCCTCCATGATCTCCTGAATTTGAAGCACATGTCGTTCGGTGTGACCGGACATGAAGAGAATGACTTGGTACAGATCGAGCGTTCCAAAGGGAAGAACGGCGTAACGGTTGCGAAGATCGTCTTCGGTATTCAGGACATATTTCATATTATCGGCTCTCTTTTCCTTGAAATTTTTAAGCGTCTTCTCAAAAGAACCAAATTTACCGGTGGGCTCAAAGGGCTCCTGCGTTTTGACCTTATTACTTCGGTCTGTGATCACTTTGAGCACTTGCTCATCGTTCATCTTAACTTCCGATCGTCTTGAAGCATCGGCTTCCGACTTCAAATTCCCTTGCATCATTCCGAAGATATTGTTTTCAGAGATGGCGATATGCTCAACGCACTCGGCTATGGACCAACTTTCGGGACTGCTCTTGTAGTTGAGTTGTGCTTCGGAAAGGCCATCCACTGCCGTAAGCAACAGCTCGCGAGACTTATTAAGTTCAAAGATGGCAAAATCTCTTTCGGCTTCGGTGAGTTTATTTTCCGAAGCAGTAAAGCTAAGTAGCAATAGCGCTACCACGGGTAAAAAGAACTTTTTCATGAGGTATGTTTTAACGTGTTTTTAAATATATGATACGATGTATTTGAATGTGGTACAATAATCTAAAGATAGGCAATTAATTGTACAAAAAACCCGACCAGCATCGCGTTTGGATAAACGTTTCAGCCTTATTTTTTTTCTTCTTCGGAAAGTGTTTTCATTTCCTCTTCGATCATTTGGTAGAACTGATCGATCTTTGGTAGGACCAAGATACGGGTACGTCTGTTGGTGGCACGATTTTCAGCAGTATCATTTGGAACCAAAGGAACATACTCACCACGCCCTGCTGCTACCAATCGGCCTGGATCGATCCCTTGCGCCTGAAGCGCACGTACTACAGCTGTCGCTCTCTTTACACTTAAATCCCAATTATCTAAGAGCAAGCCGTTCTTATAGGGTACGTCATCGGTGTGTCCTTCCACCATGGCTTCAAAATTTGGCTTCCCTTTGATCACTGTGGCTACTTTTGCCAGAATTTCATTGGCTCGTGCGGAGATCTCATAGCTACCGCTCTTGAATAATAATTTATCGGCTATAGAGATATAGACAACACCTTTTTCAACACTAATTTCGATATCCGGATCGTTGATACCTACTTCTCGTTTAAGACTGGTCACCAATGCCAATGTTACACTGTCCTTTTTACTGATGGCATCCTGAAGTCTGGTAATCTTGAGGTCTTTTTCCTTTAAACTTTCCAATGATTTTTCGAGGTTAGAAGCACCCTGCGCGGTGAGCATGGTAAGGTCTTTTGAGCTTTGTATAAGATCTTCATTGGTCTTTTTGAGATCGGCGAGCCGTTCTTCCAAAGAATTGGCGCGCGCCTCCAAACCTGCCTTGTCGGTAAGACAGCTATTCAGTTTAACGGTGGTCGAGTTCAATAGGTCCTGTGATTTTTGATACTTGTTCTCCAATTCAACAAATTCCTTTTTCGAAACACAGGATGCGAACAAAGTTGCAGAAAGTAGGAGTAGTGCTATTTTTTTCATGATTCATTATTTAATTAGTATTGTTTTCAAGAAGATATATAAAAGTAAGAAATTATACAGAGTTAACGCATGAAGGCTGGCATGTATCTAAAAAACAAAAAACCCGACACGCTGTCGGGTTTTCTTATTTATAAAAACAATTGATATTATTTGCCTTCCAAGGTCTTCATTTCCTGCTCGATCATGTCGTAGAACTGATCGATCTTAGGCAATACCAAGATTCGTGTACGTCTGTTAATAGAACGGTTTTCGGCAGTATCATTAGGAACTAACGGTACATAATCTGCACGTCCGGCGGCTACTAGACGACTTGGGCTTACACCAAGATCTTGTAGTTCTCTAACGATAGCAGTAGCACGTTTCACACTAAGATCCCAGTTGTCCAATAACAATCCGTTACGATAAGGAACATTATCTGTGTGTCCCTCCACCATCGCTTCAAAATTAGGTTTGCCGTTGATTACTTTAGCAACTTTGCCTAGAATCTCTCTGGCACGTGAAGATATTTGATAGCTTCCGCTCTTGAAGATCACCTTGTCTGAAAGCGAAATATACACAACCCCTTTTTCAACATCGATCTCAATATCCGGGTCGTTGATACCTACCTCACGTTTCAAACTGGTCACTAACGCCAACGTAACACTATCCTTCTTATTAAGTGCATCTTGCAAGCGTGTGATCTTTAGATCTTTTTCTTTAAGACTTTCCAAAGACTTCTCAAGGTTTGTGGCACCTTTAGCGGTAAGCATGGTAAGGTCTTTCGAACTTTGAATAAGATCTTCGTTCGTTTTCTTCATGTCGGCAAGACGTTGCTCTAGGGCAAGCGCTCTGGCATCAGAAGCTGCCTTGTCGGTCAAACAGCTGTTTAATTTCACGGTAGCCGTGTTCAGCATGTCCTGCGTATTTTTTTGCTTCTCTTCCAGCTCTGCATATTTCTTTTTCGAAACACATGAGGTAAGGACAAAACTAGAACAGATCGCTAATATCAAAAGTTTTTTCATAATTGTTGTTCTTTTTTAAGTGTTAAATTGTTACCCAAAATTATCAAATGGAGGCTAGCTATCATAACGATTAACACAACTTTAAGTAAAATTTTAGTAGCCTTTGGGAAAGGTTCTTTTTTTCTGAACGAAATACCGCCACACAATCGACTTTATTCTGTAATATTTAAAATTTGAAGCATGTATCTTTCTCTTTTTCAGAAATATAGGAAGTAAGCGATAAAAGCTAAGGTGTGCCTTGAAAACAGCTGTAAAGTGGTGTAGTTTTCCTTGAAATAAAAATTGGAAAGCAGCTACGCCATCCAACATCATACGCTGGAACAAAAGCCACCACAATTGCACTCCTTTTACATTTTTTACAAGTACGAGTAGTGTGTTCCTAAAATTGTAAAATGTTTTTTTAGGATTGGCCACGGCAAGGGTGGCACCACCCAGATGAAAGACATGCGAGGTACCAATGTATTTAATGTGTCCGCCCATGGCATGTAAACGCCAGCACAGGTCGATCTCTTCCTGGTGTGCAAAAAAGTGCGCATCTAAGGCACCGGCCTCCCAAAAGGCGTTTCGACGTATAAATAGACAGGCACCGCTCGCCCAAAAGATATCAGCACTATCGTTATACTGACCCACATCTTTTTCGAGCGTATGAAAGATACGGCCACGACAGTAAGGGTAACCCAGTTTGTCAATATAACCGCCTGCAGCGCCGGCATATTCAAAATAATCTTTGTTCTTATAATCCAGTATTTTAGGCTGCGCTGCCACAAGGGTGAGGTTTTCTGCAAAAGCAGTAATCATAGGCTTGAGCCAACCCGGACTCACTTCCACATCGCTATTGAGAAGTACGAAGATATCTTCGGTAAGATTTTGTAAGGCCTCATTGTATCCAGCGGCATAGCCACCATTTTTTTTGTTTTGTATCACTTTGACCGAAGGGAAATGGGTTGATACATACATTACCGAATCATCTGTAGAAGCATTGTCCGCCACATAAACGGTGGCTTCTTCCGAATAGGCTACCACCGATGGCAGGAATTCCTCCAATAATTTCCTTCCGTTCCAGTTCAATATGACCACTGCTGTTTTCATCGCTGCAAAGAAAGTTCTTTATTGAGATACATACGAAGGAATATTTTCTAAAAAATCATAACGCTTTGCATTATAATCTAGTTTGCAATAATAATGGTTCAAACCATTGGTAACCAGTAAAAATTCTGCCTCAAGAACTAAATTGTAGCGTGCGATCTGGTCGAAGGTCTCCTGAGTGATAGCCACTGTGGGTGCTTTGCATTCCACGATCAAATGGATGCTTCCGTCGGGTTTAAATACCACAATATCGTACCTTTTTATCGTATCGTTGAGCTTGAGCTGTTTTTCGACATTGATATGGGAAGCGGGATACTTCTTTTCTGAAAGGAGGTAGCGAACCACATGTTGCCGCACCCATTCTTCGGGTGTAAGAACAACGAATTTTTTTCGGATTTGATCAAAAATCAATGGTTTGTTTTCGTTACTTTTGAAACGAAAGGAATAGCCGGGAAAATTCAATTTCAGCATACGGCAAAATAACAATTTCCGAAGGATTTTTCAGAAATTAAAAAGAAAACCTTGTGCCTTTAGACAAAGCCAAATCCATTATCAACGAAATAAAATCCGGAGTCATTCGTCCTATCTATTTTTTGATGGGTGAGGAACCTTATTACATCGATGGTATTGCGAAGTTTATTGAAGAATCGGTCCTTTCCGAAGAAGAAAAGGGATTTAATCAAGTGGTGCTGTACGGCCGTGATGTTACCGTGGAAGATATTGTAAGTCAGGCGAAGCGCTATCCTATGATGGCAGAGAAACAGGTAGTGATTGTAAAAGAGGCTCAGGAACTTTCCCGTACGATCGAAAATTTGGTTTCCTATGCCGAAAATCCGCAACCCACCACAGTACTCGTATTTTGCTATAAATACAAGACATTGGACAAACGTAAGAAACTTGCCAAGATCATTGGTAAATCAGGTGTCCTTTTTGAGAGTAAGAAATTATACGAAAATCAGGTTCCGGACTGGATACGTCGTGTCCTTTCCGGTCGAGGCTATACCATTACGCCAAAAGCCGCACAGATGCTGGTGGAATTTTTAGGGAACGACCTTAGTAAGGTCAATAACGAATTGGAGAAATTACAGCTCATCCTAAAACCGGGAGCACAGATCACTCCACAACATATCGAAGAAAATATTGGAATTAGTAAGGATTTCAACAATTTCGAATTGCAAAATGCCATAGGGAATAAAGACGTTCAAAAAGCTTTTACCATTATCCAATATTTTGCTCAAAATCCGAAGAATCATCCTTTAGTGATGACCATCGCACTGCTGTATAGTTTCTTCTCGAAAGTGCTTAAATACCATGCGCTGTCCAATAAAGGGGATGCAGCTAAGGTGCTGGGTGTGAGTCCGTATTTTGTAAAGGACTATGAGATAGCTTCAAAAAATTATCCAATGAAGAAGACGAGTGCTGTTATTGCTTCTATTCGAGAGATCGATATGAAGAGCAAAGGAGTGGGGGCAGCAAATCTTTCTCAAGGAGACCTGTTAAAGGAACTGTTGGTAAAAATTTTCAATTAATTTTTATCCAACGCGTATTTACCGGCACCTAAGAGCGCGATCACTAAAAAGCCCACTAGATACAATAATGCTTTTTCTTTTGAAGCGAATGGGTCATCGCCATGAACGATGAATGCTGCAACACCCATGGTGAGGAATGCAGGTATGGCAGCCCAACGGGTTTTAAATCCTACAATGATCAACAGAGGGCAGATTGCTTCTCCCAACACCGCAAGAACCAAAGAAACGGGTTCTCCCAAACCAATGGGATCTCCAAATTCAAAATTACCGCTTAGCAGTTTCAGTAGTTTCGGGATGCCGTGTGTAAGCATCATGCCGGCAAAGCCTATACGCAGTAAAAGTAACCCTAAATGATAACGTGTAGTGTTGTTCATTTTTATTTTTTTTAAATACGTTCAAATGTATGAAACCCCCAAGGAATCTCAAAGAAGAATGTGGTGAGGTAAATTAATTTACTATTGAAATGCGAAGAACCTACCTCGTTTACATGAGGTAGGTTTTTTATTTTAAATGTATTTTTGCAGCACCAAAATTATACAGAATGACAAAAGTACGTGCCTGGATCGCTGCAGCCCGATTACGAACCCTGCCCTTGTCCATTTCAGGAATTATAACGGCTGCCGCCGTTGCCCACGCTACAAACAGTTTCTCCCTCTCGATATTTGTATTGGCATTGGCTACGACCTTGGGGTTTCAAGTGCTTTCTAACTTTGCCAACGATTATGGGGATGGTGTAAAAGGAACCGATAACGCAGACCGTGTGGGCCCGGCCAGAGCGATGCAAAGCGGGTTGTTGACGGCGAAAGAACTAAAAGCAGGCATGGTTGTTACGGCTGTCTTCACCTTGCTCTTAGCTAGCTTGCTCATATTTATAGCGTTTGGGAGCGATAACTTTTTATTATCTTTAGTGTTTTTCAATCTGGGAATAGCGGCCATTATTGCTGCCATAACCTATACCGTGGGTAAGCGCGCTTATGGGTATCGTGCGTTGGGAGATGTGTTTGTTTTTGTTTTCTTCGGAATGGTAGGAGTGATGGGTTGTTATTTTCTTTTTACACAGGAACTTTCCCATTTTATTCTACTGCCGGCCATTACCATAGGTTTGTTGAGTACCGCAGTGCTCAATTTGAACAATATGCGTGACCGCCTTGCCGATGCGAAAGTGAGTAAAAATACGTTGGCTGTTGTGCTGGGAGAAAAAAAAGCAAAGAGCTATCATACCTTGCTAATACTAGGGGCATTTGTGTCTTCCGGTGCGTATTTTTATTTGACTGCCGAAAACTATTGGGAGTTCCTTCCGCTTGTCGCTTTCATTCCGTTGTTTTCAAACGTGTTTATCGTCTTAACGAATGAAGCTCCTGCCATGCTGGATCCCGAATTAAAGAAGGTGGCGCTTAGCACTTTCTTATTTTCAGCACTGTTTTTTGCCAGCCAATTCTTTTAGATTTATCTTTAAGAAAAAATTACATTCGTATGAAGATTACATTCTACGGTCAAAACAGCTTGGCCATTGAAGTGTCCGGCACACATATTCTTGTCGATCCCTTTATTTCGGGGAATCCTTTAGCTAAGGATAAAGTGAACATCGAAGATCTTAAAGCCGATTACATTCTATTGACCCACGCACATCAGGATCACATACTCGATGCAGAGGCCATCGCCAAACGCACCGATGCCATGATAGTGAGTAACTACGAGATAGCTACACATTATGAGAACAAAGGCTTCAATGTGCATCCTATGAATCACGGCGGAAGCTGGGATTTCGAATTCGGAAAGGTGAAGTACGTTAATGCCATCCATACCAGTTCCTTTCCTGATGGTAGTTATGGTGGACAGCCCGGCGGATTCGTAATTGAAGGGGAACATAAGAATATTTACATTGCCGGAGATACGGCGTTGACATTAGACATGAAACTTATTCCTATGCGCGTCTCTTTAGACTTGGCCATTCTGCCTATTGGTGATAATTTCACCATGGGCGTTGAGGATGCTATTATTGCCAGTGATTTCGTAAAATGCGATAAGGTGCTGGGAGTGCATTACGATACCTTTGGCTACATCGAGATCGATCACGAAGAAGCCAAACGAAAGTTCTATGACGCCGGAAAGGATCTTATGCTGCTGGCCATTGGCGAATCTATCGAATTGTAATGTAACTTGTCACCCTGAGCTTGTCGAAGGGTATTTCATATGCTGAAAGCCAACTATTACAAACACACACTGCAATTTAAACGTCCCGGTGGAACCTCGCGCGGTGTGCTACACACAAAAGATACGTGGTATATCTTCCTGCGTGACGGACAGCAATGGGGCGTTGGGGAATGTGGACTTCTACGCGGACTCTCAATAGACGATCGTCCGGATTATGAAGATAAGCTGCAATGGACATGTGAAAATATACATCTGGGAGCGATCGCACTGTATAACGCCTTAACACAATTTCCCTCCATACAGATAGGGGTGGAGACTGCGTTTCGATCCTTTGAGGCTCAACATGCTTTTAATTTATTTCCTTCTGAATTTACACAAAGGAGCGCGGCTATCCCCATCAACGGACTCGTTTGGATGGGTGATGCTGCCTTTATGCAACAACAGATACGCGAAAAACTGAACGCAGGTTTCGATTGTATTAAAATGAAGATAGGCGCAATCGATTTTGCGACCGAGTTGGATCTGTTGCGATCGCTTCGGAAGGAATTCTCAGCTTCCGAAATAGCGCTTCGTGTCGATGCCAATGGGGCTTTTGGTCCTTCCGAAGCACTCGAAAAACTGAAGCGGCTTTCCGATATGGATATCCATTCTATAGAACAGCCCATACAACAAGGACAGTGGGAAGAGATGGCGCAGCTGTGTGAGGCAACCCCGGTGCCCATCGCACTCGACGAGGAGCTTATCGGTATCTTTGCTTCCGAAGAGAAAAAGGCACTACTTCAAACCATTCGACCACAGTATATCATTCTTAAACCAAGCTTTGTGGGCGGTTTTAAAGGGAGTGATTCTTGGATAGAAATAGCCGAACACTTGGACATTGGTTGGTGGATCACATCGGCCTTGGAAAGTAATGTAGGATTAAACGCCATTTCACAATTCACCTTCACAAAAAATAGTAAATTGCCACAAGGTTTGGGTACCGGCAGCCTGTTCACAAATAATATTGAATCGCCCTTGGAAGTGCGTAACGGATCGCTGTATTATGAGACGAATAAAAAGTGGGACATAGCACTCTTAACGGGGATGGAAACCAAGGTAAGAAACGACAGATAATTTCTTAAATCAATTATAATTCATGTACATAAAACAAGCATTTTATTTTCTTCATGACTGGTGGCGCTATCTTTTGGGTGGCGTCCTTATTTTTATAGCATCGCAACTAGGGGCCATCCCTTTGTTGGCCTTGGTAATGTTCAAGGTCATGAGCGAAGGGGGTGATTTCACATCGCTGGAAGACCCGAATACGCTCATGACGACCTTAGATTCGAATCTCACCCTCTTCCTCATGTTGCTGAGTTTTGCTATTGGATTGGGGGTGCTGTATCTGGTAGTTCGGTATTTCCACAAACAACCATTTAAAACAGTAACCACATCGCGGCCTCGTACCGATTGGGGACGAGTTTGGTTTGGCTTTGGCCTTATAGCCGTCTCTACGGTGGTGTTAACAAGCATCGACTACTACATGAACCCAACCGATTATGAAGTACAATTCGATTTGGTGCCGTTCTTGATCCTCGCTGTGATCGCTATTGTCATGGTCCCGTTGCAGACCAGCTTCGAGGAGTACCTGTTTCGCGGGTATTTGATGCAGGGCGTTGGTGTGGGCGCAAAGAATCGTTGGGTGCCCTTGGTGGTTACCTCGGTGATCTTTGGTGGCTTGCATTTTTTTAATCCTGAAGTGTCCAAATTAGGAAACATCATCATGGTCTACTATATTGGTACCGGCTTCTTCTTGGGTATTATGACGCTCATGGATGAAGGGATGGAACTGGCCTTAGGGTTTCATGCAGGGAACAATCTAATAGCTGCGCTGTTGGTGACAGCAGACTGGACCGTGTTTCAAACAAACTCCATCTTAAAGGATGTGTCCGAACCTTCTGCAGGAATTGACGTTATCATGCCCGTACTCATCATCTATCCTATTTTTTTAGGGATCATGGCATGGAAATACGGTTGGACGGATTGGGGCGAAAAGCTCTTCGGAAAGGTAGTCCCTCCGCCTGAAGACGAAGCGTACGAAGAATATGTATAAATCTGTTTTGTGAATCCTACCCCGCACATACTCCATCCGGATTTTACGCTCAACGGACTTCAATTTGAAGCTGTTGAAGAGCTGCTCGATTTTGCCGGTGAACTCAGGCGGGAAGGTGACGATCACGAAATTGGAATCGGGAAGTTCATTCAAAAATGGTTCAACGATAAATCGTATATTACGGTGAAGACCTCCGGCGCCACAGGAAAATCGAAAAAGATCCGTCTCGAAAAACAATGGATGGTCAACAGTGCCATAGCGACCGGCACGTTCTTTAAATTGGGCGCTAAGACCTCTGCCTTGTTATGTCTACCGCCTAATTTTATTGCCGGAAAGATGATGTTGGTGCGGGCCATGGTTTTGGGTTGGGAACTTCATGTCGTGGCACCGGAAAAAGATGCACTCACACAATACGACAACGACTACAATTTTGCAGCCATGGTTCCTTATCAGGTACTCCATTCTATTAAAGCATTAGCCAAGGTCAAAAAATTGATCATTGGTGGCGGCCCCATCTCTGCGGCGCTGGAAGAAAAACTGCAACAGGTTCCCACCGAAGCCTTTGCTACCTATGGCATGACCGAAACGAGTACGCATATTGCCGTTCGCAGGGTCAATGGCCCGGCGAAATCTGATCTCTATGCCGCTTTACCCAATGTAAAGTTCGACCTAGATCATAGGGGCTGTCTGGTAATTCATGCCCCCGAGATCCTTTCAGAACCGATCGTCACAAACGATCTGGTGCAGTTAGAATCCCCTTCTTCCTTTCGGTGGTTGGGCAGGTACGACAATCTTATCAATTCCGGCGGAATAAAATTGTTTCCCGAAAAGATCGAAGAAAAACTGTCGGCCTTTATCAAACTCCCTTTTATCATTACTTCGGAAAAAGACCCCGAATTGGGCGAGCGTGTTATCCTTATTTTTGAGAGTGACCGAAGCGGAAGTGTTCCAAACTATTCTGAAGCATTTGCAAGTCTGGACACCTACGAACGCCCTAAAAGGGTATATTCCATTTCAAAGTTCCCGTACACAGAAACCGGGAAGATCAAGCGTGCCGATGTACTGCAAGTTTTGCAAAGATATCGATAGCCCTACGCCTAAACTCATTCGCCGTATTTGTTGACTAATCAAGAATAACGGTTGCCTCAATACTGTTTTTATCCAGATATGTAACAATGTAGCTTTATACCATAACCATAAAACCACAACGTTATGAAATCAACAGTACTCGTATTTATTTTTACATTAGTTGCCTTTCAACTTTCAGCCCAACAAATCACGGTCTCAGGCACTGTCACAGATGATTCTGGGTTGCCTTTGCCTGGTGTAAATATCATTGAAAAAGGAACCCGTAATGGGGGACAGACAGACTTCGACGGACATTACAGCATCACGGTAGCTGTAGGTAATACGTTGGTATTCTCCTACGTAGGATTTAACTCTCAGGAGGTTAAGATCAGTTCTAAAACGCATACCCTGCATATCGTTTTGAATGCGGATAACGCTCAATTGGATGAGGTAGTTGTAACTGGCTACGGTTTTTCGGGAAGATCAAATAAAATAAGAGTTCGGGGAGTAAGTTCATTAAGCGGAAAGACTGCTGGCATTTCAATGACCAGAGCAGAACGGAAGAACATACAACGGTACAGAAATACGAATACAGATAATGAATCGTACGGAAGGATTCAAGAGAACATCTTCAAACGAGTAGAAACAGCTCCGCTTAGCACCTTTTCAATAGATGTAGATAGAGCAGGGTATAGCAATATCCGAAGGTTCATCAATAATGGTCAGGAAATCCCGAAGGATGCAGTGAAAATAGAGGAGATGATCAATTATTTTGATTATAACTACCCGCAACCTGAAGGAGGTGTTCCTTTTTCAATAACTACCGAGATTGCGTCCTCGCCATGGAACAGCGATGCGAAGCTTGTACGAATTGGTCTTAAAGGAAAGGATATTTCGGTATCCGGAGTCCCTGCATCGAACCTCGTTTTCTTATTGGATGTTTCAGGATCTATGGAAAGTCCCAATAAATTACCTCTTTTAAAATCGGCCTTGCAAGTACTCGTCGAACAATTACGAGCAGAAGATAAAGTAGCTATTGTTGTCTATGCGGGTGCTGCGGGATTGGTACTGCCGCCTACGGCAGGAAGCAATAAACAACTTATATTAAATGCTATTGAAAACCTTACCGCAGGAGGTTCTACCGCCGGGGGTGAAGGTATAAAACTGGCATACAGAATAGCAGAAGAGCACTTTATCAAAGGAGGGAATAATAGGATCATTCTAGCTACCGACGGTGATTTCAATGTTGGAGCGTCCAGTGATCGTGCAATGGAAGATCTCATTGTGGAAAAACGAAAAAGCGGTGTGTTCTTAACGTGTTTAGGCTTTGGAATGGGAAATTATAAAGACTCTAAAATGGAGACTTTGGCCGATAAAGGTAATGGGAACTATGCTTATATCGATACCATGCAGGAGGCTCGTAAAACATTGGGCAGTGAATTTTTCGGTACGCTGTACACCATTGCTAAAGATGTTAAACTACAGATTGAGTTCAATCCGAGTAAGGTACAAGCTTATCGATTGATCGGGTATGAGAATCGCTTGCTCAATGACGAAGATTTCCAGGATGATACCAAAGATGCCGGTGAGCTGGGAAGCGGTCATACGGTAACGGCACTGTACGAGATCATACCGGTTGGCGTGAAAAGCATGTATGTAAAGAATGTACCAAAGCTGAAATATACCAATGCGAAGATAGCCGGCGCATCTGATGAAGTCCTTACTGTAAAGTTTCGATATAAAGAACCGGACGGAGAAATAAGCAAACTGATAGAACGAACCGTCTTAGATACCAATACCGCCTTTCAGGCGGCATCCACCGACTTCAAATATGCAGCTTCGGTGGCCTTATTCGGGATGCAATTGAGAAAATCGGTTTTTATCAATACTCAAAGACCGGCAGACGTTATAGCACTTGCAGAGGCAGGAAAAGGAGATGACCCCGAAGGCTATAGAGCAGAGTTTATAAGGTTGGTAAAGAGTTACCAATAGCCTGCATTCAATAAAGATGAAGAAAAGAGGAGTGACTGTGTTCACTCCTTTTTTTATTTCTGAAATCTATTTACTTTTAAGGTGTAAAACTAACACTATGAAAAAGATCGTATTTATTCTCTTGCTGGCTTCATTTTCTCTCAACGCCCAAATTCTTTCAGAACGTGATCGTGCATCTTTAAGAGATGAAATTCTAGCAGACCGATTTACAAACTTGCTTCCTAAATTAATGGATGCTACTCAAATAGACATGTGGTTGGTCATTGCCCGAGAGTATAATGAAGATCCTGTGATGCGAACCATGTTGCCGGCTACCTGGTTGAATGCTCGCAGACGAACGATCTTGGTTTTTTACAGAGACAAAGAGCAAAATACCATAGAAAAATTGGCCGTTGCGCGCTACGATGTTGGAGAGAATATCACATCGGCTTGGGACAAAGAAAAGCAACCCGATCAATGGGAACGACTGGTAGAGATCATCAAGGAACGAAACCCGAAAAGAATCGGAATTAACACTTCAGAACATTTTGGAATTGCAGACGGACTCGTTCAAACCGATTATAAGGAACTAAAGAATGCGCTGCCCGACACCTATAAGGAGCGGCTAGTTTCAGCAGAGAAGTTGGCGATCGCATGGATCGAAACCCGTACACAAAAGGAAATGGACCTTTACAATACCTTGGTCGCCATTACCCACGATATTATTGATGAAGCGTTCTCTGCCAAGGTGATCACCCCGGGTGTGACTACTACAGACGATGTGGTTTGGTGGATGCGTCAAAAGGTAACAGATATGGGTCTGGAGACTTGGTTTCATCCAACGGTGGATATTCAGCGGGACCAAGAAGCACTTAAAAGTCATATTGAGTCCTTCAGTAAGGCAAAAAAGGATGCCGTGATCCAACGTGGAGACCTGCTTCACTGTGATTTTGGTATAACCTACATTGGCCTCAACACCGATTGTCAACAGCATGCCTATGTTTTAAAGGAAGGGGAAACCAAAGTGCCGGGGTTCCTGCAACAGGCATTTTCGAAAGGGAACCGGGTGCAAGATATCTTTACCGCCAATTTCAAAGAAGGGAAGACAGGGAACGAGATTTTACTCACTTCCTTGTCTCAAGGCAGGGAGGAAGGACTTCAGCCCTCTATTTACACGCATCCGTTAGGAACCTACGGGCATAGTGCCGGTACCACATTTGGAATGTGGGACTCTCAAGAAGGTGTTCCGGTGAATGGAGATTATCCACTACACCTAAACACCGTCTATGCAATTGAACTCAATACAACGGTCTACCTGCCCGAATGGGGGAAAGACATACGCATCATGCTGGAAGAGGCCGGGTATTTTGGCCCTGAGGGCTTTCGCTATGTGAACGGCCGACAGGAAGCCATCAAGCCAATACAGGTGAAATAACGCTTATTGTTGCATCTTTAAATATTTGTCTACGGAATGCTTACCCGATCCATAGAATAAAAAGAAGATACAAATAAATAAGACCACCAGTGCCAGTATGAGATTCATGGTGTTCATTTCTCCTAAGAAATTGATGAGTACGGCTCCTATAAGTATCGGTAATTGAGCGATGACTGCCCAGCGTGTCAATAGACCGAAAGCAATCAACAGCCCACCAATAAAGTGTGCCGGAGCCACATAGTGTACAGCGAGCATTCCGCCGGCATAGCCCTGCAAAGGTTTAAACAGTTCCATAAGCATGGCTGCATCTGCCATAAAGTTAATCCCTTTGATAAAAAGGAAAACGCCCAGACCAATACGCAAAATATCCAACGGATAATAGGTGTGTGCATTGGCCCATTTGTTCAATGATTTGATTGTTCCCATGATTGAAAAGATTACGATTGCCTATCTAAGATACTCATTATAAGAACAATACGGAAACAATTTTTGTATTTCTAAAGAAATAGACTTTCAGTCCTGAAGTGTTCTCGTTGGCGATGAACTTTTGGTGAGCCAATAGAATCGAACCGCAGCCAGCAATCCTACCACCGAAAAGCCCGCTAACAACCAGAACACATGTTGATGTCCGGGTTCTCCCGGTGAAGCATCTAAGAGATACCCCATGGCCGGACCCATAAAGATGTCCGGTGTATAGCCGATAAGTGAAATGAGACCCACCGCGGTACCTGTTACCGCAAGCGGAATATAACCTTCCTGCAAGGCTGCGAAATATAATGTTCTAAAGGCATAGACACCCGTAGCGGTAATTAAGAGGGAGAGTAAGAAATAGAATGACAAGGAAGGGCCTAACACTCCCGAAGCAAAGAGGAGTGCGCCCAAAAGCATCACCATAAATCCTAGGATCATCATCAAAGAGGTTCTGGTCTTGTCAGCTAAAAGACCAATTCCTACACCAATGACAGGACGGATGTAAAGCAGATAGGTACCCACTTGAGCCGATTCGATTTCGTTATACAACATTACCTCTCTGGCATAGAGCGAAAAGACATCGGTGATCTTATAACCAACATAGGCGCATAAGATAATAACCATGAGAAGCCACACAGTGGGAATTTTTATGACAATAGCGTAATTAAGGAGAGTTTCACGGAAAGAGTGTCTAGAGCGAGTATGGTTTTCTTCGGAAGGGTCACTTCGCAAGAAAAAAAGCACCAATACACCTATAAAGCCAACCATCGCAGAAGTGATTAGGATTACGTTCCGAAACGCTTCTTTGCGTTCCGAATAAACAGCTTCTGCAATTTCCGAAGTAATGAAAAGAGAAAATATGAACACGCCCAAGGATCCGAAACCTGCGGCTACAAGTCCGCGTCCACCGTCTAAGAAACCAAAAGCCAATCCTTGTCGGTTGCTGCCGCCCCATACACGCGTTGCCTTGATCATGGCCGCCCAAAAAAGGAAAATGGTGGTGAACCCCCAATATCCATAGAGAAGTTGTAAGACCGGATAGGCAGGATAGGTAGCCAAGACTACCCCTCCTGCAGCAGTGAGGAACAATGCGACTGCAATAAGTATCTTAGGTTTAAAGGTATCGGCCAAGCTGCCACCAAAAAGATAGGAGATAAAAGCTACGATACCATACATCGAAAAACAGGTACCCAGTTCCAGATTGTTCAACTGAAAGACATCCAAAAAAGTAGGACGAAAGACCCGCGCGAGGACAAAAGGCAGTATGAACACAGCTTCGCCTGCCAAAATAAGCAGAATGATAGTAAACGTTTTATAAGAGGTAAAGGAACTACCGGTTTTCATCCCTGAAAGATAGTAAAACCGGAACTAGTGATATACCCAGACTTCTAAATCTTCCTCAATTAAAAATCTATGGAGAGCTTACCCACTTTTTCTCGTATTGTAACGATTTAATATCATACTTGTATCACCCCTAAATTAAACGCTTTTTCTATGGGAGCGTGATTGGCCGCTTCAATGCCCATGGAGATCCACTTTCGGGTATCCAACGGATCGATCACCGCGTCTGTCCACAAACGGGAGGCTGCATAATAAGGTGATATTTGTCTGTCATAGCGTGCCTTGATACGATCATACAATTCTTTTTCAACTTCGGGAGTGATGGTCTCGCCCTTCTTTTTTAGCGAAGCAGTTTCAATTTGTAACAATACTTTGGCGGCACTGTTACCGCTCATGACGGCCAATTCGGCACTGGGCCAGGCTACAATAAGACGTGGATCATAGGCTTTTCCGCACATGGCATAGTTACCCGCACCATACGAATTGCCTATAACGATGGTAAATTTAGGAACCACACTGTTGCTAACGGCATTTACCATTTTCGCACCATCCTTAATGATACCACCGTGCTCACTTTTACTGCCCACCATAAAGCCTGTGACGTCTTGCAGAAAGACCAAAGGGATTTTTTTCTGATTGCAATTTGCGATAAAACGCGTGGCTTTATCGGCACTATCACTGTAGATCACTCCACCAAACTGCATTTCTCCTTTGGTGGTCTTTACCAAACTACGCTGGTTCGCCACAATACCCACAGCCCAGCCGTCGATGCGTGCATAGCCGGTTAGGAGGGTCTTGCCGTATCCTTCTTTATATTGTTCGAAGGTACTGTTGTCCACCAACCGTTTGATGATCTCCACCATATCGTATTGGACGGCTCGGGAGCGTGGGAGAATACCGTGAATATCCTCCGGATTCTCCTTTGGCTTAGCCGGAGCCTCCCGGTTATAGCCTGCGGGGGTGTAATCACCGATCTTAGAAACGATATTCTTTATGGTGTCTAAAGCATCTTTGTCGTCTTTTGCCTTATAATCGGTGACACCGCTTATCTCACAGTGCGTGGTGGCACCACCAAGGGTTTCGTTATCGATACTCTCTCCAATTGCTGCTTTTACGAGATAGCTTCCTGCCAGAAAGATACTGCCGGTCTTATCTACGATGAGCGCTTCGTCACTCATAATAGGCAGATAGGCTCCTCCGGCGACACAACTCCCCATGACGGCAGCGATCTGGGTAATCCCCATGCTGCTCATGACAGCGTTGTTCCGAAAAATACGTCCGAAATGCTCCTTATCCGGAAAGATCTCATCCTGCATGGGTAGATAGACACCGGCACTGTCTACGAGGTAGATAATGGGTAAGCGGTTCTCTATGGCAATCTCCTGCGCCCGAAGGTTCTTCTTGGCAGTAATGGGGAACCAAGCACCGGCCTTTACGGTGGCATCGTTCGCAACCACCATACACTGCTTTCCTTTAATATAACCCATCTTTACTACCACACCACCGCTGGGTGCCCCTCCGTGCTCTTCATACATTCCGTCTCCTGCGAAGGCCCCAATTTCAATGGTGGGTTTTTTCTCATCCAAAAGATAATTGATACGCTCCCGAGCGGTCATTTTGCCTTTGGCATGGTGTTTAGCAATACGTTTTTCACCCCCACCTAATTTTACCTCAGAGAGGCGTTTTCTTAAATCGGACAGTAAGAGTTTATTGTGATCTTCGTTTTTGTTGAAGTTAATATCCATGCGTGCTTGAGATTTGTTCAAAAATACAAAAGTATGGTATTTTGCATACTGAAAAATCTATTTTATTACCGATATTTGCGATAGGTTGCCATACGTACCTAATGGCAACAGAGTAGAACTTGCGTTAGCGATCGAGCCATTGTTGAAGCTCTCCGCCCCGGCGGAAGCGACTGGTGAGAGCGCGGTGCGCCTTTGCGCGCAAACGCCCAAAAAACAAATAACATGATGAATAAAAATACAGTATTAGCATGGGCCACCTTTATTATGATCGTGGTTGGCGTTGCCCTTATTGCCATGGGAGCGTTTCGATATGACGATGTGGCGGGCTGGGGCTTTGCTGCCGTTGGGATTGGCTTCTTTGCCATTGCCTGGGTGTTTAACGCCCTAAAAGGGAGAGTGTAGCGGGTTTGATGGTGATAGCTCGAAGCTAAAGAAAGGAAGCAAGAAGCCGTCAAATGCTGTGAGCAGAGAGCTGAACCAAGGCTCCAAGGAACAAATAATCTAAACTAATTTTACAAAAAAATGTCTGACGATAAGAAAGTGATCTTTTCGATGTCCGGGGTGACGAAAACGTATCAAAATGCACAAACACCGGTACTAAAGAATATTTATTTAAGCTTCTTCTACGGCGCCAAGATAGGCATCTTGGGATTGAACGGAAGCGGAAAATCTACCTTGCTCAAAATTATTGCCGGGGTGGAGAAGAACTATCAAGGAGATGTGGTCTTTGCACCCGGTTACAGTGTAGGGTATTTGGAGCAGGAGCCGAAACTGGATGATGACAAGACGGTGCTTGAAATAGTGAGAGAAGGGGCAGCCGAAACGGTTGCTATTTTAGATGAATACAATAAGATCAACGATATGTTTGGTCTGGAAGAGGTATACAGTGACCCCGACAAGATGCAAAAATTAATGGATCGTCAAGCCGTCCTTCAAGATAAGATCGATGCCAGCGATGCCTGGGAACTAGATACGAAACTCGAGATCGCCATGGATGCGCTACGTACGCCGGAACCCGATAAGAAGATTGGGGTGTTGTCCGGTGGGGAGCGTCGCCGAGTGGCG
>NZTP01000055.1 GCA_002696485.1 Altibacter sp. | reverse complement strand
CGGTCGTTCTTTGAAATGCTGTTGCCTAAAAAATATTCTTTGAATTGGTTCATCCCCGCATTGGTGAACATAAGGGTAGGATCATCCTTAATGACCATGGGTGCTGAAGGCACGATGGCATGGGATTTCGACTGAAAGAATTGTAAAAATTTGGAACGTATTTCCTTGGACTTCATACGGTTTTGCGCTACTGAAATTATAAGTTAGGGCTATGCGCGAAACAATTTCTATATTTGCAGTACGTTACGTACCTGTTAGCATAACCTATCAACGAGCAAAAATAAGTTTTTTTAACGTATGTCTAAGGTTAAATATTACTACGATAGTGAAACCCTTTCCTATCGCAAAATTGAAAAGAAAAAAGGAAGAAGACTTGGCATCTTCTTACTGAGCCTTGTAGGTATGCTCTTAAGCGGATTTTTACTGCTCTTGGTGTATATCAACCTTCCCTATGTAGAAACTCCTAAAGAGAAAGCATTGCAGCGCGAATTGGCCAACATGGAACTACAATTCGAGATCCTTAATAAAAAAATGGCGCAGGCCGAAACCGTACTCGCCGAAGTGGCCGATCGAGACAACAACCTCTATCGTGTTTATTTTGAAGCAAACCCCATCCCCGATGAACAGCGTAAAGCCGGATTTGGAGGGGTGAACCGTTATAAGGATCTGGAAGGTTTCGACAATTCGAAGCTAATCATTTCGTCCAGTAAGCGCTTGGACATATTGACAAAACAGATTGTCGTGCAGTCCCGCTCCCTCGACGAGATCGCACAGCTCGCAGTAGAGAAAGAAAAGCTATTAGTCGCTATTCCTGCCATCCAACCTGTTAAGAATGAAGACCTCACACGGGTAGCTTCCGGGTTTGGATATCGTACCGACCCATTTACCAAAGCGACCAAATTCCATTTTGGGATGGATTTTACCGCCCCTCGGGGCACACCGGTCTATGCTTCAGGAGATGGGCGCATTGTTCGGGCAGATAATACGGCCACCGGTTACGGAAATCATATTCGCATTGATCATGGATACGGGTACGAAAGCCTGTATGCCCATTTGTATAAATACAATGTTCGCGTAGGGCAAACAGTGAAACGAGGAGATCTCATTGGTTTTGTGGGAAGTACGGGACGCTCGGAAGCCCCTCACTTACATTACGAGATCTTTAAGGACGGCGAACGAATTAATCCTATTAATTTCTACTACGGAAACCTCACTCCGGAAGAGTTTGCACAAATGCTTAAAAAAGCTCAGGAAGAGAACCAATCATTGGATTAATGGTTGATGTTTAACGAAATGTAGAAATTTATAGTTACGTTTATCTGCATTAAGACACTTGGTGCACCGCTAATAAAAACACAACACAAAAAAATGCACATCGAACTGCCGGAAAAAAGATATTACAGCATTGGCGAAGTAGCCGAAGCGTTCGATGTGAATACCTCCCTCATTCGTTTCTGGGAAAAGGAATTCGACGTGCTTCAGCCTAAAAAGAATGCGAAAGGAAACCGTAAGTTCACTCCTCAGGACATCAAGCATTTGGAACTTATCTATCATTTGGTAAAGGAACGTGGATTCACCCTCGAAGGGGCTAAAATTCATCTGAAGGAAA
Organism: Altibacter sp.; assembly: GCA_002696485.1. Lineage (GTDB taxonomy): Bacteria > Bacteroidota > Bacteroidia > Flavobacteriales > Flavobacteriaceae > Altibacter. The sequence goes on along the minus strand of NZTP01000055.1, from coordinate 14,887 downwards.
ACAAGCAGAAAACACTTGACCGGTTTGAGATTATTCGTAAATTAGAATCGATAAAAGTAGAACTTCAGAAAATAAAAGACCAACTTTAAACAATATTTCCCATGAAAAAGTGGATACCCATCATTATTATCCTCGGCCTTGTATTGCTGGCAGGGGCTTGGTTTGCCAGTGTAAACAACAAGCTTGTACCCATGGAAGAGAATGTAGCTTCGCAATGGGCGAATGTCGAAAGCTCCTATCAACGGCGTGCAGACCTTATTCCGAATATTGTCAATACAGCCAAAGGATACGCCGAATTCGAACAAGAGACCTTGGTACAAGTAACCGAAGCACGCAGTAAGGCAACTTCCATCCAGATCGACCCCACCAATATCACACCTCAGCAATTGGAGCAGTTCCAGCAGGCGCAATCCGGACTAACCTCGGCCTTATCCCGACTTCTGGCAGTATTTGAACGATATCCAGACCTAAAGGCGAATGAGAACTTCAAGGAATTGATCAACGAACTGGAACGTACCGAGAATCGCATTAATGTAGAACGAAATAGATACAATGAAGTAGCACGAGATTTCAATTCAGAGATACGGTTGTTCCCTACCAACATGGCAGCAGGGATCTTGGGCTTTGATGCCAAGGCATATTACGAAGCTGAAGAAGGTAGCGAGAATGCACCCGATGTGGAATTTGATTTCGGGGAGGAATAGCGATGTCGAAAGTAGAAGATTTCTTAAGCCAGGCGGAAGAACGCGAAGTGATCGAAGCCATTCGTGTAGCGGAAACTAATACCTCCGGGGAGATCCGCGTGCATTTGGAACCCTATAGCAAGATCGATGCGTTCGATCGAGCTGCCGAGGTATTCGATTTCCTGCACATGGACAATACCAAACGTAGTAATGGCGTACTAATTTACGTGGCCGTTGAAGACCGTACACTTGTGATCATGGGCGATAAGGGGATCAATGATGTGGTGCCGCCCCATTTTTGGGAAACAACCAACGATGCGATCATCGCACAGTTTAAAAAAGGGAATATGAAGCAAGGACTTGTGGATGGGATCCTAAAAGCAGGTGAGCAACTTAAAAAGCATTTCCCTTATTCCAAAAATGACCGCAATGAATTACCGGATGACATTTCGGTTGGGTAGAAACGCTGTAAACATGGGATTGATCCCTCAAAAATTCAATAATCTAATATTTAATTAACCAATCAATATATATCGTACATATTGCCTTGTAATTTTTCTGATCGCTTCCGTAGCGACGACGGCAACGCTTTCGGCACAATTTACGATTCCGGAAAAACCGGAACTGCAAAAAGCGGTTTACGATTATATTGATCTTCTTTCCAAAGACCAACAGCTACAACTCCAATCTAAACTTAAGAACTACGCTGACACTACGTCAACGCAGATAGTAGTTGCAATAATTAGCACCACCAAAGGAGAAGATATTTCACTCTTAGGTGCCAGATGGGGACAGAAATGGGGCATTGGGCAGGCAGATGAAGACAACGGTATTTTGATACTCCTGGCCAGAGATGATCGAACCATCGATATCAATACGGGGTACGGCATAGAATACCGACTTACCGATCTCATGGCGGAACGTATCATTAACAGGGTCATTATCCCTGAATTTAAAAAAGGAGATTATTATACCGGCTTGGATAAAGGAACGACTGCGATCTTTGCAGCCTTGAACGGAGAATTTACAGAAGATCGCAATTTTGGCAGAGAGGTGGGTTATAATTTTGGATGGATTATCATACTGCTCATTTTTGTAGGGTTCATCATCCTGATGTCACGCGGCAGAAAGAACGACGGCGATAATAAAGGTAAAGGCAGCGGCGGCGGCAGCATTTGGGATGTGATCATTCTTAGCAATGCAGGACGAACCGGCGGTTTCGGAGGAGGAGGTGGCTATAGTGGCGGAGGAGGCTTTGGTGGCGGCTTCGGCGGAGGAGGCTTTGGCGGTGGTGGTGCCAGTGGTAGTTGGTAAATAAGTTCTCTAGTTACAGCTCATAACAAGACATTTTTTACAAAACTCAACGTCCCCTTTTTAGAACAACCTTAATTATAAAGATCTTTACACTTACAACGCGGCTTGGGGAATTCAAATTCGTAGTTCAACATCAATTCATGAGAACCGGACGTACCTACGCGCAGGTTCGAGGTAATATAATCGTACGCATACCCTATCGAAAGACCTTCGGTGATCCTGAAGTTCACGATCGCTCCAAACGAGTCGGAATATCGGTACATCCCTCCTAACCATACATTCTCATTGATGTAGAACATGGAAGAGAAGTCAAAAGAGATCGGGGCTCCATTTACATATTTTATAAGGAATGAAGGCTTAAACTTCAAATTAGGGTTTACATCGAATAGATATCCCCCGTTCAAAAAGTAACTTACCTTGTCGAGATCGGCATATTCGGAAGTGGTTCCATAGCTCAATAGTTTTGGCGCCGATAGTCCCAAGTAAAAGGAATCACCTCTAAAGTAGACTCCTGCGCCCACATTGGGATTCCACGACGGATCCAAATGCTGTAAGAACGGATCGTTCGCAGCGTCCGGGTCCAATAACAGTTCCTCATCAATGGTGTATCGTCTAAAGCCTGCCTGCACTCCAAAAGCAAGCTTGTACTCATCGTAGGGATCCAGATCGATGGTGTATGAAACGGCTGTTGACAAATATGTCGTCTTTTCATAACCAAGCTTATCATTGATCACCGACAAGCCCACTCCCAATTTTGTGCCGGGAATGGATGAATGTGCCGATAAGGTTTGGGTTACCGGAGCTCCGTCAATTCCTAACCACTGATTCCGGTTAAGCAGATTGACGACCAATACCTCGCGCGAACCCGCATAAGCAGGATTCACTGAAATGGTGTTATACATATACTGCGAGAACTGTGGCAACTGCTGTGCCGTTCCCAAGACCGGAAGTCCTAAGAGCAATGCCAGGATCGCTATGTGACGCAGTTGTTTCATTAATCGGTTCCCAATAATATGAATCCTTGTATCGTGTCGTATCCGCTATTCTGAAGGGTGACCAGATAGTAATAAGTTCCCGAAGGCAATACGCCTGCATTTCCTAGAGCACCCGATGGTGACGTACCATTCCAATCGTTGGTGTAGTTCATATCGCTGAACACTTTCGCACCCCATCTATTAAAGATCTCTACCCTCACCGAGATATCACAAGGCTCAGAATTGGCAGGGTTCAGAATATAATCCACTTCAAAGAAATCATTGAAGCCATCGTTGTTGGCAGTGACCAATTTTGAAATGGTAATATCTTCCTTTGAAGCGATACAAGGACCATCGGCACAGGCGTTGTTTACAGAGATGCGAAGCATCGTTGTCCAGGAACACTCATCTTCTTCATACGTATAGATAAATTCATACTCGCCCGTTCCTGCTACGGAAGGATCGAACACTGTCCCGTCCAGCAACTCCATTGTACTACTCTCCCATGCTCCGGCATCAGGATCTGCATTCTCAATAAAAGTAGTGAGATCGAAGGGTGGATCGGTAGCACATACACGAATGGACTGAGACGCAACTTCTACTGCTGAGCGTACATGGATGGTTTGCGTAAATCGACTCTCATTATTACAATCGTCGGCAACGGTCCAATCCCGGACGACGTCATAACCTTCATCGGTAATGTTTGTCATTTCTTCGGAAAAGACCACCCGGGGTTGCGCGGTACAATTATCTGCAAATTCCAGTTCGGGAACATCGGGCAATTGCGCACAGGCAATAAAAACCTCGGCATCGTACGTATTTACCAATACCGGTGGTGTATCATCCTGAATGATAATGGTGTGTTGGACCTCGATCGCATTATCACAGGCATCGGTGACTCGGTAGGTACGTGTTATGGTTTCAGGACAGCCTCCGTTATTCGTTGTTTCTCCTACGAAGGTCACCAAAGGTACCGAACAATTATCTGAAGCATCAGCGATCACATGTACGTTAGGTGCCGGCACATCGTCAACACACTGAACTTGTATAGGCGCAGGTGTACTGGCGGTAGGAGCAACTTCATCATTGACGATGATCAACTGGGTAACAAATATGGTGTTATCACAGGCATCGGTCACACTATACGTTCGGGTGATGGTTTCCGGGCATGACTGATTATCGGAGACATCGGAAACGAAGGTAACAATAGGTAGAGAACAATTATCTGAAGCTTCTACCACACCGGTATCATACTCTGGTATATCGTCTACACAGGACACCGAGAGAGGCGCCGGATTATTCGCTACAGGCGGAATATCATCATGCACAACGATCAACTGGTTTACATTGATCGCGTTTCCGCAGGCATCGGTCACACTGTACGTTCGGGTAATGGTTTCCGGGCACGACTGGTTGTCGGACACATCGGAGACAAAAGCTACAACGGGTGTTGAACAATTGTCAGCCGCATCGGTCACCACGCTTATATCGGGTAGCGGGATGTCATCCACACACTGTACGGTAATCGTAGCAGGGTCACTGGCCGTAGGAACTACATCGTCATTGATGATAAGGAGTTGTGTTACCGTGATCGCATTTCCGCAGGAATCGGTCACACTATACGTTCGGGTTATGGTCTCCGGACAACCGCCGTTATCGCTAACATCCGAAACAAAGGCAACCACCGGTGGCGCACAGTTATCGGCCGCATCGGTCACCACACTTGTATCCGGAGCCGGAATGTCTGCGGCACAACTAACATTGACCGTTGGCGGATTTGAAGCTGTTGGAAAAATAGTGTCGTTAACAATAATCAGTTGTGTTACCGTGATCGCATTTCCGCAGGCATCGGCGACGCGATAGGTGCGGGTAATGGTTTCGGGGCACGTTTGATTATTAGATGATTCAGAAACAAAGGTCACTACGGGCACCGAACAGTTGTCGGCTGCATCTGTTACAACCGACGTATCGGGCGCAGGGATATTGGAACTACAGGCTACTTGAAGGGTCGCCGGGTTACTGGCAGTAGGGGGCGTGGTGTCAGTAACGGTAATGGTCTGAACAAAGTCAGCAATGGTGACCCCACAAGCATCTGTAAAGTTCCAGGTATTGGTATAGGTTCCGGTATTAGGACATCCTCCTGCCACAAAGGGTCCGGAAGTCTTGTTTAGTGTAAATGTACATATATCGGGTACCGGGAAAAGTGTCTGAGCAGCTGCTAAGGCAGCAGGATCATCACAATCCACAAGCGCATCCAACGCATTTGGTGCCGTTGCCCAATTCGCGACAGGCTGATTGACGGTGACGCTATAGGGTAATGCCTCGCAAGATGCAGGATCGGATGTACTGTTACTAATGATCTGTTGTGCACTCGTGGCTCCGGTATAGGTAGCAGTGAACTGAAGGTCGAAAGAGAGATTGCAATCATCTTCTAAAAAATAACAGGCATTGTTGATCTGCAACTGAATGGGGATGTTCACCACCGGATCGCCTATATCCAAAACACCGTCCGGAATGTTAAAGGTAAGCAGCCCCGAAGGCACATCGTAGGTATGTGTGATCCCGTTAGGCAAGGCGCCAATGGGCTGTAATGTAGTTTGTGGCGGAATCGTGGTTTCTATGGAAACACCTACAGCGTTATCGTTTCCGTTATTTGCAAAGCTTAAATTAAAAGCAAGAGCATCCCCGGGATTAGCAGGGTTCGTCCCCGCCGTTTGTGTTACCGTCATGGGTTGCAAATTGGGACGATAGATCTCTACAGCCAACCCCAGTAGGTACAATCCATACACTTCTTGATTGGAGGTAAGCCGAAGGGTTGCGCTGGTTTGATTGTTCCCGATGATCGTATTCCCGGGGTTGTCCAATGGAAATACGGCGGCATCAAAGCCAAGGGTATTGGTACTGGCGGGGTTTCTATCGGTAAAATCACCTCCCCCTACGGTAATGCGACTGTTAAAGAAATTGTTCGCGCCTCGGGAGGGTGCTGTCAGGTTTACAAAGTTATTAGAAGTATTCAAGATCTGAAGACGGTCTCCGGACAAATTGCGGTCCCCTTCGAGTGCCCCGATGATCATATTGGCGTTCACGGGCCCTGAGGGCGTGGTCTGGAACCCACTGAAATTGATGTCAAAATTATTCATGAAAGAGGTCACATGCGCATACCCATCAAACAAAGAGATGTTCTTTGCGGGTAATTCGGGACTTTCATATACAAATACGATCTGCCAGCCACCCGAAGTCCCGGAGTCACTATGTGTAAGATACCCTTCTTTCGCTTCGACATTGGCAACTTGATAGGTTCCGTACTTGTTGGTCAACGCGGTTACTTCCGCAGAAATATCCTTTACACAAATGTAGGGGTCATTACTAAAATGTGAGTTTCGACCACGGAACAGCACTTCATCGGCCGTGATGGTGGTGTAGGTGGTTTCGCCCGGTAGCATCAATTTAACCTGGTCAAAATTCCAACCCGGCTGATTATCACCTCCCCCACTTTGCTCTGTATCGGCAGCAGCCCAATACAGATAGGCTTTGAAGACAGAGATACATGAAAGCGATACATTTGGGTTACTAAAGTTCGCACTACTGGAATTGAAGGTAGCAGGATCGCTGTCTATATCTACATAAACATTGTTAAAGAAATTATGGTTATCGCCCCCGCCGTTGAAATTTCCCGTAGGGGTTCGGGAGATCATGTTGTTCCCTATGATCGTAAAATCCCCTTCCATAGACTCGCTGAACCGCACGGTAAAGGGTGCTTGTACCTGGGCTTCACAATAGGAGCCAAAGAGCAGTACCAGAAGAAGTAGTATCGATAACTTACGTACCATTAGAGGGAGCTAAATGCGCGTTTATTTTTGGGCGAATTGATAAATGTAAATAGAAGAAATGAGTTTCAAAAACAGCCTTTGGATGGATACTGTTTTCGCGTAAGAATAAACTGATTTATAGGGGTGTAGATCGTGTTTCATGAGTTAGGGGCTTTTGAAAGTATCTGAACAAGTATACACGAAAAAAACGATTAAGTGCAAATAAATACGATGTAATGCATTAAATTTTAACAGAATACGCTGAAAACGATCAAATTTTCAGAAATATCTTACAAATAACGCATAGAAAACAGCAAGCTAGAATATATGATTTTCAACACGATACCGTATTTTCTGTCATTATAATCGTACATATTTTGACGTCTGAAATACGGAAAGAATTGTGCGATTTTTAGGACAATAATTTTATGAGGGCTACCCTTCCGAAGAAAACAATGTTCAAAAAAAGAGTATATACTCAATAACCGTATTTTCTTTATGGGGAAATGTCCGGATTGCACGATTCAGATTGAACCTAACAAGCAATTATAGTAACCCACGTATCTCTTTCTACTTCTTCCGTATGTATACCGTAACGGGAGCACCGGTAAAGTCGAAATTCTCACGAAGTTTATTCTCGAGAAAACGCTTATACGGATCCTTTACATATTGCGGCAAATTTGCGAAGAACACAAAGCTAGGATACGGCGTAGGTAATTGTGTGCAAAACTTGATCTTAACGTACTTTCCTTTGTGTTGTGGGGGAGGATACGCCTGTATAATTGGTAACATCACTTCATTAAGCACACTGGTCTTTACTTTTTTGGTGCGGTTCTCATAGACTTCAACCGCAGTTTCTATGGCTTTATAGATACGCTGTTTGGTTAATGCCGAAATGAAAACAATGGGAACATCTACAAAAGGCTCACATTGTTCGCGAACGTACTTTTCAAAATCTTTCACACTGTGATTGTCCTTTTCTACCAGATCCCATTTATTGGCCAAGATCACGATCCCTTTATTATTACGGTGAGCCAACCAAAAGATATTCTGAACTTGGCCGTCGAATCCGCGTGTGGCATCAAAGACCAGCACAACCACATCACAATGCTCAATAGCACGAACACTGCGCATCACCGAGTAGAACTCAAGGTCTTCTTTGACCTTGCTCTTCTTTCGGATACCGGCGGTATCCACAAGATTGAATTCAAACCCAAACCGATTGTACTTGGTATCCATACTGTCACGGGTGGTTCCTGCAACATCGGTCACTATATACCGATCTTCTCCTATCAAGGCATTGATGAAAGAAGATTTTCCTGCATTGGGTCGGCCTACCACAGCAAAGCGGGGCAATTCATCTTCCTCCTTATCGGGAGCTTCGGGTAATACTTTCACCAAATCGTCCAAAAGATCCCCGGTTCCACTACCACTAATACTGGACAGATTATACTGGTTCTCAAAGCCCAAGGCATAAAATTCCAGCGCATCGTTCACTCGAGTCGCACTATCTACTTTATTAACAGCAAGGAATACGGGCTTTTGTGATTTACGAAGTAATTTAGCAACGTCTTCGTCCATTCCGGTCACCCCGGTCTCCACATCCACCATAAAAATAATGGCATCGGCCTCATCGATCGCCAATTCAACTTGTTTGTCGATCTCCGCTTCAAAGATATCGTCACTCCCTTTGACATACCCTCCGGTATCGATCAAGGAGAATTTCTTTCCGTTCCAGTCACTTTTCCCGTAATGTCGATCACGCGTCACTCCGCTCACGGCATCTACAATGGCTTCTCGGCGTTGGATCAACCTATTGAAAAAGGTTGATTTACCTACATTGGGCCTTCCTACGATCGCAACAATACTCATGGTGATTTATTTAGGGTGCAAAAATAACGCTTTTTTTATGGACGACTGACGCTTGTCAGTAATTGATTCAGAAAAAAAGAATAAATTGACAGGCTCAATCCTGTTCAGATGGCACTATCCAACGATATCGTCCTTCGACCGCGTTTTCGCAGAAGGCTTCCGCACACCAACGAAGATGTATTGAAAGCCTTTGAGGAGGCGCGTGCGGCAGCAACGCAATTCATCATTTCACGGGTGGACGATCATGTGTTTATTCGTATCCCCAAACACAAGCAACACTTCTGGTCTCCGCAATTACATTTGGAGGTGCGGTCTGTTTCAGATGACGAAAGTGAGCTCTTTGGTCTCTTTGGTCCTAATCCAACGGTTTGGACCTTGTTCATGTTCCTGCACTTTGGTGTGGCCACACTTTTTATCGGATTTGGGATTTGGGCCTATAGCAACTATGCCTTGGACATTCCTTACGGGCTGCAGTTGGGGGTCATGGTACTCTTGATCGCTCTATGGGTGGTATTCTATTTCGCCGGAAAGATGGGTAAAACGGCAGGAAGCAAAGAAATGCAAGCGCTGCATGCTTTTATGGAAGAAGTACTTTCCGGAAAAACACCCTCACGTTCTATTCCTTCGGAAAAAGATCCTTTCCCTGCGTGATCCACTCCTTTGTACGTTTTTACAGATCGGAAAGTTCTGCGTAGTGTACACCGCCTTCCGTATATATACGAAATTGTGTTTTACCATCGTTCCAAATAATTGAATCGCCTTTAATTATAGGGGTTCCCAGATCTTCTGTATAATCGGCTATTTCAGATCTTCTGTTCCAAGACGAGGCATAGGTGAATACAAATTTTTCAAGTTCTTTCTTGACGTTAAAGACCAATGCTATTTCCTGCGCCATTCCAAATACATCATTCCGCAAATAATAACCTCCGTCACGCTTTTCCATAAGATGTTCAAGATCACTCTTTTGAGTACCCAAATAAATCGTTCCATACGCTCGGTGTACATTTATATACCTAAAGATCTCTTTCTCGGTATTCACACGAACACCACAAGCGTTTATTGAGAACACTAATAAAAGCAGACCCACATAGTTTCCCATAATCCAAATTTAATTATTCGGCAGTTCGCATCACACTTAAACACCTAACTCCTAACTTTTAGCTTTTAGCTCCTAGCTCCTAGCTCCTAGCTCCTAGCTCCTAGCTCCTAGCTCCTAATTATACCCAAATCTGCGTAGTTGTCGTGCATCGCTGCGCCAATTCTTATTGACTTTTACATAGAGCTCCAGATGCACTTGTTTTCCGAAGAATTTTTCTAAGTCCTTGCGTGCCTCAATACCCACCCGCTTCAGTGCGGCTCCTTTATGACCTATGATTATGCCTTTTTGGGTTTCCCGCTCCACCATGATCACACTGCGCATGCGAATAATGTCTTCTTCTTCAAAGAATTCTTCGGTTTCTATCTCTACGGAATACGGAATCTCTTTCTTATAATGCAATAAGATCTTCTCCCTTATGGTCTCGTTTACGAAGAATCGTTCGGGCTTATCGGTCAATTGGTCTTTGGGATAAAAAGGCGGAGACTCCGGCAGCAGTTCCAGAATTCGAGTAAAGACTTCGGCAACACCAAAATTTTGAAGGGCTGAGATGGCAAAGATTTCAGCATTAGGCACTTTTTCTTGCCAAAGTTTCAAAGAGGCTTCCAACAATTCCTCATTTCCCTTATCGATCTTGTTGATGAGCAGCAATACCGGTATTTTGGCTGAAGTGATCTTCTGAAAAAATGCTTCATCTTTCAATTCTTTTTCTCCCAGTTCCACAAGATACAGCAGCACATCGGCATCCTCAAAAGCCGACTTTACAAACCCCATCATGCTCTCCTGGAGTTCATAGGCAGGCTTGATGATACCGGGCGTATCGCTTAGAATCATTTGAAAATCCTCCCCGTTCACAATCCCCAAGATTCTGTGGCGGGTGGTCTGTGCTTTAGAGGTTATGATAGAAAGCCGCTCCCCTACAAAGGCATTCATAAGGGTACTCTTTCCCACATTGGGATTTCCGATAATGTTGACAAAACCAGCCTTGTGTGCCATAAAACGAATTTTTTACAAAGATACGGGTTATTTTGGTTGGATGGCGGCAGGGTTGGATGGTTGGATTACCGGATGATTGGATTAGCCTGTCATTCCAAAGGAAGCGAGGCATCTTATAGTGTATTTCTGTTGGTCCAACATTATTCACTACTCTATTCTCAACACCCCGTCTTCCATCTTCCCGCTTCCCACTTCTATCCTCCGGCCTTTTCCTTCATTACCCCGCGTGTTGCCAGATATTTCACCAATTTTTCCACGGTAAGCCCTTGCACGAGAATGGAGAATACTACCACCACATAGGTAATTACTAAGAACAGATCACGATGCATCTCCTGTGTGAGCCCCAAGGCCAATGCAATGGAGATACCGCCACGAAGACCACCCCAGGTCATTATAAGATTGGTCTTAGGCACAAAGGCGAGTCGGTCTTTGAAGAATGCAATGGGCAATACAAGCGAACTATACCTGCAGGCCAAGATAATGGGTATGGCAAGCAACCCGGCCACTATGTAGTTACCTTCAAAGGTGAGCACCAACATCTCCATCCCAATAAGAACGAACAGAATGGTATTGAGTAGTATATCAATGAGCTCCCAGAACTTGTCTACGTAGGTCTCGGTTATCTCCGACATGGTAGAAGCTCGCACGGTATCATTCCCTACGATCAACCCGGTGGTGACCATAGCAAGGGGAGCCGACAGGTGTAAGCTTTGCGCGACCACGGTACCGCCCATCACCGCGGCCAGCGTAATAATCACTTCAATATCGTAATCGTCTATGGAGCGCATGAGTCGGTAGGTGATCCAGCCTAGCAGTAGCCCCAGCAGTATACCGCCAAGCACTTCCTGTGAGAACAACACAATAATATCCATTGGATCGATACTTCCCTCGGCCCCCATGCTGGCAATCTGAAAAATAGTCAGGAAAATTACTACCCCCACGCCATCGTTAAAGAGGGACTCTCCCACGATCTTGGTCTCCAGTTTTTTGGGAACGCCTGCTTTTTTAAGAATTCCGAGTACCGCAATGGGGTCGGTAGGTGATATCAATGCTCCAAAGAGCAGGCAATAAATATAAGCCACTTCCAGGCCCAGGAGTTGCAATACAAAATACATGACGGTACCTACCAAAAAGGTGGATACCAATACACCAAAAGTCGCAAAGATGAGTACAGGCCATCGCTGCACTTTCAACTGCTGGAAATTGGTGTGTAAAGCCCCGGCAAAGAGCAGGAAGCTCAGCATGATGTCGAGGAGCACACTCTTAAAGTCGATCTGCGTAATGATGTACTTTTCGGCATCGAGGAGTGTACTATCCACATAACTCAAAGCAAAGATTCCTAAGGTAAATACAATAGTGATGAGCATGAGCCCAATAGTGTTGGGCAGTTTCAGGTAGCGCACATTGATGTAGCCAAAGAGTGCTGCTAAAGTCACTAGAATAGCGATAATCACAAAATAATCCATAGAGGGTAGTTTAGTCCCCACTAAGATACTGTTTCCCTGAATTTATTCCGAAGGATCGAAAAGTATGTCTATTAGGGCGTGCAATCTTCTTAAAATAAGGGTAAACTGTTAATAAAATGTTTTTTAGCGTGTGTATAAAACTATAAATATTTATCTTTTTTATCTAAATTTGCAGCGAACATAACCTAACTCCCCCCAATATCTATAGAACATGAGTATCCCCACGATACCCTCATTAGACTTTTTACTAGTCAATTTTAAAGTACCACAGCAAGGATTCTTTCACTCCTTTTTTGAAGTCCTACACATGGCTCCCGCTTCGGTAGATTTTCGGAATGAGTTTCCGGCTCATTTGCTCTCCCCGCATGTTATCTTTTGGTATGTCGACGGGAGGGTCACTGAACGTGATGTAAAGAAGCATCTACGAAAACACAGTGAATGCGCCGTTGTTATTATAGGTAAGTCTATTGCCCCGGCCGCTTTGGCGCGGTATTATGAATGGGGCGCCTTCGATGTCTTTACTACCGATGAATTGAACGTTTCAAGCCTCTCCAAATCCCTCGTACGCTATGTTCATAGAAAAGCACCGAGAAATGAACGTAAAGCTGCCCAGGAAACGCTCTTACTAAAGGAGAAGGACTTTTATTTGAATATGAACACTTCGGTGAACGATCAGGACAATTTCAGAAAGAGATACGATGCTGTTTTGAGAGCTTTACTTGATTATACGCAGTTCGATATCGCCGAAGGATGGATAAGCAGCATTGATCATAAAAAATTGATCTTGGAAGTTTCGCATCACAACGATACAGAATCTGCTAAGAATTTTATTCGGATCAATAAATTTAAAAGTACCACCTTAGGTCATGGTCTCCCCGGTGTGGCATGGAAAACCGGACAGCTGGAGCTATGGGATACTATGGCCAACTGCAAGAACTTCACCCGTATCTACGAGGCGAAGCGTGCTCGCATTCAATTTGCTGTGGCAGTACCTGTCTTCTATGCAGGTAGGATACAAGGGGTGATCCAACTCATGGGCGAACGCTCTCCGGAAAACCTTGTTTACTTGCGCCGATTCCTCATTGAATTCGCAGAACGTTTCGGCGGAGCGCTTCACCGGTTAAAGCAGGAACACGAGACCGGCAGCTACCTTAAATTAGTCCCGGACATGCTGTGTATTCTTTCAGAAAAAGGGATCATTAGCAAAGTGAATCAGGCTTTCTCTCAAGTAAGTGGGTATTCCCGCCTCAAGCTACTTGGAACTCCCATTCAAAATTTAGTACATCCGGATGACATAAAGGCCACGCGATCCCTCTTAACCAAAGTGAAACGGTCTAAGACACCTGTGTCTTTTCAGAATCGTTTGTTACGACCCAACGGAGAAGCCCTATACATTGACTGGTCCATCGCACATGATACGCATCAAGGCGTCCTCCATGCCATCGCCAAAGACGTAACCCGCGAACGTGAATTGGAGCAATTTCTGGAAGAAGGGAATCGCCTTATTGGAATGGGGCACTGGAATTTAGAAGTAGCCACGGGAGCGGTCTATTGGTCGCCGGAACTATATAGGATCTTGGGAATTTCGGAAGATGTGGAAATCACTTTGGATTTTGCTTTATCAAATTATACCAAGGAAAGTCAAGACATTGTACAAGAAGAATTAGCAAAGGTACTCAGTGGAGAAAAGAAACAATTTGATATCAGGATCCAGGCCATCACACAAGAGAATGAATTGCTTTGGATACGAATCGCAGGACGCGCACTTTATCATAAGGAAGAGTGCGTAAAACTTTTTGGGATCTTTCAAAATGTTCAGGATGTATGCATTACAGAGCCGTTGGTATTGGAAACCAAGAATGCCTAATTAAGTCCCTTTTCTCAAACGATTATATGCCCGGTGACTCATGCACAGCAGACGTATAGGAACGTTATACATGTGATTGATTGTCAAAAGCTTATACTATTTTCATTCGACGTATTGCACAATTTACCGTTGAAACACTCACTCTTCTTAAAATCAAGAGATTGTGTTAAATTTACAGTGCTAGCATCCTGCAAATCAATTATTTGTAGGAATTCTCCTCTACCCCCTATTTGATTGTTGGCTTTGAAGTAGTACTTTCGGGTCGAATTTTTCAAAATAACTAACCAAATTCTGCTTATGCGATCACTATTACCTTGCATGAAGAGTGTCTTCCCCTTCATGCTGTTTTCTGTGGGTACCCCCCATATCAAATCAACTTTTGCAACGAAACTTTCCGCTTTCCTCCTACTCACTGTGATGGTGATGGCCTCGGGAACGGCACAAGTCTTTACCGATGGATTCGAATCGGGTACTATTAATAATTGGACCGCGGGGGTGGGAAGCTACTCTGTACAAGCCGCTACCACCACGGCACCCGCAGTAGGCAGTTTCTGTTTGCAACAAACGGGAAGTTCCGGTCATTATTCTGGTTTGCGCACTACATTCCCTTCTTCTCAACCTACTTCAGTTTCCTGGAGGGTAAAATCTTCGAATGTTAACGTCCCTTCCGGCTATATGGTGTTTGGGGATAACAATAACTTTGGCAACGGCGTCGCCTTTGTTTATTTCAATACCGGATTTTTACAATTTGTAAGCAGCACAACTTATACGTATCCCGTAGCGGTAAATACATGGTACCATGTGGAACTG
>NZTP01000054.1 GCA_002696485.1 Altibacter sp. | reverse complement strand
GCATCAATTCCATAAGTTCATTGGCCTTGTCCAAACTCCCCACATCTATCGTTAGCATACCGCCAAAACCATACTCCTTATTCATCATTTGCTTGAACAACGCGTGACCGGGATGTGAGGCGAGCCCCGGATACACTGTCTTAATACCATCGGCTTCAAATTTTTCAGCCAGAAAGAGGGCGTTATGACTGTGTTGCTTCATTCTAATGTGGAGCGTACGAAGGTTCTTTAAAATGGAAGCTGCCCGTAAGCTGTCCATTGCAGCCCCCAAAAGCATACTGGCACCGTCGTTCACGTTGCGGAGTGTATCGATCAATTCCTGACTTCCACATACCACGCCCCCCATAGTGTCACTACTCCCGTTAATGAATTTTGTTAAACTATGTAACACGACATCGGCTCCAAGTTTTTTAGGTGAGATAGTGAGCGGGGAAAAGGTATTGTCGACCAATAGAGGAATGTTGTGCCTCTTGGCGATCTTTGCCAAGCCTTCTAGATCGGCTACTTCCAATAATGGGTTGCTTACCGACTCACAATAAAGAATCTTGGTCTTGTTCGTGATTGCCGCTTCAACCATTTCTAACTGTGTGATATCGACAAAGGAGGTCTTGATGCCATACCGCGGCGTGAAATTCTTAAGAAAAGCATACGTACCCCCGTAGATCGTCCTGCTCGAAACTATATGATCGCCCTGTTCACAAAATTGGAAGATGGTTGGTGCGATGGCGCCCATACCACTGGCCGTAACATTCGCAGTCTCAGTCCCTTCCATAGCAGCTAATGCTTCGCCCAAATATAGATTGGAGGGCGTAGTGTGTCGGGAATATAAGTAACACCCTTCGGCGTTTCCTTCGAACGTATCGAACATGGTTTTAGCCGATAGGAACGTGTAGGTTGAGGAATCGGATATGGAGGGATTCACACCGCCAAATTCTCCAAAATATTGAAGGTCTTGTATCTTGTCTGCTGGTTTGAAGGTCATAGTTTTCAGAATTTAGTATGCTTCAAAGATACTTGTATGTAGATTTAAAGTCAATAAATGTCTCAAATAATAGATAATAAAACATGCATAGTGTATTTATGCTGAAAATTTTTCGGTATTTAATTCATTTTATATATTTTGCTGAAAATTTTTCAGAATGATACCTTTAGATAATACCGATAAAGCATTGCTTGCGCACTTACAGCACAATGCCAAACAGACCAATAAAGCACTTTCCAATAAATTGAATCTTTCGGTTACTGCAGTGTATGAGCGGATCAAAAAACTGGAACGGGAAGGGGTGATTCAAAAATACATAGCGTTAGTGCAACCGGAAAAAGTGGACCTGGAGTTGTTGGTGTTCTGTCAAATAAAATTGACACAACACTCCAGAGAATATGTCACCAAGTTCGAATCGGAAGTTACCCGGCTTTCCGAAGTACTGGAGTGTTTCCATGTAAGTGGTGAATACGACTACCTGCTAAAGGTATTGGTGAAGGATATGGAACATTTTAGAACGTTTATGGTTTCAAAATTGACCACACTACAACATATTGGAAGTACGCAAAGTTCATTTTCAATTAGTAAAGTGAAGAATACAACAGTACTCACACTTAGCTGAATTCTTAAGACTTCATTTCTTTCCGAAGAAGAAAAAGGAAAGCGAATTTTCGGTAGAGAACGGTCTTGCTCAACGATAAAACATTTGTACTTTTGCAACAGCAAAGACCGAAGTAATTACCTCGGTAAATCGTTAATCTAAAATTTACTTTATGAGCACCTATGATGTTGCAATAATTGGTTCCGGTCCCGGGGGATATGTAGCGGCCATTCGTTGCGCCCAATTGGGAATGAAGACCGCACTCATCGAAAAATACACTACTCTTGGAGGCACGTGTTTAAATGTGGGATGTATCCCTAGTAAGGCGCTGCTCGATTCGTCGCACCATTATGAGGATGCTCTAAAGCATTTCGAGGAGCACGGGATCGAGATCCCAGGGGAGATCAAGCTCAACTTTAAAAAGATGATCGACCGAAAGCAGTCGGTCGTGGATCAAACCACAAAAGGCATCGAGTTCTTGATGAACAAGAATAAAGTAGACGTTTTTACGGGAACAGGATCGTTTAAAGATGCTACACACATCGAGATCACCGGTGAAAAGAATCAAACCATAGAGGCCAAGCATGCCATCATAGCTACAGGCAGTAAACCTGCCAGTTTGCCTTTTATAAAAATTGATAAAGAACGCATCATTACCTCAACCGAAGCACTAAAACTCACCGAAGTGCCCAAGCATTTCATCGTTATTGGTGGTGGTGTGATAGGGTTGGAGTTGGGTCAGGTCTATCGCCGACTGGGGGCGGAGGTATCGGTGGTTGAGTATATGGACAGGATCATCCCGACCATGGACAGTGCCCAAAGTAAGGAACTTACCAAAGTGATGAAGAAGCAAGGTGTGAAATTCTATGTTTCGCACAAAGTTTCTGCCGTAACTCGTAAGAAGAACGAAGTGACCGTTACTGCAACCGACAAGAAAGATAACGAAGTGACCTTTACAGGTGATTATTGTTTGGTTTCTGTTGGAAGACGTCCCTTTACCGATGGATTAAAGGCTGAAAATGCCGGAGTAAAGATCAATGAACGCGGTATGGTGGAAGTGAATGAGCATCTACAGACCAACATAAAGAATATCTATGCCATAGGTGATGTGGTACGCGGAGCGATGTTAGCGCACAAGGCCGAAGAAGAAGGTGTATTTGTTGCTGAAACCATTGCGGGACAGAAGCCACATATCGATTACAACCTAATTCCCGGCGTTGTTTATACCTGGCCTGAAGTAGCCTCGGTAGGAAAGACCGAAGAACAACTCGCCGAAGCAGGGGTCGCCTTTAAAGTAGGGCAATTTCCTATGCGGGCCTTAGGACGTTCTCGTGCCAGCGGTGATACCGATGGATTTGTGAAGATCCTTTCTCATAAAGAAACCGATGAAGTATTGGGAGTACACATGGTAGGAGCCCGTGTCGCCGATTTGATCGCTGAAGCGGTTACGGCTATGGAATTTCGGGCAAGTGCCGAGGATATTGCTCGTATGAGCCATGCGCATCCAACCTATGCAGAAGCGGTTAAAGAAGCTGCTTTGGCGGCTACCGAAGACAGAGCTCTTCACGTGTAAGAAACTCAATTCGCATGTAATAAAAAACCATCTGCGTTTGCAGATGGTTTTTGTTTTTCATCAATCATTGTATGGGGGGATCGATGAACACATTATTTTGTTACATTGACTTTCCAAGAGCGAGCAACGGGATCAATCGTGCTGCTTCTAACGTTGGAAACTCTAATCGTTACAGTATTGGCGGCACTTACAAAACTATTCCAGATAAGACCGGCTTCTATAGCACCACTCGGTGATGCATTACAAACGTCTCCAATATCTGCACCGGGTACTGTAATAGTCAAATCTGAAGCGTTATTTGCCGTAATGGTAGGAAAATTAAGAGAAGCGGTATTCGTATAACCCTTAAAAACGGTTTGCCTTTCTGTTGAAGGTGTAAAATACAGGTTAGAACCATCAAATTCCATAGCACCAGATTCTGCCACCGCAAGATTGGTGCCGGCCGTGAATTTTAACGGAGCCGATCCAGCCGTTGATGTACCTGCACGTACGTGTAACGATGCTGTTGGATTTGACTCACTAATTCCTACATTTCCTGTACTTCGAACAATAATACGTTCTCTTTGAGAAATGCTGCCGTTAGGAGTCGTGCTGATCACAAACTTTGAAGGGACACTGCCGGGGGCGGGTGAACCATCCATATAGAATCTAAAACCACCATTTTCTCGAATGCCGGATCCGTCGTGTGTCTTGATCACCAAAGCTCCAATTTCTTGATCGGTTGCTAACGCTGTTGGGGCATCAATAGTTCCTCCTGTATTATATAGAATAAAGTTTGGCGGATTGGTATTGGCACTTGTAATTTGAAAATCATTGTCTCCGGGACCTCTAAATTCAAAACGTTCTACCGGATCACTCGTACCAAAGCCTATGCGACCATCATCAGTAATAACCATATCGGTACCGGTAAGTTTAGCACGAGTAGCATAAATTAACTTATCTCCGGAATTGTTGACTCCCGGTTGCCATTCTTCCGAACCTACAGAGATCCATTTTGTTTGATTGTGGTCCCAATAATAGAATCCTTTGTCATTCGTACCTACCGCCGAAGAAAGGAATAGCATCATTCCGTCTTGATCTACACCCGGATCGTTGTCGGGAAAAGAAGATACTCTAGGAATTAAAATCCCATCGCTACTGGTGGGTGCTGTTGAACTTGAGGCAGAAATGTCGAGTAGACTTCTTGGGTTTGTAGTTCCAATTCCAACTTGTGCGATTGCGGGGGCAAATGCACTAAGTAACAGTGCAATAATTGCATAAGTAGTGTTTTTCATAAGTATCGATAATTTGGGGTTATCGTTGAGCAATATTAAAACGTAATTGTTGCACCTCCAAACATAACTGCTTGAATTTCAAGTTTATTCGATGAATAGAACGCTTAATTCGATAAAGTGCACTTGATTTGTAAGAATTAACTTTAATGTTTGCATATTTTTGTAGGAAAAGACCTTGAAAAGGTTTCTTTTAAATTGAATATCTTTGAAAAATGAAAAAAATCTTAGCCTTTGCAGGCAGCAATAGCAGTACGTCCATCAACCATCAACTGGTTCTTTTTGCCACATCTCAAATAGCCGATCATGAAGTGAAAGTAATTCGTCTTACCGATTATAAATTGGCATTATTTAGTGAAGATATCGAAAAGCAAAACGGGTATGCCGTTGATTTAACCTTACTTAAGAATGAGATCCGTGAGGCCGATGCCATACTCATCTCTGTGAATGAACACAATGGGATGGTTTCTGCCTTTTTTAAAAATGTGACTGACTGGCTGTCTCGTTTGGATCGAAAATTCTTAGAAGATAAGAAGGTATTGCTTATGAGTACGTCGAATGGTAAACGAGGAGCTGCTTCGGCATTGGCTTATACAAAAGATACATTACCCCGTTTTGGGGCAGAGATCGTTGAAAGCTTTTCCTTTCCTTCCTTTTCTGAGAACTTTTCAGTAACCGAAAAGAAAATCACCAATGAGACCTTATACCTTGGATTTATCGATGTCCTTCAAAATTTCTTGCACCAAATCGACTCGTAATGCGCAGTGAAAAAAAGATCACTTTTTCGCTGGACGATAGCGTGAAGCAACGTTTCCTGAAATGGGCACAGCAATATGAGGAAGTGGTTTGGTTGGACTCTAATCAATACGAACAATTGGATTCTCGATATGAGGCTTTGTTGGCCGTGGATGGACTTACATCTTTAGTAACCGATGCTGCCGGTGCTTTTAACGATTTGGAGGAATACCTCGCTAATCGCGATTGGTGGTTTGGTTATCTGGGATATGATCTAAAAAACGATCTGGAATCCCTTTCGTCTGCGAATTATGATGGCCTCGAATTTTCGGATCTCTATTTCTTTCAGCCTAAAAAAGTTTTTCTATTTTCTGAAACTGAAGTCACGCTCCAGTATTTACCCATGGTAGCAGAGGAAATGGAACAGGATTGGCAAGAGATTATGAATACAGATACTTCCGAAGCAGAAGGTACTAAAGAAAATAGCCCCTTAAAGATTCAGCTGCGCACCTCAAGAGAGGCCTATTTTGAAAAAGTAACACAGCTGTTGCATCATATTGAACGTGGCGATATCTACGAAGCTAATTTTTGTCAGGAGTTCTTTGCTGAAGGTACATCGATCGATCCGCTTAGAACATACCACCATTTAAACGCGATCTCTAATCCTCCGTTTGCCGGCTTCCTCAAACTGGGTCATCACTATATCTTGTCGGCTTCACCGGAGCGCTACCTAAAGAAGCGTGGAGATCACGTAATCTCACAACCCATAAAAGGGACAGCCAAACGAGCAACAGACCCCATAGAAGATGCTACTATTCGAAAGGAATTGCTGGAAGATCCTAAAGAGCGAAGCGAGAACATCATAATCACAGACCTTGTGCGAAATGACCTTTCCCGCATTGCTAAAAAAGGAAGTGTACGGGTGGATGAACTTTGTAAGGTCTATACCTTTCAGCAAGTACATCAATTGATCTCTACCGTCTCATGCCGGGTAGAGGACGATGTTTCGCCTATAGCAATCCTGAAAAATACTTTTCCCATGGGAAGCATGACAGGAGCTCCTAAAATTTCGGCTATGAAGCTCATTGAGCAATTGGAAGATACTAAGCGTGGGGTATACAGCGGGGCATTGGGATATTTCGCACCTAATGGTGATTTCGATTTCAACGTAGTGATCCGGAGTATTTTGTATAATGCTCAAAAAAAATATGTAAGCTTCTCTGTGGGCGGTGCCATTACGGCACAATCTCGTATCGAGAGCGAATACGAAGAGTGTCTGTTAAAAGCAAAAGCCATGCGGGAAGTGTTGGAGCGATAGTAAAGGAGTAAAAAGCAAGGAATGAATTATAGGACAAAGGTTGAGGGATACTGGATTTTCTACAAAGGGATGCTAAAATGTTGCTTAATTTTGTAGCATAACAGTGTATTGTATTGGAAAAAATACTTAATTATTTAATCGCTAAATTGAATATAAAAGAATGATGAAAATTAATAAATTCCTCATTTTCCATTTTCCTTACTTTTACTAATCATTAATTAATCTGACATACTTTACATTGTTAGTTAAACTAAAAGACCATATTAAAAACAATCTTTCCTTCCTAAACGGAAGGAAGTTATTAGTAGCTTGTAGTGGTGGCCTGGACAGTGTGGCCCTCGCACGTGCCATGCACATGCTTACGTTTGAAATTGGTTTAGCACACTGTAACTTTTCGTTACGCGCCAAAGAAAGTGATGAGGACGAGGTTTTTGTAATTGATCTTGCTGAAAGGCTTTCGGTGCCGGTCTATACAGAAACGTTCGACACAAAAGCGTATGCTTCCGCGACTAAATTATCAACACAAATGGCTGCCCGTGAATTGCGATACCGTTGGTTTGAGGAATTACTGAAGGATTTTCAATATGACTATATTCTCACAGCACATCATGCAGACGACGATCTGGAAACGTTCTTTATCAATCTCTCACGAGGCACAGGATTACGCGGTTTAACAGGGATTCCGGCGCAAAACGAGCGTGTGGTGCGACCGCTGCTACCTTTTTCCCGACAAGAAATCATGGATTTTGCTAAGCGAGAAAAATGGTATTGGCGTGAGGACAGCAGTAACCTTAACACCGAGTATTTACGAAATAAACTGCGATTGGACGTGCTTCCCATGTATAAAGTTCTTGCACCTCAAGTGCTTCAGAATTTCAAAACAACACAAGAACATTTACAATCAAGCCGTGATCTCATTGAAGACTATATGGCGCTTATTTACAATTTGGCTATTTCAGAAATGGACGGGGGCTATAAGATCGACACCAAGAAACTGGAAGAACTGCCGCATACCGATGCATTGCTTTATGAGTTGTTGGCGCCTTTCGGATTTACCTCTTGGGATGATATTTCAAACTTGGTTTCGGCACAATCCGGAAAGCAGATTTTTTCGGGATCACACCGCTTGCTAAAAGACAGGGATGTGTTTCTGCTTACCGAAATCCCTTCGGAAGAGGATAGAACCGAGATTTTTATTTCAGAAAACGAAAAAAAAATCGATCATCCCATACCGCTCCAGATTAATTCTACCGAGAAGATAGGAAATACCACGCCTAGTACGATTTATGTGGATAGGGATAAAATACAGTTTCCGTTACAGCTTCGAAAATGGCAAAAGGGGGATGCTTTTCAGCCCTTTGGCATGCAAGGAAAAAAGAAATTGAGC
Organism: Altibacter sp.; assembly: GCA_002696485.1. Classification (GTDB taxonomy): domain Bacteria; phylum Bacteroidota; class Bacteroidia; order Flavobacteriales; family Flavobacteriaceae; genus Altibacter. The sequence continues at coordinate 12,598 of NZTP01000054.1, read as the reverse complement.
AAGTTTTTTAAAGATGAAAAGTTATCTTTGGTGGCGAAAGAAAATATATGGCTGTTGTGTAGCAAAGATCAGATTATTTGGATCGTAGGAATGCGAATGGACGATCGGTTTAAGGCAACAGAAAAAACAGAACACATTCTAGAAATTACAACAACTCCCTAAATACAGTATGAAAAAGCTTATTGCCCTCCTCATTTTCTTTGGTTTATTTCTCTCTCCCATACTCGCACAAGAGATCCTCGACCCCGTTTCATGGAAGGTAGCGGTGGAGCAGGAAAAAGACGATGTGTATAATGTCATTATGACTGCTAAGATTGACGATGGTTGGCATCTTTACAGTCAGGAAGAAGCCGATGTAGAACTTGGCCCAATCCCCACAGAGTTTGCATTCAACGCCTCTGCTGAAACCTTCGAGCTTATCGGGAAGACCCAAGAACCGGAAGTTGATCCAATATGGGATCCTGTCTTTGAAGCAGATATTGTTTTTTTTGAAAAGAAAGCGGTCTTTATACAGCCCATCCGAATTATAAACCCTGAAGGTCTTTCTATTGAAGTAGAGATCTATTATTCGGTATGTGATGATGAAAAATGCTTGCCTCCCGATACTAAAAACTTCAAATTGGGTTTGAACGATGCATCGGCTACGGCCACATCTGCAGAACTCACCGAAGCCGATCTGGAAAAGACGGCTGCCCTGTCCATAGATATAAAAGGTAAAGAACGCTTTGAACCGGATGACGAAGGCGAGGAAAAAGGCTTCCTTACCATCTTTCTTTTGGGATTTGTAGGAGGCTTGATCGCCTTACTTACGCCCTGTGTGTTCCCAATGATACCCTTAACCGTATCCTTTTTTACTAAAAGCGCAAAGAACAGGCAAAATGGTCTGGCCAATGCAATCCTATACGGCTTGTTCATATTTTTGATCTATGTGCTATTAAGCCTTCCATTCCATTTATTGGATTCGCTCGACCCTGAGATCCTGAACAATATCTCCACCAATGTAACTCTTAATGTGATCTTCTTTATCATTTTTATGGTGTTCGCGTTTTCCTTCTTTGGCTTTTATGAGATCACTTTACCAAGTTCTTGGAGCTCTAGGATGGACAATAAAGCAACCAGTATAGGAGGTTTTATTGGAATCTTTTTTATGGCGCTAACCCTTGCCATCGTTTCGTTCTCATGTACGGGACCTATTTTAGGTTCCTTGTTAGGTGGTTCCCTCACCAGTGATGGCGGTGCCATGCAGCTTAGTTTTGGGATGGGCGGTTTTGGGCTGGCACTTGCACTGCCTTTTGCACTCTTTGCCATGTTTCCAAATTGGCTCAATAACCTGCCAAAGAGTGGTGGATGGCTCAATACAGTGAAAGTAGTACTTGGGTTCATTGAATTAGGTCTCGCCTTTAAATTCCTTTCCAACGCTGATCTCGTAGAACATTGGGGTTTATTGAAGCGGGAGATCTTTATTGGCATCTGGATCCTCTGCGCACTGGGAATGGCGTTGTATTTATTTGGTGTAATTCGCTTTCCCCATGACGGGCCGAAAAAGAAGAGACCCCCGGCGGGTAATATATTACTGGGTGTATTGAGCTTTGCCTTTATGTTATATTTGGTGCCGGGACTTACCAATTCCAGTTATGCAAATTTAAAATTGTTAAGTGGCTTTCCTCCGCCATTGTTCTATAGTTTGTATGATAAGGAAACGGAAGCACCCTTAGGCTTAGAGGCCTATAAAGATTTTGAAGCCGGAGTAGCAGCTGCAAAAGCTTCAGGGAAACCCATAATGATTGATTTTACCGGTTGGGCCTGTGTAAATTGTAGAAAGATGGAAGAGCAGGTGTGGAGCAGGGATGATATTTTCGATGTGATTAACAACGAATACATTCTTATTTCACTTTATGTAGATGACAGGAAAGAACTTGAGGAAGATGAAAAATTCCATTACTTGAAACCCAAGGGAGGCGTCAAGACCATCAAAACAGTAGGAGATAAATGGGCCACTTTTCAAACGCTTAACTTTCAGAACAATTCGCAACCGTATTATGTGTTGATGGACGCTGATTACAACCTTTTGAACAAACCGGCGGCATATACGCCCGATGCCGATGAGTACTTGTATTGGCTGCAAGAAGGATTGAAGAACTTTTCTGAAGCAAAAAAATAGAACATGATGAAACGAAGTCTTTTAGTAGTTATTACCGTCCTTTTAGGAACCTTCGCTATGGCGCAGGAGGATACGTATGTAAAGGATAATTACACCAAAACTGAAACATACATCACCATGCGCGACGGTGTGAAACTGTTCACTGTGATTTATGCACCTAAAGATACATCGACGACGTATCCAATTTTGTTTCAACGAACACCGTATAGTTGTCAGCCGTATGGGGAGGATCAGTTTCGTTCCAAGATCGGTCCTAATGAGTATTTAATGAAAGAAAAGAACATTATTGTATATCAAGATGTTCGCGGCCGATGGAACAGCGAAGGCGTATATGATAACATGCGTGCGTACATACCCAATAAGACCGGAAATCAGGTGGATGAGGCCAGCGATACGTACGACAGTATTGATTGGTTGGTAAAGAATATATCTAACAATAACGGGCGCGTGGGTACTTGGGGAATTTCCTATCCGGGTTTCTACGCTACGTATTCATTGTTGGATGCGCACCCTGCCTTAAAGGCTTCGTCACCTCAAGCCTGTATTGGGGACTTCTTTTTTGATGACTTTCATCACAACGGAGCATATCTGCTAAGTTATTGGCGTGCCACCGCCGTCTTTGGCTACGAAAAGACCCAACCTACTACCGAAGCCTGGTACTCTTTTCCCGAGCTGGGTACTGAGGATCAGTATCAATTTTTTCTGGACATTGGACCTTTGTCAAACCTAGATACATATTACAAAGAGGATAATGTGTTCTGGCAGCAGCTGAAAGAACACCCAAATTATGATGAGTTTTGGCGTTCGCGAGGGATCATTCAGCATTTAAAGAACATTAAACCGGCTGTTATGGTCGTAGGTGGCTTGTTTGATGCCGAAGATCTTTACGGGCCATTTGAAACCTATGAAGCCATTGAAGAGAGCAGCGACACGTACAACACTATGGTGTTTGGTCCTTGGAGTCATGGCGATTGGGCGAGGCTTAATGTACGGCAGGCGATTGGCAATGTGTATTTTGGGGACAATCTTTCTCGGGATTACCAGCGAGATGTAGAAACCAAATTCTTTAATCATTTTTTAAAAAAATCCGGTGACGGAAGTACAGGACTTCCTGAAGCCTATATGTTCGATTCCGGCTCGCGTGAATGGAAGAGTTATTCTGAATGGCCTCCTAAGAATACGTCAAGAAAAACCTATTGGTTGCAAAGCGGACAACGTCTTAATCCCTTTGCTGAAAAAAGTTACACCTTCGAAGAATTTATAAGCGATCCAAAGAAACCGGTTCCTTATTCCGAAGATATCAAAATGGTATTCACCCCCAGAAAGTACATGACAGACGATCAACGGTTTGCTGCGCGTCGCCCCGATGTATTAGTCTTCGAAACACCTGTGCTTTCCGAAGATATTACCCTTGCGGGAGATATACTGGCAAAGTTGCAAGTCGCTACTACGGGTACCGCTGCCGACTGGATTGTTAAGGTCATTGATGTGTATCCGCCGGATGCCCCCGATTACGAGGAAACGCAGGAATATCTAAAGATGGGTAATTACCATATGATGGTTCGCAGTGAAGTGATGCGAGGACGTTTTAGAAATGATTTCAGCAATCCCGAACCTTTTGAGCCAAACACAAAAACTCCGGTAACCATCAAGTTGCAGGATGTGCATCACACCTTCAAAAAAGGGCATAAGATACAAGTGCAGGTGCAAAGTACTTGGTTCCCTTTGATCGATCTCAATCCGCAAACCTACGTTCCCAATATCTTTGAAGCAAAGGAAAGTGACTTTCAAAAACAAACCCATAAAGTCTTTAATGATTCGTCTATAGAGTTTACCGTTCTTGAAAAATAGAAGGTAGGGATAAGGTATAAAAAAAAGCGCCCCGGTCTTCACCTGGACGCTATAACAAACCTAACTTAGTAAATTTTAAAAGCGTTTAAGCAACTTCTAAAAAGCGCGCCGGAAAAATTTTCTATCCCCACAAAAAATATTCCGACACCTATTCACTAATTCATTACCAAAGATAAATTTCATTAGCACGCAAGTCCATACGTACAAACACGTATTTTTTTCAAAGACACCATACAGAGAGTTGTATACTGTCTTCAGAGTAGAGCACGCACAATAAAATGACTCAAGTCATTGTTCCCTTTAAAATTAAATCATAGTTTTACGTAATGAATACCACGATAAAAAAAGTTGCTGTTTTGACCAGTGGAGGCGACTCTCCGGGCATGAATGCTGCTATCCGTGCCGTAGTGCGTTCCTGTGCCTACCACCAATTAGAATGTGTGGGTATCTATCGCGGTCTTCAAGGATTGATCGAAGGAGATTTTAAGGAACTGGATGCACGTTCGGTAAAAAACATCATCAATAGAGGCGGTACTTTTTTAAAGTCGGCAAGATCAAAAGATTTCAGAACCAAAGAAGGAAGGCAGAAAGCCTATGACCAATTAAACAAAGCTAAAGTCGATGCCTTAGTGGTCATTGGTGGGGATGGTACCTTTGCCGGTGCCATAGTCTTTAATGAAGAACATAACTTCCCGGTGGTGGGATTGCCGGGAACCATTGATAATGATATCAATGGAACCGACTTTACCATTGGCTATGACACAGCTCTAAACACAGTGGTGGAGGCGATCGACAAGATACGAGACACCGCCAATTCGCACAATCGTTTGTTCTTGGTAGAGGTCATGGGGCGTGATGCTGGGGATATCGCCTTGAATGCAGGAATAGGGGCAGGTGCCGAAGAGATCCTCATCCCCGAGCAAAATATGGGTCGGGAACGATTGGTCGCTTCCCTAAAGCGAAGTAAGAAGTCGGGAAAGAGCTCGAGTATCGTAGTGGTTGCCGAAGGAGACCAAATAGGAAAGAACATATTTGAACTGGCAAAATACATAGAGGAACATTTGCAGGAATACGAAGTACGTGTTACCGTATTGGGACACATTCAGCGGGGTGGAGCCCCCAGTTGTTATGATCGGGTCTTGGCAAGCAGACTTGGGGTTGGTGCTATTGATGCCTTACTTCGTGGCGAACGCGATGTCATGATCGGCCTGGTTCATAATAAGGTGGTGTCTGTTCCCTTTACAGAAGCGATACAAGGGTCGAACGTTATTGATGAAGAGTTAATACGTGTGGCAGATATCACATCGATCTAAATTGAATGCTAGATATACTAACGAAGGTTGCAGTAAGCACCGAGCAAAAAGAAATGGAATAGATGAGTATAAAAATTGGAATCAACGGTTTTGGGCGTATCGGGAGAATTGCCTTTCGAATTGCGGCCAATCACTCAAATATAGAAGTAGTAGCTGTAAACGATTTATTGGACGTTGAACACTTGGCCTATCTTTTAAAATACGATTCGGTACATGGGAAATATCCCGGAACCGTAGCAGTGGATCGCGGTAATTTAGTGGTCGACGGTAAAACGGTTCGGGTGTCGTCCGAAAAAGATCCTGCAAACTTAAAATGGGATGCTGTGGGCGCAGAAATTATTGTTGATTGCACAGGCATCTTCAAAGAGGTTGAGGCGGCTTCGGCACATCTAAAAGCCGGTGCTAAGAAGGTTGTGATCTCTGCACCATCCAAAACAGCTCCTATGTTTGTTATGGGAGTGAATCATTCCGAAGTAAAAGTTTCAGATACCATCGTTTCAAATGCATCCTGTACAACCAATTGTTTGGCACCTATGGCAAAGATTCTGCACGACTCGTTGGGAATAGTGGAAGCGCTTATGACCACTGTTCATTCGGTTACGGCATCCCAATCAACCGTGGATCAACCCTCCCGAAAGAACTACCGCTTGGGACGTAGTGCCCTTAGCAATATCATTCCAACAACAACGGGAGCAGCCGTGGCAGTAACCAAAGTGATCCCCGAATTAAAAGGAAAATTGACCGGTATGGCATTTCGGGTGCCAACGACCGATGTTTCGGTGGTGGATCTTACGGTTCGCACTGAGAAATCGGCGAGTTATGACGATATAAAACGCATCTTTAAAGAAGCGTCGGAAGGAGCTTACAAAGGGATCGTTCAATATATCGATGAACCGGTGGTATCGCAGGATTTTGTAAGCGATCCCCATACCTGTAATTTTGACGCCGAAGCAGGTATTGCCCTTAATGATAATTTCTTTAAGTTAGTGGCTTGGTACGATAATGAATATGCCTATTCGACGAAATTGATCGACCTGGCAGCACACGTGGCAACCCTGTAACTATGATACTATTTACCGATGGTGGATCGACCAAATGTGACTGGATCCTGATGGATCACAGTGGAGGTATTTTGCTTAAAACACAAACACCGGGTCTAAATCCTGCGATCGTTCCCCAAGAAGAGATCGAACGGCGAATCCTCTCCAACCAAGCGCTCCAAACCATTATGACCAAAGTAAGCCACTTGGATTTTTACGGGGCCGGTTGCGGAACCAAAACGCCCGTTGCCATGCTTCAGGCGACTTTAGAGCGCGTTTTTGAGAATGCCGCGATCACCGTGCATGAGGATATGGTAGCGGCGGTGCATGCGGTCACGACCACTCCGGGTATTGTGTGTATTTTGGGTACGGGCTCCAATAGTTGCTACTTTGACGGAACGACCCTGCACACCAAGGTGCCGTCATTAGGCTACTCGGTGATGGATGAGGCTAGTGGCAATTACTTCGGAAGAGAACTGCTTCGGGATTATTTTTATGAACGGATGCCCGCTTCGGTCGCTTCAGATTTTGATGCCCGCTTCGATCTGAATCCCGACACCATCAAACAGCAATTATACAAAAAACCCAATGCGAATGCCTATCTTGCTTCTTTTGCCGAATTTATTTTTACTTCGGAAGAGATAAACGATTATTTTTACCAATTGATACGAAAAGGGATCGATGAGTTCCTGGCGTGCAGAGTGCTTCCTTTTTCCGAAGCAAAAGAAGTACCCATACATTTTATAGGCTCTATCGCTTATTTTTCAGAAAAGATCCTCAAGGAACGTTGTAAAGCGCATCACCTGCAAATAGGGAACGTGTTACAACGTCCTATCGACGGGCTCATAGACTATTACCGTACGCACCGTATAGGTTCGAAACCATAACCAAACGATAAAAGACCCAACTTCGCATGTCCTTACCCTCCATAGATCCTACCACTACTCAAGCTTGGAAGAAGCTCACGCGCCATTTTGAAGAAGTTAGGTGTTTAAATGTTCCCGATCTGTTCCAAGAAGACCCCGAGAGAGCGAAAAAAATGGGACTGCAATGGCAATCGGTGTATGTGGATATTTCAAAGAACCGTATTACGCAGGAGACCCTTTCTTTGCTTTATGAACTGGCGGAGGAAGTTGGGTTAAAAGATGCGATAGATGCACAGTTTACCGGAAAACAGATCAATAAAACCGAACAACGCGCCGTATTGCATACGGCACTGCGTGATTTTGAAACCATGAATCCGATGGTTTCCGCGACCTTACATCAAATGAAACAGTTCTCACAGGCGGTGATAAGCGGAGCGTGGAAAGGCTATACAGGAAAACCTATTACAGATATTGTGAATATAGGGATAGGCGGAAGTACGTTAGGTCCTGAAATGGTGACCGAAGCACTTACATTCTATAAGAATCATTTAAATGTGCAATTTCTTTCGAACGTAGATGGGGATCATATCGCAGAGATCCTTAAAACTGTCGACCGCGAGACCACGCTTTTTATTGTGGTTTCCAAGAGTTTTACCACACATGAGACCCTGGTCAATGCACATACGGTGAGGCGTTGGTTTTTAGAGCAGGCGCCGCCCGAAACTATTGAAAAGCATTTTGTAGCGGTTTCTACAAACCTGGAAGCTGTGCAGGCGTTTGGTATCGCAAAAGAGAACACCTTTCCGTTATGGGATTGGGTAGGCGGTCGTTTCTCGGTGTGGAGTGCCGTAGGTTTATCGGTTTGTTGTGCAATTGGTTATACCCACTTTAAAGCATTATTGCAAGGGGCTCATGACATGGACAAACATTTTAGGAATACAGATTTCGAAAAGAACATTCCGGTAACCTTAGCGCTACTATCTATATGGTATAATAATTTCTTCGGAACCGAGACCGAGGCGGTTATTCCGTATTCCCAATACCTTACGAAATTAGTTCCCTATTTACAACAAGCCGTGATGGAAAGTAACGGAAAAGGAGTAGATAGAAACGGGAATCCCGTAACCTATCAAACCGGAACGATTGTATGGGGTACCACGGGTACCAATGCCCAACATGCGTTCTTTCAGCTTTTACATCAAGGAACCAAATTGATCCCTGTAGATTTGATCGTTTTTTCAGAATCCCTTCACGGGGATACAGAACATCAAAACATTTTAATGGCCAATTGCCTGGCACAGTCGGAGGCCTTGATGCAAGGAACCTTGGGGAGCGAAGTGGAAAATTCTTTCAAAAGATTTGAAGGCAATAAACCAAATACAACGCTTTTGCTGGAGAAACTTACCCCTAATTCCTTGGGTCGTCTTATGGCACTTTACGAACATAAGTTGTTCGTACAGGGGGTGATCTGGAATATTTTCAGCTATGACCAGTGGGGTGTTGAATTGGGTAAAAAGCTGGCGAACAACACCTTAAAGGCGATTCGACAGGAGAAGGATACCGTGATCGATAATCCTTCTACACAGCAATTACTTAAAAAACTACAGAACCGATAGCGGGCCGTTCTTTTTATTCTGAAATCTTCTTCGGTCCCACAGCAGCAAACCGTTGCTTTTTTATATTTTTAAGTCTGATAATAACCTTAAACCACTATTGTATGAGTCAGACAGACAAAAAGATTACCCTTCAGCAAGCAAAAGATTGGACCGCGAATTGGAGAAGTACACCCTCCACCGATGCACGCGCATTTTTAATACCCGTACAGGATCTGCAGGGTGTACTTGCCGAAATGGGTAATCCTACTTCCGGGGACGCTTGTGTACGAGCCTATTTGGGTATTGACACTACTTCCAATACCGAAAAGTTGATCATCGTGGGAACCGAAAAAAATCGCGAAGGGGTGTATGAAGACTTGCTGCCCACCTCGCTCAATACCATTGATGCAGGAGCCAACGGGATCTGGGATTTTTCAGAGCCGTGTCCGCCAAAATGTGATCCTAACAGTCCTTTGAACTAGATGAAGGAACTATTCGATATTTTGGGGGATATTACCATTTATTTGTCAGTTATATATCCCCTTTTTTACATCCTGGGTTTTTCAAAGAATAACAAGACCTATAAAATCTTTACACTCTATCTTATCGCCATAGCATTGGTTCAAATTTCCTTGCGTTTGCATAAATATGTATATCCAAATGAACCAAATCTATATTTGTTTGTTTATTATTTTGTGTCTCAATTTATCTTCCTGTCGCTGTTCTATTATGAGTTGCTACAGCATAAATGGATTTTATTTATAGGAGGGTTAACCTTGCTTTTTATAGGGGTACAATACATAATCACGCCGGATATGTATTTTCGTTACAACCCTATAGGCGCTACCATTACTCAGGTTCTATTAGTCTTTTATTCCTTGCTATACTTTTACAGATCGTTATCCGAGAAAAAAGAATTTATCATTGTGAATGTAGGTGTTTTCTTTTATCTCTTGTCAAGTATCCTCATCTTTGCTTCCGGAAATTTAGTACTGGATGATACAATCCCAATCTATATTCCCAGTCTTTTACAGGATATAAATATATCCTTATATCTTATTTTTCAATTGCTTATTATGTTGGAATGGTGGAAAAATTATGCTGATAGAACGATAATAAAATTTAAAAAATAACATGGTTTCTTCTGAAGAACAGATAGTAGGCATTATCGTTATTGCATTAGGCATAGTAATCCTAATGTCTGCAGCCATCATTGCTTTTTTCTATTTCAGTCGAAAAAAGATTATAAAAACCGAATTGGAAAAGGCCAGCATGGAGATCGAACATCAAAAGGAGGTGATACAATCTACTTTGATCACACAGGAAGAGGAGCGCAAGCGCATCGCACAAGACCTTCACGATGCGATTAGTTCAAAGCTCAATGTGGTTTCACTCAATGCCAATTTTCTAACCGAAGCGGACATTTCTTCTCAAGATACCAACACCATTGGTAAGCAGATCCTGTCAATTACCTCTACAATTTTGGAAAGTTCCCGTAAAATCGCGCACGACCTCTTGCCGCCCACTTTCGAAAAATTTGGTCTGAAAGCGGCTTTGGAAGAATTGTGTGATGAGGTAGGAGAGACCAAGAAGTTTCAGATACGTTGCGATCTCCCGTATGCGGAAGGCTTCTTACCGCCGGAAAAGGAACTTCATGTGTTTCGTATTGTTCAAGAACTATTCAATAACGCCATCAAACATTCCGAAGCAACTGTCTTACAGCTCACCGTTAAAACCGAACAAAACCGGTTATCTTTACAATATAAAGATGATGGAAAAGGCTTCGACCCCGATACGAAAACACTGGTCAAAGGCATAGGAATGAGCGGCATTACCAATCGGGTAGCGATCTTGAACGGAACGCTCTCGGTAGATTCAAGACCGGGTGATGGCGTACAATTGACGATAAAAATAGAGCGATGAGCGAGAAAATACATGTAGTGTTAGCAGACGACGAAGAACTGTTTCGTGTGGGCATGTCTTATATTCTATCGCGAGACGAATCGATAAAGATCGATTATGAAGCTTCAAACGGGCAAGAACTTGTAGCGTATCTTGCGGAAGCATCCCAGCTGCCCAATATTATTGTAATGGATATTAAAATGCCAAAATTGAATGGTGTGGAAGCGACAAAACGTATTCGGTTGGAATATCCCGGAATTGGCATTATTACACTTACCACCTACAATACGAAGCCATTTATTAGAAACATGATAGACGTTGGTGCCAGTGCCTATTTGGTAAAGAATTCACCTCCCGAAAAGGTAATCCATACCCTCAAACAAGTTTTTTATAACGGGTTTTATTACGACAACCATGTGATGCAGATCCTCAATGAACGTGCTGCCTCACTTTCTATAGCCGGCGAAAAATCTGTTTTCGATGAGAATTTCTTGACGCCGCGCGAAAAAGATGTCTTAGAACTTATTTGTAAGCAGCTCACCACTCAAGAGATTGCCGACACGCTGTTTATCAGTCCGCGTACGGTAGAAGTACACCGCAAGAACCTCTTAGAAAAGACCGGAGTCAAGAACATCGCCGGCTTGGTGATCTTTGCCATTAACAACGATCTGGTACCACCCATCATTATAGATTAGATTGTCTTTTTCTTCGGAAGGTATTTTTTTAGTACCTTAGTCCTTCAGCAGTCAACTCCCCGATTAAGAATCGCTTATGCTTACAAAAGTTTACGGGAGTGCCGTCTTTGGCGTTGACGCAACCACCATCACAGTAGAAGTTAATGTAGATATCGGTATCGGGTACCACCTCGTGGGTCTGCCCGATAATGCTATTCGAGAGAGTAATTACCGCATAGCCGCCTCGCTTCAGAACAATGGATATAAGATTCCAGGCAAAAAGCTCATTTTAAATATGTCACCGGCCGATATGCGGAAGGAAGGGTCTGCTTACGACCTACCTTTGGCGATGGGAATTTTGGTTGCCACCGGTCAAATAACGGAAGAAGTTCCTTTATCTGATTTTATTATCATGGGGGAACTCTCTTTAGATGGGAGTCTGCAGCCCATTCGCGGCGCATTACCTATTGCCGTGAAAGCCAAAGAAGAGGGTTTTAAAGGCTTTATCCTTCCGAAGCAAAACGCGAAGGAAGCTGCTATTGTGGACGGGATCGCCGTGTATGGCGCCAACACCATTAAAGAAGTGATCGATCTTTTTAATGAGGGAATACCTTTAACGGAAACCGTGGTAGATATGGAAGCCGAATTTTATGAACACCTCGAAAATCCGGAACATGATTTTGCCGATGTGAAAGGTCAGGAGTCCATAAAACGATGTATGGAGATCGCCGCAGCCGGTGGTCATAATATAATTTTAATTGGTCCGCCTGGTTCCGGTAAAACCATGCTCGCCAAACGGTTGCCCAGTATTTTACCGCCTCTCTCGTTATCGGAAGCCCTAGAGACCACCAAGATCCATAGTGTGGCGGGCCGTACGATGGAAAAAGGAGGCGTAATGACCGGCAGACCATTTCGCAGTCCGCACCATACCATCTCGGATGTGGCATTAGTGGGCGGCGGACAATATCCGCAACCGGGAGAGATATCATTGGCCCATAACGGGGTTTTGTTTTTAGACGAATTACCCGAATTTAAGCGTGGGGTATTGGAGGTGATGCGACAACCGCTGGAAGATAGGGAGGTCACAATTTCAAGAGCACGCTTTACCGTGACCTATCCTTCAAGCTTTATGCTCGTTGCCAGTATGAATCCCAGTCCCGGGGGCTATTTTAACGACCCCGATGCACCTGTCACCT
>NZTP01000053.1 GCA_002696485.1 Altibacter sp. | reverse complement strand
TTTCAAGCCACATGCTTTAAAACAACAAAACCCAGTCAAGAAAACTTGCTGGGTTTATTATGTTTCAAATCACAACGCAGTTGTGAATGATCGTGGAGCCGGAGGGAATTGAACCTATCTAATTGAGATAGTTCCTTAAAATGGCTAAAAACACTTTAAAACCTTTTATTTATAACTGTTTATGAGTATTTGAAAAATATCTATAATTAGAATACGTAATACTTAGACAGTATAAATATGTAAAATGTCGGGAAGATGTCGGGAAGAATATTAGCATTTGTTATATTTGAAGTGTTCAAAAATGATATTTCCCAATGGCAACAATAAAATACTTCACAAAAGGAGCCGGAAACCCCAGTACAATTCATTTGAGATTGGTACACGGCCGTAAATTCGACTTTACAAAATCTACTCAGCTTTTAATTGATCCTAAGTACTGGAACAATAAAAAAGGATTGGTTAAACAGATAGCGGACTTTCCCGACAAAGTAAATCTACAGAAAGAGCTCAACGAATTAAGGAGCTATATTTTAAATGCTTTTAATGATAGTTACACCTCCGGGCAATTAATCAATAGTGATTGGCTAAAAAGTTCAATAGATAGCTTTTTTAATCAAAATGAAAATGTAGATTTTAACTATATAGTTGACTACGGGAATTATTTTGTAAAGAATTTAAAAAACTCAATTCAGTCAAACGGTAAAATTGGGGTAACTCCGGCAACCTCAAAAAAATATCAAACCATTGTTAATAAATTAAAAGAGTTTGAAGCCTATAAGAAAAAACGATTAAAGGTTACAGATATTAATTTGGCTTTCCACAAAGATTTTATTTATTTCCTCCACGATAAACAGTTACTCAGTTACAATACAACCGGTCGTTATTTGAAATTTGTAAAAACAATAGTAAAAAGTGCCAAAGGTTACGGACTGAAAATTAGTGAGGATATAGATAAAAAGGAATTTAGGCAACCAAAGGAACCCACGACCTTTATAACACTTTCTGAAGGTGAAATTGAAATTATTTTTAAACACGACTTTAGTAAAACGCCCTATTTAGAAAACGCTCGGAATTGGCTAATTATTGGCGTATGGACTGGAGCGAGGGTAAGTGATCTATTGAAATTTACAGTTGAAAATATACACAATGGCTTTATAGAATACACCGCCAAGAAAACCGGACAAAAAATTGTACTCCCTTTGCACTCTCAAGTAATTGAGATTTTGAACAACCTCAACGGCCAATTTCCCCGGCCAATTTCAGACCAACGGTTTAACGATTATATAAAATTAGTCTGTAAAGAAGTTGAATTAAAAGAGCTTGTTGAAGGTGCTAAAAAGAAAAAACTGAAACCGAAAGTTTACCGGAAAGTTAAGGGGGAATATGAAAAATGGGAATTGGTAAGTAGTCATATTTGCCGGAGATCTTTTGCAACTAACCATTACGGCAAATTACCCACTCCGGTATTAATGGCTATTACAGGCCACACCACAGAAAAAATGTTTTTACAGTACATTGGCAAAACCGCAATGGATAACGCTGAGGTATTGAATAGCTATTGGCAAGACCAGGAACGTAAAAAGACCAAAACCGCAAAACTGGAATTAATTAAAACAGGAACCAATGAATGATTTAACCACTATTTTTGGCTTTACTTATACCTATTTTCTTTTATTACCTCAGTACGGAACCAAAAAGGAATGTTTTGAATACCTCAACAACGAGGTTAAAAAAATCAATGACAAAAAAATGTTTTTAAACTATTTTGATTTTAAAATAAGAACTTTTGGAAACGAACTGGACAACGTTAACAGTTTTACAAGTTCCTATTTCAATTTATTAGGCTATTTCCCCACTCAAAAAGAATGTTTTGAGTATATGCTCGGAATCACAAAAGAAACCGGTAAGAAACCGTTATTTATAAGTTATAAGGATTTTAGAAAACGGACTACGAAAGGTTAAAATTAATATTGTTCAAAATGAGTACTGGCTATACTAAACCACAATGGCACGAATTGCGAGAAGATTTAAAATTGATTGCCGAATTGCCCGAAAGGATAAATGAATATAAACGCACACGTTTATTAGAAATTCTTGTCTATATAGATCAAGAAAGAGAAAACCGTTTAATTCATATTTATCATTTATTAGACGTTCAACCGGGTAGTACTTTTGAACATTGGGCTGAAAATGTTAGTAGTGTATTTAATTTAAACCAGTTAAACGCCCTAAAGGATTTTATTATTAATCATTTGAATATTAAAAGGGCTCAACGATCTAAAGACCAAGAACACCCCGAAATTATAACACAAGTATTTAAAACTGGAGGATTTGAGGTATTTAATTATTTAGACGAACATTTTACAGCACTCAATAATATTCCTACTATTAAGTACACCGTGTTATATTTCTTTTTAGAGGGTAAACATGTTTATCCTAATAAATCTAAATTCATTGTCTTTGTTCAATCATATTGTAAGAATAGTTTAAAGGATAGAACGTTTTCTAAAATCGAATCAGATTATAATACACACCCCAATTTTAAAAATCATAAACCAAAATTAACTAGTCTTTATTATGAGTATTTAGAAACCTCCAAAAGTTAGAGTTTTATTAGAGTTAACTGGAGGTTAAAAAAGTAATTACCGGGAATACATTTGTTCAAACATTAAAATATTTTGTTATGGACAATACCACCTTAGTAACCGGAACAACCCCAGAAAAATTAACTGAAAATATACTACAAGGGGTAAGGAAAGAGATTGAAGATTTAAAACAATACTTTCAACTAAAAGAGCCGGACGACCTATTAACACGTAAAGAAACAAGTGAGCTATTAAAAATATCCTTTGTTTGTTTACACGATTGGTGTAATAAGGGAATTTTGAAACATCGAAAAATAGGTAACCGGACGTACTTCAGCCGGAAAGAGATCAACGAGGTATTGTATAATTCAAATAAATAGAGTTATGCAAACTGGCAAAAGAAGATATTTTAGAGGGATATACGCCCTAAAAAACGGAAGTTCAGAAAACCCGAAAAAGGAATTTGAGTTAATCAATACCGATATACTGAAAGACTGCAAACTCTTTACAAAGATATTGCGTATTGAAAAGGATAATGGTTACCACGACCGGAGCCGTTATTTTGAATACTGGCTATACCTAAGAAACGATACCAACTGGAAACGGTGCTATAAGTCCGGCCTTGCCAAAACTCAAAATGCTTTTGTATTTGAGGGTAATTTACCACTACCGGTAAGACTGGATCAAAAGACGGCCAAAGGCAAAGATTTTGAAAATCCTCAGCATTTTATTATTGCTCAGTCAATAAACACTTGGAATACATTTGTACTGGATATATTCCCGAACTTTTACCCAGTGCAAAAGAAACTGCAAACCGCAATACTAAAAGAACATACTTACTTATTAAGAATGAAAAAGGGAGCCTAAATAGCTCCCTAATTTGTTCAAAATGATTGTACAAACTGGCAAGTTTGATACAGTTGTAAAAATAGCTATTCAATGGATAACAGCAAAGATTATAATAAGGAATTTAAAGGTATATGGATACCAAAGGAATATTTGAATTATAAATTGAAGGATTCGGAAATATTGGTACTAAGTGTAATATGTGGACTGGATAATGAAAACGGATGCTATGCAAAAAATAAGAAAATAGCTGAAATGGTTAACAAGTCTGAGGGGCGTATATCTAAAATAATAGCATCACTTGAAACAAAGAAATTAATTACTTGTGAATATGATTATAGGAATAACAATCCTAGAACAATTTTTATCAATAGCCATAGTCATAAACGACCAACACCCATAGTCAAAAACGACAATAGCCATAGTCATAAACGACCAACACCCATAGTCATAGACGACCAATATAAAAATAGTAAAGAATATAATAAAGGAAATAATAAAAGTGAGAGAGCACTCACTCACTTCGATTTTCTAAATAGAAATTATCCTAGTCAAGTCGTAGAATTAAAACAGAAATATAAATTACCACAAGATCAATGGCGTTTTTTTATTGACTATTTCAATCAAAAAAAATTAAACAAGTCTAATATGACAATAACTACCTTTGAAAAGGTTTTAAGTAATTGGAAAAGTAATTTAAAAAAAGATATTGAGGGTGATAATTTACCTCAGCCGTACCTAAGAAAAATCTCTTAAGGTGGATACCCCCATAAAAGTTAGAAAGTTCAATAATTGATACATCGCCTGTTAATCAGTATTTTAGTATAGACAATTTTTTATAGGGGGGGTATCCTATTAAATAAATTGTGGCATTTTAAATGATTTATCTCTGGGAATTATGCGATATCTGAATTTCTGTTTATCAGAAAAATGCCTTGAGATGTTTAGAGATTTAGAAAAGTGATCATCATTGCCGGGCTCCTTCTCATGAAACAGTATTTCAATATCCATACAATTATCATTTTCAAAAATTGAATTTAATAGAGTGCGATCAGAAAGGCCACATGAATGACCCATAATAAGAACGTGGTATGGTTGAGAATTAATAAAATTGATTAATTCATGATATCGGGAAGTTTTTGAATACCATGATGTTTTCATATTGACTAATAAACTTTCAATATTCGCATTTTCTAATTTTTTGTATTCTTCACTAAAATCATCACCATATCCAAATATTGCATCCTGTAAACTCAGTTTACCATGAATATTAGTGGAGCGAATGTTTAATGAATTGACGTTTTCTAGTGCATCTTGATAAAATTGAGGTGTTGTAGTATAATTGAAGTTCACTAGCATTATATTCTCAATTTCATTCGCTGTACGAACATTTTTTGCAATATTTATATTAAAATGTTTGGAAAAGGAATTATTGTTAAGAGGTTGTTCTATAAACTGGCATATTTCTAAGAAAGGTCTTGAGTGATTATCCACGTTCAACTGTAATGAACTAAGATATTCTATCAATGCCTTTTTAATTGTCAATAAGGCTTGATTCAGTTTAGTTAGTTGTTTCGATTGCTCATCTTCATTTAATATTAGAGAAATTTTTAATAGTTCTCGATAATAAATTTCTTCTATATCAACCCACTGTCTGGAACATGCCCCTAGTAGAGAATTGGCAAAATCAATTTCCCCATAAATAGATATATTTGCTCGCTTGAGGTTTGTTAACAGGGTTTGGAGATTGTGATAGTTATCCAAGTCCTTTTGCGCAACATCACTGAATTTTTTTTCGAAATGGAACTTGAATATATCCTCTTCATTATTACCTCGCTGGGTGCCCCAATTAGCAATTAAACGTTTCTTCAAATAATCTAACATGAATTGATTATAGGAAGTTGGGAAACCATGTGCCAAATCAAAACCGTTACCAATAAGAACAACTTTATTAATACCTACATCCATAAATTAAAGAATTGTCGGGAATATGTCGGGATAAATTAAAACACCCTATTTGCAAACAGCTGTAAACAGGGCATTTTAAAGAATTAATTGTGGAGCCGGAGGGAGTCGAACCCTCGTCCAAACGTGCAATACTACTACTTTCTACATGCTTAGTTTTCATTTAGATTTTCGTGGGCTTGCCGGTCGAAAACTACCAACGCACCCCTTAGCTTCATTTTAGTTTCGCAAGCGCATCAAAGCCCTGCGCGAGCTAGGTCTACTTTTACGAAGCCACTAGATCGAACGCCGTAAACCAAGGCCTTCGAGTGACTTCCTGCTTGTCCGCCTTGCGGACCGAGGCATTATCCTACTATAATTCGGATTATGCAGCTAGGGCGTAGTTATTCTCGCCGTTTAAAAAGTGTGAAAAATGAGATTTACGAGCTATTTCCCAGCGCTCGACATGCTTATAGTACCATTAGACCCGCTGTCAAAACCAGTCGGCCCCATTTTTTTCAAAGATCATTTGGCGGGTTCCCGTTGCTGTTGCAACGCGACCGGGCTTTCGGTGTTACACGCCTGCCCGCCGAAGCGAGCTAAGGCGGGGTAACTTACCTCAATCCCTACCCGAAATGGAAGGCAAAGATACACTAAAATCACTATCTTTGCGACCCTATTTAACATGCAAAAAGTATTCCAAATGCCTATAACCTTTGCTATCATCAAAGAACGAAAGAATCCGCCTGACAGGCGTGTCGTTTTTTCACCCCAAAAGAGTCAGGAAGTCATACAGGAATTTCCAGACGCTAAACTCATTGTTGAAGCTTCAGAGGTTCGCATTTTTCCTGACGAAGCCTATCGTAAAGCCGGTTTCGAGGTCAAGGAAGATATTTCCGAAGCAGATGTCATGTTGGGCGTTAAGGAAGTCCCTGTCGATGCGCTTATTCCCAATAAAAAATACTTCTTCTTCAGCCATACCATAAAAAAACAACCCTATAATCGAAAGCTTTTAAAAGCGATACTGGATAAGAGAATTGAACTTTATGATCATGAGACCATTGTAAGAAAGACAGGTGCTCGGCTAATAGGGTTTGGGCGTTATGCCGGGCTGGTAGGAGCCTATAACGGTTTTCGGGCACTCGGATTACGGGACGGCTTGTTCTCACTTCCCAAAGTAGAAACCCTGCCCGACTTGGAAGCGGTAAAGGCGGCACTGGATACCATCCAACTTCCTAATCTAAAAATCATTCTGTCGGGAACGGGAAAGGTTGCTAAAGGAGCGAAAGAGATCTTGGATCATCTCAAAATACGTGAAGTAAGCGATGCAAAATATCTTTCAAAGTCCTTTGACGAACCCGTCTACTGCCTCATTGATGTCATGGAATATAACAAGCGATCCGACGGAACAAAAGGATCTAAAAGTGAATTCTATAAGGATCCTTCAGGTTATGAAAGTGATTTTATGCGGTATGCCAAGGTAAGTGACATGTTCATTGCCGGACATTTTTACGGCAATGGAGCTCCATATCTGTTTACACGTGAAGACGCAAGACATCCTGACTTTAAGATACGGCTCATAGCCGATATCTCCTGTGATATTGATGGTCCTGTAGCAAGTACCATTCGCGCTTCTACCATCGCAGAGCCATTCTACGGTTACGATCCACAAACCGAGAAAGAAACAACATTTAATGCAGCTGATGCGATCACCGTGATGGCGGTGGATAATTTGCCCTGTGAGCTTCCGAAAGATGCCAGTGAGGGATTTGGAGATATGTTCTTGGAACATGTCATTCCGGCTTTCTTTAATGGGGATGCTCGAGGTATTTTAGAGCGTGCTCGTATGACCACCCCGCAAGGAACACTAACCGAACGATTCGCCTACTTACAGGATTATGTAGATGCTGTGAGTTAGCGTTTGCTAAGCACGATAAAACTATTTGTTTGGAGGTTTACGACGTTCCCAAAAAACTCCTTTAAAATGGGGTATGCTTCAGTGATGAAACTTTGGTGATTAACGGCAAATGTAAAACGAAGGTACACTGTATTATCGTTTTGAGAAAAAAGCATTGTACCGTTCCCTATGTCTTCAGGGAGTTTGAAACTTTTATTCTCCGGAAGTCGTTCTATTTTAAAACCCTTTTCTATTGTGATCGCCAAGGCATAATGAATGCTTCTAGGATAGCCAAAATCAATAGGAAAGCTACGATTTTCTGCTAAAAAAGGGTTTATTTTAAACTCAGGCTGAAGAAAGAATGGGTCTATGTAAATTTGATCACCAACTATTTCGGGTTCATAGGTCACGGCATATTCTAAAGTAAGATCTTTAGTAGGATTCTTTTCGTTATTTATAGAGAGATTTCGAATTTCAATGCTTCCTAGTTGTGATTCTTTTTCGGTCACATAGTTCGCTTGTGAGCCTTTATGTAACTTTTGTTTTTCAAAGATTTCAGAGTAACCTGTATGGGTTTCGGTTACGGTGGCAACCACTTCATTTTCGGCAGAGACCAAAACCTGTGCTTTAATATACAGTAAGTTTTTTGGCTCAGGGTCGATAGATTTCCAAAAACTTCCATTCTCAAAATCCATCACCCTTCCTTTGTCATTAAGAGCTCTAAAAGGAACGATTCCAAACTTCAAGTCTTTGTCGGTGGCATCTAATATGTATTCCACTTCTCCAATTTTCACATACGCCATTACATAATTAAAATCTGTAAGTACCGGATATAAAGGATTTGGAGCCTTGGTATCCCGGGTAGCACTTAGTAGGATCTTTGCATTTAGCTGAGCCGCATTTAGCGCGTTGATTAAGGCAAGGTTAATCTCGCTATTGTTTCCTTTTTGTTCTTCGTATGCTTCTTTAACCCGAACATCGGAGTACATCCTGTATTTGTTATTCCAAGTAAAGTGATCTTGAATGTGATAATAAATAGCCTTTGCTCTTTCAAACGCATCGGGGATTCCCAATAATTGTTGGGGGAGAGCTTGCTGAAAATAATTTTCATATCGCAACTGTCTACCCATATCTTTCTCTGTCTTAAACTCATTGTCTACATCGTCCCAGGTCTTGGTGTAATAGGAAGTATCACCGTAGAAATCCGTTATTTCCTGTAATTCATATTCTAAGCGAGACCTGTAATTGTCTGAGGACAACATATAAGACTCCTCTATAAGAGCGGGGATATCCTTCATGGCATAGACAGATACTTCACAAGCAGCCGCTTGTTCTGTGCCGCGAACGTCTAGGCAATTTTTTTTAACTTTTACATCGTTCAAGGAGAGTTCTTGTGTTCCGAATAAGGAACGCTTGTAAACCAAATTTCCGGGTATTGAAGACTCAAATTCACTATAGATCTTTGGAAGGTCCTCTTGAAAATCCCATCCACCAAAACCCCAAAAAAATGGAGATTCAATTCTATAGGAATACTCAAGGATGCTACCGTCTTTTACATCGGGGAAGGTGAATTTTGTCACATTCCAATTTTCATTAAGGTCAGATTCGAATATTTTATCCTCACTTACAAAACGCTGTAGTCCTCCATTGTGAGTCATTACCTTTAACTTTCGAACCCGCTCCTTAGAGGATTTATTGGCATACCATGGTATTTCTATGGTTGCGCCATCAAACTTTTGTGCATTTAACACCTTTATTTTTCGGTACACTTCCTTGATAAGGGTGAGTCTATTGTCCACCATTTCAAATGAGTTCTTTCCACTTTCAAATAAGATAACTGCTGTTGCTTCGGGATCTTTGTCATAGGTAAGCATGGCATGCTCTTGAGCTGTGGGTTGGCCGAAAAATCCTTTTTTTCGCTCTTGTGCGGTTATAGAAAAAGTTATAATAAGTACGAAGGATAGAACAAAAGAATTTTTAAGAGGCATCATAGGATTTATCAATAATCAAACAGGGGAGACTGCAAAATACTGTTATTTCGTAAATTTCAAAAAACTTTTTTCAGAAATAACAACGATAAAAAAACCCAGTAGATAAGCCAGTATATCCCATGGATCGAAGACCGATCCAAGCATCGTTTTAAATACCGGAGATGTTATGTTTAATTTTTCTGTGAAATCGATCCATTGCAATAGTTCCACACCTATTGCGAATACAAGCGTAGTCAAAGCAATCTTGAAAGCAGAACCTTTGAGAAAGATCCGTACAAAACAATAGATAAGTAGGATCACCAAAACATCACCTAGAAAACCACGTATAAACCAATGAAAAGTGAATACAGCGATGCAGATCTCAACAGCTAAAAGGGATAAGAAAAGCACCAGATATTTTTTACTGAAGGTCATGGATCCATTAAAAGTTCAAGGTAACATTGAAAATCAAAAAATAGAAGCACGAAACTACGTTGAAAATTTCGTGCTTCCAATTTCTAGCTTAGTCGTTTCCCCAATCAATTTTTCGGGAGGCGAACATGATTATGGCTAAGATCACAAACAAGCCAATACTTCCTACCAACAACGCATAGCTTTCCAACTGTATGATCACATAAATAAACCCATACAGCGATGCCAGAGAGACGCAAATTAGCAATGGAAATTTAAAACCGCTTAGAATCGCCCGGGAATACAGGGTAATGAGTCCCAATACCGAAGCACCTGCAATGGCGTATGCCTTTAAAAAACTACTGTGTTCCGAAATGGAAATAAGCAAGGTGTAGAACATCACCAAGGCCAGCCCGATCATCACATATTGAAACGGATGAATGTAGATCTTACTTACAATTTGGATCAACAAAAAGACAAGCAGGGTGAGTCCAATAACCATAAACCCATACTTTGCGGTTCGTTCACTTTTTTGATATTCATCAACAGGAATGATAAAGTTGGTGCCAAACCCAAATTCTGAAAGGTCCGGCATACCGTTATAGAATTCCTGTTCGAATTGGCGATTGATCTGAAACACCTGCCAATCGGCATAAAACCCTGATTTCGAAATTTCTTTAGTGCCATCATCCGGCAAGTACTTACCGTCAAAACTAGGAGAATGCCAATCGGAATCCATCCTTACAGTGGTTTTTTTTCCCACGGGAATGAACTTGAGACTTTCACTTCCATTGATCTTCAGGTCGAAAGAAAAAGACACCGGTTCTGCACTTTCTACTGTAAGTGTTTTTAAAGGATCACTTTGTATAGTGTTGAGGTAGTGTTGGTCGTATCGCGGACTCATTGCTACAGTTTCTGCTCCCAGTTGTACCTCCAAACCGCTTCTAATACCGTTAAGGTTTGAACTGCGAAGGATTACTGTGATCTTCTCCCAGAGAATATCCTCCTTAGCGATATCCTGAGCCGACAGGTCAATGGCCGGGAAAGTACCGTTGGCTGAAATATTGGCTGTGTACACCACCGATTCATAGATGCCTCTCTTAAGTGGTTTAGAATCTACCGTAGAGCGTATATGTAAGAGATCGGGAAGTAGATAAGCATTTTTTACAATGACCTCGGTCTTGGTTTCGTATGTCTTTGTTTTCTCGATAAAGATTTTCTCTTCCTTATAGGTGTTGTAAGGGATTTTTAGTACCGGTCCGGAGAGCAGTACCTCATTACCCCATTTGCTATTGATCTCCCTAACTACCTCGGATTGTCTAAAGGATCGTTCGGTGATGAGCGACTTTACAAACTCCAGAGGAATAAGGAGAATAAGCAGTAAAAAACCCACAATAAGCATGCGTGCTGTGATGGAGTTTCGCAGCCAATTCCCAAATTTATTTCTTTTTTGTTCCATAATTAATGAGTGTTAGATAAATGAATGTATGTGTGCCTTTTTTGTAATAGTTCTAATTTTTGACGTTGTTCTTCTGAAAAAATCGAATTTTTAAAGTCGGTAAAGGATTGCTTCAGAAGCAATTTGTAGTCGTAGTGATGAAAAGGGTTAAGCTGTTTACCTATTCTGAAGGAGTCACGATAATAGCCGGCATATTCGGGAAGTAGGAGCGAGCCTACTATGAGAACACCAAGTAAGTAGGGCGTTCGTTTCCCGTTTCCGAAGCAAAGAAATTGCAACGCGATCTCATCTTCTACACGCGTACTATAGCCCGTAAGTACGTGATAGGCATCATGACGTTCTACTTTAGGGAGCAATTCAAAACCATTTTTAAATAAAAAGCTGCCTAAATGGTGCCCAAATGTTGTTGTGGGCAGTTGTAACAACTGTAGGGTTGTAATATTCCATGGTGCTTTCTTTTTAAAGCGGCAATAGAGCAGCTGGGTCTTTTTAAACAACCAATGGATTAATTTTTTTCTTTGTTTTTTCATAAAGTACTTTGTAATTCAAAGTAAATAAATAAATTTTTTTGATTATTTCTTGATCAATTTTTCAAGCGCTTCAATATGCTTTTTAAATTCAGCTTTTCCCAAGGGAGTTGCACGATAACGAGTATTTGGTTTTCTACCTACGAATTGTTTCTCGACCAAGATATATGCGGCTTGTTCCAACGCCTTAATATGACTTGCCAGATTCCCGTCGGTGAGATCCAATAGTTCCTTCAATCTATTAAAATCGGCATCTTCATTTACCATAAGGATGGACATGATCCCGAGACGGATTCTATGATCAAACAGTTTATTGATGTTATCGATAATTCCCACCTTATCTCTTTTTTTCTTGCAGATACATTATGCTTCCGTAGATAATGTGAAATACACCAAATCCCAATAGCCAGAACCAAAAGCCATAGCCCGGAAGTGCCGCACAAATTAGCCCAAGCACGATTTGGGCATATCCTAAATACTTTACATTTCCAATGGTGTATTTTGACGCATTCACCAAGGCGAGTCCGTAGAAGATGAGCATGAGCGCGGCAGTAAGTCCATAGTGCTGACTGTTCAATTTTATCAATATGTATATACCCCCGGTGACCAATGGTATTAGAAAGTTGAGCAAGAGTCTGCGTGTAGTGGCATCCCAAACCTTAACCTTTTCTCTTTTGGCCTTTCGCGAAGTAAGCAGGTAAGCCGTAACGATACTCAAAATAGCTACAGATGCCAGTAGTACTAGTAGTAGTTTAAAATCGATACTATGAAGATACAAGTGTTCTCCGGGTTCAGGAAAGATAAACACATAGGCGATAATGGCACCCGTAATGGCATACAGGCCGGCGAAGATACCCGATAGACCGCTAAGTGAAATAAATCGGGACGAACGGTTCATGAGATCCTTGATCTCGGAGATGTCTTTTAGATAATCCTGCTCACTCATAATAAAGTACTTTGAAAAACAAAGTAAAGTATATTGTTTGATTTGGCAAAATAAAGTTATGTTAATTTTTAGATGAGGATGTTTTTAGAAATTATTAGTGGAAAACCTGTTGAAAAATGGGGGGTTTTCCTCTTGTGTTGTCCGTGGTCAATTTGCATCTTTGTAAAGCTTAATTAATTGAGGAGTTAATAATAGCAACTATGAAAGAGGGCTGTGCTGTTAAGGCAGCCTTTTTTTATTTCACTTGCTCGTAAAAAGGAAAAATCCTTAGTAGAAAACAGGAAAAACCCTGTTGCCTCATATCTCATTTTCGTTGCATCTTTGATTTTCATTAGAGACCAATCTATCTAACCATAGTATTTGCGTAAAGAATCGTTATTGCATTAATTGGGGAGTTAATAAAATACGATTGTAAAAAGTTGCTCGTCTGAGCAACTTTTTTTTTACGATACATACTGAATAAAGGGGAAAAACCCTGTTTAAAAAGGGTCTTAACCCTCTTGTGTGCCCTTCATCTAATTCCCATCTTTGTATAGCTTAATTAATTGGGGAGTTAAAAAAAGCGATTGTAAAAAGGGCTACTCTATCTTGAGTAGCCCTTTTTTACGATGTTATTTGAATGTAGCCAAATTCAAAACATTTGAAAAGCCTGTTCATGACATTGATGGGCTTTTCATTTATTTGTATTTTAGGAGTATGAATATTTGAATTTGAGAATGAATCCAGCCGAAGCCTATATACTTTCCAAAGAAGAACCGTATCGTGCTATCATGCTTCATCTACAATTGGTAATAGAAACCACCATCCCTGAAGCAGATTTAAAATTCAAGTGGCACCTACCGTTCTACTACTTGTCCGGCAAGAATATGTTTTGCTATCTGAATCAGTCGAAAAAGTATGTGGATCTTTGTTTTACCCGGGGTGCTCATCTCACAAAACACCTCGATGTGCTCGTTTCAGAAAATCGGAAACACATGAAGTCGCTACGTTATTTCGCTTTGGAAGATATAGATGATGGAGTTTTGGTCGATCTGCTTCAAGAAGCCTACGCCTTGCGGGCGCTTCCTATCTATAAATGATTGATCGTTTTACGGATCGCAACAAGATCGGTAAGTAGCTTTTGCAGTTTGTTGAGGTCCAACATATTGGCGCCGTCACTTTTTGCATTGGCGGGATCGAAGTGTGTTTCAATGAACAGCCCGTCGACTCCGGTAGCAATACCTGCTCTGGCAATGGTGCTGATCATTTCAGGGCGTCCTCCTGTTACTCCTACGCTCTGGTTGGGCTGTTGCAAGCTGTGGGTGACATCCAATACCACAGGTGCATAGGCTTTCATAGTGGGAATTCCTCGAAAATCCACGATCATATCTTGATATCCGAACATGGTCCCACGATCGGTGATCATTACCTGTGAATTGTTGCAGTCTGTCACTTTAGTCACCGCATGCTTCATACTTTCAGGACTCATGAACTGTCCTTTCTTTAAATTTACCACCTTTCCTGTTTCGGCAGCTGCTACAACAAGATCGGTTTGACGCACCAAAAAAGCAGGGATCTGCAATACATCTACATACTGGGCGGCCATTGCAGCATCGGACACTTCATGGATATCGGTCACGGTAGGGATATCAAATTCTTTAGAGACTTTTTCCAAGATTTTAAGCGCTTTCTCATCACCAATCCCCGTAAAACTATCGATTCTGCTGCGGTTCGCTTTCTTAAAGCTCCCTTTGAACACATACGGAATTTCCAATTTGGAGGTAATGTTAACGATGGTTTCGGCGATACGCATGGCCATATCCTCTCCTTCAATGGCGCAGGGACCTGCGAGTAAGAAAAAATTATTGGATTGGGTGTGTTTTATTTTTGGGATGTGGTCAAGATTCATTTGCTGTGTATTAAGGATGCAAAGATAGTAAAATAACTTCGTGGTGAGTTGCGTTAGGGACCCGCCAAAGGCGGGCTTGTTGAGGCGGCATCCCCCCAACCGGCTTGGGGGATACAGCCGAAAGCCCGACCCTTCTTCGCCTTAGCGATGGAGGGAACGCCCAAAAAAGAATTAACGCTTTCTTACATTGTAATCGATTAAGAAACACTACTTTTGCACCGCCTTACCGAGAGGGGGTAAAAAAGCGGTTGCTTTTTTTGATAAAACACTGTATCTAAAACCATTACCCGCAACAGCGGGCACCTGCTATGAATATTAAAAATATCGCCATTATTGCACACGTTGACCATGGAAAAACGACCTTGGTAGATAAGATCATGCACCATTGTAGCCTGTTTCGTGAGAACGAAAATACCGGCGAACTTATTTTGGACAATAACGATCTGGAGCGAGAGCGCGGGATCACGATCACTTCCAAGAACGTTTCGGTCGTGTATAAGGATACCAAGATAAATATTATCGATACGCCCGGTCACGCCGACTTTGGAGGTGAGGTAGAGCGTGTATTGAACATGGCCGATGGCGTACTGTTGTTGGTGGATGCGTTCGAAGGACCTATGCCACAAACACGATTTGTACTTCAAAAAGCGATCGATCTTGGTTTGAAACCCTGTGTGGTGATCAATAAAGTGGACAAAGAGAATTGTACTCCAGATGAGGTACATGAGTCTGTGTTTGACCTCATGTTCGAATTGGGTGCTGAAGAATGGCAGCTGGATTTCCCAACGGTGTATGGTTCTGCCAAGCAGAACTGGATGAGTGACGACTGGAAGCACCAAACAGATTCTATAGAGCCTTTATTGGATATGGTTTTGGAACACATTCCTTCGCCTAAGGTCGAAGAGGGCAGTGTACAGATGCTTATTACCTCTTTAGATTATTCATCGTTTACCGGACGAATTGCGATTGGTCGGTTACAGCGCGGTGTGTTAAAAGAAAATATGCAGGTAACTCTCGTAAAACGCGATGGGTCTACTACCAAATCGAAAATTAAAGAACTTCATACGTTCGAAGGTTTGGGACGAAAGAAAGTTTCGGAAGTTCAAGCCGGTGACATTTGCGCGCTGGTAGGATTGGAAGGATTTGAAATTGGGGATACTGTGGCCGATATTGAGAATCCGGAGGCATTGAAGACCATCGCCATCGATGAGCCTACCATGAGTATGTTATTTACCATTAACGATTCTCCTTTCTTCGGAAAGGATGGAAAATTTGTGACCTCTCGTCATATTAAAGAGCGTTTGGAACGTGAACTCGAGAAGAATTTAGCCTTGCGTATGCAACCTACGGACAGTGCCGATAAATTCATGGTATTTGGTCGGGGGGTATTGCATTTGTCGGTATTGATCGAGACCATGCGTCGTGAGGGATATGAACTGCAAATTGGGCAGCCACAAGTAATTATTAAAGAGATCGACGGAGTGAAATGTGAGCCGGTGGAAGAGATGACCATTGACCTTCCGGAAACCGTTAGTGGACGTGCTATCGACATGGTAACCTTGAGAAAAGGAGAAATGTTGAGTATGGAAGCAAAAGGCGATCGTATGATATGTAAATTCACCATACCTTCACGAGGTATCATTGGATTGCGAAATCAGTTATTGACCGCCACAGCAGGGGAAGCCATCATGACTCACCGTTTTCTTGAATATCAGCCGCTTAAAGGAGGCATTCCCGAGCGTCAGAACGGAAGTTTGGTCTCTATGGAAAATGGTTCGGCGATTCCTTATTCTATTGATAAGTTACAGGACAGAGGCCGTTTCTTTGTACATCCTAACGAAGATATTTATGAAGGACAGGTAATCGGTGAGAATACACGTCAGGATGATATGACAGTGAACATCACCAAGACCAAAAAACTTTCGAACGTTCGTTCTTCGGGAGCCGATGATAAGGCGCGAATCGTTCCTGCAATCAAGTTCTCTTTGGAAGAGGCATTGGAGTACATCCAAAAAGATGAATACGTAGAGGTGACACCAAATCACTTGCGTTTGCGAAAGATCTATTTAAAGGAGACCGACAGAAAGCGAAACAAGCTGTAAATAATGTAGGGTTTTGTTCCAATAAACTGACCGTTTTTTAGTTTATTTGTAACCTCAAGGTGAGAAACCGAGCAAATTTAAGTACGAATTGATATGAATTTTCTGTATTTCGATCCGGGATTAGGAGCGATGATCGTTCAAGCCATTGTTGCTGTAGCGGCCGGAGTGATTTTATTTTCGAAGAATGTGATGTATAAGGTGAAGGCTTTTTTTGGATTGCTGAAAGAGGAAGACGATACGTACGACTCCATCGATGTTGATGAAAAAGACACCGATCTACATGACAAAAAACACTAACAATCTACATCAGGCTTCCTTTAGAGATCCTTCCGGTTATATGTTCCATGATGGAGAGCAGCTGAGAAGACATATCAACCCTATTTATTTTCCGCAGTACCGGGCATTAACCGACAGTGGGTTTTTCAATGCACTTTTCAAGAAAGCGTTGCTAATTCCGCATACCGAAACCCATGTATCTGAAGACGGAATTGTTATCACTCCGGAAACCATCCCTTTCATCACGAACCCGTATGAGTGGAGTTTCAGTATGTACAAACATGCAGCGTTGCATACACTGAAGCTTCAGAAGTATGCACTCTCTAAAGGATTTATTCTGAAGGATGCTTCAGCATATAACGTTACTTTTCACAAAGGGAAACCCATTTTTATAGACACGCTTTCGTTTGATTTTTATGAAGAGAACACGCCTTGGCGTGCCTATAAGCAATTCATAACTCATTTTTTTGGACCCTTGGTGTTGGCAAAATACTACGGCACCGAGGTTTTTAAAATGATGCAGACCCATATAGATGGTATCCCTGTGTCCCTTATCGCTTCTTTGCTTCCCGGGAAGAGTAAATTGAGCTCTACTGTTTTCACCAACATCCACCTTTTAGCAAAGATGGAACGTAAGCACAGTGAAGACTACAAAGCAGAGACCAAGATAGCTTCCCTATCCAAGAAGTCGCAGGAGAATATTTTGGAGAGTCTTTTTGACTACATCAAGAAACTGGAAGTGAAAGAAGCTTCCGAATGGGGCGATTATTATACGAAGACAAATTACGATGCCATTGCCTTCGAGGCCAAGAAACAATTGATACGGGAATGGGTACTGCCGTTACAACCACAACGCCTAATTGACGTTGGAGGGAATGACGGCACTTTTGCAAGAACCATTACAGACACGGTGCCTCAGGTGATCGTGACCGATATTGACAGCAATGCCGTGGACCACAATTACAAGCAAGTACAGCGAAACAAAGAAGAGAACATGCTGCCTTTTGTTTGTGATGTATTGCAGCCGGCACCCGGTATTGGATTCAACAATACGGAGCGCGGTTCACTGTTAGAGCGGTTGAAGGATTTTCGGCCGGATGTGACCATGGCCCTGGCACTGATACACCATATCACCCTTTCCGGGAATGTCCCTTTTGAGAAATCGGCTGAATTCTTTGCCAAGTTCTCTACACACCTTATCGTAGAATTCCCCACTCGGGAAGATTCTTGGGTGGAGTCATTGCTGGTACGGAAGCGGGAATTTATCAATCATTTCGATTTCTATAACGAAAGCAATTTTGAAGCCGGATATGCGCGATACTTTCAGCTTGAGAAAAAAGAAGCCGTAGCCGGAACAAAGCGTATCTTGTATTTGTTTAAAGCAACGTAAATGGCGACAAGAAAGAAGCAGAACTTCTTACAAAAGTTTTTGACCGACTCCAGGGAATTCCCGGTACTGGCAGCCCTTGCTGCCGGTCTATATCCCGTCTTTTTCTACTTCACCAATAACTATACGCTTATTAATACCTGGGGACATGTTGGGTATTTTACACTTTTCTTTTTATTGGTACCTATTATTGGTTTTTGGTTAGCTCATAAGCTATCGAAGCGTTTTGTGCCGCTAAAATGGCAAAAATACCTCCTTCCTTTTTTGAATGTTTTTGTTTTTCTGTTTTTACTGAAAGTTTGCATCTATGCAGGATTACAAAAAAAAATGACACTAGGCATCTTTGTGATAGCTGCCTTGTTCTCATATTTTCTGTATAGGCATCTTAAAAAAGTTATGGTATTACAGTTGCTACTTGCTATCGTTGCTACATTTACCTTGGTCCCAACAGTTATCTCGCAGCTAAACTATTCGAAAGAATGGATGGAACAACCGGATGCCATCGAAGAGGCTATATTTACCAAGCGACCTAATGTGTATTTCATTCAACCGGATGGATATGCGAATTTTTCAGAGATTGATAAGGGATATTACAACATCGACAACAGCGAATTTGAATTGTATCTCCTTTCAAACGGTTTTAAGAACTATCCAAATTTCCGAAGCAATTATCCTTCTACCTTATCTTCAAATAGTGCCACGTTTGTCATGAAGCATCACTATTTTAACAGAGGCGTGAGTTTTAGTGAAGCGGTCAATGCCCGAAATGTGATCATTTCGAACAATGCCGTGCTCAATATTTTTAAGCAAAATGAGTATAAAACGCACTTTATAGCAGAAATGCCTTATTTGCTTTTAAATAGACCCGAGATAGGATATGATTACACAAACTTCAATTATAAGGATATTTCCTATATAGGCACAGGATTAGGCGTTCGACAGGATATTCACGAGCCGTTAACTAAAGCTTTACAGACGGATCAGGAAAAGCCGAAGTTCTTTTTTATTGAGATCTTTAATCCGGGTCATATTCATGGTCGTAAAGCCGATTCTAAAGGGGTGGAAGGCGAACGCGATTTATGGGAGGAAAGCTTGAAGAACGCAAACGGGATGCTTACGAAAACCATCGATATTATTTTGGACAAGGACCCGGAGGCATTGGTGATGATCATGGCAGATCACGGAGGATTTGTAGGTATGGAATATACCAACCAGATCTATTCAAAAACACAGGACAGAGACCTTATTTATTCTATTTTTACGAGTCAGTTATCCATTCATTGGCCAAACAATGATGTGCCTAAGTTCGATTCTCAATTGAAAACTCCTGTGAACCTTTTTAGATATTTGTTTTCCTATTTAACAGACAATGAGAATTACTTGAACTATTTACAGGAGGATGAAAGCTTTGTGATTATTAACGAAGGTGCACCAAAAGGGGTATATTCGTATATTGATTCAGAAGGAACAATTGTTTTTAAAAAAATATAACCTATTTACACGGTAGAGAAATATTCGGAACAAAAGAAACAAAACTGGGACGAATTTATTCGGTCGGCTAAAAATGCCACGTTCTTGTTTGAACGCGATTTTATGGACTACCACAAAGATCGGTTCACGGATTTTTCGTTGATGGTCTATAAGAATGACTCCCTGTTTGCCGTTCTGCCGGCCAATATCGTCGGGGATGTCGTTTATTCTCATCAGGGCCTAACGTACGGTAGCTTTGTCCTTCAGGAGAATGCAAAATTATTGGATGCCTTTGAAGCATTCAAAGTGCTCTTAGGCTTTCTTTATTCTGAAGGCGTGCACTATCTGGATATGCGTGTCATCCCATCCTTCTATAATTCGATGCCTTCAGACGAACTTACGTATTTTATGTTTCGGTTGAATGCGACACTGTTAAAAAGAGATGCACTAATGGTGATCGATTACCGAAATAAAGTAAAATTTCAGAAAAACAGAAGGGAAGGGATCAATAAGGCGGTGAGAAACGGGCTTACGGTTTCGGTAGACACTAATTTTGAAGGATTCTGGAATGAGATTCTCATTCCTAACTTACATGACAAATACAACGTGACTCCTGTTCACACACTCGAAGAGATGCAATTATTGGCCAAGAGCTTTCCTCAACACATTCAGCAGGTAAATGTGTATAAAGGAGCAAAGATCGTTGCAGGAACTACGGTATTTTTAACGAAAACTACCATCCATCCCCAATACGTTTCAGCAAATACAGATAAAAATGCTTTCGGAAGTTTAGACCTCTTGTATGATTTCATAGTGAATACATTTAGGGATGATAAATGGTATTTTGATTTTAATACCTCGAGTGAAGAAAATGGAGCGCTCTTAAACAGCGGCTTGTTGTTTTGGAAAGAAAGCTGTGGAGCACGTACATTTACGGCCGATAATTACGTTTTGGATGTCACAAGCGCAAAAGATCTAACACTTCCCATACTATGATCCCATTTTTAGACCTCCATAAGATCAATGCTCGGTTTCACAAGGACTTCAACCAAAAGTTTCACGATTTCTTGGCATCGGGACACTATATTCTCGGCAAGGAACTCGAAGCTTTTGAAAAGGAATTTGCTGCATACTGCGGCGCTCAGTATTGTATTGGTGTAGGCAATGGTCTGGAAGCGCTTCGATTAATTTTGGAAGGATACAAGCAGTTGGGTGCACTAAAGAAGGGAGATGAGATATTAGTGGCTTCCAATACATACATTGCTACCATTTTGGCGATCTATCAGGCGGAATTAAAGCCGGTGTTGGTAGAAGCCGAACCACAACTGTTCAATTTTAACATGGAGCGATTGCAAGCATCTGTTTCTAACAAGACGCGAGGAATTATGCCTGTACACCTCTATGGACAGTTGGCCCCTATGCGCGAAATAAATAGTCTGGCTAAACAATACGACCTGTTGGTCATAGAAGATGCGGCGCAGGCTCATGGAGCAAAAAACAAGGAGGGAATTCTCGCCGGAAATTTGGGAGATGCCGCGGGTTTTAGCTTTTATCCTACCAAGAATTTAGGGGCACTTGGGGACGGAGGTGCCGTAACAACCAATGATGAAGCATTGGCAGTCGTACTAAAAAAGCTTCGGAATTACGGGGCGTCTTCTAAATATGTCAACGAGGTGAAGGGTTTTAATTCGCGATTGGACGAAATGCAGGCCGTGTTCCTAGGCTGCAAACTTCCTGATTTGCAACAGGATAATGAACGAAGACGCGGTATTGCGAACCGGTATCTTTCCGAAGTGAAAAATAAAAAGATTCATTTGCCGTACTATAGTGGAACAGAAGATCATATATTTCACCTTTTTGTTGTGAGGGTAGCGAATAGGGAAGATTTTATGCAGTATATGAAAGCGCAGCAGATCGGGACACTTATACATTATCCGATTCCTCCGCATCATCAAAAAGCCCTCCAAGAATTTTCGAACTGTTCCTTCCCCGTGACCGAACAGATTCATCGCGAAGTGGTAAGTATTCCTATGAGTCCTGTTTTGACTCACGACGAAGTAACCAAAGTAATTTCGGCTTTAAACTCCTATTAATTGAGAATTCCCGCCTTTATACGTGATAACCTGCTTTTGAAGATCACATCTTTGAATTCCCTGGTTATTGGAATTCGACTGGTCGTCTCTTTTTTTATCCAACGCCTCTTGGCAATTTTGGTAGGGGAGGAAGGTATCTCGAAAATAGGACAACTACGAAATTTGACGCAACTGCTAACCTCCCTTGCCTCTTTCGGTATTTTTAGCGGGGTAGTAAAATATGTGGCAGAATATAAAGAAGATAGTGAGCAGTTGCAAAAATTGTTTTCTACCTCATTATTGTTTGTCCTGATTGGGACCGTTGTGACCGCACTGCTCCTCTTTTTCGGTGCAAATCCCATAAGTGAGCGCCTTTTTACTTCAACAGACTATGCCTACCTTATTAAAATACTGGCGGTGTTAGTACCTGTAATAAGCATTCACAGGATATTTACAGGGGTTGTGAACGGATTGTCCATGTATAAGAAGTATGCTAAGATCGATCTTTTTGGCTACTTAGCTAGCGCGGTCTTAATGATCTTTTTTTTGTATGAATACAATATCGATGGTGCCCTTCTTGCCATCGCCCTTACGCCGTTAATTCAGCTAACGGTATTGCTTGTAATCTTTACAAAAACCTTAAAAGAGTACATTCAATTCTCGAAGCTTCGCATCATGACCTCCTTTGGGAAAGGCTTATTGGCATTTTCGCTCATGTCTTTCTTTTCTTCTGTTCTGTTGAATTATGTGGAGTTGGACATTCGTACTATGATTATGACAAGGATCACGGAGGCCGATGCCGGTATTTGGACCGCCATGACCTTCATTTCAAAGAACTATATGGTATTCTCAGGGGGTCTGTTTACCTTGTATGTGCTTCCCAAATTTGCCAGCATCACAACCGAAAAAGCTTTTAAGCACGAATTGATAACTATCTATAAAACACTTTTGCCGCTTTTTGGGATAGGAATGGTCGTTATCTACCTGCTTCGGGATTACATTATTCTGTTGATCTACCCGGATTTTACCGAAATGGCACCGCTATTCAAATGGCAATTACTAGGGGATTTCTTACGATTGGCATCCTTGGTGCTCCTGCATCAATTCTTAGCAAAGAAATTGGTGAGGAGCTTTATTTTTTCTGAATTGATTTCCTTGGGGCTTTTTTATGGATTATCCTACTATCTTGTGGATATTTATGGTGTGGAAGGCGTTGTTATGGCACACTTTCTTCGGTATATTGTCTACCTTATGGTAGTGTTGTTCTTAGTATTGCGCTACTTTAAGAAACAGAAACGAAATACCACAAATCCTTCAGATGCTTGATCCTAAAACATCATACCGTCAAGTGTTAAAAGCCACCTCCTTGTTCGGAGGCGTACAGGTCTTTTCCATCGTGATCGCCGTTATTCGTTCTAAGGCTATCGCGTTGCTTATTGGACCTACCGGGATGGGAATTGCCAGTTTGTTGAATTCTACATTACACTTTGTAAACGGACTCACCAATGCCGGTTTGGGGCAAAGCGCCGTAAAGGATATTTCATTTGTGGACGGCGATAATGACCTTCAGAAGACATTTAGAACCATTAGAATACTGCGAAGACTGGTTTGGTTTACGGGTGTCATAGGCGCATTGCTTATGATTATAACAGCCCCATTCCTAAGTGAGTTTGCTTTTGGAAATAGTGGATATACCTATGCTTTTGTGTGGTTGTCTCTTGCTCTTTTGTTTAATCAACTTACCACCGCCGAACTAGCAGTATTACAAGGTCTGAGAAAACTGCAACGCTTGGCCAAAGCAAATCTCATCGGTAATTTCTTGGGGTTGGTTATCACGCTGCCGCTCTATTACTATTTCAGACTAGATGCCATTGTACCGGCGATCATCATAGCTGCTTTAATAAGTTTATTGTTTACCGTCTATTTTTCACGAAAGGAAGGTGTTAAAGAAGGAAAACTCACTTCTAAAGAAGCCTTTTTAGAAGGTAAGGAGATGATACGCTTAGGAGTTATGTTGAGCCTTAGCAATATGATCACGCTTGGGGTTGCGTATCTTGTACAGGTCTATATCAATAGCGAGGGAGGTATTGATGAAGTGGGTCTTTATAATGCCGGTTATGTGATCCTTAATTCGTATGTAGGATTAATATTTACAGCCATGGCAACCGATTATTATCCGCGTTTGGCTGCAATAAGCGACAAAATTGACGCGGTACAAAAGACGGTATTTGAACAGGCCTTTATTGCGATTTTGATCATAACCCCCATCATCGTTGTTTTTCTCACACTGGCACCCTACATAATAGTGTTGTTATACTCAAAGGCATTCACCCCCATTGTGGCTTTTGTGAGTTGGGGAATTTTAGGTATGATCTTTAAAGCAGTATCGTTTTCTATGGGTTATGTGATCATTGCCAAAGGTGACTCGAAACTATTTATCAAGACAAGCGTAGCTTTTAATACATTTTTACTCTTGGGGAATATACTGGGATACTATTACGGAGGATTGGAAGGTTTGGGTATAAGCTTTTTAATTTACTATATATTTCATTTTGTACTTGTAAGAGTCATTATAAAGTACAGATACAATTTTTATTTTGATAGGAGCTTTTACCCTATATTTATCGTATGCATTGCGTTATGTATAGCTGCTTTCTTTTTAACATTTATAGAATATCCCTTAATAAAATATGCTCTAATGTCGTTAGTCATTGTACTAGCAACAGTGTTTTCTTATATTCAGTTAGATAAAAAACTGGACATTAAAGAACTGTTTTCTAAATTTCTGAAACGAAAAAAATGATAGGATCGATAAGGAAAATATATAAGAAGTATAAAAAAAGGCTACACCTGTATTGGTCTATAAACTGGTATAAAACCTTATACTTCAATATGAAGATGTTTCCTTGGAAAACCGCAAAAAAGCTACCGGTTATCTTCTACGGGCCCATAAAATTTACCAACCTAAAAGGTGTAGTAAGAATTGATGCGCCTATTGAAAGAGGAATGATAGGATTCGGGCAATCCTTTGAATTTCCTACAACGCGCAAAGGCACTGCAGAACTTTCTTTACAAGGTACGTGGGTGTTCAAGGGGCATGCGCATTTTGGCAAGGATTGCACGGTATTGATACGGGAAGGAGCCTATTGCGAATTTGGTCATATGGGGTGTCTGGCGACGAATGTAAAAATGATGTGTACAGAAAAAATCGTTCTTGGTGATTGGGCAGGAATTGGATTTGAATCTCAAATTATGGATACTACTGCACATCCAATGATGAATACCGAGACGGGTGAATACTATCCCATGAGCGGCCCGATTACGATTGGGAATTATAATTCCTTTTCTAACAGGATCACGATAATGCCTCATACAAAAACGCCGGACCACTGTGTCATCGCGTCTAACTCTTTGTGCAACAAAGATTACACATCATTGGGCAACTATATTTTATTGGGGGGAATTCCGGCCAAACTTATTAAAACCAATTATGCGCGTGATTGGGAGGGAGAAAAAGAAACGCTGCTCGATATAAAGATGCTTTGGAGAAAAAAAAGCAGATCAAACGAGCACGCTAACGAAGCTTTCTAATGGGAGTACCGGCATAGACTCCTTTCTCGTCAACATTTTTATTTACAAAACTCAAGGCGCCAACGGTGAGATCACTTCCAATGATAATACCACCCGCTATTTTGGTGCCTGCACCTATGTATGTGTTATTGCCAATGATCGTCCCGTGCACTGTTACACGTTTATGTGTAGAACCCAATGTAATCACGTTAGGACCCAAAAAACAATTTTCTTTTAAAAGTACATTGGAGGTAAGTATGGTGCCGTATTTAATGGTAACGTTATCCTCTACTAAACAACCGCTTCCCATGCGTATCCTGCCTTGTACCGTTACATGTCTTCGTATGTCACAACCGGCATCAATTTCGCAGTAACTACCAATAACTGTATTATCTCCAATCTTAACACCTTTGTGCAAAATAGTATAATTCGCGATCGAAACATTATTTCCAACTTCCACGCCTTCTTCAATGACGCAAAAGTGACCTATCTTAAAATTTTCACCATTTTTGAAATCTGATGAAATAATATTTGTATTCATACTAAAATCCGAATTTAAAGAGTCTCAGGCTTCTTTCGATCTCCAATTGGGAATTCTTACCCTCAGCAAATCTACATAGAGTTAAAGGATTTGTTATTTTATTTTTTGTCTTTTTTAAAGTATATGATGTTCTTTAAAAAGAGAAATGTACGCTATCCTTTAGGTGTGACTTCATTTTTCCAAATGGCAACAAACCTTTTGGAAATAGTTTTATAATCATGTTCTCTCTCAATAAACAAACGAGCATTGTTGCCAATTTCCTTGATCTTGTTCTTGTTATTTAATAAATAGATTACTTTACTTACAATGGCTTCTGCATCAGGCAACGCATTGATGCAAACCTCATCTTCCTGAAGATTATATTTGGTTAAGAATTCATCTTCTGCCCCGGTAAACACCACTTTCCCCTTAGCCATGGCTTCCAGGGCATTGTATCCTTGATCCATACTCAGTACTTGGTCAAAGACAATATGGGCTTTATTGTAAGTGTTTATATAAACATTGTAAGGTAAATTCTCGGCGATGGAAATTTGAATCTCATCCCCATAGTTCTGTTCAAGAATTGCTATTGCTTCTTCGAAATATTTAATTCCTTTGGTGTGATAATTCTTTCGATTGATCCCTAAAAAGATAATGATTTTTTCATGGATTTCCGGTTCAATCGGGGTGATAGTATCTGTATTGATAGGGTTGGGAATAAGCCCTAAATAATTGGGATGGTCCTTCAGCGGGATGTGGTAATCCAGATCGGAAGCGATCACGCCTTCTATATGTTTAAACACACATTCGTGAAGCTGTTGAAAGGATGGTGTCACATATTTCAAGACATATTCATATACTTGCGCCGGAACTTCGTTTGAAAGATACTCCTTTAGAATCGAATACTTGTTTGTGTTTTTCAAAAGATACTGTACCTGAAGGTAATCGTTTCCGCAGGAGAGTAAAAAAAGTGAATTATTATGCGCTTTCAAGAAGCGAATCATCACTATTTCGTGGCGTGGCATCGCATCGAACGGACTCTCATTGATAAGCTGTACAACGTCAAAACCTTTTAGTCTTTCTTTATTTTTGAAGAACTGGTATTTTACACTCAACGAGGTAATATCGGTCCCGAAAATACGGTAGATTCCTATCTTCATCTTTCGCAGTAACCCGGTGTTGAACGGGCGCTTTAATAGAATGTCTGATGGGTATCCCTTAAAATGATCTCCTGTAGAAATAAGGGTTACCTCGTGACCTAACGCAAGCAAACCTTCCTTTAATGAATTATGAAGGCGACTGTATTCACCTACTAAGAGTATCTTCATTTTTAGGTATATTTGATCTTATTAACCGCATCAAAAATACCATTTCTTAATGACGCAGCACCCCCCTCAACGCAAATTTAAAGTGTGTCTCGTTTCCATATCCTTGGCGGGAGGGGGTGCAGAACGATCTTGTGCCATGCTTTCTGAAATGCTTTCTGAATATGGACACGACGTTCACATTGCGATCTTGAACAATGCAATAGACTATCCGTACAACGGAAAGCTTTTCAATTTAGGCCTCTTTAAGAATACGAAGGAGACTACGCTTAGAAGATTTTTACGTATACGAAGATTACGGCGTTACCTGCGTAAAGAGCGTTTCGACCTAATTATAGATCACAGGGGAAAGAACGATTACCGTAGGGAGGTCTTTTATACTAAATATGTGTATAAAGGTGAAAGACTGTGCTATGTAGTACATAGTGCCAATCCCAATTTGTACCTTACCGAATACCCGGGAAAAGCGGCAGAGATTTACAATCGTAATTTGTTGACCGTCGGTGTTTCTTCGACCATTTGCAAACATATTACTAAAGTTTATAACATCCGAAATTGTAAGGTTATCCACAATGCATTCGATCCCGATTGGAATGCTGCTCTTGACAAACTTCCGACTATCCTTCAAGACAAGAAATACCTGCTTAGCTATGGACGTATTGAAGATTCGGTGAAGGATTTCTCGCTTTTAATAGAGGCATTTTCCCTTTCTGAAGCATACAAAAAGGACTGGTATTTAGTGATTATGGGTGATGGTCGGGATAAAGAAATGCTACAACAAAAGGCAGTGGAAATGAAGGGGGGTTCACACATAGTATTCTTACCATTTACCAAAGTTCCTTTTACGTTTATTAAGCATGCCCATGCGGTTACCCTTACTAGTAAATTTGAGGGTTTTCCAATGGTTTTGGTAGAATCACTTAGTGTTGGTGTTCCGGTAATTGCTCTGGATATTATGTCCGGCCCTTCAGAAATTGTGCGCCATGAAGAAAACGGTTTGCTCGTGCCAAAAAGAGAGACGGCTTTATTTGCACAGGCAATTTCTCGAATGTGCTTCGATGAATCATTATATTTGCATTGTAAATCCCGGGCAAAGGAAACGGTTCAAGCTTTTTCAAAAGACCAAATTGCGGCTAAATGGGACCAACTATTACAAGATGAATTATAAAAGCGTCCATGACATCACTTTACTAAATATACCCAAGATCATCGATCCGGAAGGCCGTGGAAATCTATCGGTCATCGAAAAGGACGTGCTTCCCTATGCTATTAAACGAGTATACTATCTGTACGACGTTCCCAGCGGTTCGACCCGTGGCGGACATGCGCACAAGGAGCAATTGGAGTTTT
Source organism: Altibacter sp. (assembly GCA_002696485.1). Taxonomy (GTDB): domain Bacteria; phylum Bacteroidota; class Bacteroidia; order Flavobacteriales; family Flavobacteriaceae; genus Altibacter. The sequence goes on along the minus strand of NZTP01000053.1, from coordinate 29,875 downwards.
TGATTCCTATTAGTGGCAGTTTTGACGTGATCTTGGATGACGGGTCCCATAAAAAAACATTTACGCTTAACCAGCCTTATAAGGGGCTTCTTATTCCAAAAGGTATATGGCGGGAATTACAAAACTTCTCCTCTGGAGCTATTTGCCTGGTAATCTCTTCTGGTGAATTTTTAGAATCAGACTATATTCGTTCGTACGATTCTTTTCAGCTATTTAAAGGAAGTCAATCGAAGTCCTAGACCTTCTGCAAAAGCTTTACTCTTTATCAGCAAACGCAACATGGTTTTAGGCTGTTTCAGTAAATAGCGCTGACGTGCCGTAAGGTTATTACTGTTTAATCCTTCAACATATTTTTTAAAGGACAACTCGTCACCGGCCAATCTGTGCTGGATGGCAAAACTGTATCTGTTCAAGTCGAGATACCTTTTCAGATAGGGATCTTGTGCTGCTTTATCTTCATAGACAGCCGGATCCATATAATTTCTAGTGCGTGTGGGAAGATTCGAAATACGGTTGCTCCCGTCCAAATTATGACGCGCCGTAATTTTTGTTGAAAAGACCAAAGGCGATCGTAAAGCTGCCCGTATCCATAAATCGGTATCTTCGCCGGCACCGTGTGTGATTGTTGGGTCGAATCCATTCAGTTCCTCAAAAAAGGTTTTTTTGAAGCAAACAGCAGAAGTCCATGCCAACGCGTCTATTAAACTGTATTTGAAATAATTGTCAACAGGCCCTTGCCATTTTAGAGAAGGGTCCAAGATAGGAGAGATCATAGGGGTGATCAAAGTGCGATTGTGTTTTTTCTCATAAGCGGTGGCATACCAAAGCGCCTGAGGAAAATCTTCTATCAAACTGTTTAAGTTCTCGAGATGATTGGGATGCCAATAGTCGTCGGCATCCAGAAAAGCGATATGTGCCGCGCTGGCTTTTTCAACACCAAAGTTGCGGGTGCGTGCAACTCCTTCGTTGGCTTTACTGAAATATCGAATCCGCGAATCTTTATAGCCGGTAACAATGGCCTCACTGCCATCGGTAGATCCGTCGTTTACAAGTAGCAGTTCAAAATCTGGTTCACTTTGTAAAAAAACACTCCGAAGCGTTTTTTCTATATCACGCTCTTTATTATATAATGGTATGATGACTGAGAACTTAGGCACGATATCTCGATTTTAGATCAATATAATGGTGTAGTCGATAAAGGTCGAACCAAAACAGGTTAGGGTTGACCGAATTGAAATTGGCAACCATTTTTTCTGAAAAAAAAGAAATACTCTTCTGAAATACGGACACCAACCCCCATCTCTTTAGGGTAAGATAGCTTTTTTGAAGGGCTCGATTGTTATTTTTTAATGATCCTTTTTCTTCCAACGATACAGTGGTTTCTAAAGCTTGCAGCGCTTTTGTTAAAAAGACACTATTCACTTCCAAGCCAAGATGATATACCGGATTGTCAATATGAGTTACAGGGATATCATGCTCTTTTAACAATTGTTTGAAAAGAAGATCCATACCATACGATTGCTCTTGCAGTAGTCTATTCACTGAAATAAATACATCTTTCGCAACCAAAAAGCACCCCGAATTTACTGTTTCGTATGGGTTTTCTTTACGCGCCTTAACCGAAAGGCTTTCGCGTGCATGTCCATATTTCCAGCGAAGCATTTTTTGGGGTTCCGGTGCTTCTTCGGTATATGCAATTCCGCCAAAAACTATCCCATGGGCAGGCGTATGCTCAAGATAGGTATTTATAAAATCAGGTCGTTGCGGCATCACATCGGCATCCAAGAATAGGAGCGTATCATACTTGGCTTTTTCTGCCAATAATTGGCGTACGGCTGTACGCCCAAGATTGGATTCAAGTACTATGTATTTTGAGAAAGGTAACGAGGCGATTTCCTTATTTTGAATGCTAGGAAAGGGAGAAGCATCGTCCATAACGAGTATCTCATAAGATACCTCGGTGTCTGCCACTTGTGAGCCCAGCATGGACACCAAAGGATAACAATTGTAATTATATGTAGGGATTACTATAGAAATCATATGCGATCGCGCTAATTTACAATTTATAGACTAACAGTATATAGTTTTTGAAAATTAAGTACCTTGGACTCTAATAATCTATTTGATAAAAAAATGTCGTGTAACCGCTTATTATTCATAGTATGCATTCTGTTCTGTACTGCGAAAACAATGGAGGCACAAGAAACTTCATGGTTTTACATAGTTGCCAAGGATTCACTTACTTCGCCGGAGATGGTCAAGCAAAAGGACGAATTGCGATATAAGGGTAACGATGCTAAATTATCTGGAATCTTTAATGAATTCACTATTTCAACCTTTAAAAAAACTGCCAGGAACGCAAATTCTTTGAATAGAAATCGCACATTCTTTGTAATCGCTGAACCGGAAGGATTGTTAGATAGTCTACTGCTGCATGCTTCTCACCTGTTCGAGGATGGTAAAAGTATTCCAATTGAAGATCGTAAGATCTTTGAGCCAAATGATTACGGACTTACGAGCACTATAGCCCAGAATAAGGGGTTGCCGGTGCTCTTGGACTATTTAGATTTTTTGGGACTGCCACAAGCGTGGTACTATACAACAGGCTCTCGAAAAACAGTCATTGGAATTTCAGACGCTACTGTCGATACGACCAACGCAGAATTCAAAGGGAAGGTAAAAGTCTTTCGGACTTCCATGCCTGTTAACGGACATGGTACCGGAGTGTCTTCCATAGCAGCAGGACAAGGGGATAATGCCTATGGTGTCCCTGGGGTTTGTTACGACTGTAGTATCTACGCTACCAATTATGGGGACTTCAGAAATTTTGGAGAATTAGAAGAACTTTCAAATGCAGGAGCACGTGTCATTAATTGCAGTTGGGCGGGTTCTTATTATTCTGAAAACGGAGAGCAAACAATTAAGCGCATGTTCGAAAATGGAACAATTATCGTTGCAGGTGCAGGTAACAGGGATTTTTCCAAGACGAAAGGTGTGAAATTGTATTACCCTGCCTCGTATGAGCATGTAATATCGGTTTCTTCCGTTATGTATAAACATGCAACTCCAAAAGATAATATTAAGTATGAAAAAAATGGCAACCCTTATGCCGAGAATATTCGGGGGTACCTTGGTCGCACCTTAGGGTTTAAAAATAAACAGCAATTTGAAGACCCAATTATTTATGATCTTGGTGTTGCAACCTTAAATGCCGAAGTAGACCTCTTAGCACCAACCATGGGGGTATTCCGACTACCAAAGTATGCCTATGAAGGTGTCATAGAATACGTTGGTTCTGAAGCGACTTCAACAGCAACGCCATTTGTCTCGGGCACTATTGGATTGATGTTGTCTTTAAATCCTTGTTTGCCCGTTGAAGAAATTGAACCTATTTTGAAATTATCATCCACCAATATTGATCATATTGAAGCCAACAAGCGATTTAAGGGATTGTATGGAGCCGGGATCCTTAACACGGGTAAAGCGATAAAATTACTGTACGATCTCTATACTGAAGATGCTATTGCCGTGATCAGCGACCAGCATTTCTCACGATGGAAATTTCAGGTAAGGGCGTTCTCAGAAGCCGTACACATCCAAAAACAGTCCTTCACCGAAAGTGCGCAGCTTAGACTTACAGCAAAGAATAGGATAGTAGTTGGAACAAATACAGTCTTACGACCCAATAAGGAAGGGAATATCCAATTAAAGATCGACCATTCACTTGAAAAAGAATGCGATCTTGAGCTTCGGGAAGACTAGGCTATACTGTCTTTTGAACCACTTCGAAGATCTGACTTTCGTCGCATTTTAAGGTTTTTGAGGGATACTTTAATAGCAATGCGTAGTCGTGTGTCGCCATTAAGATCGTATTGCCGTTCTTGTTGATCTCCTGTAACACTTCCATGACCTCCACACTGGTCTGTGGGTCTAAATTTCCGGTAGGTTCGTCTGCCAAAATTAGCTCCGGGTCGTTCAATAAGGCTCTTGCAATAGCCACCCTTTGTTGTTCACCGCCCGATAATTGATATGGAAATTTGAACGCTTTTGTTTTCATTCCTACTTTGTCCAAAACGTCATTGATCCTAGTCTCCATGGCTACCTTGTCCTTCCAACCTGTAGCCGTTAGTACGAACCATAGATTGTCCCGTACAGTGCGATCGTTCAGGAGCTTGAAATCTTGAAAAACAACGCCCAACTTTCTTCTTAAAAAAGGAATGTCCTTTTCCTTTAAGCTGGGTAAATCGTATCCCACAATGGCACCTTCTCCTTTTTGTAAAGGAAGATCGCCATAGAGGGTTTTCATAAAGCTACTTTTTCCCGTTCCTGTTTTACCAATAAGGTATACAAATTCTCCTTTTTCAACGGTTACATTTACATCAGAAAGTATAAGATTCTCTCTTTGGAAGATCGAGGCGTCCTTTAAGAACAATACAGGTTGCGACATAGCGGAATTTTTTAGCAAAAATATCTAAATAAATTTAGTTACGAATGCTGGAAAGTTTTTCTTTTAATTCGTCGATTTCTTTTTGTTGTTCCAAGGTGTAAAGTGTAAGCTCTTCTAGTTTCTGAAGCAACAATAGATTCATTTCCTTCAGCGACATTCCGTTTTTTTCCATCTCTTCGGCACTGGGCACTCCCGGAAGATGGTGATTTACTTCTATGTATTTGGCAATTTCCTGCAAGGAAGGAAAAGTATAGTCGGGAGCCAACAGAGAAATTCCGTTAAAATAGGCTTCAAAAACATAATCAGGCGCAACAGCGCCATCAAGATCTACCAGTACTTCTTGAGTGTGGATCTTTCCTTTTACCGTGAGAAGTTCATCCGGTGTCTCAGTCCCTATACCAATTTTCCCGTTTTTTTCGGTAAGGTTATTAAACGGATTGCGTTGTGCAAATAGTACTGTGCTCAAAAGTAGAAGGCCGATAAGTAGTATATTTTTCATGAAGTGAACTTTTGAAAGATCGATAGTGGTTTAAAAGTACTGCTTTTTTAGGAAAGTGAGATCTCCTTCTTATAAAACATACTTATCACAAAATTGTTGCGTTATTAACACAATTGTAAGGTGCCCAAGAAGTCTCTGTGAAAAAATAAATGGTGCAACGATACTCATTTTTTTTCTTTGGCTCTATTGTTGATTTAAATGTTAAAAACTTGAACAGACCTTCTTTGCTGCAAAGTGCGAAGATGTATCTTTACAGAAGCAAAAAAAACATACTAATATGCTGAAAAACCTCATAATCCCAACACTTTTCCTACTTACGACCTTAACTTTTCAAGCACAACAAACCGCGGTTTTCACCAACGAGTTGGTCGATTTCAACAAGGCGGTAGAACTGTACAATAACAATCAGTTTTTAGCTGCGCAAAGCCTCTTTTCTAAGGTGAAGGCTTCGGCACAGGACGAAACTATTGAAGGCGACTGTGCTTACTATATTGCCAATTGTGCCGTACGGCTCAATCAACAAGATGCAGATGCATTAATGGAGGAGTTTGTGGAGGAATATCCAACCAGTATTAAACGTAACGATGCCTATATCAATGTGGCCAATTATTATTTTGAGAACGGAAAATACTCGTATGCCCGAAAATGGTACGATAAAGTAGACGAAGCCGGCGTTCCCAGAAGCGAACGCGATAAGTTCTACTTTAATAATGGCTATGCATACTTTCAGAATAAAAGGTACAGCGAAGCCAAGAAATATTTCAACAGAGTAAGCACTTCCGAAAAATACGGAGCACAGGCCAAATACTATTTGGGTTTTATTGCCTACGAAGGGGACGATTACGAAGAGGCAAATGAACTTTTTGAAGAGGTTAAGGATGAAGAGCGCTATGCCGAGGGCTTATCGTATTATCAAGCCGATATGAACTTTAAACTCGGGAAGTTTCAAAAGGCTATTGACATGGGCAAGGAACAATACGATAATTCAAATCCGCAGGAGAAGAGTGAGCTTTCTAAGATCATTGGGGAGAGTTATTTCAATCTCGAACAGTATGCAGAGGCGATTCCATACTTAAAAGAATACAAAGGGAAACGCGGCAAGTGGAATAATACAGATTACTACCAGTTAGGCTACGCCTATTATAAACAAGGAGACTATCAAAATGCCATTAACGAATTCAACAAGATCATTGATGGGAAGAATGCGGTAGCTCAGAACGCATATTACCACTTGGCGGAAAGTTATTTGAAGCTTGGTCAGAAACAGCAGGCTCTCAATGCATTTAAAAATGCTTCAGAGATGGACTATTCTGAAGAGATCCGTGAAGATGCTTGGCTCAATTACGCGAAATTGAGCTATGAAATAGGAAATAGTTATAAAAGTGCCCCACAAGTGCTTCTTTCCTTTATAGAGACATATCCCAACAATAAGAACAACGAAGAACTCAAGGACCTGCTTATCAATTCTTACATTACATCAAGAAACTACAAGGCCGCCATGGAACTGCTGGAGAACAATAAGTCGTTCGAAAATAAAGTAGCCTATCAAAAGGTGGCGTTCTTCCGTGGTACTGAGTTGTACAACGAAGGGAACTATACCGAAGCTAAAAATTTCTTTAACCTCTCATTAAATGAACCTCGCGATCCCATATATACTGCGAAAGCTACGTTTTGGAATGCCGAGAGCGACTACCAACTTACTAATTTTGAAGAAGCGCTCATAGGTTATAAACAATTTATGCAATTACCAAGTGCGTCCCGTACTTCAGAAATGCAGCACAGCAAATACAACCTTGCGTATGCCAATTTCAAACTCAAACAGTATCCCGAAGCGATCACCAATTTTAAAGACTATGTTGCATCGTCTACCGCCGAAGGTGCCCGGAAGAAGGATGCTTTCCTGCGTTTGGGGGATAGCTACTTTGTGACAAGCCAGTACTGGCCGGCGATGGAGAATTACAATGAAGCGATTCGTTTGGGGACCGCAGACGAGGACTATGCGGCCTTTCAAAAGGCGATTAGTTTTGGTTTTGTGGATCGCACCCAAAGCAAGATCGACGGACTTCAGGAATTTGTTGTCAAGTACCCTCGCTCGGTGTATCGGGATGATGCTTTGTACGAGTTGGGTAATACCTATGTGGCACAGGAAAATACTAACGATGCCATCGCTGCATACGACAAACTTATTCAGGAGCTGCCAAAGAGTAGTTTTGTGGCACGCGCACTGCTTAAAAAAGCATTGATATTCGACAATACGGGGAAGAGTAATGAGGCGCTGGCCTTATTTAAACGAGTTGCAAAGGAGTATCCTTCCACGCCCGAAGCACTGCAGGCTGTTGCCTCTGCGAAAATTATTTATATCGATCAAGGGAAGGTGGACGCTTATGCGGCGTGGGTAAGCACCTTAGACTTTGTGGAGATCGAAGATGCCGAGGTCGACGACGCTACCTATCTGGCAGCAGAACAACCATACCTGGAGAACAAACCCAAAGTGGCTATAACACGATTTGAAGGGTATTTGGATCAGTTCCCCAATGGCCGACATGCTCTGCAGGCTCATTTTTATCTGGGTCAGTTGTATTTTGCTGAAAATGCTTCGGAAAAGGCGATCTCACATTACGCCTTTGTCGTTGGGAAGGAGCGAAGCGAATTTACAGAACAGGCGTTGGCACGTATTTCTGAAGCCTATCTCGCGAAGAAGGACTATGAAAATGCCATAACGTATCTCAAGCGTTTAGAGGTGGAAGCAGATTTTCCGCAGAATATCATCTTTGCTCAAACCAATAGCATGAAGGCCAGCTACGAACTGAAACAATACGCCGAAGCGGTGACGTATGCTGAAAAAGTGCTTCAGAATGCAAAGATCGATAACGCCATTAAAAGTGATGCACAAGTTATTATTGCCCGTGCAGCCATGAAGACCAATAACGAAGCCAAAGCACGTGCTGCCTATGCCGAAGTGGCTAAGATCGCTACCGGCCAATTGGCGGCCGAAGCGCTGTACCACGATGCTTATTTTAAGAATAAGGATGGAATGTTCGAGGCTTCAAATACGGCAGTTCAAAAACTTGCCAAAGAATATAGCGGTTACAAGTATTTTGGTGCAAAGGGGCTCGTGCTTATGGCCAAGAACTTCTACGCATTGGACGATGCATATCAGGCGACTTATATTTTGGAGAGCGTCATCAAGAATTTTGCAGAATTTACCGACGTGGTCGAGGAGGCCAAAGCCGAGTTGACCGTGATAAAAGCGGCCGAGGCCAAGACCAACGCATCGGTTGAAACCAACGGAAACTAAGCCCATTTCACTAACAACATACCTATTCACATGTCAAAGAAACGCATAGCCTCACATCTTTTATTGCTACTTATAATCTTCCCGGTCCTGTTATTCGCACAAGAGGACAATTTGGGAACCGAAGTAGTGAACATCGTAAAACCTTATACGCCCACAATTTCAGATGCTTTCAAAGTAAAGGAGACCCCCGTTCTAAACGACTCTGTTACAACACAGAAGAAGGAAGTCGTCTACACGATTTTTTCCGTTCCGGTAGCATCTACCTTTACACCGGCTAAAGGGAAGGCTACAACGGTTGAAAAAGCAAAGCCCATCAAATTATATGATAATTATGCCACTTTGGGATTTGGTAACTACACCAGCATCCTTGGTGAATTGTACAGTAATTTTGAAATAAGCAGGACCGATAACGCCGGCTTCTTTTTCAGACATAATTCTTCACAAGGCGATATCGATGGCGTTCGTTTGGAGAACAAATACTACGACACCCGTTTGGATGGCCATTATACCAGCAGACAACGTGATGCTTCTTATACGTTGGAAGCCGGATTGCAACATCAGCTCTTCAATTGGTACGGACTCCCGGAAAGTTTTGATACCGCTCCCGACGAATTCATTGCCGCATTCGATCCACAACAGACGTATTTTAATGGCTATGTTGGTGGAAACATAAGTTTAGATGAATCTATGTTTGAAGGACTTTCTGCTAAAATCCGATATTTGGGTGATGCCTATGGTTCTTCTGAATTCAATCTAAGAGCGCAACCGGAATTTTCTTTTCCCCTCACCGATTTCACTCTTACTGTTGAGGGTGATGTGGATTACCTATCGGGTAGCTTCGAACGTAATTATTTTGCTGAAATGCCAATTAAATACAGTTTCCTCAATGCGGGAATAGCGCCTTCTTTGGTGTATGTTGATACCGATCTTACGCTATCATTAGGTGTTGCAGCCTATGCAAGCTTGGATACCGAGAACAGTGATACTAACTTTTCCATTGCTCCTAGAATCAATGTATCCTACAGATTGGTCGATGAATTGCTTATTGCGTATGGAGGGGCCGAAGGTGGTTTGCAACAAAACAGCTACTACTTGTTTAAAGAACAAAACCCGTTTGTCTCTCCAACCTTGCAAGTGATGCCTACACAGCAACTTTACAATGCTTTTGGAGGATTAAAAGGGAAATTATCCAATTCGGTGGGATACAATCTGCGAGCTGCGTATGGTAAGGAAGATGATAAAGCCCTGTTTGTTATGAATCCTTTAAATGATGTGGCGCCCACAGAAGCATATCAATACGGAAATTCTTTTCAGGTGGTCTACGACGATGTGAATACATTATCGATTTTCGGAGAATTAAAAGTAGAAATGTCCGATGTGTTTACGTTGGGGATTAGTGGTGAATACTTAAGTTATACGACGACCAACGAAGCCCAACCTTGGAATTTACCCGACCTAAAAGCGACCCTCTTTTCCAATTTCAATATCACCGAAGAAATTTACGGTGGGGCCTCCCTGTTCTATATAGGAGAACGTATGGACCGTATCATTGCCTACAGCCCTTTGGTCGATCCTTTCCCAACCGAGGTCACCCTAGAAGGCTATCTGGATGCCAATGTTCATGTAGGGTATCGCGTGAACGAACGTTTGGCCATTTTTGTTAAAGGGAGCAATCTGCTTAGCGATAATTATGAGAAGTGGTATAACTATCCCGTACAGGGTATCCAAGGCTTGTTGGGAGCAACTTATAAATTCGACTGGTAGAGAGGCATCCAAATAATTTATTTATTAAAAGCATCCGGTTTTATCTGGATGCTTTTTTTATTTTTACTGAAAACCCAACCCAATGAAACATTTTCTCTATTTCAGCTTCCTGCTTGTATGTATTTCTTGTGCTCCTGAAAAAATGACTGCCGATTTACTGGTAAAGAATGCCAACATATATACTGTGAACAATGGTTTTGAAAAGGCTGCGGCATTTGTGGTAAAGGATGGAAAGATCCTCGAAATTGGATTAAAACCCGAATTGGAACTGAAGTATAATTTTAAAGAATCCTTTGATGCTAAAGGTAAGACCATCGTTCCGGGATTGATCGATGCACATGCGCATCTCTTCGGTCTGGGACTGAATCTTCAGGATGTGGATTTAGTGGATACAAAAAGTTTCGACGAAGTAGTGGAGCGGGTGGTGGCTTTTCAGAAGAAACACAACAAAGCCTATATAATCGGGCGAGGTTGGGATCAAAACGATTGGGACATTAAGGAGTTTCCTACGCGAGAAAAGTTGGATTCTTTGTTTCCAAACACGCCTGTGTCCCTAAGACGTATCGACGGTCACGCCATGTTGGTAAACAAAAAAGCATTGGAACTTGCCGGGATCACAGCGACAACTAAGGTCCCGGGGGGTGAAGTGATCGTTAAAGATGGTGAACCTACCGGCGTATTGATCGATGGCGCGATGCAACTCGTGAGTGCTACGTTTCCGAAGCTTACAAAACAAGATATCGCCGAAGCCTTACTGGACGCACAACAATTGTGTTTGGAAATGGGGCTTACTACGGTTAACGATGCCGGTTTGTCAAGGGAGGTCATTGAAACGATCGACAGCCTACAGAAAGCCGGTACCATGCAGTTGCGTGTGTATGCGATGGTGAGTGCAGGTACCCCTTCCATGGATCATTATTTGTCTGCCGGAAAATTTAAAACCGACCGATTGAACGTACGCTCTGTTAAAGTTTATGGCGATGGCGCTTTAGGTTCACGTGGTGCAGCCATGCGTGAGCCCTATAGTGATCAGCCGGGACATTACGGATTGGTGATCACTAATGAAGCACAGTTGCGCACTTTAGCCGATCGAATCGCGGCTGCAGGTTTTCAAATGAATACACATGCGATCGGCGATTCGGCAAATGTTTCGGTGTTACGTGTCTATACTGAAGCACTCAAAGACCAAAAGGATCCTCGCTGGAAGGTAGAACATGCACAGATCGTCACCCCTTCCGACTATGCTTATTTTTCTGAAAAGATCATTCCCTCCATACAGCCCACCCACGCTACAAGCGATATGTATTGGGCCGAAGACAGGGTAGGGCCGGAGCGTATAAAAGGAGCGTATGCATATAAATCGCTCTTAGAGCAATCGGGTACCATTGCCTTAGGTACCGATTTTCCGGTAGAAAGAGTGAACCCGATGTATACGTTCTATGCGGCCGTTGCGCGAAAGGACCTGAAGCATTTTCCCGAGAATGGCTATCGCATGGAAGAAGCCCTAACCCGCGAGCAGACCTTAAAAGGAATGACTCTTTGGGCTGCCTATTCCAACTTTGAAGAATCCGAAAAAGGGAGTATTGAACTTGGGAAATATGCAGATTTTACCGTATTGGATGCAGATATCATGACCATCCCGGCAGACAGCATCCCAAAAGTAAAAGTGAATGCAACATTCATCAACGGTAAAAAAGTGTATGAAAGCCAGATGTAAAATAGATATAAAAAAATATATTTTAAACCTTAAACCTTAAACCTTAAACCTTAAACCTTAAACCCCTTTCACTTCCCGCCTTTGGCTTGGAGGTCTGCGATACATAGCGGGTCCAAAGCGGGAACACTGTTGCGTTGGTTAAAACGAGCGACGATCGCGCGACCGTTATTGCTTTCAAAATACATAAGACATTCTTCAACAACACAGTGCTTAGAATTGGAAGGGTCTTCATGATCGGTATGGATATCGTCATTTTGAAGGTTTACCAGACCGAGTATATGTCCAAGTTCGTGTTGAATGGTAGTAGACTCTAAGGTAGCTAGATCGATGGTAGGGTTATTGAACACCAGGTCTCGTAAGGTCTTTTCGTAGATAACAATAGACGTGTTTTGATACGCGGTTCCCAAGGTAACGGTCGTTTGCGTATCGTTGGATGATGATCCGTTCGCAAAAAAAATATAGACTGCCATGGTATCCCCTTCCGTATAGATCGTTCTGTTCTCATCCTCAATATCCCTAATCTCTTGAATTGTAAAAGGAGCTCCTTCAGCTAGGTCGACGTTTGTTTGCACGATGGAAATACCCCCGGGTTTATTCAAACGGGCTTCCAAAAAGTCTTGAAGTTCAGCGATAGCGGTATTGCTGGGGCGATAAATTTCATTAAAGACCAGCTCTATCTTGAGTGTTCCGTATATATCGTCACTAAGCAGGTCCTCTGCCGAAACTCCTAGTGGTTTTCTATTTTCTGCTTTGAAATCTTCAATTTGAGGCGCCTCATCATCACTCTTACAACTAAGGAGTCCAAGCGCTAAGAACACATAAAGCAAAGGGGTATAGGGGGTAAAACGCATATCTATTTTTTTGTACTTTTAGCAAACATAATCTATTAGAGAATCCTATGAAAATCCACTCTTTGTTTTTAACGCTTTTTTGTGTGATTTGTTTTTCAGCAAACGCACAAGTGGATACTTTTCAAAAGGACATTGTCGAATTACTGAACAATAATGGTACCAATCTTCAACGTGAAGAATCGTATGACACGATGTTCAATTCGTTGCAGCAGCAATTTAGCACAGCCAATGTTCCGGACGCTTTTTGGGAACAACTTCAAGAGGATAAGTCGGAAGCGATTCAAGCGTTGGTCACTTTTTCTACCTTCGCCTATCGGAAGCATTTCACCCAACAGGAAATTCAGCAAATGATTGCTTTTTATGGTACAGAAGCCGCACAGAAACGGTTTGTCCAAAAGGTCCCACTTTCAGAAAAGGAAGCAGAAATAATCACGCAATTTTTTCAAACCGACCTTTGGATAAAACTCGAGGCCCGACAGCAGCTACTTTCAAAAGATCTTTTAGAAATTCGCAAACACTGGAGCCGTGATCTCTTTGCTAAAAAGATGAGTGCGCTTGTCAAGGCCGGCTATGTTCCACAGTAGTAAGGCGGGCCAAATAATCGTAGTGTTCTCCTCTTGCAACGATCTCGAAGTGTAGACCGTTCGAAATACAGGCCTCTTCAAAAAGTTCTTCATCCAGATACAACCAATCAAACCATTCACTGGTTTCGCCTTTATAGCGCATGGTAAATTCCAGTTCGCCGTAATAATGAGTGCCGGGAACCCAGATCCCGCCATCCTCACCTGCGTCGTACATATATTGAAGGTCGCTGGAATCGATAAGGATCTGTCCGCCGGGAGCCAAGAGTGATTTTAAATGCTGAAGGTATTGCGAAACATGAAATAAGGTGCCGAAAATACCGCTACCATTCATTAGCAGCAACAGCGTATCAAAAGTAGGTCCTTCAAACTGAAGCAGGGAAGTGTGCACCACATGGTGAACTCCTCGCAAGCGACTTACGGTAACGGCTCCTTCGGAAACGTCTATGGCCGTCACTTTATGGTTTTGTTGCTGTAAGTAAAGTGAATGGCTTCCGGAACCACACCCAATATCCAAGACCCTGCCCTTGGCAGCCTTTAAAGCTGTTTGTTCAATAAGGGGCATTTCAGAAAAAGAACGAAAGAGATATGGCAGCGGCAAGACATCTTCCTCACTTATATTTGTTTCGGTGATGATATCTTCACTGTAGTTTCCGTGGTAATAATCTAATAAGGCAGTGCCTAGAACATCTTTCATGTTAGATTGTTGTATTTTTGAACCGCTATGGAAGATATCCTAAAACAACTCCCGCAACGCGCCAAAGATACGCATAACGAGAACAAAAAATTCTTCACTAAACTGAAGAAAAAACCGCCCAAAAAGTTGGATGAGCTTATGGTTTCACTTCACGAAGCCGAATTTGAACGCACCGATTGTTTGCAGTGTGCAAATTGTTGTAAGACCACGGGACCGCTGTTCACTCCTAAGGATATTGAGCGTATCGCCAAACACTTCCGAATGAAACCACAACACTTCATTGAAACCTATCTGCGGGTGGATGAAGAGGACGATTATGTATTGCAACAAGTTCCCTGCACCTTCTTAGGAGCAGATAATTATTGTAGTATTTATGAGGTGCGTCCCAAGGCTTGTAGAGAGTTTCCTCATACCGACCGGAAGAAATTTCAGCAAATATCCAATCTTACCTTGAAAAATGTAGCGATTTGTCCTGCAGCTTTTAATATCGTTGAGGAAATGAAAAAACGACTTCCTTAGGGATCAAGGATAGCGCATGTATTTTTGTCGCATTTTGTCATAAGCTGCTAAAGGGTCCAGCCAAGTTGCGCGAATTTCAGAATACGTATATCCTTGTTCGATCTGTCGCTGAAGTTTTTTAGTTCCCGCTAGTTTGGTGAAAAAATCTGTAAAAAATTCTTTTTTGTTTCCATAGGCAGCATATGCCTCTATCAACCATTCTAAATTGAGTTTGTCGACTCTTGGATGCTTCCGAAGGTCAACTCCGTTGCAAACCTGTCCTTCGAATTTAGGATGTTTCGCTCCCTCATTGGGTTGTGGCGTGAACTGAAACGGAAAATACGTACTTGGAAGCTCGGGGGCTCCAAATACTTGAAATTGCATACTAGTTCCTCTGCCTGCACTTAAAGGCGTTCCTTCAAAGAAACATAGACTGGGATACAGGTTAATGGCTGTGTCGTTAGGCAGGTTTGGAGAAGGTTTTACAGGTAGTGAATACGCGGTTTCATGGGTATAATTGCGCATCGGAATGACCGTTATCCTACATTGTAAATTATTAGACAGCCAGCCTTCTCCGTTGATCATTTGCGCATATTCACCTATGGTCATGCCGTGCACCACCGGTACCGGGTGCATGCCCACAAAGCTTGCATGTTCTTTCTCAAGAATGGGACCGTCGATATAATGACCATTAGGATTGGGTCTGTCGAGAACTATCAAGGGAATATTGGCTTCGGCACAGGCTTCCATTACGTAATGAAGTGTCGAAATATAGGTATAAAAACGTGCACCTACATCTTGGATATCAAACACCATAAGCTCAATCCCCTCTAGCTGCTTTTGTGATGGTTTTTTATTTGCACCATATAAGGAAATGATGGGAATTCCGGTGCGCTGGTCGACACCATCCTTTACCAATTCCCCGGCATCCGCAGTTCCGCGAAACCCATGCTCGGGCGCAAATACCTTTTGTATATCGATCTTATGGTAGGTTAAAAAATCTACCAAATGGAGCCCTTTGTCAGGATCGGGTAGATTTTTAAGTGATGAATGTGTATAGAGGTTAGAGGTTTGGTTCGCGACGATGCCTATTTTTTTACCCGATAAAAGCGTAAGATAAGCTTCCGGGTTATCGGCGCCCACGATCACTGTATTGGCAGAAAAATCAGATACTTTTACCGTATCGTGGATTATAATGTCTTCTTTCCCGTTTTGGACCGGGTCGCCCGAAGCATTCGGCTTTTCTTCGGTATTCTGACTTCCGCAGGAAAAAGAAACCAGAAGCCATAAGAAAAATGTATTTTTGAAAAAAGTTAATCGCATAGTATTCCTGTGAATTTCGAATTCTTTATCGCTCGGCGCATCATTGCAGCCAAAGACTATAAAAGTAGTATTTCGGCACCAATAATAAAAATTGCTATTACGGCGATCGCATTAGGAATTGTAATGATGTTGATTTCCATTGCCACGGGTGTCGGACTTCAAAAAAAGATCCGTGAAAAGGTGTCTGCTTTCAATGGTGATATCATCATAACCAACTTCGACACCAACATGTCCAACGATTCGCAGATTCCTATCTCGAAGAATCAAGATTTCTACCCTAATTTCACCGGCGTCGAAGGGATTGACCATATTCAGGTGACAGCATCCAAAGGCGGTGTGATCCGCACCGAAACCGATTTCGAAGGCGTGGTGGTTAAAGGGGTGGGGCCCGACTATAATTGGAAATACTTTACAGATTTTTTGCAGGAGGGAAGACTGCCAAATTATTCGAATGGATTGAACGCCGAAGTAATGATCTCGGAATACTTGGCAAATCGACTTCAATTACAGTTAGGAGATAAGATCGTTACTTTTTTCCTCAACGACGACACCTCCAAGGCACCTCGTAGCAGAGGGTTCGATATCGTGGGGATCTACAACAGTGGATTTCAGCAATTCGACGAACAATTCGTCATGGCAGATATACGCCACATACAACGCCTTAATAAATGGGAAGATGACCAGATAGGGGCATTTGAGGTATTTGTTGAGGACTTTGATAACATAATTCCTGTTGGAAACGCCGTATACAATCAAACGTCCAGTACGTTGGACACCCAGACCATACGTGATAAGTACGGTTCTATCTTTGAGTGGCTCGACCTGTTCGATTTTAACATCGCTCTCATTATAGGGATTATGATCCTGGTGGCGGGGATCAATATGATCACGGCCTTGCTGGTCTTAATTCTGGAACGAACACAAATGATAGGTATCTTGAAAGCGCTGGGCAGCAGTGATTGGAGCATCCGCAAGGTCTTTATCTATAACGCTATGTACCTCATTGGCGTAGGACTTTTTTGGGGGAACTTGATTGGCTTAGGATTGTTGTTCACCCAACAACAGTTCAAACTATTCCCCTTAGATCCTGACACCTATTACGTTACCGAAGCTCCGGTTTATTTGGATCTGGGATACATACTTGCGCTAAACGCCGGGACCTTTGTATTGTGTTTGTTTATGCTCCTTATCCCGTCCTACATTATCGCAAAGATTTCGCCGGTAAAGGCGATCCGTTTTGAATAGTGGGGCGTTGCCTCATTCGCATGTCGCACAACGCCATGCTCAAGGCCCGGGCTTTCCGCTGTATCTCTCAGTGCACTGCCGCCGGCAGACACCTCGAGGATGACGCTTCAATCCCTAACGCAAATGCTTGCAGCGTTACTGCCTAAATCATACCTTTGCAGCCGCAATCTCCAAAAGGAGTAAAAAGTGGCTCTTATCAAGAAAATAAAATGGAATACGCAAAGAATATATTAGAGACCATTGGGAATACCCCCTTGGTAAAGATCAACAAACTTGCCGAGGAGATCCCGGCTCTGGTGCTGGCCAAATACGAGACCTTCAACCCGGGCAATTCGGTCAAGGATCGCATGGCTGTGAAGATGATCGAGGACGCTGAAGCCGACGGCCGACTCAAACCCGGAGGGACCATCATTGAGGGCACCAGCGGGAATACAGGCATGGGACTAGCTTTGGCTGCTATTGTAAAAGGCTATAAAATGGTTTGCGTGATGAGCGATAAACAAAGCAAGGAAAAGATGGATATCCTGCGTGCCGTAGGTAGCGAAGTTATAGTTTGCCCTACCGATGTGGCACCTACAGATCCCCGCTCTTATTATTCTACTTCCAAACGACTTGCTGATGAAACGCCCAACAGCTGGTACGTGAATCAGTATGACAATCTTAGCAATACCAAAGCCCATTACGAAAGTACCGGACCGGAGATCTGGCGACAAACTAACGGAAAGATCACACATTTTGTAGTTGGGGTAGGTACCGGAGGTACCATTAGCGGAGTAGGAAAATATCTAAAAGAACAAAATCCAAACATTAAAGTGTGGGGAATCGATACCTACGGTAGTGTCTTTAAGAAATACCACGAGACAGGAATCTTCGACGAGAATGAGATCTACCCGTATGTCACAGAAGGCATCGGGGAAGACATCCTACCAAAGAATGTGAATTTTGACATTATCGATGGGTTTACGAAGGTAACCGATAAGGATGCAGCGGTCTATACTCAAAAACTGGCGCGTGAAGAAGGGATGTTCTTAGGAAATTCGGCCGGAGCGGCGATGAAGGGTGTGTTGCAATTGAAAGAACATTTTACCAAGAACGATGTGGTAGTTGTGCTTTTTCACGACCACGGGAGCAGGTATGTGGGAAAGATGTTCAACAATGATTGGATGAAAAAGATGGGATACCTCGAGTAAGCATTCATGAATTTTATAAAACAGAATCCTGCTTTTCTAAGCAGGATTTTTTATTTTTAGGGGAATGAAAACACAAGCACAGCGATTGTTTCGGTTTTTGCGTACCAAACCGGTACCGGTAAATACCCGGGAAATTCTTGCGCTTGAGCGAACAAAACTTGCTAACGAACGTACCTTATTGGCATATATAAGAGCATCGTTGTACCTGTTGTTGGGTGGATTGGCGCTCTTGCAATTAAAAGATTTTGAGAGCATCCACTGGTTGGGTTATGTTGCGCTTGTTGTGTGTGTGGTTTTCTTGACTATTGGGATCGTTCGTTTTATCATTTTGAAACGCAGATTGTACAAATGGAATCGAATCCTCTTTTCCGATACGATCTCTGAAGATTCACAGACATCTTCGGCTCCTACCGAAGAAAAATAATATACTCTTACTTCAACTCCCCACCTTAATTCCGGATTCATGAAAGAAGAATTCCTGCATTATGTGTGGCAGTTTCAGAAATTTGACAACCACAATTTGAAGACCGCCCAAGGTCAGTCGTTACAAATTATAGCACCGGGGAGCCATAACCACGATTCGGGTCCCGATTTTTTCAATGCGCAGATCGTGATCGAGGGTCAGTTGTGGGCAGGGAATGTGGAGCTTCATATAGCGTCATCACAATGGTATTTGCATCAACACCATACAGACACAGCTTACGATTCGGTGATCCTCCATGTTGTATGGGAACACACTTCCGAAGTATTGCGAAAAGACACTACCTGCATTCCCACACTGGAATTAAAGAACCGCATTCCAAAGCAGATACTGAGGACTTACGAAAAACTTTTTTCGGCCGAGACAAAATGGATTCCTTGCGAACAGTCGATGCCTCCCATCGACACCTTTACCTATGCGCATTGGTTGGAACGTCTTTATGTTGAGCGCTTGGAGAAAAAGGCGCGCTTTTTAGCAACGCGGGCCTCACAATTGAACAACCATTGGGAAGCTCTGTTATTTGAAATGTTGTGCAAGAACTTTGGATTGAAAGTAAATGGTCCCGCTTTTTTGAGTATTGCACAGTCCGTCTCGTTCTCTTTAGTTCAAAAATGCAGCGATCACTTAGTATCGCTGGAAGCTTTGTTGCTGGGTCAGGCCGGTTTGCTCGATATCGTTGCTGAGGCCCCTTATTTTAAAGAGCTACAAGGTACACACCGGTACATTAAACATAAATATCATCTGTCGGGTGATGGGATCATTCCTCCTAAATTCTTCAGATTACGACCTTCTAATTTTCCAACCATTCGTTTGGCACAGGTAGCCGCTTTGTACGTAACCCACAGCCACTTGTTTTCGAAAGTAATCACGGTTCGAGAGATGCCCGATCTATACCGACTGTTTACTGTTGAAACAAGCGAATTCTGGAAAACACATTATACATTTACCTCGCGTTCCAAAGAGCGGAATACACAGCTAACCGGAAAATTTATTGACCTTTTAGTCCTGAATACGGTGCTTCCTATGCGGTTTGCTTACTTTCGATCTTTAGGGAATCACGCTTCCGAAGAAACCCTACAATGGGCCTTGGCACTCCCTCCTGAAGCAAACTCCACGATAAAAAAATTTCAAGAACTGGGCGTGACTGCTACTTCTGCATTTGAGAGTCAGGCGCTGCTTCAGCTTAAGGAATTCTATTGCGATACGCGTCGTTGTTTGAACTGCGAAATAGGCAACGCAATGTTAAAAAGAACCTAATAGTATTCGGTAAAAATTGTAATTTGCATACATGTTACAACTGGTGTACAGAATTAGACATTATTTTGAAAAGCGAGGGTTCTATGTATGTTCCCGACTAGCCGACCGCTTGGGAATGCGTGCTAAAAGTGTGCGGCTCTTCTTTATCTATGTTTCTTTTGCCACCATGGGAGTAGGGTTTGCCATCTACCTTACCATTGCGTTCTTACTGAAACTGAAAGATTTGTTATTTACCAAACGAACATCGGTGTTTGATCTATGATAAAGTTATTTCAATCTAAGATAGCGGGGGCATTGGTACTGCTCATCACGGTGGTGTTTGCGGGGATCTTTGGCTTTCGGTTCTTCTTCAATTACGAATGGATCGATGCCATGTATATGACCATCATCACCATTACTACGGTAGGGTTTGGTGAATTACACCCCCTAAGTCCGGCCGAAAAGATTTTTACTTCAGCCCTTATAATTTCAAGTATCTTTATTGTTGGTTATGCGATTACGGTTATTTCTGAATACATTCTCAGTAAGAACAACATTGGTAATTTAAGACAGAAAAAAGTGGAGAAACAAATTAAAGCATTACGTGATCACGTGATCATTTGTGGTTTTGGAAGAAACGGAAAACAGGCTGCGCAAAAATTATTAGCCTATGATCAACAGTTTGTTGTTATAGAGTGGGATGAAGGTATCGTCGAACGGCACAGAGATGAGGAATACTTGTTTGTAAATGGCAATGCTATTGAAGACGAGGTCTTGATCCGTGCCGGTGTCGAACGGGCCAAAACGCTTATCTGTGCGCTTCCCGGTGATGCCGATAATCTTTTTATTGTCTTGTCTGCGCGCCAAATGAATCACAGACTAAAGATCATAAGTCGTGCGACTGAAGAAACAAGCTACAAGAAATTGAAATTGGCGGGAGCCGATAACATCATTATGCCCGATCGCATTGGAGGCGATCACATGGCATCCTTAGTAGTTGTACCGGATTTAATCGAGTTTCTCGATAACTTATCTGTTTCAGGAGAACAAGACAGTATGAATGTTGAGCAAATCCCCTTCGAAAAAATGTGCCCCGACGGGGTGGAACAATCCATTAGCGAACTGGATGTACGCAAAAAAACAGGCTGCTCGATAATAGGGTACAAATCGCCCCAAGGGGAATATATAGTGAACCCGGAACCCTCACTCATCATTAAAAAGAATTCCAAGCTCATCCTCATTGGTAGGCCCAACCAAATAGATAATTTAAAACAATTATATAACGTTTAAGATTTCGTTAACAATTATCCACCCAAAAATTTGAATTCGTGTTTTTTTTTAGCATCTTGCTTAGCTTAAAAATAGTCTCACTAAAAAACCCATTATGAAGAAACTTCTTCTTTCCCTTTTTACAATACTAACCCCACTTTTATCCTTTGCTCAAGAACCAAGTACCTCCGAAAAGATAGATGCTACTTTTCGAGATTATACAGGTTGGTTCGTACAAGGGATTTTCTACGAAATACCTTTTTCTGAAGAATTCAAGATTCCATGGGTGCTTATTGTACTTATTGGGGGTGCGGTCTATTTTACTATCTATTTCAAACTGATCAATTTTACCGGATTTGGTACGGCGATCAAAGTTGTTCGAGGAAAATACGAGGACATCGAAAAACACGGTGTAGATACGCTCTATGGCGATGTGACCGAAAATGAAGGAGAGAATATCATTGAAACCATTCGCGACGATAGTGCCGACGGTGAGGTTTCCCACTTTCAGGCCTTGACAGCAGCCCTATCTGCAACGGTAGGACTTGGTAATATTGCCGGAGTTGCTGTGGCTTTATCAATTGGAGGACCCGGAGCAACCTTTTGGATGATTCTCGCAGGTTTACTGGGGATGGCTTCTAAGTTTGCCGAATGTACCCTAGGGGTAAAATACCGTGATGTAGGACCGGACGGAACGGTTTATGGAGGGCCTATGTATTACCTAACAAAAGGCCTTCGTGAGAAAGGAGCCGGAATGTTAGGTAAAATTCTCGCAATCCTGTTTGCTATCTTCGTGATTGGTGGATCGTTTGGAGGAGGGAACATGTTTCAAGCCAATCAGGCAGCGGCACAGTTCATCAAATTGTTCGAAATAGAGAATGCCAATGGCGGGATGTATTTTGGAATTGTTATGGCAATTCTGGTAGCTGTTGTAATCATAGGCGGTATCAAACGAATCGCAAAAGTAACCGAAAAGGTTGTTCCTTTCATGGCCGGGATCTACGTATTGGCAGCCCTCATTATTTTGGGTGCTAATTTTACACTTATCGATGATGCGTTTAGCCTGATCTTCACGGGAGCCTTTTCCGGGCTCGGAATTGCAGGGGGTCTAATTGGGGTGATGATTCAGGGGATACGTCGTGGTGCGTTCTCTAACGAGGCCGGGGTTGGATCGGCTGCGATTGCGCACTCTGCGGTAAGAACAAAATATCCTGCCAGTGAAGGTATTGTGGCGTTGTTAGAGCCGTTTGTAGACACGGTTGTGATTTGTACCATGACAGCGTTGGTCATCATTATCACCAACTTTGACGGGGGCTTTATGGAATATGGAACGCCTATCAATGAGGGTGTGGAAATAACTGCTGTTGCCTTTGACAGTGTTATACCGCATTTCTCGATCATACTTACCGTCGCGGTAATATTATTCGCGTTCTCGACTATGATCTCATGGTCGTATTATGGCATGCAGGGCTGGAAGTATCTCTTCGGAAGAGGGCGTGTTACCGACCTTGTGTATAAAGTTTTGTTCTTGTTCTTTGTGGTGGTTGGTGCCTCTATTAGTTTGGGAGCCGTGATCGACTTTTCAGATGCGATGATCTTTGCCATGGTAGTGCCAAACATCATTGGGGTTGTCTTGTTAACTCCGGTAGTTCGAAAAGAACTGAACCGCTATATGAATGCTATTCGTAAGAAAGCAGAAGCGATAGACGATGGTGCTGAAGATTTGAGAAAACATATGTAATCATACAAAATAATATGAAGTTAAGATCCCACTTTACGTTTTCAAAACAGGAGCGAAGTGGGATTTTGCTTTTGGTGAGCTTGATCGTTGGAGTGATGGCCGCTTATTATTTTTTGGAAACTTCGGAAAAGACACACTTGGATGTTTCTTCTGCTGAAATACTGCAACTGCAAAAGGAACTGGATTCCTTGCGAACCGTCGAACTGGAACGTAGAAAGCCGAAACTGTATCCCTTCAATCCAAATTTTATAACCGATCATAAGGCATACTTATTGGGAATGACGCCTCAAGAATTCGATCGACTTAAATTGTTTCGGGAGAAGGATCAATGGATCAATTCTGCAACCGATTTTCAGCGGGTGACGAAGGTATCAGATTCGTTATTGGACGTCATACAACCCTATTTTAAATTCCCGGATTGGGTGACCAATCCAAAATCTGCCTCTAAAAAAAAAGCAGCCTACAACACACCAAAACCCTTTGCGCAAAAGGTCGATTTAAATGAGGCTTCCGCCGCCCAATTGCAAGAAGTATATGGTATTGGAGAAGCCCTATCCAAACGCATCATATCTTACAGAGAGAAGCTTGGAGGTTTCGCAGATGATATAGAACTGCATAATGTGTATGGTCTCGATAGCATGGTGATCAAGAGGGTGTTGGATCAATTCACCGTGAAATCGCCCAGGTTGGTTACGAAGATGGATCTCAATACGGCTTCAGCTTCAGATATAGCAACGATTCCGGGCATTTCTTTCGAATTGGCAAAACGCATCTGGGAATATCGAAAATTGCGAGAACGCATTTCAGATTTTTCAGAATTGGAGAAAATAGAAGGACTATCAGTCCACAAGTTACAGCTAATTCAGTTATATTTGTCCGTTGACTAAAGCGGACCTACACGTCCTTATCCCTAAACCCAAAACAGCTTATATGAGTAAGATGTACTTCACAGAAGAGCACGATTTTTTCAGAAAAAGTTTTCAGGATTTTTTACAAAAAGAGGTAGTACCCCATATTGAAAAGTGGGAAAAAACAGGGCATATAGAACGCTTCATTTGGGAAAAGTTTGGAGCCATGGGTTATTTTGGCATCAACTACCCCGAAGCGTATGGAGGCATGAATCTCGACCTGTTCTACACGGTAATTTTTTTAGAAGAACTGCAAAAGATCAATAGCGGTGGATTTGCTGCTGCCATGTGGGCTCATGCCTACTTGGCCATGACGCATTTGAACAAGGAAGGAAGTCATGAACAGAAAGAAAAGTATCTAGCGCCCAGCATTACCGGCGAGAAGATAGGCTGTCTTTGTATCACAGAGCCTTTTGGCGGAAGCGATGTTTCCGGTATGCGAAGTACTGCGGTAAAGAAGGGTGATTATTACCTCTTGAACGGATCTAAAACATTCATTACCAACGGAGTGTACAGCGACTATTTGATCGTAGCGGCTAAGACCAAACCCGAACTTGGTAATAAGGGGATTAGTATTTTTGTTGTGGATAGGGATGTGGATGGAATTTCTGCCACCAAATTGGATAAATTAGGATGGCGCGCCAGTGATACAGGTGAGATTGCATTTGACAATGTGAAGATTCCTGCTGAAAATTTGATGGGAGAAGAGAACCAAGGTTTTCCATATATCATGCAGCATTTTGCGCTGGAACGATTGATCATGGGAATCAACGCCCATGCCAGAAGCGAGTTTGCATTGGAATACACAATTCAATACATGAAGGATCGTATGGCCTTTGGAAAGAGTATTTCTAAATTTCAGGCCTTACGTCATCGGGTCGCACAACTCACTACCGAAGTGGAAGTGTGTAAGACCTTTAATTATGTTACAACCAAACGTTTAAATGATGGAGAATACGTGGTCAAAGAGGCTACCATGTCAAAATTGATTTCCACCAAGGTTTCTGATGAGGTCATGTACGAATGCCTTCAATTCTTAGGGGGATATGGATATATGGAAGAGTATCCGCTGGCCAGACTTTTTCGAGACAGTAGGTTGGGACCCATTGGAGGAGGAACTTCAGAGATATTGAAAGAGATCATCGCAAAGATGGTGATCGACGGTAAAGCATATAAGAAAGCCACTTAAGCTATAACAATGAGTGATCTTGCACTCCTTGTGTCAGGTTGTGGTATGTTATAATCTTTGGAGAACTATAGAATGAGAAATTCCTTTTTTAAACACATTAGCGCTATACTTATTTTTTGCGTATCCACAAGTGTCATGGCGCAAATTGATATTGAAAGCAAAGTTGTTGATTTTGCTACCTATCTGCCTATCGAAAATGCGAGTATATATATTAAGAATACGACCATTGGGACCGTAAGTAATGTGGATGGGAAATTTCTTTTGGTAGTTCCGCAAGAACATGTGCAGGACACCTTGGTGGTCTCGTCCATTGGTTACAAGAGCTATGAAACGGTGATCAATGCATTTGATCCAAGTATGGATATATTCCTCACAGAAGATGTGGCTTCTTTGGACGAAGTGATTCTCGTGGCAGATCCAAGGCCCACGACCGGTAATGGCGTGGTGCAAAAGGCTATCGAAAGATTATCGCGAAACCTACCGAGTACTCCCTATATACAAAAAGGGTTTCTGCGACATAAAGAGCGTAATAAAAAGGAATACAAATGGCTTATAGAGAGCGCCATTACAATGTACGATTCGGGATATGCTTCGAGGGCGGAAGAGCATCTTAAGATCAATGTAGATGAAATTAGAAAGAGTTATGACCTTAGGGAGGTCGACAGTCTGTATACCTATACGTCTTACCTCAAAAACCACCCACCCTACATCGACCTTAAATCAAAGCAGCTTCGGCGTGATACCATCGAAACGGCATCCCTAATAGAAGCTATTAAGTGGAACGACAGACGTGTGAATGGACTGGATAATCTTTTTCAAGGACGCCTTAATTTCTTACGGAATGCTACAGTAAGAAATGCGCTTTTTGGAGATAATCTATTAGAAATGCATCAATTTGAGGTGGATACCATCTTGGTAGATGATGGTAGAAAATTGTATAAGATCAAGATCTCCAAGGGAAAGGAGTATGTAGGGCTCAACACACGAAACATCTACAATGAAGGATACGAACCCAAAGGATGGTTGTACATATATTGGGATAATTATGCCTTTAAGAAAATAGAATACGAACTCGTAGCGGCTTCGCCTGCTCAAAAAGCACGGAGCAAAAGCCTTTTTGACACACAAACAAATCATAAATTGGTGATGACCTATCTGGAGTACAACGATAAAATGTATGCTAGCTATGTATATTACGAAACACCAAAATTAGTGAATGTAGGGGATCGATCTTCCGATCAGGAAAAAAATCTGGAAGAATCCGGAAAGAGCAAGGATGAGCAATATTATTATACAATTCAGGAAATTGTCTTCACAAAGATCATACAAGATCCCGAATTTGTTTTTGAGGCACTTCAAAGAGATTGGTCGCAGGACATCTTTACCTCCCGACCCTATAACAAGGAGTTCTGGAAAAACTATAATGTGCTATTGGAAAGCGAAGAAGAGCAGAAGCTAATTCAGGACCTAAGCAAAAGAGCAACCTTGTTCAAGCAATAATTTTATTAAAAATTCAATACAATATAGGTTGTAACTAAAAAAATATGTTTAATTTTGCCCCTCCAAAAGAGAGGAGGTGATGACACTATGTTAATAATACCAGTAAAAGACGGAGAAAATATCGATAGAGCGCTAAAGAGATTTAAGCGTAAATTTGACCGTACAGGGACGATGCGCCAATTGCGTAAGCGTCAAGCGTTCACAAAACCCTCAGTAGAGCGTAGAGCGCAAATTCAAAAAGCACAATATATTCAAGGACTAAGAGACGCGGAGGAGATCTAGACTCATTCCGTTCCTTTCATAAAAGTAAGATCCGTTAGCAACCTAACGGATCTTTTTTTTTGCAGTACGGTATGTATTCAAATTTGTATCTTACAAAAATTATGAACTATCCATAACCAATAGCGAGTCATCAAAATGCCGTTTTCAGATTTTATCGATTACTTGACCTTAGAAAAAAAGTATGCCGCCAATACGGTAGTGGCTTATAAGAACGATCTTGAGTGTTTTTTGGCGTTTGCTGAAAAAGAATTTAGCTACACAACTATTAAGGATGTGAATTATGCTGTGATTCGTAGTTGGATCGTATCCTTGGTCGATGCAGGCATCTCAAACCGAAGTGTAAACAGAAAGGTTTCCTCTTTGAGAACGTACTATAAATTTTTACTGAAGACCAAGCAGATTGATATCAATCCTCTTCTGAAACATCGTGCATTAAAAACAAGTAAGAAGCTACAGGTGCCCTTTTCAGAAAAAGAAGTGACACAGGTTCTGGATAACTTAGAAGGCGCTAATGATTTTGAAGGGGTTCGAAATAAGCTTATGGTCGAATTGTTCTATTCAACCGGCATGCGTCGAACCGAATTGGTGCACCTCAAACTAAAAAATATATCTCAAAGCGAAAAAACCCTTAAAGTTTTGGGTAAGAGGAACAAAGAACGCATCATACCGTTATTGCCTTCGGTATGTTTAACGCTGTCAAAATACCTTGAGTATCGAGAGCAATTAGAACACATTGTAGATCCGGAATATCTTTTCCTATCTGCCAAAGGCGTTAAAATATATGAAACGCTTGTTTACAGAATTATAAATAGTTACTTTAGTATGGCTTCAGAAAAAGTAAAAAAGAGTCCTCATATATTGCGGCATTCTTTTGCGACACATCTTTTAAATGAAGGAGCAGATTTAAACGCAGTCAAAGAACTGCTTGGGCATTCGAGTTTAGCCGCTACACAAGTTTACACACATAACAGTATTGCGACACTCAAAGAAGTGTATAAAAACTCGCATCCCCGAAATTCAAATTAAGTACGAATTTTAATTCTATCGCGTATGAAGGTAAATGTGCAAACTCCCAATTTCGTAGCCGATGTAAAATTGATCCATTTTATAGAACGGAAGCTAAACAAGCTGGAGCAGTTCTATGACAAGATTGTATTCGCAGATGTATTTTTAAAAGTTCAGAAGACCAGTGAAAAGCAAAACAAAATCGTTGAGATTTTGCTCAGTGTTCCCGGTGACGATCTTATCGTTAAAAAGGAAGCGAGAACCTTTGAAGTAGGTGCCGACGAATGCATTCATTCGTTGGAGCGTCAGCTTAAAAAACGCAAGCATAAACAAAGAGCGTATTTATAAGATTATTTTTTAAAAAAAGTTTTGTAGAAAAAATAAATTCTATACATTTGCAGTCCGTTAGAAATAGCGGACTTTTTTATGGCTAAAAAGTCGTTCAAAAGCCGATGTAGCTCAGCTGGCTAGAGCAGCTGATTTGTAATCAGCAGGTCGTGGGTTCGAGTCCCTCCATCGGCTCTCTGAAAAAGAGAAAGTTCTTTAAAAATAAAGGGTTTGGGGAGATACTCAAGCGGCCAACGAGGGCAGACTGTAAATCTGCTGACCTAGTCTTCGCAGGTTCGAATCCTGCTCTCCCCACAAACATTTTTTTAAAAATTCGTAGAAAGCTCGCTTTCTTAAGAATTTGAGAAAAAATGTTTGTTCAGGGTCCCCCTGAACGGATCACGAGCAAAGCGAGTAATCCAGGGTCCCCCTGAACGGATCACGAGTAAAGCGAGTAATCCACTTTGAAATTTTGACAATACCATTCTGAAATAAATTCAGATAAATGCGGGAGTAGCTCAGTTGGTAGAGCGTCAGCCTTCCAAGCTGAATGTCGCCGGTTCGAACCCGGTCTCCCGCTCTATAATTTACGAGTTACGGTATGCGGTTTACGAATCGTAAACCTGCTTGCCGGAAGGCAGGTCATAAATCGGCAATCGTAAATCATTTTTGCCGGTGTAGCTCAGGGGTAGAGCGTTTCCTTGGTAAGGAAGAGGTCATGAGTTCAAATCTCATCATTGGCTCAACGTAGTACAAAATTGAACACTATTATATAACTAAGATTAAATTAATACAAAATGGCAAAAGCAACATACGATCGGTCCAAACCCCACTTAAACGTAGGGACTATTGGACACGTAGATCACGGTAAAACAACCTTAACTGCTGCGATTACAAAAGTAATGGCAGATGCTGGTTATTCAGAAGCTCGATCTTTTGATCAAATTGATAACGCTCCTGAAGAAAAAGAAAGAGGTATTACAATTAACTCTTCACACGTAGAGTATCAAACAGCAAATCGTCACTACGCACACGTTGACTGTCCTGGTCACGCGGATTACGTAAAGAACATGGTTACCGGTGCTGCTCAAATGGACGGAGCTATCTTGGTAGTTGCTGCTACCGATGGTCCTATGCCGCAAACACGTGAGCACATCCTTTTAGGACGTCAGGTTGGTATTCCTCGTATCGTTGTATTCATGAACAAAGTGGATATGGTAGACGATGAGGAGCTTTTGGAATTAGTTGAGATGGAGATTAGAGATCTACTTTCTTTCTACGAGTATGATGGAGACAATGGTCCTGTGATCGCTGGTTCTGCATTAGGTGCTTTGAACGGAGAGCAAAAGTGGGTTGATACAGTATTACAGTTGATGGAAGCTGTTGATACTTGGATCGAAGAGCCAACGCGTGAGATCGACAAGCCATTCTTGATGCCTATAGAAGATGTATTCTCTATTACAGGTCGTGGTACTGTTGCTACTGGACGTATTGAAACAGGAGTAGCAAACACCGGAGATCCTGTAGAGATCATCGGTATGGGTGCTGAAAAGTTAACTTCTACCATCACTGGAATTGAAATGTTCCGTCAAATCCTTGACAGAGGTGAGGCTGGAGATAATGCGGGTATCCTTTTACGAGGTATTGAGAAAAGCCAAATCTCTAGAGGTATGGTAATCTGTAAGCCTGGATCTGTAACTCCACACGCTAAATTTAAAGCCGAGGTTTACGTACTTAAGAAAGAAGAAGGTGGACGTCACACTCCATTCCACAATAACTACCGTCCACAGTTCTACGTGCGTACAACAGACGTAACTGGGAACATTA
>NZTP01000052.1 GCA_002696485.1 Altibacter sp. | reverse complement strand
TTGCAAAGAAAAAGACCTTCTATCCTTTTTATAGGCATTTTGTAATGCTTACGCATTCCAAACCAATGCAAAAACTCGGCGTTCGCTAACGCTCTCTGGATCTCCGAGCTTTTTGCATTATATGCTGATAAAAAGGATGCTAAAACATCAGGTTTAGAAATGAATTTAAAATTGAGGGAAGTCCCTTTTACGCAAGAATAAGCTCACAAAACTTCGAGATTCAGGAAGCCGATAAAAGCGGCTAACGCGAAGTTTTGGGGGCAGGTTTCCGGCTTTTAACGCCGGGAAATTCCTCGTAAAAGGCCTCTTTTTTTGTTTCTTTTTTGGAGGGGCAAAAAAGAAAAAAGAGCTAACTATAACGGTGGGCTGAGTGAGGAATGCATAAGCAAAAAAGTAAAGAAAGAAGGCTAAGCATCAACTCTAAAACTGCTGCCACGTCACTTTCAACCCATCCGCTACCGAAAATCGGGGTTCATAACCCAAAAGGCGACGGGCCTTGTTGATATTGGCCAGGGAATCCCGAACATCGCCTTGTCGCGGCGGACCGTAGACGGCGGCGATCTCTTTTCCTGAAATGGTTTGGAGTTCTTTCCACAAGGTATTTAAGCTGATGCGCTCCCCATAGGCTACATTGAAAACTTCATTGACCGCTGCTTCGGAAGCGAAGAACGCTTTCACATTGGCCTGAACGGCATTCTCTACATAGGTAAAATCACGTGTTTGCTTGCCATCTCCGTTGATGGTGGGAGCAGCATTGTCCTTTAGCGCTTGCATGAATAACGGGATTACCGCGGCATAGGCACCCGTGGGACTCTGATTGGGCCCGAACACATTGAAATAACGTAGTCCGATGGTATGGGTACCGTAGGTCTTAAAGAAGACATCGGCGTAGATCTCATTCACCAACTTGGTCACGGCATAGGGAGAGATCGGTTTCCCGATGACTCCTTCCTCTTTGGGAAGGGTCTTGCTATCGCCATAGGTAGAACTGGAAGCGGCATAGACCATACGTTTTACGGTCTCACTTTCCTTTTGTGCTACCAGCATATTGAGAAAACCGGAGACGTTCACAGCATTGGAGGTGATAGGATCGTTGATGGAGCGCGGCACCGAGCCCAAAGCGGCCTGATGCGAGACATAATCCATCCCGTCCATGGCCTTCTTGCAGGTTTCCAGATCCCGGATATCCCCGTTGATAAACTCAAAAGCGGGGTGGTCCTTAAACGGAATGAGGTTGCTGCGTTTTCCCGTGGACAGATCGTCCAATACGCGAACAGTCTTTGCGCCGTACTTGAGGAGATACTGCACCAGATTGGAACCGATGAAACCGGCCCCTCCGGTCACTAAGAAACTGTAATTGGATAGATCGTCTTTATGATAGGGTTTTGTGTACACCTTGTTATTATAATAATTATTGTTACTATTTTATGTTTTATGAGATTCCTCACTGCGTTCGGAATGACAGTTGCCATGTCATTCAGAGTGAAACGAAGCATCCAGAGATTCCTCACTGCGTTCGGAATGACAGTTCTTCCCACTTCCTACTTCCAACCCCATGCTGTCACGCTGAGCCTGTCGAAGCGCTCTCAAATCATAGAGATTCCTCACTGCGTTCGGAATGACAGATGGTGAACCTATATTAGGGACGTACAACGTACAACTACTCACTACTCACTACTAACTATTCACCATGCAACCTACAACCGTCCGTCGATGGTCTCTCTGGGCAAAAAGCTCTTTACATCAAACACCACGGCATTGTCTGCTTTATAATCTGACAAGGAGAGTCCCCGGAACTTCTCGTGCGCTACGGTAAGGATGATGGCATCATAGCCGGTATCCAATTGTGATGCATCGGTATGCAAGGAGATCCCAAATTCGTGTGCGACCTCTTCAGCATTGGCCCAAGGGTCATAGACATCGATGTTGAGATTGTATTTTTCCAGTTCAGTGATCACGTCGATCACCTTGCTGTTCCGAATATCGGGACAATTCTCCTTAAAGGTAATGCCCAGTATCAATACCTTCCCGTTCTTCACTTTTACATCCTTACGGATCATTAATTTCACCACCTCGTGAGCCACATAGGCGCCCATACCGTCGTTCATACGGCGTCCTGCCAGAATGATCTCCGGGTTATAGCCTTCTTCTTCCGCCTTTTGCGCAAGGTAATAGGGATCGACCCCAATACAGTGTCCGCCTACCAAGCCCGGAGAGAACTTTAAAAAGTTCCATTTGGTCCCTGCGGCCTCCAGTACGGCCTGGGTGTCGATATCCAGCAAGCGGAAGATCTTGGAAAGCTCGTTCACAAAAGCAATGTTGATGTCCCGTTGTGAATTCTCGATCACCTTGGCGGCTTCCGCAACCTTTATAGAGGGAGCGAGATGGGTACCTGCAGTGATCACCGAACCGTACAGGGTATCGATATACTTTGCAACCTCGGGCGTAGAACCGGAGGTCACTTTCAGGATCTTGGTGACGGTATGTTCTTTATCTCCCGGATTGATACGTTCGGGCGAGTAGCCTGCATAGAAATGTTCGTTGAAGCGAAGCCCCGACACCTCCTCCAAGATTGGTACACAGGTCTCTTCGGTGACGCCCGGATAGACGGTGGATTCGTAGATAACGATATCCCCTTCAGAAAGGACCTTTCCAACCGTCTCACTGGCCTTGATAAGGGGTGTGAGTACCGGCTGATTGTATTTGTTGGTGGGAGTAGGTACGGTCACGATATAGATATCGGCTTCGGCCATAGCTTCCGCCTGATGACTTATGGACAGTCCGGTCGAGGAAGTACCTTGCAGCACCTGCTGTAATTGGGGTGTCTCCACCTCAAGCGTATGATCCACGCCCAATTGAAGTTCGGCGATGCGTTTCTCGTTGATATCGAAACCGATCACGCGATACTTTTCAGCAAACGCTACCGCCAGGGGTAAGCCCACATATCCTAGTCCGATGATCGCAATAGTAGGTTGTTCTTTCATAGTTCGTTCCGCCGCAACGGAGATTTATCTCGGTTATGCAAAGACAGAGGCCCAAAGGTAATACACATCGCTTTTAAGGCTCCAATCTTGAATATACTGTTTATTTATGGCCACCTTATCCGGCCAGATCACACGGTCGTTATAGTCCATTGGATCCTGCTGTTGTGCCAGCAAGCGGTCTTCGTCCTTGTACTTTAGGGTCGCAGGACCTGTGATCCCGGGACGTACTGTAAGGATGATGCGGTCCTCCCCAGTGAGTCTGTCGGCATACCCTTCCACATCGGGTCGGGGCCCTACCAGGCTCATATCGCCTTTCAGCACATTGAAGAGTTGTGGGATTTCATCCAACTTACTCTTCCGAAGCCATCGCCCGAACGAGGTTTCACTTTGCTGTATGGCATGAATATCCATATGATAACTGCCTTTTAACGAACGTATCTTGTACACCGGGAACAGCACTCCGTCCTTCCCTACCCGCTGCTGCACGAACAACCCGGGCGCTCCGGTACTGATACGTGCCATAACAAGCAGCAAAATTAAAGGAATTATCGCAAATGGCAGTAACAGAATGGAAATAGATAGATCGAACGTGCGTTTTATAAGCATCTGTCTTCTTGTAAGTGGCTGTAAGGTCATGATGCATTCGTAAGAATGTGATGCAGGCCTACGGCTTGCGTTTAAAGAACTGCTGTATGCGTTGTCGCAGGGTAGGATTGCGATCGTCTTCGTGATATCCGTTGCCGTAACCACCATAGCCGTAGCCATAACCGTAGCCGTAGCCATAGCCGTACCCATAACCATAGCCGTACTTAGCCTTGTCTTCAAAGAAGTTCATCACAAAACTGATGTTGGTGATCTCTCCCCGTTTGTATTTCTCATTGATCATGGCGAACATGCCTTTCTTGGTATAGTTCTGACGCACCATATAGAGGGTCGCATCGGCAAACTTAGACAGCGCTAAGGAGTCGGACACCAGCCCCAGGGGCGGGGAATCCAGAATGATATAGTCGTAGGTTTCCTTTAGGGTCTCTATAAGTTCCACCATTCGGTCGCTCATTAATAATTCGGAAGGGTTTGGCGGAATGGGACCGGAAGTGATCACATCCAGATGTGGCACCTGCGTCTTTTGAATGATACTTTCCAGATCACTATCGTCAATAAGATAATTCACGACACCACGGCTGTTGTCAATATTGAAATCGCCAAAGATCTTCGGTTTCCGAAGGTCTAACCCTACCAAAATGGTCTTCCGTTCACTTAACGCAAACACCGACGCGATATTGATGGAACAAAAGGTCTTTCCTTCCCCACTCACCGAAGAGGTTACGAGTACGGTCTTGGATCCTTGGATTCCTTGTTTTTTATAAATAAACTGCAAGCTGGAACGCAAGGCCCGGAACGATTCAGAGATCGCCGACTTAGGCTTCTCGATCACCGCCAGATTGTTGTCCAGTCTGCTTTTACCTATCACACCCAGGATGGGGATCTTGGAAAGTCGCTCAATATCCTTTACCGAATGTATCTTGGTATCGAAGAAGACCCTAAGGAAGACGAACACGAACGGCACCAAGAAACCGAAGAAGAGTGCCAACATATAATTCAGTTGGGTATTGGGCCCTACTTTGCCACCTCCCGTATCCTTCGCACGATCGATCACCAGTACATCACTAACGTTGGCCGCTTTCACCAAGCCGGCTTCGCTGCGCTTGGCTAAGAAAAGGTTGTATGAACCCTGACTTAGATTGTAGCGTCGTTCGATCTTTAAGAGTTCCTGCTGTTCCTTCGGAAGCTTCCGTATCTCGTATTCGTATTGTCCGATCTGCTGATTGATGGATTGCAATTCACTCCTTTTAAGACCTTTTGTAGACGAAATATTTTCCAGCAACACCGATTTTACCGCATTGATCTGCCGATCGATATCGGCAAAGATAGGCGCCCCTTCCTTGTACGAGTATTGCAGCTTGTTTCGGTCTTCGGCCAGGGCTACGATACGGCCTACACCGGCCACAATGCTGCTTTCGGAAATACCTGCTACCGAAGGTGCCGGGACATTGCTGTAATCTGTGCGGTTTTGAAGGTAGTCTTCCAGCGTTTCATAATAACTCAACTCCTTCTCGATGGCTTCCTTCCGCAGATCCAATGCATTCAACTTATTATTGATCTCCTGCCCTTCCACACTCAAATCGAAGATGGCGTTCTTGTCTTTGTATCGGTTAAGCTCGTCTTCCACATCGCTAAGCTCTTCCCCTTTTATCGCAAGGCTGCTGTCTATGAACTTGATGGTCTTGGTAGCAAAGAGGTTCTTTCGCTCCAGCATATCTTCGCTTAGCACTTCTACCGACGTATTCAGATAATCCACCAGTTTCGCCTTATTGAGACCGGTGAGTCTTAAGTTAAGTACAGAAGAATTCTGGGATTCGGGCTGCACGCTAATACCAAGGTATTGTTTTACTGTCCCGTCGAAATTCGAAAAGCGCAAATAATACGGTCGTCCCGGCACCACCGGCATGTCCGGGTTGGGAAAGAGCGTGATACTTAAAAAAGGCAAGGCGATCTTCTCGCCCAAGGTATAGGTTTTCGAAAAATCCTGAGTTTCCATATAGATAGAAGAAAACTCTTTGGTGCTGTAATTCTGAAGCTGTTTGGACCCCGCCTCAAATTTCCGACTGATGGTATACGTTACCGAATCTTGGAATACGACTGTAAGTTGACGTCCTACCAACTGAGGTTTGGTGGTATCCACCTCGACGACAAACGGCGTTTGACCGTACGCATCCACCTGTTGATATTCCCCGTCCTTCAAATACGTAAGGTAATACCGAAGCCGTTCCACCACCTTTTCATTGTGTGATCGGGACTTTAGGGTAATCACCGCCGTATTGACCTTGTCGGTCGTACCACCCCAGTTAAAGGTGAGACTGGTGTTGGTGGTAAAGAAAGGGTTTTGATCGTCCTTGATGGAGATCATGTTGCTCATTTGGTACACCGGTAGTTTCCGAACGTTGATGTAGTATGCAATACCAAAGCAGATGGCCAGAGAGATAAGAAATAAGGGCCAATAGCTTAGCAGCTTGACCAGGAATCCTTTAAAGTCGAAGGTAGTACTTACTTCCTGTATTTCGAATTCTTCGCTCATCTATAATCTAATGAATAAGAGGATCACCGTGGTAAGTGCGGTGACTACACTTAAAATAGTGGTAAAGGATTGTAGTCCCGTGGTGCCAGTGCCCAATGCTTTTTCCGGTAGTGGATTGATAAGGATAAGGTCGTTTGGTTTCACCTGATAATAGGGTGAATGCATGGCATTGATATTGGTAAGATCAATGTGGTGCACCTTCTGTCCTGCCGGGTACTGTCGTATCACGATCACATCGGTCAGGTCGCCCGTGATGGGGACACCCCCACTGTTGGCAATGGCCTCCATAATGGTCACCTCATCCCTGTAAATAATGTTCGAGCCGGAACCATTGATCTCACCGGCAATGGTATACCGTATCCCCGATAATTTGACCGTTACGAATACATTAGCCTCTGCCTTGAAGTAATCCCGCAGCAAGCGTGCTTCAATATCCTTTCGAACCTCATCCACGGTATGGCCCAGCACGTTGATCTCGCCTAGAATGGGTACGCGAATATTCCCGTGGGGATCTACCACAAAACCATCGTAGTATAAGCGCTGTTCCCCTGTGGCATTGGGGTTGGTCTCGCCCACCGGGTTAAAGATATCCACCAGTTCAGGATCCAATGCCTTTACCCGTATGCTCAGCAGATCATTGACCTGTAGCCGATACGGTTCTTGTTTCTTTTGAATGGTAATAAGGCTATCCACTTGCGCATCCTCCTGCAAGTACGTGAGTTGTTTGGTCGAGATACAGGAAGAAAGACATACCACAGCAAGCAACAGCAATAACACGAAGGTAGATCTCATAGAAGGCAGGGTTGTAAGTGAACAAATATAACGCAACCAACTTAATAATAAAACATATTTTACGGGAAGTGATTAAAAACACTTTATTTTGCAAAAAAGTATCCCTGTGAACTACCTTTCAGTAGAAAATATTGCCAAATCGTATGGAGAGCGTGTACTCTTCGAAGATCTTTCCTTTGGAATCAATGCCGGACAAAAGATCGGTTTTGTAGCCAAGAATGGCACCGGAAAGACCTCCCTTCTCAATATCTTGTCGGGTGCCGATGCACCGGATACGGGTTCGGTGATCTACCGGAAGAATTTGAAGGTCTCCTTCCTCTCGCAGGAACCCGATCTCGACGGACAGCTTACCGTGGAAGAAACGATCTTTGCATCAGACAACCCCATACTGAAGATCATTTCCAATTACGAAAAAGCACTGGAGAACACTACCGATACGGAAGCCTATCAAGCTGCCTTTGAGAAGATGGAAGCCCACCATGCCTGGGATTTTGAAACACGGTACAAGCAAATCCTCTTTAAACTGAAACTGGAAGATCTTTCCCAAAAGGTAGGCAATCTAAGCGGCGGACAAAAGAAACGGTTGGCGTTGGCCAATGCCCTCCTCACCCAGCCCGACCTGCTCATCATGGACGAGCCTACCAACCACTTGGATCTGGAGATGATCGAATGGCTGGAGCAGCTCTTCGCAAAAGAGAATTTTACACTCTTTATGGTGACACACGATAGGTATTTTTTGGAGCGGGTTTGTAATGAGATCGTTGAACTGGACGAAGGGAAACTTTACAGCTATAAAGGAAATTACAGTTACTACCTTGAAAAACGGGAGGCGCGTATCGAAGCCGAAGCGACCGAGACAGACAAAGCAAAACAGCTATATAAGTCGGAGCTTTCTTGGATGCGCAGGCAACCCAAAGCGCGAACCACGAAGAGCAAGTCGCGTATTGACGACTTTCACGAGATCAAGGCCCGTGCCCACCAACGGCGCAACGACCACGAAATACAGTTGGAACTTAACATGGAGCGGCTAGGCACCAAAGTGGTAGAACTGCACAAGGTCTCTAAATCGTATGAAAATAAGGTATTGTTGGACAAGCTGGACTATAACTTCTTACGAGGAGAACGGCTTGGGATCATTGGAAAGAACGGGACCGGAAAATCGACCTTCCTCAATATTATTACAGGAAGCGTACAACCCGATGCCGGGAAGGTGGTTATTGGAGATACCGTAAAGTTTGGGTATTATACGCAAAAAGGAATCCACATCAAGGAGGGACAAAAAGTTATCGATGTCGTGCGTGAGTTCGGGGATTACATCCCCTTAAAAAAAGGACGGCAGATCTCTGCCCAGCAACTGCTGGAACGTTTTCTCTTTGACCGAAAGAAACAGTACGACTATGTGGAAAAGTTAAGCGGTGGTGAGCGAAAGCGTTTGTATTTATGTACGGTTCTCATAAAGAATCCAAATTTTCTCATCCTGGACGAACCAACCAATGATCTGGACATCGTGACACTCAACGTACTGGAAAGTTTTTTATTGGACTTCCCGGGCTGTTTGGTGGTGGTATCTCACGACCGTTATTTCATGGATAAGATCGTTGACCATCTCTTTGTGTTTCGCGGCGAAGGAGAAGTACAGGACTTTCCCGGAAATTACTCCGATTTCCGAGCCTATGAGGATAGTAGTATTGCTGAAAAACGTGCCGATTCTACCGGCCAATCGAAGCCAAAAACAAATTGGAAAGCACAGAACGACAAAGGAAAGCTTAGCTATAACGAACAGAAAGAATATCAGAAGCTGGAAAAGGAGATCGCCAATCTGGAGGTAGCGCGGGAAGAACTGCAAAACAAATTTGCCACCGAAGGTTGGGACGGGGAAGAGATCGACGCACAATCCCGAAAGTTGCAGGAAATCATCGACACCATCGATGCCAAGACCGAACGTTGGTTCGAGTTATCTGCGAAGCTGGAGGAGTAAGGAGCGGGAGTTAGGAGTTAGGAGTTAGGAGTTAGGAGTTGGGAGTTAGGAATTAGGAATTAGGAGTTAGGAGTTAGGAGTTAGGAGTTGGGAGTTAGGAATTAGGAATTAGGGATTAGGAATTAGGAGTTAGGAGTTAGGATTTGGGAGTTTAGGGAATTAAATTAATTATTTGAAACGAACTGAGACACACCCTAAGATTCCTCACTTCGCTCTGAATCATAATTCGTTCAACTTCAAACTTCTAACAATCCGATCATCCCTCTTCCAAGAGATTCCTCACTACGTTCGGAATGACAGTTGCCATGTCATTCAGAGCGAAGCGAAGAATCCAGAGATTCCTCACTACGTTCGGAATGACAATACTTACATCTTCCTAATTCAAACTTCCAACCATTCCCACCCCATGCTGTCACGCTGAGCCTATCGACGCGCTCCACACTCTTTAGGAATCCTCCCTGCCTGCAAAGCATTGGAATAACCAAACTTCCAACTTCCAGCTTCCTACTTAAAAAAATAACACGCCTCTTTCAACTCTCAACTTTTACCATTTACTTTGCGACGTGCTGCACCAATTTACATCCTACCTCTCCTTTTTGCTCCGGTCTACGAATCAGCATGGGGTGCACTCGCCTTTTGTGTATGATCTGGTGACACGGTGTTTTTACGACACGACAGCTTATCCGCAATACAAAGATTTAGACCTTTACAGGAAGCAGCTTCACGACTCAAAAGAGATCCTTTTCGTTACCGATCACGGTAGCGGTTCCCGTATCTTTCGGTCCGATGAACGACCCGTTGCCGCCATCGCCAAACATGCCGGCATCGTACGAAAACGACAACGGCTGTTATTTCGTTTGGTCCAATACCTTCAACCGCATACCGTACTTGAACTTGGGACTTCCTTGGGGCTGGGTACCATCGCACTGGGACTGGGAAATCCCACCGCCGAAGTACATACCGTAGAAGGATGTCCCGTCACCGCCAAGTACACTTCCGAAGCCCTGAAAAAAGCCCGGCTTCACAATGCAAGGGTACATACCGCCGTCTTTGAAGATTTCTTTTCTAAAACACCCCATACAACCTTCGATCTGGTATATATAGACGGAAGTCACAGTCAGGAACAAACGCTTCAGAATTTTCAACAGCTCCTTAACCGCAAGAAGGAAGGCACCCTCCTTATTTTTGATGACATCTATTTGAACCCTTCCATGACCGAAGCCTGGCGAGCGATCGTTCATCGCCCTGAAGTATCCGTGAGTATCGATACATTTCAATGGGGGTTGGTCTTCTTCCGAAGCGGTCAGAAAAAAGAACATTTTACCATTCGTTTGTAACATCACGACACCCCTTGCGTCTTATGGTAAAATTGTATCTTGCAAACGAATTCTAAAACGACAGCCAACGTATGAGTTTAGTCATTAAAATTAGGAACATCACACGTGATTTTCCATTGGGACAGGAAATAGTAAAAGTTTTGAAAGGGATCGATCTTGATATAGAACGTGGTGAATACGTTGCGCTCATGGGACCTTCGGGTTCGGGGAAATCTACCTTGATGAACTTACTGGGCTGTTTGGATACTCCCACATCGGGTTCCTACGAACTCAATGGTAAAGATGTGAGCAATATGACCGATGATGAGTTGGCAGAGATACGCAACAAAGAGATCGGGTTTGTGTTCCAAACCTTCAATTTATTGCCAAGAACCACAGCCTTGGAAAATGTGGCCCTGCCGCAGATTTATGCGGGAGTTTCAAAGAGCGAGCGTACCAAGCGTGCCGAAGAAGTACTAACCGATGTGGGGCTTGCCGACCGAATGGACCACAAACCCAATCAGTTATCGGGCGGACAGCGCCAACGGGTGGCAGTAGGTAGAGCTTTGGTGAACAAGCCCTCCATTATCCTCGCCGATGAGCCTACCGGAAACCTCGACTCCAAGACTTCCTTAGAGATCATGAACCTTTTCGACGCAATCCATAAGGCAGGAAATACCGTCATCATCGTTACCCACGAAGAAGACATCGCACAGCACGCCCATCGTGTGATCCGCTTGCGCGATGGTGTTGTTGAGAGTGACACCCGCACCAAGGAGAAAATGGTTTTCGATTCATGATGTTTGGAAGTTAAAACAGATCCAATAGGAAAACTCACCTACTCACATACTCACCAACTCACATACTCACAAACTCACAGACTCACAGACTCACAAACTCACAAACTCACAAACTCACAGACACCTCCCCTGTTCACTGTTCGTCATATACCAGGAACCACAAAACAGGTTGTGAAATAAGCAGCAGATACCGTATCTTTGACTATGAAATTCTTCGACCTGTCCAATCCTATATTCGTGATCGTACTGCTGTTAGTGGTATTTTTATTGCTATTTCTTTGGAACCGAAAGAACACCCAAACACAGCGTAATCGCAGGAGCCGAAGCTTTCGTTCGGGCTATTACGAAAAGAAAAAAGACAAGAAATGAATTTTGAGTGGCTGCTAATAGCATTTCTCATTGGAGCGTTCTTTGTGTATATATCCAACAAAAAGACCTTAAACCGCTTGCAGAAACGCAACCCTACTAAACAAAAAGCACATGAAGATCTACACCAAGACCGGTGATGCAGGAACCACCGCCTTGTTTGGCGGAACACGCGTCCCAAAGCATCACATACGCATCGACAGCTATGGAACGGTAGATGAACTGAACTCTTACATTGGCCTTATACGCGATCAGGCTATCGACGCTCATTACAAAGAGATCCTCATCAAAATACAAGACAGACTCTTTACCGCCGGTGCGATCCTCGCCACCGATCCTGAAAAAGCCATACTGAAGTCGGGAAAGGAACGCCTCAACATCCCAAAGATCTCTGAAGCGAATATTACGTTATTGGAAACCGAAATGGATCAAATGAATGACAGCCTGCCGCCCATGACCCACTTTGTACTTCCCGGAGGTCATACCACTGTGTCATATTGTCACATTGCACGCTGTGTATGCCGCAGAGCAGAGCGTTTGGCGGCCTTACTACATGCCGAATCGCCCATCGATCCACAGGTACTGAAGTATCTTAACAGGCTTTCCGATTATCTTTTTGTGCTGGCACGGAAATTGACTTATGACCTGCAAGCGGAAGAGATCAAATGGATCCCCGAAAAACTGGAATAGGAGAAGAATCAATTTTATATATCTTTTTGATTTTCAGCCTATTATATACGTTCTTTAAAATATAGCAGAAATATTTACGATTTTCCTTGACTTTTTGATCTAAAAAATTATTTTTGCACAAAATTAAAACCCTAAGTGCTATGTACTGGACATTAGAATTAGCATCCTATTTAAGTGATGCACCTTGGCCGGCAACGAAAGATGAGCTTATTGACTATGCTATTAGAACAGGAGCGCCTCTTGAAGTGGTCGAGAATCTTCAGGCTATTGAAGACGAAGGAGATTCTTACGATTCTATCGAAGAAATTTGGCCGGACTACCCCACGGACGAAGATTATCTGTGGAACGAAGATGAATATTAACAATACCGGTATTTTTTACGAATACCCTAACAATAAATTATTAATAAAAAAGTCTCGTCAAGAGGCTTTTTTTTTGCTTGAGCACGAACAATTAAAAACAAAAGAACTGCTTGCCAGTATGGTTTTTTTACAGTTTTTTTGTATACTCACTAGTGGCCAATGTGCTACGTGCCATAAGCAATAGTTACAACAACAGATCATGGGATTATTAGACAATGTATTAAAAGTTTTTGTAGGAGATAAATCCAAAAAAGATATTAGCGATATACAGCCTTATGTCGATAAAATTAAAAAATATGAAGCTTCTCTGGAGAAACTTACACTAGATGAACTTCGTGCCAAGAGCGATGCCTTCCGCCATAAGATTAAGGAGGATCAACAGGAGGTCCAGCAACAGATCGACCAGCTTCAAATCGAAGCCGAAGCCATGGAAGATATCGACCAGAAAGAAGATATCTATAACCAGATCGATGCCTTAAAGAATGATCGCTACGAGATCGAAAAAAAGACCTTGGATGAGATCCTGCCTGAAGCTTTTGCCGTAGTCAAAGAAACTGCCAAACGCTTTAAAGACAATACTACGCTTACCGTTACTGCCAGCCCTTTCGACCGTGAGCTTTCGGGTACAAAGGACTATGTTACCCTTGACGGCGATAAAGCCATCTGGAACAATTCATGGGATGCCGCCGGAAAAGAAGTGACCTGGGATATGGTCCATTACGATGTACAGCTGATAGGAGGTGTGGCCTTGCACCAAGGGAAAGTAGCCGAAATGCAGACCGGGGAAGGAAAGACCTTGGTTGCTACCCTACCCGTCTACCTCAACGCACTTGCCGGAAATGGCGTACACCTGGTAACCGTGAACGATTACCTTGCCAAGCGAGACAGTGCCTGGATGGCACCCATTTTTGAATTCCACGGATTGAGTGTGGATTGTATCGATTACCACAGGCCTAACTCTGAAGCACGCCGCAAGGCCTATAATGCAGATATTACCTACGGAACCAACAACGAATTTGGTTTTGACTACTTACGGGACAATATGGCCCATGCACCACTAGACCTTGTGCAACGACCCCATCACTATGCGATTGTCGATGAGGTGGATTCGGTATTGATCGATGACGCCCGTACCCCGCTTATTATTTCAGGTCCGGTGCCTCAGGGAGACCGACATGAATTCAACGAACTAAAACCGAAGATCGAGCAGATCGTAGAGGTACAGCGTAAATACCTAACCGGCGTGTTAGCGGAGGCAAAACGTCTCTTAAAAGAAGGCGATACCAAAGAAGGTGGATTCCAATTGCTTCGGGTGTATCGCGGATTACCGAAGAATAAGGCGTTGATCAAATTCCTTTCCGAAGAGGGCGTAAAACAAATCCTTCAGAAGACCGAGAACCAATACATGCAGGACAACAACCGCGAGATGCCAAAAGTGGATGCAGAGCTGTATTTTGTGATTGAAGAGAAGAACAATCAAATTGAACTGACCGATAAAGGAGTGGATTTCCTATCGGGTAAAGATAACCCTGACTTCTTCGTAATGCCGGAAGTTGGTATTGAGATCGCAAAGATCGAAGCCAAAGAACTCTCCCCGGAGCAGGAAGCAGAAGAAAAAGAAGAACTCTTCCGAGAATTTGGGGTAAAGAGTGAGCGTATTCATACGCTTAATCAATTATTGAAAGCCTATACCCTCTTCGAAAAAGACACCCAGTATGTCGTCATGGAAAATAAGGTCATGATCGTTGACGAACAGACCGGACGTATTATGGACGGTCGTCGATACAGTGACGGATTACACCAGGCGATCGAAGCAAAGGAGAACGTAAAGATCGAAGCCGTGACACAAACCTTTGCTACCATCACGCTTCAGAATTACTTTAGAATGTACCGCAAACTGGCGGGGATGACCGGTACGGCCGTGACCGAAGCCGGAGAGCTATGGGAGATCTATAAATTGGATGTGGTCGAAATCCCTACCAACCGACCTATTGCCCGTCATGACCGGGAAGATAAGATCTATAAAACAAAACGAGAGAAATACAATGCAGTGATCGATGAGGTGACCGACCTTTCCAAGGCCGGACGTCCCGTGTTGATTGGTACCACCTCGGTGGAGATCTCAGAGCTGTTAAGCAGGATGTTAAGCATTCGAAATATTCCTCACAACGTCCTTAACGCGAAACTTCACAAGAAAGAAGCCGATATCGTTGCGGAAGCCGGAAAGAGCGGCATGGTAACCATCGCCACCAACATGGCAGGACGGGGTACGGATATCAAACTATCGGAAGAAGTGAAAAAAGCCGGAGGATTGGCTATTGTAGGAACCGAACGTCATGATTCCCGTCGTGTCGACAGACAGTTACGCGGGCGTAGTGGTCGACAGGGAGATCCCGGAAGTTCACAGTTTTACGTTTCCTTAGAAGATAATCTAATGCGTCTCTTCGGAAGCGAGCGTATCGCCAAAATGATGGACCGAATGGGCTTGAAAGAAGGTGAAGTGATCCAACACTCCATGATCTCCAAATCCATTGAGCGTGCACAAAAGAAAGTGGAAGAGAACAACTTTGGTATTCGGAAACGATTGCTGGAATATGATGATGTGATGAATGCCCAGCGGGAAGTGGTCTACAAGCGACGCTACCACGCCCTGTTTGGAGAACGGCTTCGTGTGGATATTGCCAA
This sequence comes from Altibacter sp., assembly GCA_002696485.1. Classification (GTDB taxonomy): domain Bacteria; phylum Bacteroidota; class Bacteroidia; order Flavobacteriales; family Flavobacteriaceae; genus Altibacter. The sequence goes on along the minus strand of NZTP01000052.1, from coordinate 7,482 downwards.
TATGATCTATGACACTTCGGAAGTAATTGCGGAGACAAACAAGTTGGCACAGGATTTCAAGAACTTTGAGTTTGAGTTGATCCGTTATTTTTCTATGAGTTCTCCCCTTTCCGAAGCAGAGTTCGAGAAATTAGACGTGAAGCAAATAGCCGGGAAAATCTACAAGGCTGCCTACAGCCACTATCAGGAAAAGATGACCCGCAGTGCCGAGACGGCTTATCCTGTGATCAAGAACGTATATGAGACCCAAAAGGATAAGTACAAGCGCATTCTTGTACCGTTTACAGACGGTATCAAGACCCTGAATGTCGCAACCGACCTTGAAAAAGCATACGAGACCGAAGGAAAGCAACTTATCAACGATTTTGAGAAGAACATCACACTAGCGATTATTGACGACGCCTGGAAGACACACCTTCGTAAAATGGACGAGTTGAAACAATCGGTACAGTTGGCGGTACACGAGCAAAAGGATCCCTTATTGATCTACAAGTTTGAGGCCTTCGAATTGTTCAAGGGGATGATTGAAAAGGTAAATAAAGAGGTGATCTCGTTCCTCTTCAAGGGAGAACTGCCACAGGAGAACCAACAACAGATCCAAGAGGCACGTGAAGTAAAATCCAAAGAAAAGCTAAGCGAGCAGAAAGAAGAGATCCCGAACATGGATGAACGTGCGGCACAGTCTCGCGCTGCCGGAAATACGCAGCGTCAGCAAGTAACCGAAACCATTGTTCGCGACCGTCCCAAGATTGGACGTAACGACAAAGTGACCATCAAGCATGTAATGAGCGGCGAGAACAAGACCCTAAAATACAAGCAAGCCATCCCCCTTCTCGATAAAGGAGATTGGGTGTTGGTGGATGAATAGATTCCCGTTACGATTATAGATGAAACCTCGAAGCATAAACTTCGGGGTTTTTTGTTTGCTGCTGAGTCCTTGCCCACAACTTTTTAGTATCTTCGAGACGTTTCAATCTAAAAGACGATGAAAAAAATAGCGATCGAATTAAAATGGGCCTTTATCTTTACCATTATGGCCCTCGTCTGGATGCTGCTTGAGAAAACCTTGGGATGGCATGATGAAGACATTGCCGACCATTATTGGCTCACCTTATTTTTCCTTCCTTTTGCCGCCCTTATGTACGTGTTGGAGATGCGCGAAAAACGCAGAAGGTACTACAACAAAGTTATAAGTTGGAAACAAGCATTTTTCAGCGGCGTTATCATGGCGGTCTTTGTAGCCCTACTCTCTCCTTTGGGGCAATATATTACTCACAATTATATCACTCCCGAATACTTCAATAACGTGATCGATTATTCGGTGACCAATAAAATTATGACCTTAAAAGCGGCTAATGAGTATTTCAACATCACGAATTACATGATGCAATCGGCCATAGGAGCCTTGGTGGGAGGCATCGTAATTTCGGCGGTCGCTGCTTTCTTTATGAAGCGAAAAGCACCCCTATCCTCTTAATATAAATGAGCGTTTTAAAAAAGGGATCTGCACTAAGAACAATACTAAAAAACCGATAGCGTACGTCACTGTTTGTGACAGATCAAGCGTTGGCATCGAAAATTCAATAGCAGACAGTTTTGCCCAACCCCAGCGATCGAAGAGAGAAATTCCTTCCGTAGGTAAAAAGAAGAGTATCGCGATGCACGCCGCAACCATACATCCTAAGAGCGCCCATATGGGTTTGGTAATAAGAGGACGATACACAGTCTTTGCTATTGACTTCTGAGCTACGGCCGCCATTACGCGTTGTGAAAATCCCGGATCGGGTTTTAAGAGCCCTGCTTCCTGCACGCTCTTTTTTATAAATGCTTCTTCAGTATTAGATTGCTTGTCCATTGTGTTTCGTTATTTCGTGTACCACAAAATGTTTTAATAAGGTATGTAATTTTTTCCTGCTTCGGAAAAGTTTGATCTTGACATTATCTTCAGAAAGGGATGTAATCGCAGCGATTTCCTTTACGGATTGTTCTTCAAAATAATAGAAGGTGATGATCGCCGCTTCCTCTTCCGGTAATTTCTGGATCGCCTTCTGAATGATCGCACTGCGTTCCTGACCTTGCAGATAATCCAATGCATTTTCAACAAGTTCTGTATTGCCTTCTGTTCGTTCTTCCATTAACGGTGTGGTACGCGAGCGTTTTTGCTGCCGTATCCGGTCCAACGCTTTGCGGTACGCAATACTGTATAACCAGCTCGAGAACTTAGATTCGCCCCGAAAACTCGATAGCGACTCGTACGCTTTTACAAAACTATCCTGTGCCACTTCTTCTGCTTCTTCCCGGTTCTTGACCATGCGCAGCACGATGGTGAATATAAAGTCTTGATACCGTTCCACCAATACACCAAAAGCCTGCGTATCGCCTTGCATCGTTTTTTCGATGTAATATTGGTCAGTGGTCTGGTTCATTTAAGGATAAGACGAAGGAACCATTAGGTTGGTTACAGAACTCCTTCACAAATAAAAATACAAAATTTGTAACCGAATCGAAGGCAACTCCGTCTTACTTAAAAAACGAACAGAACCAATAACCCTCTGCGGCATTCGCAGAATTAAAAAAAGCAACAGTATGGGATCAGAAGTTATTGTAATACCAATTATTTTCGGAGTACTCTTTGGAATCTACTATTTATTCATTTCGGCAAGAAACCGGGAACGCCTTGCCTTGATCGAGAAAGGAGCAGATGCTTCTATCTTTTACGGCAAGGACCGGAAGGTGACCCCTATTTGGAAGGTCATTGTCATCAATCTTGCGCTGCTGAGCATGGGAATCGGGCTGGGCATTTTTATCGCGGCCATTCTCAACACTCAGTTAGGTATGGAGGAAGAAGTGGCGTACCCGGGTACTATTTTCTTTATGGCAGGCGTTGGACTCTTTAGTGGGTTCTATCTTACCAAGAAATTGAACAGTGACGCCTAAAAACGTTTGTATTTAGTTGAACGAGCCATTTTGAATGCTGTAGTTGCAACATCAAAATGGCTTTTTAATTTTTAAAAAGATGCCTACTACTCGAATCTTACGTTATATAGAATTTTCCTTGCGATGTTATGTATGTACGATGCTCACCTCCTATGGTGTTGGAAAAATTCTGGGAGGCCAATTTTACAGAAAAGGGAATATTCCGGAAGCGATCGCTCAAACAAAATTATTGGACGTAACCGGGTTTGATCTTGCTTGGACCTTCTTCGGATACTCGGAAGCCTATGTCTTTTTTATTGGCGTATCGCAGATTATAGGTTCTGTATTGCTATTGTTTAACAGAACGAAACTGTTGGGAGCCCTTGTACTTGTTCCCGTGCTTCTCAATATCATTATGGTAGATCTTACGTTTCAAATCTCTTGGGGAGCCCTTATGAGTGCTTGCATTTACCTTAGCAGTCTTTTGGTTGTGTTATGGCTTAACAAGAGAAGGATTTTAAAAGCATTGCAAGTATTGACGGGAGAAGGGCGTGTCATTGGGATGCGAAGAAAGTGGATGCCGTGGGCAGTTGCGATGATTGCGGTAGCTGTTTTGATCACCGTGGAAAATACCCTGCTCAATTGGGTGGGACGTTGATATATTATTGCATCTTAACATTGCTGTATGTAGCATTGATGGTAACAATTTTGGAAGCCGTATTCGATGTATTAAATCCTTTAACCAATACACGGTCGTTATTCTTAGAGCTTTTAAGCTGAAGTGATTTTGGGTATAGCAAGGTAGATTTCTTACCGTTGTATAAAAACGAGAACGGACTAGAGGGAAGGTCTAAGGTGGCATCTGTATTTTCCAGAACTATATTAAGACTTGAAAAATCGTTGGAAACCGCCTTGATGCGTAAGTTTCCAAACGATCCTGAAAGGTTGGCAGTATCGAAAACCGTATTGATAATTACATTGCTTGAATTTGCATTGAGATCAATATCTTCAACCATATTGAGACTGCATTTATCCACAAATTTCAACTGCAAGGTTCCATCTTTCCAATTCCCAACCGTTACCGGTGCATACGCAGCGCTGATGAGGGTCTTCCCCCCATCAACGCTTGTTGCTGTAAACGGTGAATAATTGAGCGTCGCTTTTATATTATACGCATTGGCCATTTTAATTTCTCCGTGACGTACATTGATCTCGGTCTTGGCATTCTTAGGCATGCGGATAATGATGGTCTTGTTCGATTTTAAGTCTTTCGGTTTAAAATTGCCATCGCTTTGTATAATGATCGACTTCCCATTAGGACTGGTGATCACCTGTTTACTGAAATTACCACCTTCCTTTTCGGCCTGCTTTTCTATGTCTTCGGCCCACTTTTCCATTTCCTTACCAAATTTCTCACCCCAAACTTCCATGCGTTTGCCAAAGTTTTCTCCCCATGCTTCCATCTTCTGTTCCCATTCTTGACTTATACTGTCCCCGTGCTTCTCATTCCATTGCATGGCAAAGTTCTCACCCCAAGCTTCCATTTTCTTCTCAAAATCCTTTCCGAAACGCTTCTCGATCTCCTTTTCCCATTTCTTCATATAGCCTTCTTCATCCTTTTGAAATGCCTCATAGTCGAATTGCAGATCGCCCATGCCTTTCATCACATCATCCGGCAGCGGTGGCATTTTAAACTCCAACATTAACGGCATGTTTTCCATCATCGGACCCAAGAATTCCAGTTCCTTCAAAGCATCCATCCCAGATAATGATTCCATACCTCGCCATTCCATTGTCGATCCGGCGTTAGATGTAATGACCACTTTTTTACTGTTTCCCAGAATGTCGAATTTCCAGTCTTTAAAAATCTTTTCCCGTTCTTGTTCTGAAAGCTTTTCGCCATCGACAAAAGCTTCAACCTCTACCTTATCTTTGTTCCAGGTTTCAAAGACGACGTTGGTATGTGATGTATTAACCGTTACCAGAACGTCATCACTTACATTAAATGTTTCCACATGCTTGGATTGGGCGAACGTGATCACCCCTACCCCAAGACAAAGCAAGAAACTTAAATTATGTTTCAATTGGTTTAAATTCTTCATTGTTTTGATTTTTTAGTTCTTTTAATTTGCTTTTAAGTTTGAACAGCAATTCCAAACGTAACTTCAAATTATCGATCAAAGCGGTGATGGTTGCCTCGGTAGGGCCCACTTCATTCAATTCGGTATTAAGAAGGCTGTATTCAGCGTCTAACTCACCAAGACGTTGCATATATCCATCTATAAGTTCTTTGTTCTCATCCCCCATGCTAAGGGATGCTAATTGCATATTAATTCCTGTGAGATAATAGTTCTCTATCTTTTTCAGGTCGGGAGAAATATCCCCTAATGTGATCTGTGCCATTGCGTCGCTGTTGGTGTTCTCTGTTTTTGCGGACGTTTCGGCTAGTGGCGTTGTTTCTTCACCATTCCACTGCTGATACGTGAAGAATCCTATTCCCAAGCAAACCACGACCATAGCGGCTATCTTCAACCAAAAGAAAGCCTCACTCTTTCCTTTGGATGTTGGAACCTCTTCTTCCAAAAAGGCCGCATCCAGCTTAGCCTCAAATCGTGCCTTGTGGCGTTTTGGCAACACGGGGCCTCTTGAGGACTGCTCTTGCACCAATTTTCTAATATCCTGTGCCATAGTTTAAATGCTTTAATTGTTCTTTTAACTGTATTTTTCCTCTGTGGAGATTGGTGCGCGATGCGCTTTCTGAAATACCCAATATTTCGGCGATCTCCTGATGGTCATATCCTTCCAGAAGGTACAATTGTACCACAGTTCGATAATTATCCGGAAGCTTTTCAATGGCTTGCAGCACTTCTTCATAGGTCGTTTCGTCCGCCACTTGCCATCCGGCTTCCTCTTCTGTAATGCTCATTACTTCTTCGTTGATTGCATACAATTGCATCTTTCGCGCCTTGATGCTGTCTAAGCAGGTATTGATCACGATCCTTTTTAACCAAGCACCAAAGGTGACGTCCCCTTTGTACTGGTGTAATTTCTGAAACGCTTTAATAAACGCTTCTTGCATGGCATCCTCTGCCGCTGCTGTGTCGCGTAAATACCGATGGGCTACGATAAACATACCGTCGCAATATTGCTCATACAGCTTAAGCTGCGCCTTGCGATTGCGTTGTCTACATTGCTCAACAAGTAGTGAATCTGACAAACTTGATGGTTTTTTGGTTGCTGTTCGGACTAAAGACGATTGATTTTTTTTCGTGTTGCAACTATTAACGAAATTTTAGCTTAAAATACTTATAAAGTAATAAGAACGGTACTGAAATTGCACTATATTTGAATAATTACTTGTATGTATGGAAAAGAAATACACTGACTTCAATAAGCTAAACCGGTTGCTTGTCGCAAGCTTCGAAGCAGAGAAATTATACTACAATGCCGCTCAGGATGCTCAAACCACCGAGTTGAAGCGGTTCTTGAACTATATGGCCGTTGAACGTAACAGGATGAGCCATGATATTTCCAATGAATTGCATTCCCGAGACATTGAGCCGCTCAAGGAAGATGCCGAAAAAGGAAATATTGACCGTACATGGCATGAGATCAAGGACGCTTTGGAACATTTCAATGCAGAAGTAATCATTAATCAATGTATTGCGCGTGACAAGAACAACATAAAGCGCTATCAGGAATTGATCGACAACAATGCACTCCCTGAACCCATCATTGCCATGTTAGAAAAGCAAAAGAAACAACTCACATGGTATGCAAAGCAAGCAGAACAACACAAAGTAAATCCCTTTAAAAAGGAAGCTGCCACTCGAGAGGAAGCCATCACTGAAAAGGAAGATGCTCCCGAGGCAGAGGAAAAAAAAAATAACGACTCCGGAAAAATAATTAATTTAAAAGCAATGTAACATAAAAGCCCTGTGAGAACAGGGCTTTTATTTTAAGATGCACTTTCAATGATTATTCATCCAATAACAAATTCAAAGTAACGGTAATATTGTCCCGAGTCGCTTTAGAGAACGGACAAATCTTGTGTGCTTTATTTATTAAGTCTTCCCCGGTCTTCACATCAACGCCAGGGATATAGCAATCTAAGGTTGCTTCCAGAAACGCACCATCCTCATCTTCACAGAAACCAATTGTCGCACTCACACTAAACTCGTCGCTTAATTCTATCTTTTTCTTTTTGGCGATCACCTGTACGGCACCTCCAAAACAAGCCGCATAAGCACATCCAAAGAACTGTTCCGGATTGGCACCATCGCCTCCGTCACCTCCCATGGATTTGGGCACCGAGAGGTTCATGTCTATTGTTCCATCTTCGGTACGTACGTGCCCAGATCTCCCTCCTACCGCAGTAGAAGTAGCTTCATATAAAGTTTTCATAGTACTTGTTTTTAGTTTAAGAAGAGTCAATATACTATCGAAAAACCGGGTAAAAAAGTCGATATTCATAAAATTGTCATAAATTTCGGGAGTGACCAAAAAACAGAAACATACCGGAGCCCTTTCAGAAAAAGAAGGCGTAGCACCGCTACCGGCGGTAAG
>NZTP01000051.1 GCA_002696485.1 Altibacter sp. | reverse complement strand
ATCCCCGTCGGTATCTCCTGAATCAGGGCCTGCTACAACACCACCCAAGAGCGGGTCGGTCACAACAACGTTCGACAGACTTACATTTCCTTGATTGGTGACCGTAAAGGTATAGTTGATCAGCTCTCCCGGATCGGAACAATCCCCTCCGTCATCATAGCTCGCTGCCTTGACAATAGCAATGGCAAGGTTGGTACATATTTCAATAATCGTCGGGTCATCTGTACTAGCAGTACTTCCTGAAAGGTCATTAACATTCGCACCAAATGGAGGTGTTCCTGTAGCAGTTGCCTGATTGGTAATAGTACCTAGATCAATATCCTGCTGTGTTACTGTATAAGTCGCTGTATAGACCCAAGTTTCATTTAAATCAAGCTCCATATCATTATCTGCATCTCCTCCTACAAAGGTAATAGTAGACAATCCGGGTAACGGATCGATAACTGAAATTGCTGAAAGACTCACGTTTCCGGCATTAGTTACAGTGAACGTATATTCTATATCTTGACCAACTGTAAGATCAATACAATTATTACCTCCAGTTGGGTTCTGATTATGAGTCTTAACGATAGCTATGGCAGGATTTTGACAGATAGGAATCACCGTAGCATCATCCGTAGTGGTGGTCGATCCTGAAAGATCGCTCACCGGAGTATTGGCAGGGTTCATCGCCAGTCCATTGACGCTCGCCTGATTGGTTATCTGACCTGCATCCACATCGGCCTGGGTCACTACATAGGTAGCTGTATAGGTCCATACTTCCATAAGACCTAAGATCCCATCGGCTCCTGTATCTCCGCTTGGTCCGGCAATGGCCGAAAGACCTGCAAGCGGATCAGTGACCACTACATTGTCAATCGACAGGTTCCCTTCATTGGTGACCGTAAAGGTATATGTTACCGTATCGCCTTCAGAGAGATCAACACAGTTGCCTTGTCCGGGGATTTGATCGTTTGTCTTTACAAGGGCTATATCGCCAGCCTGACAAATTAAAACAGTTACTTGATTACTTGGGTCATTAACTGCTCCCAATGCTGTATTCCCGTTAACTTCAGCTATATTAACTACAGAACCATTATCAACGTCTTCTTGAGTTACTGCATAATTTGCCGTATAATACCATACTTCACCTACATTTAAAATGTTATCATTATTGATATCACCATTTGCAGGTCCGGCAATGACACCACCCAATACAGGATCGGTCACTACAACATTTGTGATATCTACATCTCCTTCATTAGTAACTTCGAACGTATATGCTATTATATCATTTTCTTCAAAATTGATACAATTACCTGTGGCGCTCGTACTTGCTTTTGTAATGGATATTTCAGCATTTTGACATAAAACAACAGTTTCAGAATCATCATCATTCACATTAAAAGAAGCTGAGGAACCTGTTACTGATCCATCGACGGTAGCGGTATTAAGTACTTGCCCATTTACAATATCTGCTTGTGTGACCGTATACGATGCAGTATATGTCCAAACCTCTCCAACATCTAATACACCGGGATTTGTGGCATCGCCACTATCGGGACCTGGAATCGGGTTAATTGGGTCGATCAACGGATCATTTACTTCAACTCCGGTGATGGCAACATCCCCTTGATTGGTTACGGTAAACGTATACGCGATACTTTCATTAGGCGCTACGGGATTACAATTATTCGGGTCATCCGGCGTAGCAGATTTTTCAATAGTAATAGCACAATTATATAATGTTAATGTCACCGGTGTTCTCGATGTACTGGAACAACCACTTATGGAATCTACAGTTTCAGCATAATACGTTACAGAACCAATAGTATTTAGGATTGGGTTTACAACATTTCCATTTTGAGGCATATCGTACCACACCACACTTTGATTAGGAAGCACATTGGCCATTGCCGTTAATGTTTGAATGGTAGGCTGAGCAGCACATTCGGCTTGATCGCCTCCACTTACAGGTGCAGTAGGCGGTACATACACTTGAATATTGGAATCTACCATTACCGGAGGTAAGTTACAATTGTTATTGTAAGTTCCGGTATAGGTTAATTCGGCTCTAAAATCGCCATCGAAAGAACCTCCACCAGTGTATACAAAAGTTCCCGAAAGATCTCCCATTGTTGTTCCTGCCACTGTACCCACAGAAACGTTATCTAGAAAAAATTCCCATTCGAACGCCACTGAAAAGGGTGTACAAGTTCCAGGGTTGAAAGTTGCTGAATAATTTACTTCGTTAGTACAATCAATTTGATCCAGGGTTGGGTCTGAAATGACCGGACAAGGGACACAAACTTGAGGGTTCGGAAAAGGCATGACTTCCGGATCACATTCGGAGTTTTCGTAGGTCATCTGGCTCATTCCTGAATTTTGAATCCCACAACTGTCCATTCCGAAGGCTTCAATGGTGTATTCCAGAGTTAGCGTTTCATTGGAAACATTTCCTAAGTCCCATGTAATGGTATTGGTGCCATTGTTATAAGTGGCTTCCAAGGGTAGACTTATAGATCCCGGAACTAATTGAAAACCTGTTCCCAGCATATCGGTAACGATGGCGTCTTTGGCCGCGAATGCTAACTGTCCCAAAATTTGATTATAGATCGCTGTAAGATCGGCTGCGTTTTCAGTGGTATATAAACCTCCATTCTGAATTTGATCCAACGTAAACGTCGCAGGAATTTGACCGTCGGAATTATCAATCCCTCCAAAGAGTCCTACAGAAAAAATTGTTTGGTTGTATACTTCACCCAATACCGTAGTGGTTTGGGCACCAATACCTTCATTAATAGCATCATTCATACAGGCCGTGTTATTGGCGGGAAATGGACCCGTAGGGTTACTGCTACAAGTGGTTACTCCGTTCAATCTTCGGTTCGTGACACCATCGGTAAGCAATAGAATACTTCGTGCAGTTTCACAATTGAAGTTCCCGGCATTGGTAAGGTGTGTATCTGCCACGTCCAAACCCCCGGCAATGTTCGTTCCGCCACTGGCCACTAAATCATCAATAGCATCTAAAATAGCTTGTTTACCGGCTGCTCCTGTCAATCCTATATCCAAAGTGGCAGAGGTTGAATAAGAAACTACGGCCACACGATTTGCGCCCGTAGGATTATTGGCCGGTAGGAACAGATTATTTACAAAAGCTGAAGCTGCGTCCTTTGCATAGTCGATAGACTCATTGGGATCGTTGGGTATATCGTATCCCATACTACCCGATCTGTCGATTACCAACACTACTTCCTGAGCGATTGGCGGAGGGTCCCCAATAACAGTAAGCGTAACATCGAACTGATTACACAAGGTGCTTTCGGTCACCACTTTATTCAAGATTATCTCTTGAGAAAAAAGTGAAAACACGCCACAAAGAAAAAGACCTATAAATAGTGAGGCCGATTTTCTGTTAGCTATTTTTTTAGTGAGTAATTGCTTTTCCATAAAATGAGATTTTAGGTGGTAGCCTATATTTTTGTTTGTTAGTTGTTTTCTTAAGCTTACTCAGCTGAAGCGTCACTAACATATAATCGTAAGAGGGTTGATATATTGTTGTTTGGGCACATATCGCTCGTGGCTGTAACATCAATGCCCCCCCAGTGATTTACGGGAGTGTTCGGCGGTACGGTAACTTGAACCTGAAAAGTGACAGTCGCCCCCGCCGGTACCGTAATGTATTGTATCTGTGCTCTATTCTTAAGGACAGTTCTCGTAAGATTTTGATTAGGTCCCAAACGTTTCGGAACCTTTCCTTTCACCTTAAACACCTTATTGGACATTTCGGTCCGGATGGTATAGGTTTGTGCCGAAGTAGCATTATTGATTAGCTGAAACGTGAATTGCGTCCCGTCATTTTCGGCAACAGAACGCGCATTTCTGTTCTTTAGCACCTTCAATTCGGAATTACAATTTTGCGCGATGATTTGTGAAGAAAACAAGCTCACCGTAAATAGCACTATAATAGATGTAAATAATAGTTTTGAAGTATCCTTTGAGGATGTTCTTTTTAAAACTTTCATGATTGTAAAATTTGGTTATTAGCAATGCAAAAAAAAATGCCCCAACAGCATTGATTTTGAATTTCTTAAACCAAATATACGTAGGAAAAAATGTTAAATTCTTACAAATTTTCAACTATTAGTTCAACGGTTAAAAATATTCGGTGAACTACACAAATCTTCCAATATCAACAAGGATTTTTGTAGGAAAAGTATATACGTGTTTATACGTATATCTCTCTTTTTAAGAGAGTTCGCAGTTTAATAATTTGTAGGAAACCTTTAGTAAAGAAACGTAGGAAAATTTTAAAAACCATTGGTATTTTTCCTTCAAAATTGCCCTAAAGTACTGAGAATTGAAACCTTAATATTGTCTTAAAATTTAATGAAAAATTTACAGTTAAAAGCCGTGAAAATTTATAAGTATTTCCGGTTTTTAAAACCATAAAAGTAGGTGTATCTTTGCGCCTAATTATTTATACAATCGATGTCACTAAAACGCGAAATTGAACGAAGAAGAACTTTTGGTATCATATCTCACCCCGATGCCGGAAAAACCACATTGACAGAGAAGTTGCTTCTCTTTGGAGGTGCTATTCAAGAAGCGGGTGCCGTGAAAAGCAATAAGATAAAAAAAGGGGCGACCAGTGATTTTATGGAGATCGAACGGCAAAGAGGTATCTCGGTGGCAACTTCGGTATTAGCATTTGAATATGAAGGCGTAAAGATCAATATTCTAGATACTCCCGGGCATAAGGATTTTGCAGAAGATACCTTTAGAACCCTTACTGCCGTGGACAGTGTGATCGTTGTGATCGATGTGGCGAAGGGTGTCGAAGAACAAACGGAGAAACTGGTAGAAGTTTGTCGAATGCGTAATATCCCTATGATCGTTTTTATCAATAAATTGGACCGAGAAGGAAAGGATGCCTTTGAATTGCTGGATGAGATCGAGCAAAAGCTACATCTTCGGGTCACACCGCTTAGTTTCCCAATTGGAATGGGATACGACTTTAAAGGTATTTATAACATTTGGGAAAAAAATGTGAATCTGTTTAGTGGTGACAGTCGAAAAAATATTGAAGAGACCATTGAAATTGGGGATGTCAATCATCCGGACCTTGAAAAGATCATTTCAGAAAAAGCGGCGACTATACTTCGTGAAGAACTAGAATTGGTGTATGAAGTATACCCCGATTTTAATCGTGATGAATATTTGGAAGGTTCGCTTCAGCCGGTCTTCTTTGGTTCTGCTTTGAACAATTTCGGTGTGCGGGAATTGCTCGATTGTTTCGTTGAAATTGCCCCAAAGCCCCGACCTAAGGAGAGCGATACGCGATTGGTGCGACCGGAAGAAAAAGAATTTTCGGGATTTGTGTTCAAAATTCATGCGAATATGGACCCAAAGCATAGAGATCGCTTGGCCTTTGTAAAAGTGGTTTCAGGAACTTTCGAAAGAAACACAGCCTATTTACACGTTCGAAACAAGAAAAAACTAAAATTTTCGAGTCCGAATGCCTTCTTTGCCGAAAAGAAACAAATTGTCGATGTATCGTATCCCGGTGATATTGTTGGTTTACATGATACCGGGAATTTTAAAATTGGTGACACCCTTACCGAAGGCGAAGAAATGCGTTACAAAGGAATTCCAAGTTTTTCTCCGGAGCATTTCAAGTACATCAACAATGCAGATCCTATGAAAAGCAAGCAATTGGAAAAAGGGATCGATCAATTAATGGATGAAGGTGTCGCTCAATTATTTACGTTGGAACTAAACGGTCGAAAGGTCATTGGAACTGTAGGCGCACTTCAATTTGAAGTGATCCAATATCGTCTGGAGCATGAATACGGTGCCCTTTGTACGTATGAGAATCTCAATGTTCACAAAGCCTGTTGGGTCGACCCGAAAGATCCTAAGAGTGATGAGTTTGCAGATTTTAAGCGTGTTAAATCCAAATTTCTTGCAAAGGATAAGCGCGGACAACTTGTTTTCTTTGCCGATTCAGCCTTTACATTACAAATGACGCAGTCCAAATATCCAAACGTACATTTGCATTTTGTGAGCGAGTTCGAAAAAGTTAATTCTGCAAAATAGTTTCTTACAAGTAGATTGCTTGAATGTCAAGTCTGTCTCCATTTCCAAAGGCTACTTGAAAAGCAGCATCAGAAACCAAACCGCCCCCAAATACCGCACCTTGTAAGTGTACACTGTAGGTCCCCGGTTCCAAAGCAATGGTCATAGAACGTGAGTTGTAAATAAACCCTGTAGCAGTATCGCAATTAACGTTGGAATACACTACGCTCGTCATTCCGTAGGATTTAGATGTGTCAGGGGTAGTTCCATTACCTAGATAAAAATAATTGTGCGCCACTTTTGCTCTACCATCGTCTATTTTAGTAATGCCGTCATACCCTTGAAAATCTAACGCTACATAATACGTGATCACTACCAAGGCACGTTGGGTAAGGGTAAAGTTCTTTTTATAGAGCTGTGAGGCATTTAAACCTGAATTTGCCGTGGTTTGTACAACCACCGGACTTTCGATATTAGAATCAGAAGAAATTTCTCCGGACAGATTACCAAGTACCATAGTTCCATTTTGGTCGACCAATACATTGTACATAGAAGAACCTCCCAAATTACTACTGTTATTAACGTGACTCAATCCTTCAACACGAATTGTACTGCCACTTCCTGCAACGTGTAGTGTTTCCTGAGGATTCGTAGTTCCAATACCAACCTGAGCGTGACCCATGAGGGTGATTGTAAGGAAAATCGAAAAAAGTGTAATAGTATTTTTCATAATCAATCGTTTAGTTCATTATTAGTTTCAATACAAGCATAATTTAGTTTTGTAAAAGCGGGGCATCCGCGTTACCGGAGGAACATTCGCAACCAGTCCCAGGTCCGGATTCATATGTTATGGTTACTGTAGCTGTATCACAGGTTCCGGTGTTTGGAGCCGGCAGACAGACCGAATAATCGAAGGTTACATCACCCGTAAATCCAATAGAAGGATCATAGGAATAACTACCGTCTGAATTAAAGGTGAAAGATTGCCCTGCAGGGGTAGGTCCTGAAACCAATGAAAACGTAGAACCGTTCGGGATGTTAATTCCATCCACAGTCCCGTTGAAGGCTTCATTCATACAACTTCTTTCGGTCTTAGGGACTGCATAACGCTGTAAGATGAAAAACTTTCCGTCACCGTGATCGGCAGTTGAAGCAAGGAGATCAACGCGGGTAATCACAGATCCAACGGGCGCTAAATCCTCTAATAAGAAAATTGCAATCCCTATAGTTCCGTTGTTCTCAACCACGCGTCCCGAATTCCAATAATCTACTCCGGCGGGAGGTGCGTTGAACAAAGGTCCGTTTTGGTTAGTCGAATACGATCTCACAAAAGTGTCCCCTAGGAACTGTTCAGGGCCCCCTCCTACCGGCGTGCCATATACACCAATGTAATAGCAATTATTGGCATTACGTTCGGTGATTGCAATAATACCTCCTTGATTCGAAGGAATTCCCGGATTATAATAAAGAGATTGCAGTTGTGCATCGGTAGTGCTTACTGCCGAAAAGTCATTACAAATATCTCTACCGTTAGGATTGGCTTGAAAATAATGATTCAAGTTTTTATCCTGAAAGGCAGCCAATGCGTCTACAGACCAATTTACGGTAGCACTTGAATTGTTTATAATTGTTCCGTTTCTAATCACCTTATTAGGACTATGACCATTAGGACCCAATCGGGTTAATACATATGAAGAAGGTGCAGCAATCGATTGAAATACCTCTCCATTTATGGTAATAGAGCTTAAAGTAGCAGGATCGGTTGGAACAGTTTGAGTTTCGTCCCATTGAAATGTAACACCACTAGTTACAGAAGGTGCTTGGGTTTGTCCAAGACTGCTGGCGGTAAGTAACAAGAAAATGAAACTTGAAATTACCAAATATGATGCGCCAAACTGAATTGAAGGTACAGTTATTTTCATAAGTAGGGTATTTGGGTTCGTCACAAGAATTGGTTTAAACCAATTGGGGCTCTTATGATTTGAGACAAATGTATAACAGATGAAGTAATTTCTTACAATACAGAGTGTTATATTCGTTGTAAGCTCTTATAAAATCGTTAAAATGCATTTTTCGAACCAATAAACATAGTTTTAACACGTCTTATGTATCGAATTTTGGATGTATTTACGTGAATTCGGGAAATATTATAGTATATGACTTTTACGTCATAAAGGTGCCTTGACAGAAAGAACAGGAAGTAAAAAGTAGGTATAAAAAAACCTCACAAAAAGTGAGGTTGGATTATTTATAATTAGGCTTCGCCTGTAGGTCCAAAATTTATTGGGATAGAAGGCTGCTGATAATCTTTGATCTCACCGTGCGCTTTCTCAAAACGCTGAACATTGTCGTTCAATGCCTTAACTAAACGTTTTGCATGCTGCGGGGTCAAGATAATGCGAGACTTCACTTTGCTCTTTGGAACACCCGGCATGATCGTCACAAAATCCACTACAAATTCTGAAACAGAGTGATTAATGATCGCCAAGTTACTATAAATACCTTGGGCAACATTCTCATCCAATTCTATATTGATCTGCCCTTGCTGCTGCTTTGGTTTTTTTTGATCTGCCATACTCTCTAGATTAATTTATAAAAGACGAGCGCTCCGTAGAGCGCTCGTAAGGTTCTTATTAGTTATAATTAACTTCTTGCTTCTCGCGGGTCATTTCTTCCAACTCCTCTTTAGAGCCCACAATAATATGGTCGTAGCGACGCATACCTGTTCCGGCCGGAATTCTGTGACCTACAATTACATTCTCCTTCAATCCTTCAAGATCATCTACCTTACCGCTTACGGCCGCTTCGTTTAATACTTTGGTGGTTTCCTGGAAGGAAGCCGCCGAAATAAACGATTTGGTCTGTAAGGAAGCTCTGGTAATTCCTTGTAAAATAGGAGTCGCTGTTGCAGTTTCGGCATCACGTGCTTCTACCAAGACTTTATCAGCTCTTTTAAGGATAGAGTTCTCATCACGCAATTCTCGGGAAGTGATCATTTGACCTTCCTTCAAATTTTCGGACTCTCCTGCATTGGAAACAATTTTCATTCCGAAGATCTTATCGTTCTCCTCAATGAAATCATCCTGGTGTACCAATTGATTCTCTAGGAACGTAGTATCCCCGGAATCTACAATTTGTACTTTACGCATCATTTGACGCACCACTACTTCAAAGTGTTTGTCGTTAATCTTCACCCCTTGCAAACGATATACTTCTTGAACTTCGTTCACTAAATATTGCTGCACGGCAGAAGGTCCTTTGATACGCAAGATGTCTTCAGGAGTAATAGAACCATCAGATAAAGGCATTCCGGCACGAACGTAATCATTCTCCTGTACCAAAATCTGATTACTCAATTTCACCAAATATTTCTTGATCTCACCTAACTTAGATTCTACGATGATCTCGCGATTTCCACGCTTGATCTTTCCGAAGGAAACCACACCATCGATCTCACTTACTACAGCAGGATTCGACGGGTTACGAGCTTCAAACAACTCGGTCACACGTGGAAGACCTCCCGTAATATCACCTGCTTTGGCCGATTTACGAGGGATCTTCACCAAGATCTTACCAATCTTGATCTTATCTCCGTCATCCACCATCAAGTGAGCGCCCACAGGAAGGTTGTACGAACGAATCACTTCGTCCTTCTTCCCTAGAATTTGAAGGGTTGGTATCTTTTTCTTATCTCTTGATTCTGAAATTACTTTCTCCTGGAATCCGGTTTGTTCATCGATCTCCACTTGGTAGGTAATCCCTTGCTCGATATTCTCGTATTTGATTTTACCTGCAAATTCTGAAATGATCACACCGTTGTAAGGATCCCATTGACACACAACATCACCTGCTTTTACAGTTTGACCGTCCTTTACATGAATGGTCGAACCGTAAGGAATGTTATTGGTGCTTAGCACGATACCGGTCTTTTTGTCAACCAGTTTTATTTCTGAAGTACGAGAGATCACAATATCTACCGTCTTTCCTTCTGAATCCTCTCCTTTTACGGTTTTCAATTCTTCGATCTCTGCAATACCGTCAAACTTAACGACTAGTTTGTTCTCTTCGGAAATGTTACCTGCAATACCTCCTACGTGGAACGTACGAAGCGTTAACTGGGTTCCCGGTTCTCCAATAGACTGTGCTGCAACAACTCCAACAGCTTCTCCTCGCTGCACCATCTTGTTGGTTGCAAGGTTTCTTCCGTAACACTGCGCACAGATTCCTTTTTTAGCCTCACAGGTCAATGCCGAACGAACCTCAATGCTTTCTACCGGTGAACTTTCGATCTTGGTAGCGACTGCTTCAGAAATATGATCTCCGGAAGCCACTAACAATTCTTTTGTCAACGGATTGAACACATCGTTCAATGCAGTACGACCTACGATTCTATCACGAAGGGATTCTACTACTTCTTCATTCTTCTTCAAAGCAGAAACCTCAATACCTCGCAGCGTACCACAATCTTCGATATTAATAATCACATCCTGTGATACATCCACCAAACGACGCGTTAGGTATCCTGCATCTGCCGTTTTCAATGCGGTATCGGCAAGACCTTTACGCGCACCGTGAGTTGAAATAAAGTATTCTAGAATGGATAGACCTTCCTTAAAGTTCGAAAGGATTGGGTTTTCAATGATCTCTCCACCACCTGAGTTGGATTTTTTAGGCTTCGCCATCAATCCACGCATTCCGGTCAACTGACGGATCTGTTCTTTCGAACCACGCGCCCCGGAGTCAAGCATCATATACACAGAGTTGAATCCTTGTTGATCCTCACGTATACGCTTCATAGACAATTCGGTCAACTCGGCATTGGTCGCTGTCCAAATATCAATTACCTGATTGTAACGTTCGTTATTGGTGATCAATCCCATATTATAGTTCGCAATGATACCTTCTACTTGAGAATTGGCATCGTCGATCATGGTTTGCTTTTCTGCCGGAATAATGATATCTCCCAAGCTAAAGGACAATCCACCTTCGAAAGCGAACTTATATCCCAAGCCTTTGATCTCGTCCAAGAAAGTAGCGGTAGCCGGAACACTGGTCACTTCTAAAATACGACCAATAATATCCCGAAGGGATTTCTTGGTCAATACCTCGTTAATGTAACCCGCTTCCTCCGGTACTTGCTCGTTAAAGATCACACGACCTAGTGTGGTTGTGATGATCTGGTTCACAAGCTCTCCTTGCTCATTGAAATCCTTGGTTCGTATCTTTATCTCTGCGTTCAATTCTACTTTCTTCTCGTTGTAAGCGATAATCGCTTCTTCGGCAGAGTAGAATGTTAAGCCTTCACCTTTTACTTTAATGTCGGGTGTCGACTTACGCAATTTGGTCATATAGTATAATCCCAGTACCATATCCTGTGATGGTACTGCTACCGGAGAACCGTTGGCAGGATTCAAGATATTATGCGATGCAAGCATTAATAATTGTGCTTCCAAGATCGCTTCCGGTCCTAATGGCAAGTGTACCGCCATCTGGTCACCATCGAAATCGGCGTTGAACGCAGTACACACTAGTGGATGTAACTGAATTGCTTTCCCCTCGATCAATTTTGGCTGAAATGCTTGAATTCCCAAACGGTGAAGCGTAGGAGCCCGGTTTAGTAACACCGGATGTCCTTTTAATACGTTCTCCAGAATGTCCCAAACAACAGGTTCCTTTTTATCGATGATCTTCTTTGCAGACTTCACTGTCTTTACAATTCCTCTTTCGATCAATTTACGGATCACAAACGGCTTGTAAAGTTCGGCTGCCATATCTTTAGGAAGACCACATTCGAACAATTTCAGTTCGGGTCCCACAACAATTACCGAACGTGCCGAATAATCCACACGTTTTCCTAAAAGGTTTTGACGAAAACGCCCTTGCTTACCTTTTAATGAATCTGAAAGAGATTTCAGCGGACGGTTGCTGTCGGTTTTCACTGCAGATGACTTCCGTGTATTGTCAAATAATGAATCTACCGACTCCTGAAGCATTCGCTTCTCGTTTCGAAGGATCACTTCCGGCGCCTTGATCTCCATCAATCGCTTCAAACGATTATTACGAATAATCACACGTCTGTAAAGGTCATTGAGATCGGATGTCGCAAAACGACCCCCGTCCAAAGGTACCAACGGACGTAATTCCGGCGGAATCACAGGAATGACCTTCATGATCATCCATGCGGGTTTGTTCTCCCGATTCTTATTCGCGTCCCTAAGTGCTTCTACCACTTGCAAACGCTTTAACGCTTCAGTCTTTCTTTGTTTTGAAGTTTCGTTGTTCGCTTTGTGACGCAAATTATAGGATAATTGGTCGAGATCGATACGATTTAATAAGTCGATCAAACACTCTGCACCCATTTTTGCGATGAACTTGTTCGGGTCGCTTTCTTCCAAGTATAAATTTTCCTGCGGAAGCGTATCTAGGATCGCTAGATATTCTTCTTCCGTTAGGAAATCCATTTTCTTGACAGGCTCGCCGTCCTCATATTTTGCAATACCGGGTTGAATCACCACATACCGTTCGTAATAGATGATCATATCCAACTTCTTAGAAGGTAATCCAAGAAGGTATCCAATCTTGTTAGGCAAACTACGGAAGTACCAAATGTGCGCTACGGGAACTACTAAATTGATGTGTCCCACACGGTCACGACGTACTTTCTTCTCGGTCACCTCTACCCCACAACGGTCACATACGATCCCCTTGTAGCGAATTCTCTTATATTTACCACAGGCACATTCGTAATCCTTTACAGGACCAAAAATACGCTCACAGAAAAGCCCGTCACGCTCAGGTTTGTGCGTTCGGTAGTTGATCGTTTCAGGTTTTAAGACCTCTCCACGTGATTCCGCTAAAATGGATTCGGGAGAAGCTAAACCAATAGAAATCTTATTGAATTTCTGTACTGTGTTTTCTTTATTTCTTGCCATAATGCTGTGTACTATGCTTTGTTTTTATTTGTTTTTGGAGTGTTTTTTCACTCCGGTTGAAGAGTGGGATATGCTTTCCCGCTGACTTCCCTTATACTTTGAAAGACAGCGGAAAGGCCAGTTCCTTACTCTTCTAATCTGATATCCAGTCCGAGACCTTTCAATTCGTGCATTAACACGTTGAATGATTCCGGAAGGCCCGGTTCCGGCATGGCTTCCCCTTTTACGATAGACTCGTAGGTTTTCGCTCTTCCGATAACATCATCAGATTTTACCGTCAATATTTCACGTAGTGTACTGGATGCACCGTAGGCTTCCAATGCCCAAACTTCCATCTCTCCAAATCGCTGACCTCCAAACTGAGCTTTACCACCCAATGGTTGTTGTGTGATCAACGAGTATGGTCCAATAGAACGCGCGTGCATCTTATCGTCTACCATGTGGCCAAGTTTCAACATATAGATCACCCCAACAGTTGCCGGTTGATCGAAACGCTGCCCTGTTCCACCGTCGAATAAATAGGTATGTCCAAATCGTGGAATACCCGCCTCGTCTGTGAGTTCATTGATCTGATCCAAGGTAGCTCCGTCAAAGATAGGGGTAGCAAATTTGCGCCCTAATTTTTGACCGGCCCATCCTAGAACCGTTTCATAGATCTGTCCAATGTTCATACGTGATGGTACCCCGAGCGGGTTCAGTACGATATCTACAGGAGTTCCGTCTTCCAAGAAAGGCATGTCCTCTTCACGCACAATTCGTGCAACGATACCCTTGTTTCCGTGACGTCCCGCCATCTTATCCCCTACTTTTAGTTTACGTTTCTTTGCAATGTAAACTTTAGCCAGTTTTAAGATTCCGGAAGGAAGTTCATCTCCTACAGAGATCGTGAACTTCTCACGACGCAAGTTTCCTTGAAGGTCGTTCTCCTTAATTCTATAGTTGTGCATTAGATCTGCTACCAACGCATTGGTCTCATCATCTGTGGTCCAAGTACCTCCTACCAAGTGCGTATAGTCATCGACAGCATTTAGCATCTTCAAGGTGTACTTCTTACCTTTCGGGAATACCACTTCACCAAGGTCGTTCATAACCCCTTGGGCAGTCTTTCCTCCTACAATGGCAAAAAGCTTTTCAACCAGCACATCTTTTAAAGCATCGAACTTAGCGTAGTATTCTGCTTCAAGTGCAGCAATATCCTCCTTATCCTTTGCTCTTTTTCTTTTATCTTTAATAGCACGTGCAAATAACTTCTTGTCGATCACCACACCGCGAAGCGATGGTGATGCCTTTAAAGAAGCATCTTTCACATCCCCGGCCTTGTCACCAAAGATGGCGCGTAGCAATTTCTCTTCAGGAGTAGGATCGCTTTCACCTTTAGGTGTGATCTTCCCGATAAGAATATCACCGGGCTTCACTTCGGCACCAACACGAATCATTCCGTGTTCGTCAAGGTCTTTTGTGGCCTCTTCAGAAACGTTTGGAATGTCATTGGTCAATTCTTCATTACCCAATTTGGTATCCCGAACTTCCAATGAATATTCGTCGATATGAATGGAAGTAAAGATATCCTCCCGTACTACTTTTTCAGAAATAACGATCGCGTCCTCAAAATTATACCCTTTCCAAGGCATGAAGGCCACTTTCATATTTCTACCCAGTGCCAATTCACCTTTTTCGGTGGCATACCCTTGACACAGTACTTGTCCTTTCTTCACCCGATCGCCTTTTCTAACGATAGGCTTCAGGTTAATAGAAGTACTTTGGTTTGTCTTTCTGAATTTAACAAGGTTATATGTTTTGCTGTCGCCATCAAAACTCACCATACGCTCTTCATCGGTACGGTCGTATTTGATCGTGATCATATTTGCATCAACATATTCTACTTCTCCATCCCCTTCCGCATTGATTAATACACGAGAGTCTGAAGCTACCTGACGCTCCAGCCCGGTTCCCACAATAGGAGAATCTGCGATCAATAACGGTACCGCCTGACGCATCATGTTCGATCCCATCAACGCACGGTTTGCATCGTCATGCTCCAAAAATGGAATTAAGGATGCAGAGATGGAAGAAATTTGGTTTGGAGCAACATCGGTATAGTGAACCGTTTTAGGGTCTACTAACGGGAAGTCACCCTCCATACGCGCAATAACTTTATCGGTGTCGATCGTTCCGTAATCGGTGATTGGGATATTGGCTTGTGCGATCAGCTTCTCTTCTTCTT
>NZTP01000050.1 GCA_002696485.1 Altibacter sp. | reverse complement strand
TATGATTCCTCCTGTTAAAAATGCACCGCCTGTATAGGCAGTAGTTGCGTACATACCGTGGGTATTGGCAGCATAGCCAAAAACACCCAGGCCTGTTCCGCTATTTTGACCAGAGAGGGCGTCCCCACTGCCACTTTCCAATGCTAAAACACCTCCTCCGGTAGTCGAAGTCTCGGTAACAATCCCGTAATCAGATCCGTCGTTTACACGTAAGGCTACGTTGGTATAGGGAGCACTTCCCAATCCCGCGTTTCCCGCACTTAAGAATCGAAGTCGTTCTGTATCGTTCGTTCGCAATACAAAGTCGGTGTTGTCTGTAGTCCCAATAAAGTTAACTCCGGCGTTTGTTCCGGCATTCCCTTCGAGCGACCAGTCCTTTCCGCCGGTTCCTCCCATGGCGATCCAGCGTGAACCGTCCCAATAATAGAACCCGGGAAGTACTTGCGTACTACCTGTGCTCGCATTGGCCGTATTATATACCAGTAAGCCTGTGGCGGGTGTGGTCACCGGAGCAGCAGAATTGGTTGCCGTAAGTGCCACTCGGTTAATCAAGATACCCTTATTCGTATCTGCAATTTCAAGTTGAGCACTGGCATTGGGTGCTCCTGTTCCTAATCCAACATTGTCATTGGCGCCGTCTACAAATAATGCATTTGTTTTATTGGATGTTTCAATGCGAGTATTCATATCAACACCTGTTTCATTGATGACCAATACATCGTTAGCATTCTCTTGCAAGGATATGAATTCCAGTCCGCCGGCTCCTAGGTTTAATTGGTCATCGGCACCTCGAAAGATCCCGGTATCTACATCAATATCCCATGATAATAAAGGTGTGGTCACAGATCCGGGAGCAAACGCTCTAAGAAGTCCGCTATTGGTAATCTCCAATCGCTCAATGTTGTTGGTGCGAAAGCGGAGGTCCATATTATCTATGGTTCCTATAAAGTCGTTGGCGGGAACAGTTCCTATATTTCCGCCCTGTTTCCAATCCTTACTGATAATGGGAATCCATAGACTTCCGTTCCAATAGTGAAATCCTACACCTGTTGTGGTGTTGGTATTGTATACAAGAAGACTTTCTGTTGCACCTCCGGTAATCGGGGCGATGGTAGATAGATTCGCAATATTGACCCGCGGAACCAATAGGCCCTTATCTGCGGTGCTTATATCTAAAATAGATCCAGGTTGTGGCGTCGTGGTTCCGATACCTACCTGTGCTGACGAGAAATTTATACAGAAAAAGAATACAAAAGTTGCTGTACAAATTTTGGGGAGTAATTTTTTTATCATAAGTGTTCTTGTTAGGAAATTTCCTACAATAATATGATAATAAATCGCTGAAATACAAAAATAATCGATGAAAGACACAAAAGTTTAACAAAGTTTGTAAGAATGTGTTAATTTTTTCCTGAGGTCGAAACGGGAATATACTTCGTACTCTTTAAATAATTAATTGCTTGAAAACTAAAATATTAAGTATCTTCTAAGTAGCAGTTGTTATCTAAGGTGTTTTTTGCGTTATTTGTAAAACAATCGAATCTCGATAAACGTTAGGGTTGTATGACATTTAATTCCGTCCTTTTTTCTGAAACTCCTTCCATTACAACTCAAGAAATTCGCTTGCCAATTCTTACTGAAAAAAAATGCGCCTTATCCATTCTTAGAGAGGATCAAATTCACCCTATCATTTCAGGGAATAAATACCGAAAACTAAAATATAGTATAGCAAATGCCCACAATATGGGTTGTACTACCTTGCTTACCTTTGGCGGGGCGTATTCCAACCATATCGCTGCTGTAGCCGGCATAGGAAGTCTATTTGGTTTTAAGACGGTAGGAATTATTAGAGGGGAAGAACTTTCAAAGGAATACCACAATAATCCTACACTTAGCTATGCTGAAGCTGAAGGGATGAAGTTGCACTTCATATCACGGGAGGAATATCGGCGAAAAGCAGATGAAGTGTATTTGAAAATGCTTCGGAAGAAGTACCCGGGTGCCTACATTATTCCCGAAGGAGGTACGAGTTCATTGGCGGTGCAAGGATGCACCGAAATATTAACCCCTATACACGAAAAGTATGATGTTATCTGTACATCTGTAGGCACCGGGGGCACACTGGCAGGTTTAGTGGAGGCATCCTATGCACATCAAACTGTCTTAGGATTTTCGGCATTGCAGGGAACATTTCAGAAAAAAATAGTAGAACAATTCACAGAGAAGACCAATTTTTCTATCACCGATGCCTATTCTTTTGGAGGTTATGCCAAAATAGATGCACAATTGATTCGTTGTATAAATAGCTTCCGGGAGGATACAGGTATATTGTTGGATCCGGTATATACCGGTAAAATGATATATGGTATTCTGGACTTGATAGAAAAAGGGTATTTCAAAAAAAATAGCCGTATTTTAGCCGTCCATACCGGGGGCTTGCAGGGAATTACCGGAATGAATCAACTATTGAAACAAAAGAACTTACCTCAAATTATTGTGTAATATGCTATACAGAATACTTACGATCTTATGCATCACTTTACTGCTTGCCACAGGTTGTAAATCGAAGAAAAGGGTTGCTGAAACCCGAAAAAAACCACGTACCGAAAGAGTTGTTGTTGAAAGAAAAACGACAGAGAAAATAACACCCACCCTTGAAGATACGCCCAAGACCGAGATCATTGTTCCAAAAAAGGATGCCTCTTATGCCGAAATCGTTTCAGCCTATATTGCCAGCTACAGTACCATTGCCATGGAAGAAATGTTGCAGTATGGAATACCGGCGAGCATCACATTGGCACAGGGAATTCTGGAAAGTGGCGCCGGGAGAGGAGAGCTTACCAGTAAAGCGAACAATCATTTTGGCATAAAATGTCATAAGGAATGGACCGGTGATCGTGTGTACCACGACGACGATGAACTTCAGGAATGCTTCCGAAAATATAAAGATCCTAAATATTCTTTTCGGGACCACTCCTTGTTCCTTACGCAACGCAGTCGATACCAGGATCTCTTTAAGCTGAGAAAGGATGATTATAAAGGCTGGGCCAAAGGTCTGCGGAAGGCAGGATATGCGACCGACCCTAAATACCCTGAGAAATTAATTAGCATCATCGAGCGATACGATCTCACAAAATACGACAATGAAGTTCTTGGGAACAAGGCAAATTTCTTGAACCCCGATGACTCTAAGATTGGTACGTATTCGGTGCAAAAAGGGGATACCTTATATAGCATCGCACGCCGATTCAACATTACTGTTGATACGCTAAAGGAATACAACGGACTCATTTCCGACACGATTTCTATCGGGCAAGTATTATATTTGCACCCTGTTAAAAATCACTAAAATTTTCTATGATTTATAAAAGAAGCAGTGCACTGTTCGCTGAAGCACAACACTACATACCGGGTGGCGTCAATTCCCCGGTACGCGCATTTAATGCGGTAGGAGGTGATCCTATCTTTGTTGAAAGGGCTAAAGGAGCCTATTTGTATGATGCCGACGGAAATAGACTTATTGATTATATCAATTCTTGGGGTCCCATGATATTAGGGCATGCGCATCCACCGGTAGTGGATGCCGTGATCGAAAAGGCTCAAAAAGGTACGTCCTTTGGAATGCCTACCGAAATAGAAACCACCATTGCTTCCTTAGCTGTATCTATGGTGCCTAATATTGATAAGATACGTTTTGTTAATAGTGGAACTGAAGCCTGTATGAGTGCGGTTCGTCTGGCAAGAGGGTTTACCGGAAAGGATAAGATCATAAAATTTGCAGGATGTTATCACGGTCATAGTGATTCGTTTTTGATCCAGGCCGGGAGTGGCGCGGTTACATTTGGAAGTCCCAACAGCCCCGGTGTCACGCAGGGAACGGCAAAGGATACCTTGCTGGCTAGGTATAATGATATCGAGCACGTAAAAAAGATCGTTTCTGAAAACAAGGGAGAAATCGCTTGTATTATTATTGAGCCGGTAGCAGGAAATATGGGGTGTATTCCTCCTGCGGATGGATTTCTTGAAGGATTGCGAGCTGTTTGCGACAGCAACGATATCCTGCTCATTTTTGATGAGGTCATGACCGGATTCCGTTTAGCAAAGGGGGGCGTGCAAGAACTATACGGGATCAAAGCCGATATTGTTACCTTCGGAAAAGTAATTGGTGGCGGACTCCCGGTAGGTGCTTTTGCTGCACGCAATGAGATCATGGAGCATCTGGCTCCCTTAGGGCCGGTCTACCAGGCAGGAACCCTTAGCGGCAATCCCTTGGCGATGGCGGCCGGTCTAGCAATGTTGAAGGAGTTGAACACAAATTCTGATATCTATACTTCATTACAGGAAAAAACCGAATACTTGCATAAGGGGTTGGAGAAGGTTTTAACACAACACGCGATACCCCATACTATAAACAGGGTAGGTTCCATGATCTCGGTACATTTTTCTGAAACACCTGTAACTAATTTTGAAACAGCGGCACACGCCAACAATGAAACCTTCAAGAAATTCTTCCACGGAATGCTTGCTGAAGGTATTTATATTGCTCCCAGCGCTTTTGAAACTTGGTTTCTAACCGAAGCACTTACGTACGAAGATTTGGATGCGACCATTGCGGCATGCGGCCGGGTAGCACTGCGCTTGACATAAAAAAACCCTCCATGAAAATGGAGGGTTCTTATTTTAATTGCATTCAAGCTATAACTTTTCTATGGTAAGCCACTTTTTATACTGAGCTTCCGTCAAGGTTTTTCTGGCACTTTCCTTTAACGCCTCATCGTATTTTTTCTTGCTTGCGACAACGTCTGCGTTATTGGCGTCCTTTCCTACAATATATTTCTTATAATTGGACTCATAAGCAGTGTATGCTCTAAACAAAGCTCGCTGTTGGTCGCCATTCAAGTCTAACTGTGACGTGAGTTGGTCTGCTTTCTTTTTAGCAACCACTTCCGGTCTGTCTTGATCCTGAGATAGTGTTTGTGCGCTCATGGCACCTGTACCAAGTACGAAAATGAATGCAAAGGCAACAACTTTAAATAGATTTTTCATTGTTTCTAAAATTAAATTTAAGGTTACTAATGTAACTAATTTAGTAACAATTAACCAAGAATTACGCCAAAAAACTAATTCGGTTATTTATTTTTTGAATTGCCTCTGTTTTGTGGGTGCTTTTTCATGCCTCTTCGTTTAGTTAGCGACATTTTTTCCCACTTTTCATATTGAGCTTCAGTCAGGATTTTCTTCATTTTAAGCTTGTGTTCAATCCTTTCCTCCATCATCTTGGCTTTGCGCTCATACATTTCGGTAGCGGTCATTTCAGCCCGATCCTGACGTCCGGAAGAACGCTCTTTTCTCTTTTTAGCTTTTTCCAGAGCCAATACCTTTACTTCCTTTTGCTGTGCTTCCGAAAGATCCAAGGCCAAGGTCAGTTTTTTTGTTTCAAGGTCCGCCGCCTGTTCGGGGGTAAGGTCCTTCATTTTTTGCTTCATCTCCTTACGCATCTCCTTTTTATCTACATCGGGTGTTTGTGCGATCAGGGTCATGCTAAAAAGCAATGATATTACTATAAGTGTCTTTTTCATTGTGATACTGTTTAGGATTTATATAGCTATGACCATTTAATTTCGGCTTGGTTTAATAATAGGCTTCTGAAAAGTACGAATCTGAAAAAAAAAAGCTGCCAAGTGGCAGCTATCTTTATATAGTATGGTGCATTGCTTTAATCTTCTATGGCCCCAAGATATTCCAGCAACATAGCTACGGCTTCCTCATGAACGATGGTTCGTCCTAATTGCGGCATGCGATAGGTGGGAAGCGTACTCTGAATACGGGCCTCGATCTCGCCTCGATTTGGATAGATCGCAGTATCGCTAAAAGGGGTTTCGTAGCGAAAATCCAAATTGAAATTAGTTACCGTTCCTCCGGGTTGATGACAGTGCGCACAGTTTACATCAATATAGGCTCTCCCTCGCTGAAAGATATCGTAGGTCGCGTCATCGGTCCAATCAGGGAGAACGGTGACACTAGCAGCGCTTGGAAGCCCTTCCAGCAAGCCGTTGTTGGTAAAATAATCCAACTGATTCATGGAAGTGTAGCTGGGTACAAAGTTCATGCTTCGCAATTTCATTCCAATAGGAAAGGTGGTTCCGTTATTGTTATGACAGGTAAAACAGTCCTGCTTAGAAGGAATTAAATAATCGATATTCTGAGTATTCCCATCGCTGTCGATCCAACTAATAGGGATCTCACTGCCCGTTTCGCGATACACTGCTTCGGTCTGGGAAGCATTCCAAATATAATCGCCCACTTCCCACGTTCCGGAAATTTTTAGAAAAATACGGGTTTCAATGATCTGTTTTCCGAGGGAAGGGTCACGATCGTCTATATTGTAATAGAAGGTTTTGGCGATCAATGTATTGTCCGGGAAAATTGGTAAGAAGTTGCCGTCGTATTTCAGCATTTTTCCTTCAGGTAATCGAATGAGTCGCTGTTTGGCCGCATAATCTGTAAAAAGAGTGCTGTTGATCTCATACAATTGTACCCCGGCAGCCGGCGTGATATCCGATAAAGTTCCCGCGAAGACACCCATTTCAGTAAGATTGGTCTTAAATTCTAAAGGCGTAAGCGCTGTAGTTAGTTCCACTGTATTACTTTGGGCGGATTCGTTTCCAGCGGCATCCACTGCGGTCACATAATACTTATAAGCGGTATCCGGCATAAGTCCGCTGGCGGTATAGGTTGTGATCGTAGGTCCTACTGAAACTACCGTTCCGGAGATCTCTTCATACACGCGGTAGCCTGTTACCGCAATATTATCGGTAGAAGCTCCCCAATCCAACTGCAAGGACATGTCCGTGATATTGGAAGCTGTTAAGTTCAAAGGAGTAGAAGGACTTTCGCCATCTCCGCTTACTTCATCATCTTTTCCGCAGGAAATCAAGGCTATCAAGAGTCCCAACAGGACTAAAAGACTGATATTCTTCATATTTGTTCAATTTTTTGCTAAAAATAGGAAAATCAGCCGAAAGTGAATTCCTTCTCGGGTTAAAATTCTATCCTTGACCTAAATATAACTTCCCTCAACCAAAGCGCTGCTTCCCTAAAACGCTCTTTTTCTTTTGAGTATGCTGAAGTAGTTTCGGAATGAATTTAAAATCCACAAACGATGAGAACAAAATTGATCTTACTCACATTTCCGTTGCTGCTTGCTGCTGCTTTATTCACTGTCTTCACTTCTGAAACGGAAACCTATCCGGAAACAAATCGAATCTTAACCCCCATTGATGGGTGTGTCTTTATGACCGTTATGGGCGAACAGTCTTCTCAAGATTTCGATATCTTCAAAACCGATGAAAATCTACAGCTCTCGGTTCGCGACGGACTCTCATGGTTGTCTGAAGCACAATTACCCGGCGGAGGTTATGGTGCCGGAAGTCACAATGCACAACATGTTCGGGACCCCCAAGCGGTACCAGCAGATCCGGCTACAACGGCCATGGTTGGGATGGCTTTTCTACGAAGCGGTACTACTCTTGAAAAAGGGCCATACGCCAATAATCTCAAAAAAGCAATTAACTTCTTATTAGAATCGGTAGAAAATAGTGCAAAAGAGGATCCTTACATTACCAGTGTTCGCAATACGCAAATCCAATCGAAATTGGGTCAAAACATCGATGCAGTGATTACAGCACAATTTCTTTCCAATCTATTGGATCGTGATCTTGAGGGAATGGATTCCAAACGCGTGGCACGTTGTCTTGATATTTGTGTTGCTAAGATACAGCAAGGTACCGACGCTTCGGGGAAACAAGCAGGAGCCGGCTGGGCAGGTGTTTTGCAAAGTGGGATGGCGAACAGTGCGCTTGAAGCGGCACAGGCGGCAGGCGCTGAAGTGGATAAAGCCGTGTTGGACCGCACCCGAACTTACCAAAAAGACAATTACGATGAAAAGACCGGAAATGTCAATACTGAGGACGGTGCCGGTGTCATGCTCTATGCGGTAAGCGGAAGCGTTCGCGCCAGTGCAAAAGAAGCTCGCAAAGCTGAAGCAATTGTGAACAAGGCGAAGCGTGACGGGAAAATAAAACAAAATGCTCCGGTCACGGTAGAAAGCCTTAAGAAAGCAGGTCTTTCGGAAGAAGAGGCCATTGACTACACCGCTTCCTACAATGTCTATAATGCCGCAAAAGAAACTGCGCAACGCGAGGATGTATTGAATGGCTTCGGGAATAATGGAGGAGAAGAATTCTTAAGTTTTTTACAAACCGGAGAATCACTTCTGGTGAATCAGGATAAAGATTGGAAGAAGTGGTACAACGACATGAGTGGGCGCATCCTAAAGATTCAAAACGAGGACGGCAGTTGGAACGGACACCACTGTATCACGAGTCCCGTGTTCTGTACCGCCACAAGCATTTTGCTTCTCACAGTCGAGAACGACATTGAATACCTTAGTAAGGTAGGCGAATAAGATAGGATTTAGGTTGGTGGAAGACACCGTTCTCCCTTTTAGAAGGTGAGGGCGGTGTTTTTATAGATGTTCCACGACCAATCCCTCATCTGTTTTCTCCACTTTAGCTAGTTTATTTTTTGTGAGGTGTTTAATAGTTTTATCCCATTTCTTATTACTTAAACCACTACGCTCCTTTAAGATTGTGAGGTCTATAGGAGATTCGGCTTTAAGCAGGGCAAGTACTTCTTTCTCTTCTTCGTTGAGTTCTACTTGGACGGCTTTTTTCTCCGGTCTCATTTGTGGGAAGAACAAGACCTCTTGTATGGAGGCGTTGTTGGTCAAGAACATAACCAATCGGTCCATCCCAATACCCATCCCTGAGGTTGGGGGCATTCCGTATTCTAAAGCTCGAAGAAAATCGAAGTCGATGAATTGGGTTGCTTCATCATCGCCTTTTTCGGCAAGTTTTAGCTGGGCTTCAAATCGTTCCCGTTGATCGATAGGGTCGTTTAATTCGCTGTAGGCATTGGCAATCTCTTTTCCACAGACCATCAATTCAAAACGCTCGGTAAGTTCAGGATTCTCGCGGTGCTCTTTGCACAGCGGACTCATTTCTTTCGGATAGTCGGTAATAAAGGTGGGTTGAATAAAATTACCTTCACACTTCTCTCCAAAGATCTCATCGATCAATTTTCCTTTCCCCATGGTATCATCCACTTGCACACCCAAATCTTTGGCGGCAGCACGAATTTCATCTTCTGTTTTTCCGGTGATATCGAAGCCGGTATATTTTTGAATGGCATCGGCCATGGTGATACGTGGGTAGGGCGCTTTAAAATCGATCTCGTGCTTTCCAAAAGTTGCTTTCGTTGTTCCGTTCACTTCCTTGGCACAAAATTCGAGCAATTCTTCACAGAAATCCATCATCCAATTGTAATCCTTGTACGCCACATAGATTTCCATGGCAGTAAACTCCGGATTGTGTGTTCGGTCCATTCCTTCGTTCCGGAAATTCTTAGAGAACTCATACACCCCGTCGAAACCACCTACGATCAATCGTTTTAAGTAAAGCTCGTTCGCAATACGCATGTACAAAGGAATGTCCAGTGCATTGTGGTGGGTCACAAATGGTCGTGCTGCGGCACCGCCGGGAATGGGCTGTAGAATGGGTGTTTCTACCTCAAAATAATTGCGGTCGTTAAAAAAAGTACGCATAGCATTAAAAAGCTTGGTGCGTTTCTTAAAGACCTCCTTTACATGCGGGTTTACGACTAGGTCTGCATACCGTTGGCGATAGCGCTGCTCCGAATCGGTGAAAGCATCATGTACAATTCCTTCGGAATCCACCCGAGGTTGTGGTAGCGGTTTCAATGCTTTGGAAAGAAGGGTAAATTTTTTAACCAACACTGTTTTTTCTCCAACTTGCGTGGTAAACAGTTCACCTTCAACCCCAACAAAATCACCAATATCCAATAGTTTCTTGTAAACCTCGTTATAGTGCGTTTTATCCTCCCCGGGGCATATCTCATCTCTATTGAAATACACTTGTATGCGTCCCTCGGCATCCTGTAACTCTGCAAACGAAGCTTTCCCTTGAATACGGCGTGACATTAAGCGCCCCGCAATGGTAACCTGTTTTCCTTCTTCAAAATTGGTTTTTATGGTTTTTGAAGTGTGGGTGACAGGATATAAGGCCGCCGGATATGGATCGATCCCCAAGGCGCGTAATTGATTCAGTTTTTCTCTTCGGATGAGTTCCAGTTCAGAAAGTTGCATGCTTTTTTATTTAAGCTGCAAAATTAGCCTATTTGTTAAATTTATTTCCTAAAAGAATCAAAAAATACAGCTATTCCTGTACTTTTTGTTCTATATGAGCAATGGTGGAACGCAAATTCTCATTTTCGTGATCCAACAGCAATGCTTGCCGATAAGCTTCGAGCGCTTCTTTAAATTTGGAAAGAAAATATAATTTGTCCCCCAAGCTTTTAAAGACTGAAGCTTCCGAAGGGTAGAGTTGTGTATTAAGTCTCGCAACCACCGTGCTTTCCCATGTCTTCCCACTAAAAAATAAAACGTTCGAATAGGTTGCTAGTTCATAAGGATGGTTGGTGATGTCTTTTAATCGCGGGAGCAGGTCGCCGACTTTTTCTTCTAGTCTTTCCGAAGCATTTTCGATTAAGAGTTGATGTATTATGTGTACGGCTCTGTACTTTGGCTCGTATTCATTTTGAACAATAGCGGCCATATCTTCTTCTAACGAAGTCACCGAAGATTCCACGATACGGTTGATCTCTTTTCCGTCCTTATAAAAGATAAAGGTGGGGACTCTGTGGATATTGAGACCTTCCTCTTCACCGCCCGGACTTTGTTTGTAGCTGTCCTGTTCATTGTGTACCGCTACGACCGTGAGTCGGTCCAACGGGAAATTGGCTGCCTCCAAGACCTTATAAAAATGAGGTATTTCTCGTTTACTGTCACCACACCATGTGCCCATAAAGGCAGTGACGGTATAGTGAGAAAAGGTTTCTTTAAAACTATCTATGACTGTGGTATTGGGATTGTAGTTTTGAAAATTCTCCACGAACCACGTAGCATAGGTGTTTTGGGAAAGAGCGTCCTTATTGATCTTTCCCAGAAGCAAGGGCGCTGTTCCTTCGGAAATGATCTCCCTGTTAAATGATTGGCCTAAGGCCGTGATCCCAAACCATAGGAAAAGGAAGCTGAAAGAAAGTTGTGTTCTCATCGATGTTCAGTTTTAGTGATTAGACCACCGAAGATTCAGAAAAGGAACAGAGAATTTAAAGACGAATAGGGTTGAAAAGGGGACTAGACCCCCGATTGAAATTGTACACCCTGCGGGAAAAGTTGTTTTACTTCTTCCCGGGACGTTACTTTTAGTTTTTTGTAGAGGCTGTTGATATGAGTTTTTACCGTACTCACACTCACAAACAATAACGAGGCGATCTCTTTATTGGTCTTGTTTGCCAAAATGAGTTCGAGCACTTTTCGTTCTTGCTCGCTAAGTGCAGATACTTCGGAAGCAGTTCGCTCTTTCAAGCGAGTTATCCTTTTAAAGTAATACAAATTAAGTGCTAAGGACACTAATGTAAAAATTCCCAAAATATAGAACCATGTAGTGTTGGCAACCTTTTTTTCTGATGCCACCAAGAAAAGATCGGCTGCCAATTCGCTTTTATATTGCCGGGTGTAGGGAGCATTAGGGTACTTTTCTTCTAATCGTACTAACAGATCGTTGTAATACGAATTGGTTTTTAGGTCCTCAAGATAATAGGCGTACAGGTTATGGGTTCGATCGGAAAGGAAAGCATAGCTGTACAGCTCGGCCAACGGTTCTTGTAACTGTTCGCCGTAATTTTGGAAGATGGCGAACCATTTTTTTGAATTCAGTTTTCTGTTGGCTTCGCTTCGGTAGCTCCCAAAAGCAAAGCGCATATCATGTTTTAACGAGTCAATTTTCAGAAAAGAGTTGGCGCGTTCGTTTTCGGAAAGTATCCTGCAGAACATTTCATTGTCGAAGGAGAAGGGTAAATTTACAGCGGTAGTATTGTTGGCAATAAAAATGACCTCTTTGCTATTGATACAATGACCATCAAAATGTGTTGTCGCTTGAATGTCTTCGGAACAAGTATCAATATGAATGCGATAGATTTTGTTCTCCTGCGATAAGTTGTTCCCCGAAAATGAAAAGAATCCTGTGCTGTCCGCTTGGGTCTTCGAAAGGATCTGCTCCGGATAAACACCGGAGATCTTTCGGTAATCTTCCACCACCGAGAGATAGATATTAGCATCCACGTGCGCTGCATCTACATAGCCGCTGAAGGTATATTGTGCCGTCACCGTTGGGGTATACAATAGGAAAAAAGAAATGACACAAATAAAAAAGCGCATGGTCGTTTTAAAAGACTAATATAGTGACTCTTCGGTTCTCAGCCAATAGCTGTAACAAAAGCAATAATCCTCTACTTATAACTAAAGTATTAATCGTAAATTTGTATTCATGAGTATTTGGAGAGTATTGCTTTCTATCCTGTTTCCGCCCTTAGCGGTGATTGATAAAGGCTGTGGTTCAATTTTAATTGTATTGATCCTAACGATCTGCGGATGGATTCCCGGGGTCATCGCTGCGTTAATAATTTTAAACAATCCGAAAAAATGAAGGTATACAAATTACTTCTAGGTGGCATTTTTGCCCTGTGCATGGTGAGTTGTCAATTCACCGAGACTATGGTAATGCAGGAGGACGGTAGTGGTCGCATGGCGATCGAGATGGATATGAAGGAGATGATGGCCTTTGGGGCCGGCATGGACAGTACGCTTACTAAAACAGATACCATCATTTCATTCAAACAGGTCTTTGAAGCGAAGAAGGATAGCATTGCACAGCTTCCGATAGCAGAACAGAACAGATTAAAGAAAATGGAAAATTTTATGATGAAGCTCTTTGTCGATCCGGACTCAAACGATATGTTCCTCCATATTTTTACCGATTTCAAAAAAGTAAAAGAAGCAAACGAGTTGATGAATGGTTTGGGAGAATCCTCCGGTTTCATGCCCGGTGTAAAGGTGTCTTCAGAAGAGCAGCAATCCGATTCGGAAGATTTTATGGGCGTTTCCTACTCCTATGAAAAGAATACCTTTCTTCGTGATGCTTTTATTAAGGACAAAGCACGGCATCAAAGCCAATTGGACAGTTTAAAAAGTGCCGAAATGTTCCTGTCGGGCACGATGTATACGCTGCGGTATACTTTTCCGAAGAAAATAAAAAGGGCAAGTATCGAGGATGCAACCTATTCGGCAGACGGGAAGACCATAGAAGTAGAACGATCGTTCTTGGATTATATGAAGGAACCGGACATTCTGGACCTTGAAGTAGTTTTAGAAAAATAGATTTGAACAAACACATAGAGATACAAGAACTGGGCACTAAGGACTATAAGGTCACCTGGGACTATCAGGAACGGCTTTTCAAGGAGATCCTTGACATCAAGATCAAGAACCGTAGAGAGGGTAGTGATTTGCCAACACCCAATTACTTTTTGTTCGTGGAGCACCCCCATGTATATACCTTGGGTAAGAGCGGAGAAATGTCCAATTTACTTATATCTGAAGAAAAATTGAACGAGATCGAGGCCACCTTCTACAAGATCAATCGCGGAGGTGACATCACATACCACGGGCCCGGTCAAATAGTGGGTTATCCCATCATCGATCTTGAGAACTATTTTACCGATATCCATAAATACCTTAGACTTCTGGAAGAAATGGTCATTCTCACCCTAGCCGAATATGGTCTGAAAGCCGAGCGTTCAAAAGGGGAGACCGGAGTTTGGTTGGACGTTGGGACACCTTTTGCTCGAAAGATATGTGCCATGGGCGTACGCGCCAGTAGGTGGGTCACCATGCACGGTTTTGCACTCAATGTAAATTCTAATTTGGGCTATTTCGACCACATGATTCCCTGCGGG
The DNA here is from genome assembly GCA_002696485.1 of Altibacter sp. Classification (GTDB taxonomy): domain Bacteria; phylum Bacteroidota; class Bacteroidia; order Flavobacteriales; family Flavobacteriaceae; genus Altibacter. The sequence goes on along the minus strand of NZTP01000050.1, from coordinate 7,484 downwards.
ATCAAGGGGAAGGCCGTTACCTCCCTCCACGTGGAACTGGGGAAGTCTCAAGTTTCCATGAACGAAGTAAAAGAAAAGTTGTTGAAACATTTTCTTGATTTATTCGATGCCGAGGTTCAGGAGGTCGTATCTCCAATACTTTAATTTGTTTGGTACATTCGCAACTAGCGACCATGCTACACAATGTGAGGTGTAACATATTTATTTACTAAAAGACGTAAGCAGGCTACTGCTCATTACCTTTCCTTTATTATTGTAATCTTCCTGTTTTACCATGCCGACGCCTTCGGCAATCCATTGTTTGGCGGTTCCGGTTTGGTTCATTCCCATTTTTACTTCGGAAGTGTAGGTGATTACAAAACATTCGAATGTTCCGGCAGGGGTAGTAACACTTTCCTTCCCAACGACGTTACGGTCTTTCATGGCAACGTTCATATTCATATTGATTCCTCCCATATCGATCTTCATTTTCATATCGGCATCGGGTAGTGATTGTCCTACAGAGAGATCGTTGGGAAGGTCGATGTTTGTTCCGCTAATATCATATTTCATCTCCCCGAATTGTTCAAAAATCTGCGGATTCATCATAGACTTGAAATCGATAGAAACAACATTGTCACGGCAGGTTACATCATAAGTCGTTTCAGCGATACGCTCGCCTTTGTGGTCTTCAATAGTGGAAAACATAGTGGCTGTTTCGGCACTTCCGTTTGAGCTAACATTGGTTACTTTGTAATTGACAATGGCGGCGACATCTCCTTTTTTGTTATACGTAGTGATCTGTGATGTAACTCCTTCAGAAAAAGGATAGAATTTGCTGCAACTGTTCTGCGACCAAACAAAGGAGGTGCTAATAAGCACGAATAAAAGGGTAAGTTGATTTTTCATAAGGGTTTGATTTTAATAATTATCTAGGGCCAATTCGCGGCGCTTCGTTATAGATACGTAGGGTTAAAAATTTTCTAAGGGTATTGAAATGAAAATCCTCTACTAAGAACAGCATTTCTATTTCTTCAACAGCATGGGTGGTAACACCATTTGGAATGACAGCTGTTGTTATGGAGTGTCCGGTGACGGGATGGGCCCGATCGCCTCTCCAGCGCATGGTGTTTAAGGCTGTGGGAGTTGTGGATATGTTTCGTTCCCATTGGGGTGGCAAAGGATCGGGAAATTCGATTACAGGGGGTAATGCCTGTACTTCCCAAACAATGGTATTCACACCGCCCCGATCGCTGCCAATAAAAGAAATGTTGTAGGATTCTCCCCGTTTTAAGTAAAGAACTGTATTGTCAAAGTCGAAGGTTTCATCGAACTGTTGGCGCAGTCCGTCTCCTTCCACGAGCAAGGTAAGGGTGGGAGATACTGAGTCTCTTTCCGATATTCGGGTCTTACAACCTGTTAGCAGAAGACTGAGCAGAGTTATTAATATAATTTTTTTCATGCGTTTTCTGTTAACACGAGTTAATCTCTTGGGACGATGGCCGTAGGTGCATTTGTGATACGGACGATGAGTGTTTTTTCTATACTATTATCATGAAAATCGACTACACGAAATACGAACTCATAGTTTTCAACCACTCCGTCAAGCGGTCCTCCGTGAGTGACCATGGCCTGTACCGTCATAGAAGCCCCGGTACGGGGATCCTCGGTAAAACCGTTATAGCGATACAGATTGACATAGGGGTCTCCCGAATTTGCGTAGAGGAAATTACCGCGCTGCCCGCCTAAGCCTACTATATTTGAATAAGGTAATCGCCACGTCATTTCTTTAAGACCCCCGGAATCTGCTCCCGTGTATACCACACGATATCTTTGACCCCTTCGTAGGTTCAGGGCAGAATTATCAAAATCGAAATCCTGTGTAATATTCTCGTTCAGCCCATCGCCTTGAATCTTAAAAACGAAAGTTGGTAATACAGAATCTCTAGGAGGAATAGTGGTGCGGCACCCCAAAATAGGGAGTACGATCAAAATGATTAAAAAGTGGAATTTGAACGGCATCCTTTTTTAATTTCTACTGATCAAGAGAATCATTTTTTACCCCAATGATATCTCGTTCACGGTCTTTGTTCTTGGTTTCCTTTCGTTTGTCTTTTTTGGATTTTTTTGGTGCTTCAACTACGGTATCCAGCACGCGGTCTGTACTTTTTTCGGTTTCTCGCTCTACACGGCGCTCAACAGTTCTCTCGGCAGCACGTTCGGCTTTTTTGCCAAGTTTCTTTAAGATCTGTGCATTTGCCGAAGTCATGGCTATGAGCATACTTAACAGAAATAAAATGGAATGTTTTTTCATGATTAGCGTCTTTATTTAAACAAGTTGTTCTGTGATGTATTCGGAACTTTTACTCCTGCTCCCTTTGAAGCGTTTTTTGAGGGCTCGGAAATGGTTTGCGGTGCAATCAAACGATTGGTTTCATTACGAAACAAGGGTTTTTTTGGCTCCAAATTTACGCTGTATAGTTCTGCCGTTTTCGGATCATGCATACTCCCGTTTTCCATCTCTTTATCGTCAAATTCCATCGCACTTGTTTCGTGAGGCATGGGCTTCAAAGTGGTTGTAGTACTATTTTTATCTACGGATGCTTCAGCAGTTGTTGAAGCCGATGTTTTCAAGGTATCGTTCTGCGCTTTTACAAAAGACGTGAAAGTTAAGAAACATACCAATGCTGTAATATTTACTGCTCTTTTCATGATCGTTAGTTTTTGTTTTCCAATAGTTCTATTCTTTTCAGAAGATCTTCAATAATGGCTTGTTGTTCTTGTATAGCCTTAATGGCAAGGGGTCCAAAACCATCGTAAATTACCCCCAGGTTGCCGTCTTCGTTTTGGGAAACCAACTGTGGAAATACGGGTGCGATATCTTGGGCCATATACCCTATTACTTCTTTGTCTTTGTTGGGTTGTGTTTTGTAATTATAGGTATACAATTTCAATTTTTTTAATTCGTCCAACACAGGTCGTGACACTTCATTGATATTTGTTTTCAAATATCTGTCGGATGTTATAACGTAATTACCGGTACCATTTTCTATGTATGCTCTTCGTACATCATTTTCAGCAAAGGAAAGATAAAGACCACTATGATAGATCTTCCATCTGTCTGTATCTCCGGAATCTTCAAGTGTCAATCCACCCGACCCTGCATTGGCGGTAGTGGATTGTTTTATATGTAGATCGGTTAAAGGAGCGATGTTCCGAATGGCTACTCTGTTTGCACTTGCATCAACCATAAGGGTGTTGGTATCCACTATTACATCGCCGTTATTGTCATTTTGCAGAAAGAGGGTTTGATTTGTATTGGTAATAATCTCATCACCATCCAATCGTAGCGTTCCACCAATTTGTACCACACCGCTTCCTGCTGTTCCTGTAGCGTCTGTTGTACTGGCAAATGTGGCTAAGCCATTTGTCATATAAAAATTACCAAGAAAATAACCGGAATAACCGGTCGCATTGGTCACTTCCGAATAGACCCCAAAGGCAGTACCCCCGGCCAGTGGATCGATGTAATTATAGGAAGCGTATTTACCTCCGCTTCCGCTTCCGAATAAACTATTAAATGTTCCAAAATGATTGGTGTTATTTGTGTTCCCAATAGCGTTGTATGTGCCGTATTGCACGCCGGTTCCATCTCCGCTTAGGTCATTTCGTGTTCCATAATGAAATCCACTTCCGCTCCCAAACAGGCTGTGGTAACTGCCATAATGAGCAGCGTTGCCGGAATTTGAAATAAATGTCCGCATACCTACTTGAGCTCCGGTACCCGTTCCACTCATTGTATTATAGACTCCATATTGGGTATTGGTGCCTGTATTTTCCATTAAATTATAAGTTCCTAACTGTATTCCATTTCCGGATCCCTGCAAATGGTTGGTGGTGCCTTCATGCTGTCCGTCGCCATTGTTATTAATAAAGTTTAAAATGCCCCGTTGTAGTCCGTTTCCTGTCCCGGAGAGGGTGTTTAAGATTCCGTCGTGGAGGCCATCGCCCGTATTGGTAATTTCGTTTTCAATACCACGTTGTAAGCCTGTCCCTGTTCCGGAGAGGAAGTTTCGCATTCCTGTATGTTCTCCGGTTCCGGTGTTGGTCACTTCGGTCTGCACCCCGATCTGTTCGCCGGTTCCCGTGCCGCCTAATACGGTTCGCATTCCAAAGTGATTTCCGGTGCCGTTACCCCCAAAGCCATTGTATATTCCTTCATGTCTTCCATTCCCTTGGTTGAACATAACATTGTGAACACCCGCTTGAAAACCGTTACCTGTTCCTTGCATAAGGTTGTTCACGCCAAATTGACTGCCATCGGCGTCAACACTTATTTCATTTGATATTCCGTACTGCCATCCGGTTCCGGTTCCACTTAGTGAATTACGAACCCCGTAATGATTACCCGAACCTGTGTTCGAAATGTTACTGGCAACTCCATAAACAACTCCATTTCCCGGTCCGCTTAAAAAATTTCTAACCGTTGCATGACCGCCGTCTCCCGTATTGGTAATGCTATTATAGGTTCCGTATTGAATACCGGTTCCATCTCCCGTAAGAGAATTATTGATGCCAAAGTGATTACCGGTTCCCGTATTATTTATAAAATTCGATACGCCAAACTGATTTCCGTTTCCGGTATTTTGTAAGCGATTTTCCACACCAAAATGGGATCCATCACCAATGCCACTTAGCGAATTATATGCACCCCAATGTGTGGCGTTACCGGTGTTGGTTACAAAAGTAGTGACCCCGGATTGTTGCCCTGTGCCACTTCCGCCCAATATATTGTAAACACCCCAATGTGTACTTGTACCGTTATTGTCCACGATATTATAGGTGGCTACTTGAGATCCGTTTCCGGGACCGCGTAAATGGTTGACTGTGCCCTCATGCTGGCCATCCCCTGTATTGTCCATATAATTTAAGACCCCTCGTTGCAGTCCGCCCCCGGAACCTGATATAGTATTCAACACCCCGTCGTGAAGCCCGTCTCCCGTACTCGTAATCTCATTTACAATGCCCCTGTGGAACCCGCTTCCCGATCCTGCCAAGGAATTTTGCATGGCTATTTGATCCCCTGATCCTGTTGTGGTAATGTTTGTTTGATATCCGATTTGTACTCCATTGCCAGTGCCGTTTAAGTTCGATTCCAAACCATATTTAATATTGTCATTATTAGCAGTATTCTCAAAAAAACCTGCATAATCCACAGCATCTGTTGCCGAAACATTCAATTGTCTGTCGGTAAGTGCATTTGTATTGATACCCACATTTCCATTAGTGAAGATAAGGTCGTTAATATCATTGGGAGCAGTTGTAGTTCCTTCTTCATACCAATCGCTGTCACCCGTGACACTGCCTGTATCAAGTTTTTCCCATATCGAACCGTTAAAAGCATAAAACCCAACACCCGAGCCGCCTAAGGTCGCAGCATTGGTGTTCCATATTAACAATCCGGTAGCGGCGGTATTGGTTCCATCCAATTGAGTGGTACTTACATCGGGTAAGGATACCCGAGGGACAAGTATTCCCTTATCGGTAGCTGTAATGTCTAAAGAAGAAGAAGGATCCGGCGTAGTGGTTCCTATGCCCACCTGGGCCGTTGCGAGGTTGATGAACAATAAAGTTCCTAACAACAAATAGAAGGCTGAGGTTTTTTTCATTTTTTAAAATTTACTTCGGTAATAACTTTATTATTATGTGTAATCTTTAGTGTGTAAATTCCTTCTGCCAGATGATCTATGTTGAGATAAATAAGCTGGTTTGCAACTGTTTCCAGCGTTCCGGAATACACCTTTTGCATTTTCTTCATTAGGGAGCCGCTTCAATAGAATAAAATTAGAAGATCGTTGGGTGACGGTATATAATTATTGTAACCAAAGCATGGAGATATGTAACAGCTTCACGTATAGTAACCTATATTATACGCCATACCTTTCCTTGAAAAAAAAAGGATTGTTCAAGTACGGGACGAATGTTCTATGGCTATAGAGAATTTTTTCAAGTACCGCTTTTTTTAGAGATATAGTCTAAAGGAGCACAGCCAAATTCCTTTTTAAAGCATTTGGTAAAATAGGAGGGGTCGTTAAAACCTACGGAATACCCTACTTCTGAGATGGTAGATTTGCCCGATCTCAAAAGCTGGGCGGCAAGTTTTAATCGCTGTGATCGTAAAAACTCTGAAGCAGATTGCCCGGTAAGTGCTTTGAGCTTGCGATGAAGCTGCATGCGGCTTACCCCCATTTCCATACTGAAAGTGTCTACCGTAAAGTTCGATTGCACCAAATGTGTATCCATAACCTTTTGCAACCGATCTAAAAATTGCTCGTCTGCCGATGTAAGTTGGATATCCTTAGGGAGTAAGATCACCTCTTGAGCAAAGCGCTTCTGAAGTTTTTTTCTATTCTCCAACAAATTGGCCAATGTGGCTCTTAGAAATTGGGAACTAAAGGGTTTGGTAACATAGGCATCGGCCCCTTTTTGCAGGCCCTCTAATTTGTCCTTGTCTTGTGTTTTGGCGGTTAAAAGAGCAATGGGTATGTGTGACGTAAGTTCGTTCTCTTTTAAACGTTGCGTGAGGGTAAAACCGTCTTGTTGAGGCATCATGACGTCACTAATAATAATATCGGGTATTGTTGCTATGGCCTTTTCATAGCCAGTTTGTCCGTCTTTCGCCGTATGCACAATATAGGTTCCTTCAAAAATGGAGCGGATGTATTCAAGGATCTCTTCAGTATCGTCGATGATCAATAGTTGGGGTGCTTCTTCAGAAATAATTCCAATAGTTTCTGAAGGCTGTGAAGAATGAAACACTTGATCTGTTTTTAAATCTTGAAGGGTTTCTTCAAGTATTTCAGAAGGAGTATACATATTTTTCGCTACCGGAATTCGAAGTATGAAACTTGTGGTTCCGGTTTTTTCACTTTCCACCCGAATGGTTCCTTTATGCAGTTCAATGAGCTCCTTGGTGAGTGCCAACCCAATACCTGTGCCTGCATTTAGATCATTGGTCTGGTAGAACCGTTTAAAAATATCACTTTGCTGTTGTGGTGTGAGATAGTTCCTGCTGTTCGTGATCCTTAGATCAAAATAATCGCCTGTACGTGCTCCGGCAAGTTCAATGTGTCCTTGCTCCGGAGTATACTTAACCGCATTACCCATTAAATTGAATAAGACCTTCTCTAGTGCATCTCGGTCAAACCAATCTAACGCGCCGTCTTCATTCTCTTTAACTTGAATGTTGCAGTCAATATGTTTTTCTTCACAATGAAATGAGAACGCAGTTATCTGTGCCGACAGGAACTGTTCAAAATTTCCGGGTTGTACATGTAGTTTCAAATGGCCGCTTTCTAATTTAGAGAGCGCAAGCAATTGTTCCACAAGCTGCTCCAACCGTTGGGTATTTTGATAGGCGTGTGTTAGGTTTTTGCGTTGTCGATCGGGTAGGTTTGCTGTATTCAATTGATCCTCTAAAGGTCCTTTGATTAATGTTAACGGAG
>NZTP01000049.1 GCA_002696485.1 Altibacter sp. | reverse complement strand
TCCCCTGAATTGAGCAGTGACACAAAACCGAGCAAGCGAAGCTTGGTGTGGGTTTTATGCTTGCTCAGGATAATTTTTTTGGGATCACCAAGGGTAATCCTTCTAACACTACTTGGGGAACGACACAACAAGCGAAGCTTGGTGAGGGTTTCGTATTGTATTGGATCCCACCTCCGGAATCACGAGCAAAGCGAGTAATCCCCTGAATTGAGCAGTGACACAAAACCAGGCAAGCGAAGCTTGGTGTGGGTTTCGCATTGTATCCCAAATTAGGTTCACAGACAAAGCAAGTACTGTAAATAGTAGACAAAAGTATCTTCCTCTCTACTATATCACTGCAAATAAGGATATTCATTTAATTTCCTATATTTAATCTTCGCCTTGTTAGGGTTTCCGAAACTATCGAATACTTACCAACAGGATAAAGTACGTGTCATGCCATCTCGTCTGATACAATAAACCGTTGAAATGAACAACTTACTCAAAACAATTCTTTGCTGTCTGATATTGATTGCCTGCCAAGACCAAGAGAATATTGTGTTGATCCATGAAAGCCTTCCGAATTCCAAAGCGGAATATCAAAAGACCATCGTAGGGCAGCTTTCGGGCAAACAGACTTTTGGAAATAATACGCTTATTAAAAGCAGATGGTCTAAAGACGAGCGTGAGATCACCCAAAGATATCTTAAGGAACTCATCGCTACCTTGAGCATTGAAGCCAAAGAACACCATTATAGAGCTCCAAATCTGAATCCCGCAATAGATCTTATCCTCGATCCATTCAGCGGAACCAATGTCTACGGAATACTTCCTGCAACAAATGGTAGTTCAGAATACGTCGTGCTGGGCGGCCATTACGACAGTGGTAAACGAAATGCGCCGGGGGCCATTGACAATGCCACGGGAATAGCACTTATATACAGTGTGGTAAAGGAACTTTCAAAGGTTCAAACTAGAAATAAGAACATACTTATCGTCTTTTTCGATCAGGAGGAGGAAGAACTGATTGGCAGCAGTGCCTTCGCCAAATTTTTAAAACAAAAGGAATGGAACATTCATTCCATTCATTGCTTCGATATGGTGGGCTGGGACGCTGATAACGATAAGGCCATGGAAGTATTCTCCGGAACCGACTCCTTACTTGATCTATATCAAGCTGAAGCCGAAGAACTAGGAATTCCTCTGAAGATCATACACATCGATCCCGTGGGCTATGACAACAGTTCTACCGATTTCGATGCCTTTGTTCCGCTGGGATTTAACGTGATTGGTGCAGGCGAATGTTTCTATCATCGTGATTCTACGCCCTACAAGGACAGCCCCGATGATACCTTCGATACCGTAAATTTTGAATACCTCCTTTCGTGTACCCATCTAATCGAAAATAGCATCAAAACGATCGTGACCGAATGAACGAAGTCCAACAGCATATTGTAAAGACCTTGAAACGCAACACAATTTTTAGCGTGATACTTATCCTTTCACTGGCCTACTTCTTCTATAAAGGCATTTGGTACCTACTGTTGGGTAGTTATGTTCCATTCATTCTAATAGCGCTTATCCTGTCCTTATTGGTGTGGAGCTCCCGAAAGTCGGCTAAAGCATTCAGGATCGTGATCGCTACCTGGTCCATCTTAGTGTTACTCTGGTCTACTGTTCGTTTGCTACTAAGCTTGACTCATCAATTTATAAAACCGGTCCCTGAAGGTCATGTGGCCGGGCAAGTAGGGGTATTGGGTACCATCCATAGCCTACTCTTTTTATTGGGCGCTATCTATCTTTGGAAATACAGAAAACGGATTTTTCAATACTAGTACACAGGCTTTCTCCTCCTTCCTCACGTATAAGATCATATCCTTATAGACGAAATGGTTCACTCATTGCTATATGCACAGAATCATTATTTTTGGTATATTTATCAGGATTGGCTTATTGTATTGTCATCGGTGCGCTGTAATTCGACAAGCATGCAAGCAGACTCCAAACGCGTGATGTGCATACGTAATACCAAACCCAGGTTATTAAAATAGTGATCTATGAAAAAAATTAACATCCTTTTCTTCCTGTTATCTCTTCCCTTGATACTTCATTCGCAAGGACTTGTAGGTGCTTGGGAAACCGTCACCTATATAGAGAATGGAGACCTGTTAAAACAGGTTGTAATCTACGCAGAAAAGTATCAGGTCTTGACAACTTACGATGCTGCCACCGGCAAATTCATTAGCACCAAAGGGGGCTCCTGGAAATTGGACGGGAATACTATGACCGAAACAATTGAGTTTCATACCGAAGATCCCGAACGGGTAGGAACACAAGTTAGCTTTGATGTAGACATTACCCATGATGAACTTAAAATTGTTGACAGCGGATTAACCTTTAAAAGAATAGATAATGGCTCTCCCGGTGCCTTACAAGGGGCCTGGCTCATGTCGGGTAGAATACGGGATGGCGAAACGCAATTAAGGGATACCGACCGACCCAGAAAGACCATGAAGGTTCTGTCCGGTACCCGATTTCAATGGATCGCCTACAATACGGAAACCAAGGAGTTTATGGGCACCGGCGGGGGAACATATACCACCCAAGATGGGGACTATGTTGAGAACATTGAATTCTTTTCAAGGGACGATTCCAAGGCTGGACTCAGTCTGAAGTTCAATTACGAATTGATCGATGGAAATTGGCATCATTCAGGTTTGTCCAGTAAAGGAGATCCCATGCATGAGATCTGGAGTATACGAGAGTAATTGTTCTATCAATGATCCGTATAACGTAATTCTAAGATACCTTCAATGATTGTAGTCTTCAACCCTATTTCATTAATAAATAACTTTCGACATATATCTAAGGCTGTTTCACGCAGTATCGTTTCAGCTTTTACTACTAAAAAAACAAAGGCTAACCGATCCTACCACTGAAAGAACTACCTACCCGTCACAAGGACTCCAGAGACCATATAAAGACGAAACTGTAACTACCAAACTTATAACAATGAAAATGAACTTACTTTTAGTGCTAACCATGTTATCGCTGCTGGTATCGTGCAACGGACAACCTTCATCTACGAAAAAAAATTTTGACCTTTCTCGTGATGTACATCGTGCCCATGGAGATGCCGTAAATGAACTTGGCAATAGCATTATGGTTGTGTATCAAGACAAAAAGGATGTGTACTGGTTTGGAAGTTGGGAAACGGGAGTGTATAGATACGATGGAAAAGAAGTAGTGAATTACACAACAAAACACGGGTTACTTAACAACAGAATTGATGAAATACAAGAAGATAAAGAGGGCAACAAGTATTTTGTAAGTGCAAACACAACGGCTGCCATATCAAAATTTGATGGAACAAACTTCACGACCTTAAACGCAGTTCCCAGTGAAAATTGGACACTTGAACCCACCGATTTGTGGTTTAAATATTCGTATGGAAATACAAGAAAAGTATATCGCTATGATGGTAGTACTTTGTTTGAATTGACGTTGCCCTACCCCCAGAATTTATCCAATCCGTTTGATGTCTATAGCATTTATAAAGACCGAAAAGGTGCTATTTGGTTTGGTACAAATCCGGTGGGCGTTTGTCGGTACGACGGGAAATTCTTTCAATGGATCACAGAAGAGGATGTAACAGAATTTCGCAACGAAGGGGCCAACGGAGTACGCTCCATCCTGGAAGATAAATACGGGGACTTTTGGTTCAACACCGAATATCGTTACAGTATCTACGATAGCACCACCTTACAAAGCGGCAAATTTTACACACGACATAAAGGCATAGGCGGTTTAGACGGGAAAGAGGACAGCCATTTGGATGAGTATCTGTCATCGGTAAAAGACGATTCGAACAATTTGTGGTTTGTTACCTATCTTGATGGTGTTTGGAAATACGATGGCACCAAGATTACACATTATACCGTTCAGGAAAATTCACAAAACATTTCGCTATTCAGTATATACAAAGACAACCATGGTGAGCTATGGTTGGGTACGCACGAGAACGGAGTTTACAAATTCAATGGGACTACGTTTGAAAAATTTACCGTTGAGAATGGAAAGAGCACGAATGCGCACTAAGGGGAAGTAACCAACCCGGACGCCAAGCTATGGTGCCCCTCCCAATTAGGACATGGATCCATTCCCTGCGTCTAAAGGAAGGAGCTCTACAGTGAATTTTCGAAGGATAAGCACCGCTCACTGACGCGGGTAGCTGTGTTTTAGAGCATCCTACCTCAGACCGTAATGATCATGTCAAAGTCGTTGGCGATTTTCATGACTTTTTGAATGCATTCAGGCGTCAGCGAATCCTCCCGGGCAGATTTGCGCTCCGCAGGAATGCCTAAGGCATCAAAAAAGCCAGTAAAGCCTTTCGGGCTGTGGATATTGATCCACTTACAGGAAGACGTACTGTTATTACTAAAGGTATGGACGGTGTTAGGAGGTAAAGAAATAGATTCTCCCGTCTTCACCTTCCTGGTCTCACCGTTTATCACAAAATCCATTTCCCCTTCTACGATAAGAAAGGTCTCTTTGAAGTGTGCGTGGTAATGCGGCGGGGGACCTTGCATCTGGGGCGGCGTTTCGGCCATCATCAAATCGTAATCCCCATCGGTAGCATGGGTGGTGATTTTATGTCCCAAGACCCATTTTGTCGTCTGTTTTTCCATTTTATGAGATTTTTGTCTCACAAACTTAGAATATAATTTTGAATCGAACAAATTTTATGAGATATTTGTCTCATGACAAAACACCATATCACATCCGGTCGTATCAATCAGAAGTTGGAAACGAGAAATAAGATTCTGGCCAGTGCCCAATATTTCATTAATAAGGGCTTGGAATTCACCTTGGAAGAGGTCGCGAAGAAATCGGGAATCTCAAGAGCCACCATGTATCGGTACTACTCCAACATCGATATCCTCGTCAACGAGGCCGGCCTTAACATCAACACAAGATCTCCCGAGTCTATTATTGAGGAGTGGAAGGACACAGATCTCGAAACCAAGATTCTCGGTATTCAGTCGTATTACAACACCCTTGCGATTGACCATGAGAGTGCGTTCCGGAAGTACTTGTGTTCTGTGCTGGCAGCGGATGCGGCAGAAATAAAACGCGGGACACGACGGACAAAAACGCTGGAATTGGTCTTTGAGCAAACAGATATTCATAAAAATGATAGGGATAAATTGGTGACCGTATTAACCATGCTCATGGGAATAGAGCCTCTTATTGTCGCCAAGGATGTTTCGGGCTTGAACGACGATCAATCTATGGACATCATGGCATGGGGCGCACAGTTACTCTTACAAGGCTATTTCGCACAGCAACAAAAGGACCTGCCATAATTCATACGACAAAATGCGTTTAAAGCGATACGTATATGACTTGTATGCTATCATTTAAAGAACAATGCATAGCCACCTGCTACTGTGGCTCCTAGCGTACCCCTCCCCAGTTTTCTAATTTTCCATATAGCATTGCTTCGCTGTTTATTTCACAATAGCTAAAACGATCGTGATCCAAGCATGGGACTGAAGTACATTAGAAGTGATCGTAAGTACAGATGCAAACCACTAGGACCTTCGATCAAAACGTTCATATCCATAAATCCTTCCATTCAATCATTGAACTGAAAGTTCGTGCAAGACATTATCCCCTAAGAAAAAAAATTTATCACTTTATGAAAATTATTTATTGTTTATCAATAAATATTTATCTATATTCGCTTCGTATTATCACTAGCATCATAAAATATGAAAACGAAACTAAAAACTAAAAATATTGTTTTTAAAGGACTGAAAATTGTTACCTGGATAATTTTCGTTGGTCTGTGCATTGAAGCAGGAGGGTTAATTGTGAATTTTATTTTCAGTCTGTTCAATCCGGAATTTGTTCAAAATCTATATCAAAAATTGGACTTAAGTGAAATGTATGAAAATAGCAAATTAGCCTTTTTTGGGATGTACGGTTTTATCCTAACCATTTCGATTTTAAAAGCGGTCCTTTTTTACATTGTAATAGTATTAGTGACCAAAATAAATCTTGCAGAGCCCTTCAGCAGATTTGTTTCAAGACAGATTTATAAGATAAGCTACTACACATTTTCAATTGGACTGTTAAGTTTTATGGCAAGACAATTAACTGCCAATTTACAACACAATGGATTGGAAATTGACAATTTAAACCAGTTTTGGACGGATAGTCAAGCCTTTATTCTTATGTCTGCTGTAATTTATATAATTGCGACTATTTTTTCAAAAGGAGTTGAATATCAAGAAGAACTTGAAGAAACTGTATAAGCTATGCCTATAATTGTAAATCTTGACGTAATGATGGCAAAACGAAAAATGTCACTGAACGAATTATCAGAAACGGTTGATATCACATTAGCGAATCTTTCTAAACTTAAAACAGGAAAAGTCAAAGCCATTAGGTTTAGTACGCTTGAATTAGTTTGTGAAGCATTAGACTGTCAGCCGGGAGATATTTTAGAATATTCGAAAGAGGAAAGTTAAGGATACACAGATCAAAAACTTGTCTCAAGAATACATAAATTCTATCGCTGTATAGGTTAGACAAAAGATGGTTTCTACATTTTGTCTGATAAAAAGAACTTGCGATACTTCGACCTTGGCTGGTTCTCACCCTGACGCTTCCGGAACGAGCCGCACCGGACGAAGTCATGCTACAAAGATTTATACATGACTCATAGCGGCAATATCAACCTACCTTTAGCGTTCTATTAGCATACTAACATTGTGATCTAGAATTCCCCAAGAATGATGAAGACCGTGAAACCGAAATATATCTTTCTTACAGTATTTTCAGCCTTGATTCTACTAGTTGGTTGCAATAACGATGATGACCAACACTTGTTCGCAAATATAACGATCAATGAAGGACCAAATGGCGACATTGGAGGTGATTTTACCGGAAATGGCGGAAGTACTTCACAAACTTTCGAATATCAGAACGGATTAACAACGGCAGATTACAATGCTGATATTACTGTTTCGGCCAATGGAATATTCCAAATGATAGTGCAAGATGCAGACGGAACAATCGTTTTAGATAGATCGCTGAATGGTACTATGGAACCCGATAGTTTTTCAGGAGTCACATCAGCCGGAACATCCGGCACTTGGTCTGTAACCATAATACTTATTGACTTTAACGGTGATGGTAGTTTTTCTTTAAGTGAAGGAGACTGAGAAGATAACCCGGTACGAATAGTACTGCCGGCAGCGATGTGTTTTCAGAAAAAAATATCTGTATAGAGTCTTTGAAACCCTTCTGTCTCAAAAAAAATAATTCCGTAGCCTTAGGGCATCCTCATACCTTCGGTAACGGCAATATAAACCACTGTAAAGGACATTCAAAAGTTTCAGCCGAAATATCCCCTTTGGCAATCCAGCTGCATGCGTAACGGTGCAGGAAAGGCACTTCGGTGAAAGATGTAGATAGGATTCGCAGTGATTCCTTCCGTAGGGGCCTCCCTTTATAAGGTGTGTTTAGAGGCTTTCAAAAAGAGTGATGACATCCTACAATTCATTCGATGTATGTGTAGAGACACTTTGGTCTTGCACCAAATGTATTGCCCCTCAACCCTACCTGCATACCTGTTCATGCTCATAAAATTGTACGTTATGAGAAGTGTTTTATTTGTCTTAGTATTCATGTCGACACTGAGCTATGCCCAAGTGGGAGTTGGCACAACAACCCCGGACGCATCGGCTGCCTTGGATGTCAGTAGCACAACCGCGGGTGTCCTAGTACCTCGAATGACGGAGGCGCAACGTACCTCCATCGCAACACCGGCCACCGGATTATTGGTATATCAAACCAACAATACTGCAGGCTTTTGGTTCTATGACGGGAGTGCATGGACGTCTCTTTCCGCACCCGCCATAAATCCTTCATGGGAATTACAAGGAAATGTAGGCACCTCGCCGGGGACCGATTTTATGGGAACGGCAGACGATCAGGATGTGGTGTTCAAAAGGAATGATATACTTTCCGGAAGACTCAACGCAAACAACCTCTCGTTTGGTGTATCCAGTATGAGGGATTTGAATTCCTCCGGGTCAAGTGTAGAGAATACGGCTTTCGGAACAGCTACCCTTCAGTCCGTCACCTTTGCGAATCACAATAGTGCGTTTGGCTACTATGCCTTGCATTCCAACACCAATGGCGATGATAACAGCGCGTTTGGCCATTATGCTCTGTATTCCAATTTGGGAGGTGAAGAGAACAGCGTTTTTGGTTACAGAGCCATGGAAAGCAACGAAGCGGGGCAGGAAAATGCTGTTTTTGGAGCGTATGCGCTTTCTTCCAACAATTGGGCCGGAGGCAACGGCAACTGTGTCTTTGGATACGACGCGATGAGAGACGCCACCAACTCAAGATATAATTGTGCTTTTGGTCATGACAGTTTAAAAAACAACACCGGAGAGTACAATTGTGCTTTTGGAAGAAGAGCCTTACACGACAATACATCAGGTTCCTATAATGTTGCGGTCGGCGAACTTTCAATGAGAAATGCCGACCTTGGCTCCTTTAATACGGCTGTGGGGAACGGGTCCCTCCAAAACAATGCAGTCGATGGAAGCACGGCTATCGGATCAAATGCCATGGATTCGAATACGACCGGCCTTCGAAACACAGCGGTGGGAACACAAAGTATGGATGAGAATGTAACCTCTTCAGATAATACGGCAGTGGGATATAATACGTTGTCCACTAATTATGATGGCCACTGTACTGCCATAGGGAGTTTAGCTTTAGCCGGTGTGGGCAGTGTAGAATATGCTACAGCTTTGGGTTCTAATGCCTTCACGACCAAAGCGAATTCCATTGAGTACTTTGATAATTCAACGGCTATTGGCTACAATGCCCAGCCGGGTGCCAGCAATACCATTCGCTTAGGAAACAGTGCGGTAACCACCATAGGCGGCTATGCTAACTGGAGCAATGTAAGTGACGGGCGATTTAAAACGAATGTCAGTGAGAACGTCGCCGGATTGGACTTTATCCTCAAACTCAAACCCGTAACCTATCAACTGGATCTACAGGCCTTAGCACGTTTTCTGAACACACCCGACGAGCTCAGAATAAGGGATGCCGAAACGAAGAAAAGTACCGAAGTGCAAATCGGTTTTATCGCTCAGGACGTTGAAAAAGCTGCCAAGGAAATAGGATTTGATTTCCACGGTGTCGATGCGCCTAAAGGGGACACATCGCACTATGGTTTGCGCTATGCTGAATTTGTCCCGCCCTTGGTAAAGGCAATTCAGGAGCAACAAAACATGATCCAAGAATTACGTATGGAGATCCAAGCGCTTAAAGCAGAAATGAATACGTTTAGAGGTCAAACAAATTAATTGCGTCATCCTTTTCACACCCATCCTCCTACTCCTATACTTTTTTTTATATTTGAGTACGCCATGTTCATGGTATTCAAAGTAACGATATCCTTGAACCCTTCACGGGAATGGATTCATTTCGTAGGAATTGCACGGGTCGTAGGCTATCGAGAGCGAACCGTAAAAATTGATAAAACCCCCGGCTTGCCTAAACCATAATCAGCCGTGGTATAGCATGGAAACCAACAATACGTGACTAAAAAAAGAACGAAACGCATAGTTCAGATCACCTTGATACTGGCAACGATCGTATCCTTATCTTTCGTTCCTTGGCTTCTCGTAAAGGCGTGGATACTACCCCTGCCCGATACCGTACAAGAACAGCTGGAGGAAGCGGTAGATCACGGATTTGAAGGGATGCTCGTCTACATAGACCAAGCGGGCGAACCCCCGCAGTTGTTGGCTGCGGGCTGGCACGATCGAGAAGCCATGATCCCGGCACGGCCGGACGCCTTGTTCAAGATCGCCAGTATTAGCAAATTGTATGACGCTGTGGCGGTGACCAAACTGGTGCAGGAGGGTCGGCTTTCACTGGATAAGACCCTCGCCCAATACCTGCCGGAACTTGTGGGCCGCATCGAGAACGCAGAGCATATTTCCCTGAGATTGCTTCTGCAACACAGAAGTGGCATCCCCAACTTTACAGACACACCCGATTTTTGGGCAGCGCCTACACAGTCCTATCAAGAGAGTCTGGCCCTTATACTGGACCAACCTGCTAACTTTAAGCCGGACGAGGCCTACGAATACTGCAATACCAACTACCTGCTCCTAAACAAGATCATGGACGATGCCCTGGGGTATGATAATTTTCAATATACCAAGGAAGAAATTCTAGAACCGCTGCAGCTACACCATACCTTCGGATCGCTTGCTGAAGTGGATCTAGAAGAGGTTATGAGTGGCTATCATGTGGGGCATCCGTACGATCTAAAGGAAGACGACCACGGCATGCTGGCCACTGCCGAAGACGTGGGGATATTCGTAAGGGCGTTGAATGATGGCTCCTTATTGGATCCCAAAGAACAGGAACTATATACAACGGTCTACAAATACGAACATGCCGGATGGGTCCCGGGCTACCAAAGCTTTGCCACCTATCATAAAGACCTCGATGCCGTGATGGTCGCCTTCTATAACACCACCGACCCCGACCTGTACTATTGGAACCTGTCGGAAATTATCAACAAACGGATCCTAAAAATTCTGAAACAACAACTCTAAGGTAACAGCTCGCGTACTTGGCTCCTGCAATGCCAACCCCGGCCATGGGGTTGAACCTTGTGGGCGCAGTCATGCCCTACGCCACGACGACCACATCCATTTCCAATTGCGATAAAAGCAACTTCTCAAAAAAGACAAAAGATATTTTACTATATTTGGTCTTCTCCCCTTTTACATGTACTGCTACTAACGATATCCCGGACCCATTCACGGGATGGGTGTATGGTAGTAAGGATATAAAGAATTGCCCAGTACTACAAGCATTAAAAATAGAGCCATGGACACCTACGTTAAAAAGCTCCAAATGAACTTATCAAAAACTACGAAGTATATTCTTATCTTATTCTTTTTCCATGGCCTCGTGCCAAATACTCTTTTGGCTCAAACCACCAATATCCCGGATACAAATTTTGAACAAGCTTTGATTGATTTAGGAATTGACAGTGACGGAATCGTTAACGGACAAGTACTCACGAGTGATATTGATATGGTGATAACACTGGATCTGTCGTTAAAAGGAATAAGTGATATAACCGGAATTCACGATTTTGCGGCCTTGGAAATGTTAGATGTCTCCAGCAATGACCTCACTACTCTTGACATCAGTAATAACACACAATTAAAAGAGCTGTACGTTAGTAATACAGGTACTGATAATCTATTGATTTCCGCTTTAGATGTAAGCAATAATATAAACTTAGAAGTACTCTACGGTGAAAATTTATTTTTGTTAGAAAGCTTAAACCTAAAGAACGGGAATAACGCTATACTCACCGTCACATTGCCTTGTGAGGAAGAAGGAATACCTTGCGAACTTCCCTTAAACTGTGTGATGGTCGATGACGAAACTGCGGCAACAAATAATGATCCACCCTATGCAGGCTGGTTTATACAGGCAGATTTTGTGTATTCAGAAGATTGTACCCTGACTGTCTCAGAATATGACTCGCCAGATGTATCTGTGTATCCGAACCCTGTAAAGAACACGCTCATCATTGAGAACAGTAGAGCATCGGAAATCGAGCGTATATCGATTATTGACAGTTCGGGAAGACGAATATGGGAAGAGAATAATAAATTCAATAGTATGGATGTGTCCGGATTGGCAGATGGGATTTTGATTGTGCGCATACAGACTTCAAATGGAATCGTGACGAGGAAAATACTCAAAGAATAACACGGGCATTATGGAATCCATTGGTTCTACGTCAAGTCTCATTCATTGGCGATAAAAGTAACTTCCTAAAAAAGACAAAGGACAGTGTTCTATACTTGATCTTCTGCCCTTTCTAGTGTACGCCATACAACCGGGTCCCGAATCGATTCCCGGGACGAGTGTAGGTTCGCAAGGGTAGTATGAGCTGTTCGCACTTTGAAAAACGGCTGATTAAAAAACAACTTGATTTAATTTTTAATTATTTTAACTACAATGTAGTTTATTAAAACTATTTAAACTACATTTGTGGTAAATATATTGAAATGAGTCAAACAACATTGGGAGAACTTGAAGAAATTGTAGTGATGATCGTAGCTATACTCAATGGTGATGCGTACAGTGTCGGCGTTATCGATGAAATAAAAAAGCGATTAGATCGTGAGGTAAGTTTGGGTGCGATTCAAACCGTTTTAAAGAGACTGGAAAAAAAAGGTCTGTTAAGATCAGCGTTTGGTCATGCTACCAACGAAAGAGGCGGTAAACGAAAACGTTTATATGAGATCACCGCTGAAGGCCAAGAAATAATTGACCTCACAAGAGCACAAAGAAATTCACTTTGGCAAGCAATGCCCAGACTTTCATTCAACTTCTGGTAAATGACTCAAAAAGAAAAGAAACCCGTGCCAATAGTAATGCGATTTTTCCATTGGTTTTGCCGTCCGGATTTTCGTGAAGAGATCGAAGGGGATCTAATGGAACAGTTCCATATACATTATATAAAGTACGGATCTAACAAGGCGAATCTACTTTTTATAAAAGAGGTCATGTCTTTGTTCCGGCCATCGATCATTGGGAATTTTAATCATTTAACACATACAAACACTATGGAAATCATGAATCAAAACAAAAGATTGGCAACTATTTTGGCTATAGCAATATCAATACTTCTAATTCCGCTTGTAGCGATGAACCTTACCAACGAAGTGAATTGGTCTCTTTTTGATTTTATCGTTGTCGGTGGTTTGTTACTTGGGACAGGATTGATACTTGAATTTATCTTAAGAAAGATCAAATCGTTACGTTATAGAATCCTTTTAGGCATTGTTTTATTCCTAGTTCTTTTTCTTATTTGGGCAGAACTTGCGGTGGGGATTTTTGGAACCCCTTTTGCCGGAAGCTAAAAAAACCGTGCATAGCAACATGTAAGGACAGTAACGGCTGGATTTCCTAATAGGAAATTCAGCCGTTGTCTCTAAATGAGTTGCGCCGACGGAAAAACGTTAACGCCTTTTCTAGCTACAGACGCTTTCACGAACGCGCCGGCAGAATTCACACAGCACCATTCGATGTCACAAAGGTAAGCTGTTCGCCACGACGATCACATCCACTTCCGGTTGCGATAAAAAGTAACATCCTAAAAAAGACAATAGATATTTTACTATATTTGGTCTCCTCCCCTTTAAATTTATTGCTAGTAACGATATTCCGGATCCATACATGGGATGGGTGTTTGGTAATAAGGATATAAAACGTTGCCAACAAGTTGAAAAAACGCTCTAAATTGAAAACCACTCAACCATACCTAAAAGGAAAATCTGTTTTTATAGTTTCAATACTCGCAGTCGGAATTACAATTTTGACAGTTTATCTAACTGGAATAAATTACAATCGGAGTTTGACTTCTAATCTTTATATTTCACTTGGAATTATAGCGACAGCGCTATTTCTGTTTATGACTTATGGCCTTTACACCGGAAGCAGATTGATTGACAATTTTCCAAAATATAGGAATTTTAAAAGTGGGCATTTCGTTATAAATAGCGGAACAGGGCCAACTATGGATTTACCAATAGTTGGAGATGGAATAGGCGGAGTGATTTTGTCTGTTTTTCTATGGTTTGCGATGTCAATATTATTCGTGGTTTTACTACTAGTATTGGATGCCGTTTTTTGGTTTTCGCTATTTATAATTTTATCTATGCTTTACTGGGTTTTCTTTAGGGCTTTAAAATTTGTTTTTACTAAATCAAAAGATACAAAAGGAGATATTGGTATTTCGGCAGTTTACGCGCTCACTTATACGCTACTCTATGTTGGTTGGATATTCGGTATTGTTTATCTGACGGAAATATTAAGATAAAGCAGGTGTTTGCAACAACAGCTACCTGCAAGCAGGAACGATATGCTACTAAAAATGACAGAACAAAGAATAGCTACTTTAATAACATATTTAATTGCAACAGTCTGGATCGTTAACGGACTTTTCTGCAAAATATTAAATTGGGTTCCAAGACATCAAGAGATCGTAAGTCAAATATTAGGAAATGAGTATTCCAGAGAATTGACCGTCTTAATTGGTATTTCGGAAATAGTTATGGCTTTTTGGATTGTATCTGGATATAAAAGAAAATTGAATGCAATAACTCAAATAGTCGGTATAGGTATCATGAATATATTGGAATTTATTTTAGTTCCGGACTTACTAATGTGGGGTAGATTTAATTCAGTTTTTGCGCTTTTATTTATCTTGTTGATATATTACAATCAGTTTCATTTAAGAAATAAAAAAATTAAAACAGTTTAATATGCTCTCAACTTTAAAAAACCATCCTTTTGCAGTTGAAGCATATTTTGAAAGTTCAACTGTCCTAACGTTTGCAGTAAACAAAGATGAATTAAATCATTTAATTCCGGAGTGCTTAACATTAGATACATTTCTAGATAAATGGGCTTTTATTGCAGTCGCAATGGTGCAGACTAAAAATCTTAGACCTAAGGGATTCCCAAAGCTTATGGGAAATGATTTCTTTTTAATTGGTTACAGAGTATTTGTCAGATATAAAAATAACGGAGGCAAAAATTTAAGAGGACTTTATATTCTTAAGTCGGAAACTAACAAAAAGAAAATGGAGTTTTTCGGTAACATTTTCACTCATTATAATTATACAACAACTGATATCAATCAAAGTGAAGATAAAGAACTAAAGCAAATATCTTCATCTAAATCAGATTTTCATCTTCATATTGATAAATCAAAGGAAATTGTTGAATTACCTACTAATTCTCCCTTCAAGGATTGGAAAGAGGCAAGAAGATTTGCCGGTCCATTACCATTCACTTTCACCTATAATCAAGATGCAAAAGAGGTTTTAATAATAGAAGGAGTAAGACAGAAATGGAAACCGAAACCAATTGCCGTAAAAAATTACAACTTTTCGTTTTTAGATTCATTCCAATTCAAAAATCCAATACTAGCAAACGCTTTCATTATTGAGGAAATTCCATACTATTGGAAAAAAGGAAAAAAAGAGCAATGGTACTAAGG
>NZTP01000048.1 GCA_002696485.1 Altibacter sp. | reverse complement strand
TTAGCACCCGATTCACCGGCATACATTTGGCTACTTCCAATAATTTGCCCGTTGCCCGATTTTATATTAAAGTGGACTTTTCCGTTCTTGGCAGTTTTCATTTCAAAGCACTTCTCATCGCCGCAATTCTTTTTTACAGATTCGATACCGTTCATGGCAGATGCTTTTGAAGCGTACATTTGGCTTGATAGGATTACTTGACCGTTTCCTGCTTTTAGTACAAAGTGAAATTTGTCACCGCTTTTCTTTAGTTCAAACATGTTTATTGTTTTTGATATTAGACTTGAAAATGTTCTTCAATATCGCAAAAAAAATCAAGTTTTGAAATGAAAAAGTAGAGGATTTTCACCGAAGTGACTGCCAATCACTATAGTGCCCAAAAAATTACCAATTTTATCCCTAAGGTAAATAAGTGAGTCATTGAGAACAAAAAGTGAATAAATGGCCGGCAAGGGACGTTCCTCACTACTTGAACATGTCCATCCCGGGGATATTTGGCATTCCTTCTTTGGCAACCGCTGCAATCTCGGCTTCATGGATGCGGGTTGCTTTGTCAATGGCCTTATTGAGGGTTAGTATCAAATAATCTTCAAGCTGATCTTTGTCTTCCAGCAGGCTATCAGCTAATTCAATATGTTTCAATGTACGGTTTGCGGTGATTGTAATTTTTAACAATCCGTCTGAACTTTGTTCGTTTACCAACACATGATCCAATCTTTTTTTGGTCGCTTCTACTTTTTCTTGGGTCTCTTTGAGTTTTCCCATCATACCCATTAAATCTCCAAACATAATTTTATCATTTTAATTCACGCAAATTTACTACTTTGCATTTCTAATATTCAATATTTCCTTTATGAAATATCTCATCGTTATGTGCGCAGTAACCCTTACTTTTGCCGCTTCATGCAGCAATAAAGAATCTTCAGAAAAGAATATGGATCATACGCCACCAACTGCCGAAAAAATTGCCAAGAACCTTGAAAAACACGGAGACGTGAGAATTGATAACTATTATTGGCTCAACCAGAAGGATGATGCCGAAGTGATCGATTACTTGGAGCGTGAGAACGATTATTACGAAAAAATGACTTCGCACACCAAGAAGCTCAAAGAAGACCTCTTCGAGGAAATGAAGAGCAGGATCAAGGAAGATGATGCTTCGGTGCCTTATTACTACAATGGATACTACTACATAACAAAATTTGAAACCGGTAAAGATTATCCTGTTTACACAAGAAAGAAGGGTTCTTTGGATGCCGAAGAAGAAGTGATGTTCAATGTGAATGAAATGGCAAAGGGACACTCGTTTTACGATCTAAGAGGTATCAATGTAAGTCCGGATAACAAGTGGGTTGCTTTTGGCGTGGATACCTTAAGCCGAAGAAAATATACCTTACATATAAAGAATCTCGAAACGGGAGAGATCATGCCACAATCGATACCGCTTACAACCAGTGGTTCTACTTGGGCAAATGATAACAAGACACTTTTCTATACCCGGAAGGATGAGCAAACACTGCGCTCTAATCAAATTTTCAGGCATGTGCGCGGTACTGACCCTACAAACGACGCATTGATTTATACTGAAGAAGATGAGACCTTTAACACCTATGTTTATAAGACCAAATCTGATAAATACCTCGTCATTGGAAGCTACAGTACATTGACCTCCGAATTCAGGACGTTGGATGCGAACACACCAAATGGGACCTTTAAGGTATTTCAGCCAAGGGAACGCGGCCTCGAATATAATATTTCGCACTTTGGAGATCATTTCTATGTATTGACAAACAAAGATGCTTCCACCAATTTTCGTCTTATGAAGACTCCGGAAAACAAAACCGCAAAAGAAAATTGGGTCGATGTGATACCGCATCGTAGCGACGTGCTTTTAGAGGACATAGACATATTTAAAGACTTTTTAGTGGTTAGTGAACGAAGCAACGGACTGAATAAGATCCGGATCATGAGCTGGAACAACCAAGAAGACTACTATCTGCCATTCGATAATGAGACGTATACTGCCTATACCACACAAAACCCTGAGTTCGATACTAAAGTGCTTCGCTATGGGTATAATTCCTTAACAACTCCGGCCTCTGTGATTGATTTTAACATGGAGACCCAAGAAAAGACCATAAGAAAGGAAGTTGAAGTACTAGGAGGTAAGTTTGATAAGAACAATTATGAGTCTAAGCGTGTTTGGGCCACTGCCACCGATGGCACCAAAGTGCCCATTTCTATGGTGTACCGCAAAGGCATACAGAAAGACGGAAATAATCCACTATTGCTGTATGGCTACGGATCCTATGGTGCTACCATTGACCCCTATTTTTCATCTTCCCGCTTAAGTCTTCTTGATAGAGGCTTTATATTCGCCATTGCCCATGTACGTGGAGGGGAGTATCTGGGACGTCAGTGGTATGAGGATGGAAAGTTGCTAAAAAAGAAAAATACGTTCACTGATTTTATCGATGCCTCAAAATTTTTAATTTCAGAAGGCTATACGTCAAAAGAGCATTTGTATGCATCCGGAGGTTCTGCCGGGGGGCTATTAATGGGCGCAATAGTGAATATGGCACCCGACATCTATAATGGAATCATTGCATCCGTGCCTTTTGTAGATGTAGTTACGACCATGTTGGATGACAGTATCCCTTTAACTACGGGAGAATACGATGAGTGGGGCAACCCGAATGAGTTAGAATATTATAACTATATGAAGTCATATTCACCCTACGATAATGTTACTAAACAGGTCTATCCCAATATATTGGTAACTACGGGATATCATGACTCTCAGGTACAGTACTGGGAGCCTGCAAAATGGGTGGCAAAGCTCAGGGAATACAATACCGGAGATAGCAAAATCTATTTCCATACTAACATGGACGCTGGTCATAGCGGGGCTTCAGGCCGATTTGAAGCCCTCAAAGAAGTAGCTATGGATTATGCGTTTTTACTCGATTTAGAGGATATAAAAGAGTAATTAAAAATTTTAATGTACCTTTGTACGGTTTTTAAACTTAGGAAGGATTGCCTAAGTTTTGTAAAAAAACTCCCTATATGAAAGAAGCAATTCAAGCCCATAGTAATGTGTTAGAACTTATAGGTAACACACCTCTTATAAAGCTCAACAAAATTACTTCGAAAATGAAAGGCAACTACTTCGCGAAAGTGGAAGCTTTTAATCCGGGACACTCTACAAAAGATCGTATTGCACTTTACATCATCGAACAAGCCGAAAAGAAAGGCATTCTAAAACCGGGTGATACCATAATAGAAACGACCAGTGGAAATACCGGTTTCAGTATTGCGATGGTGAGTATCATAAAAGGATATGACTGCATTCTTGCGGTAAGTTCGAAATCATCCAAGGATAAGATCGATATGTTAAAGACCATGGGGGCTAAAGTATATGTATGCCCGGCCCACGTGAGTGCCGATGATTCAAGATCTTACTATGAAGTGGCAAAACGCCTTCATAATGAGATCAAAGGTTCAGTGTATATCAATCAGTATTTCAATGAATTAAACATAGACGCTCATTATTACACCACAGGTCCGGAGATCTGGAATCAAACCAGCGGGAAGATCACACACCTCGTAGCTTGTAGTGGAACCGGAGGAACGATCTCTGGTACAGCCCGTTATTTAAAGGAACAGAATCCAGATATCAAGGTGATAGGCATCGATGCGTTTGGTTCTGTTTTACAAAAGTATCACGAAACCCGTGAGTTCGACGCCAACGAGATCTATCCCTATAGAATTGAGGGCTTAGGTAAGAATTTGATCCCTACAGCAACCGATTTTGATACTATAGACTCGTTTATAAAAGTTACAGATGAAACAAGTGCACATACAGCCCGAGAACTCGCTAAGAGTGAAGGCTTGTTTGTAGGTTATACTAGCGGTGCAGCCATGCAGGGTCTTAAGCAATTGGATGAAGAAGGTATTTTTACTGAGGAAAGCAATATTGTAGTTATATTTCCGGACCACGGATCCCGCTACATGAGTAAGATCTACAGTGATGATTGGATGAGCCAGCAAGGCTTCTTCGATGCAAAAACCGAAACACAGGTAAATATAGAATACATAAAATAATAAAAATATACCCTATAAAAGCCGTTGCGAAAGTAGCGGCTTTTTTTTATGGATGCTTCTGAAAAATAAATGTGTTATAATACTAAATTTAAGTATTTTTGCCCCATACAAAGAAACAAGCTGTATAGATGAAAGATTTATTCGATAAGATTTATAAGGATAAAGGTCCTCTTGGAAAATGGGCAGAACAAGCCGAAGGATATTTCGTGTTCCCAAAACTGGAAGGACCTATTTCCAACCGAATGCGTTTTAAAGGAAAAGAGGTGATCACATGGAGTATCAATGATTACCTTGGGCTGGCCAACCATCCTGAAGTTCGTAAGGTAGATGCTGAAGCCGGTGCAAAGTACGGTTCTGCATATCCTATGGGTGCCAGAATGATGAGTGGTCATACCGATCTTCATGAACAATTACAAAGAGAGTTAGCAGCTTTCGTCAAAAAAGAAGCGGCATACCTGCTAAACTTTGGGTACCAAGGGATGGTCTCTACCATTGATGCTTTGGTATCGAAGGACGATGTGATCGTATACGATGTAGATGCCCATGCGTGTATCATAGATGGTGTTCGTTTGCACTTAGGCCAACGCTTTACCTATAAGCACAACGATATGGAAAGTATCGAAAAGAACTTGAAGCGGGCAGAAAAAGTAGCCGAAAAGACCGGTGGCGGTATCCTTTTAATTTCTGAAGGTGTCTTCGGAATGCGTGGCGAACAAGGTAAATTGAAAGAGATCGTTGCTTTAAAGAAAAAATACAACTTCCGCTTGTTCGTGGACGATGCGCATGGTTTTGGAACCCTTGGAAAAACTGGAGCCGGAGCAGGAGAGGAGCAAGGCGTGCAAGAAGATATTGATGTGTACTTTGCCACCTTTGCAAAATCCATGGCCAGCACGGGAGCATTTATCGCTGCCGATGAAGAGATCATTAATTACCTAAAATATAACTTGCGTTCTCAAATGTTCGCTAAATCGTTGCAAATGCAACTCGTAGAAGGTGCTTTGAAACGTTTAGATATGTTACGCACCATGCCGGAGTTGAAAAACAAACTGTGGGATAATGTAAATGCATTGCAAAACGGACTTAAAAAGCGTGGTTTCGATATTGGTACTACCCAAAGTTGTGTGACACCGGTATATTTAAAGGGAAGTATCCCGGAAGCCATGGCCCTGGTAAAAGACCTGCGTGAGAACCATGGTATTTTCTGTTCTATTGTTGTGTATCCCGTGATCCCAAAAGGTTTGATACTGTTGCGTATGATACCAACGGCATCGCATACCATGGAAGATATCAATGAAACCCTTGAAGCATTCTCTGCGATCAGAGAGCGACTTGAGAATGGTACATACAAACGCTTATCGGCAGCCGTTGCTGCTGCGATGGGAGAGTAAAAAATTTTGTACATATATAAAATAAAAAAACCTTTCACATTTGGAAGGTTTTTTTGCTTGTATTTTAAAATAAAGATAGTTATCAATAGAATTACACCATTTATAATGCCTTTCTAAAAGTACTACGCTCTTTGTGCTGCATCGGATTATAATCTTTCCAAAGCAACTGTACTGCCGTATTTTCAATAAGTTCGGGATTGGTTTCAACGGTTTGTATTCCCTTGGCGTTGAATAAATGTTGCATTTCTTCAAAAATAATCGCGGTCACTCCTTTTCCTTGATATTCCGGGTCGATTCCAATAAGATAAAAGGCAGCTTTGTCATTCTTTTTTTGGGCCTGTAAAATATGGTACCAGCCCAACGGCATCAATTTTCCATTTGCTTTTTTTAATGCTTCGGAAAAAGAGGGCATTACAATAGAAAATGCAATTAACTTCCCTTGTTTATCCTTAATGCAGGTAATATAATCTGGGTGGATAAAGCTGAAGTATTTTTCCTTGTAATAGTCGATTTGATATTGCTGAATCGGTACAAAGGTCTGCAGTGTATTGTAGGTTTTATTCAGTAGACCGAACATGGCATCTACATAAGGAAGGATCTCTTTCTTGTTTCTGAAGCGTATAACGCTCAGCCCGTAACGCTCGCGAACAATCTTACTGAATTTTTGTACTTTTTCATAAATGGTGTCGGGGATCTTCATAGTATATTCTACCCAAGTAGCTTGCTTTTCAAACCCTAAGGCCTCCATGTGTTTTGCGTAGTATGGAAAGTGATACCAAGTAATCATGGTATTTAATTCTTCGAAGCCCTTTGTAAGGATTCCCGCTTTTTCCATATTGGAGAAACCCACGGGTCCTTCGGTATATTCAAGTTTGTTCTTTCGACCGATCTCATATACTTTTTCCATCAATGCTTTGGTGACCTCCAGGTCATCGACCATATCCAACCATCCAAACCGTATTTTCTTCTTTCCAATTTCCTCAATCTCTAGTCTGTTGATAATCACGGCAACCCGTCCTGCAGTCTTTCCGTCTTTTTTTGCCAAATAATAGGTAGCTTCAGCATTTTTAAAAACGGGGTTTATTTCAGTGTCGAGCGTATTCATCTCGTCTTTTATTAAGGGAGGGACCCAATACTTGCAATTGGCATAGAGCTGAAAAGGAAAAGTAACAAACTCTTTTAGCTGCTTTTTATTGGTTACTTGTATAACTTCTATCATATAATCAATGTGCTAGATTCCACCATCGCCGCCATCACCATCATCCTCCACGGCGTCCATTCGTTTATTCTTCTTCTTTTCTTTCTTGTTCTTTGCTTTACGCTCTTTGCGACTCGCTCTGCCTGCTTTGCCTTTTTCTTCAATATATTCGTCTGAGTCATGCATATCGAATCGATACGCCATTCCAATGCGTCCGTAGGTTCGAGAAGGTGTATCTTTAAAATTAAGTATAACAGATCCATCCACATGAAAATTCTCATTGATGAGAACAGCTACCCCTCCTCGAAAAAGCTGATCGGCGTAGAAATCACTTTTAATACCCTGATTTTCCACAAAAACAGAGAACCAATCGGTAGGGGTGTGTGTAAGGGTGAGGATATAGGAATACACCGGTTCTTCGGTGGTTACCCTATCGACTATAATGTTGGTTACGAAAACAAAACCACCTATCCAGTTGTTTTGTGTGGCCAAGACGAACTTAGGACTTATGGTAAGTTCATCCATAGACGTAGAAAACGGATTGGTGAGTTTATCAACCGCATTCTCGGTAAAATCGATATTTGCCCCGGCATAGACGGAAACGGCAGGAATAAGGTCTTTCCATTGAAACCGGTTATTGGCTTTCCAACTGTACAGATTGGGGCCTTCCAATTCCATTTTCCGGTAGGGGTCGTAGACTAAATACTTTGCGCCTACGGTATTGCTTCGGAAATTACTCACTTTAAAATCCGGCCGCCCTGCTAGGGTAGGATACGAATACGTGTTCGATTGAAATTCACCCATCAAACTTACTTCTAGTTCCTCTTTTAAGAAGCCATACCGCACACTGTAGTCCAAAGCAAATGCATTCGTCTCCGTTTCTAACAAGCGGTGCTCCTCTTTTCCTAAACTGAAACCGCTCTCGAACTGAAGCACGTTCTTTCCTACCGAAAAAGCACCTTGTGAAGCACCCGGCCGACTGGAATTAAGTTCTTCTGTATATTGACCCGAAACATGAATAAATGGAAAAAGAAGAAGGAGGAGTATTGTAAGGTTTTGGGTTCGCATATACGGTTCGGTTTAGTTCAAAGATATAAGATTTTATCATTTATTTAATAGTAGATTTTCTTCTTTTTCTGTGTCAATCCGTACTTTTGAAAAAGATTTGAATTCCTTATGATAACTTTCATAAAAACGATTTTAATAATCCTTCTGGTATATTTTGGATTAAAGTTTTTAATTAGACTGTTAACTCCTTACATTATGCGATATATCGCAAAAAAAGCAGGACAGCAGTTTGAAAAAGCATTTGGGAATAATCCGTTCGACGCTCCAAAACAGAAAAAAGAAGGAAGTATTACCATCGATAAAATGCCATCCTCGCGCAATAAATCCAAGTCTCCCGTTGGGGAGTACGTAGATTACGAAGAAATTGATTAATTTTCAACCTTCATAATTTATTCGTAGGCTATGCAGCGATTTTTCAAGAATTTTCTTCCTCATATTGTTATCCTCTTCCTATTTATTATCGCTTCACTGGCCTATTTCAGTCCGGTATTACAAGGAAAGAAAATCTTCCAGAGTGACATTGTCCAGTATACGGGCATGGCAAAACAACAAAATGACTATCGGGAGACTACCGGAAAAGAAACTTATTGGACCAATGCAGCATTTGGAGGTATGCCAACCTACCAGTTAGGGGCGAAGTATCCGCATAATTATATAAAGAAATTGGACTTGACGCTTCGCTTCTTGCCGCGCCCTGCCGATTATCTCTTTCTGTACTTTATAGGGATGTATATTCTTTTCTTGATACTGAAAATAGATTACAAACTGGCATTTCTGGGAGCTTTGGCTTTTGGGTTCTCAACCTACCTTATTATTATTCTGGGTGTGGGACATAACGCAAAAGCGCATGCCATTGCCTATATGCCTTTAGTGTTGAGCGGTATTATTCTTACGTTTCGCGGAAAATATGTTTGGGGTTTTATTCTTACAACCATCGCATTGGCTTTGGAATTGGTTGCCAATCACTTTCAAATGACGTACTACCTATTACTGTTGGTATTGATCATAGGAGTAGTATATTTAGTGGACGCTTTCAGAAAAAAAATGCTCCCGCATTATTTCAAGTCGGTAGCGATCATGGCTTTGGGAGCCTTTATCGCCGTGGGTCTTAATGCGACCAACATCATGGCCACTAAGGAATATGCAGATACCTCCACACGTGGTAAAAGTGACTTGACACTACAGCCGGACGGTTCCCCTAAAGTAGCATCCTCCGGACTTGATTACGACTATATAACCGAATATAGTTATGGACGACTAGAAAGTTTTAATCTTTTCATTCCGGGATTTATGGGAGGAGGTTCAGGAGATGCCTTACCCGAAGATTCCCAAACCAGAGAACATCTTTTACGTATGGGAGCTTCCCCTCAGGATGTCAATCAGATACTGAATCAAGTACCGGTCTACTGGGGAAATCAGCCTATAGTGGCCGGTCCTGCATATATAGGTGCGGTAGTGATCTTTCTTGCCCTTTTAGCCTTGTTCTTGGTGAAGGGCCGCTTAAAATGGTGGATTACAGCTGCGTTTCTACTAAGCTTATTCTTATCATGGGGGGACAACTTTCCTTTTTTGACCAATTTGTTTATTGATTATATACCCTTATACAATAAGTTTAGGGCTGTCTCTTCCATACAGGTGATCATCGAATTAGTGCTTCCTATTTTGGCGATCGTTGGCTTGCATCAATTCTTCTCGTCTTTTGAACGTGAGGAAACAAAAAAGAAGGCATTACTCTATGCAACGGGAATTGCAGGGGGGATCGCATTGCTCTTTTTAGTATTTAAATCTACACTTTTCGATTTTACGAGTCCGTATGACAAGTTCTTCATCGAAGAGCTGGGAATGCCTTTTATAGAAGCCGTGCGGGAGGACCGCATGTCCATTATGACTTTGGATACGTTGCGTTCACTTATTTTCGTATTGCTTACATCGACGGTGTTATGGCTTTTCATGAAATCGAAATTGAAATCTATGACCACTGTGGCAATCCTTACGGTCTTAGTGCTTATTGACTTGGTAGGGGTGGGCCGGCGCTATGTGAATGCAGAAAATTTTGTGGCAGCCCGTTTGGTCGATGAACCCTTTCAGAAAAACGGAGCCGATCTTCAAATATTGGAAGACGATGGCTACTACAGGGTCTTTGATGCCACTACCAATCCTTTCAATAGCGGTCGTGCCAGTTATTATCACAATGCCTTGGGGGGATATCATGCGGCAAAGCCGGGGCGGATGCAGGATATCGATACCTATTATCTTTCAAAAGGGGATATTGGCATATTGAACATGATGAATGTACGTTATATCATTACACAGGGAAGAAATGGTGGAGCCGTGGCGCAACGCAATCCGTATGCGAACGGAAGTGCTTGGTTCGTAGAAAATGTAATGATCGCCGAAAATGCCGATCAGGAGATACGCTTATTGGACAGTTTAAACACAAAAGAAACTGCGATCATCCATAAAGATTTTGCTTCAGAGTTACCGCTTGAGGATATTCAGCGGGATTCTACGGCAACCATTGAACTCGTAAGTCACCAACCGGACCATCTGGTCTATGAAACATCATCCAGTACAGCACAATTAGCACTTTTTTCTGAAGTATATTATCCTAAGGGATGGAACGTGTATATCAACAACAAACCTGCTACCTATATTCGAGCAAATTATGTGTTGAGAGCCATGACGGTACCCGAAGGCAATCACAAGATCGAATTCAAGTTCGAGCCCAAAGTAATCCAAACCGGTAGTATGATCAGTCTTGGAAGTAGCTTGCTATTGGTGCTCATTATTTTAGGCGCCCTCTTTTATAGATTCCGTAAGCAAACGACTGATAAACCTAACGATTCTTGACTAAACGAGTCCTCATTATAGCGTATTATTGGCCGCCGGCAGGAGGTCCGGGGGTACAACGATGGTTAAAATTTGTAAAGTATCTACCTCAGTTTAATGTTGAGCCCATTGTGTATGTGCCGGAAAATCCAAGTTACCCAATCATCGATCATAACCTGGAAAATGAAGTACCTCAAGACATCACGATCTTAAAGAATTCTATTAAAGAACCGTATCGATTTGCACAATGGTTCTCTAAAGGCAAAACAAAGAAAATGAGCAGCGGAATTATACCCGCCAGGAACCCGGGAATTTTAGAGCGTTTTTTGCTATATGTTCGTGGAAACTTTTTCATTCCGGATGCACGCGTAGGTTGGGTAGCACCCTCCGTTCGGTTTTTGAGTGCGTACCTGCACAAGAATCCGGTCGATCTAATTATCACCACAGGCCCACCTCACAGTTTGCATTTGATCGGTATGGAGTTGCAAAAAAGAATTGCAACACCTTGGTTGGCAGATTTTAGAGACCCTTGGACAACGATCCATTATCATAAATCCTTACAGCTCACCAAAAGATCCGCACGCAAACACAAACAATTAGAAGCAAAGGTTTTGCAGTGCGCCGATCACATTCTCGTTACAAGCCCAACGACCAAGAAAGAATTTGAAATGATCACGGAAACACCGATTTCGGTGATAACGAATGGGTATGAGATCTCTAACAACCTAACGCGCACACCGGACGCCGCATTTTCGATAGCACATGTTGGATCGTTGTTAAGTGAACGAAATCCGAAATTATTATGGCGAGTCCTTTCTGAAATTGCTTCGGAAGAAAAAGAATTTAAAAAAGATCTTGTATTAAAATTTGCCGGAGTTGTTAGCGATGCGGTGATGGCGAGTATTGAAGCTTTCGGACTCACAGAAAATATAGAAAATCTAGGCTATGTCGCTCATTCGGAAGCATTGCAGCTTCAGCATAATGCACAGGTATTGCTGTTAATTGAGAGCGATCGACCTGAAACCCGGGCAATCATTCCGGGAAAACTTTTTGAGTATTTAGCTTCCAAACGACCTATCATTGCTATGGGTCCCGAAGGCAGTGATGTAAATACGATCCTTTCAGAAACAAAAAGGGGACGTTATTTTACCTATCACAATGAGGAACGGTTAAAGACGTACCTGCAAGAATTATATAATACCTATAAAAATGGGGAGCTGGTAGCATTCTCTCAAGCAGTGGATCAATACAGTAGACCTGCTTTGACCGAGCGATTGGCTACTTTAATAAAAGAAATAACGCAGTAAAAGGCGAAACCCCCAGTTGGCAAATGCCGCCTGAGGGTTTCTAACTAACCAACCAAAAAAATCTTACTGTCCTCTGCCTCTTCTCGAGGTATTTCTGGAACCTGAACTCTTTCGAGCTCCGGTTGAGGATCTAGACACTTGTTTTCTAGTATTTGTTTGTTTCCGAACATTCGATTGTTTTTTGGAAACAGAATTACTTCTTGTGTTCACCGAACGCTTTCGAGAGTCTGAACGTTTTACCGCCGAACTGCTCTTTGAGATACGACCTGTGGACGACACCTTAGAACGTGATTTGTTAACAGCGTTTCGGTTGTTCACCTGAGGTCGACCTTTTGAAACCGAATTCTCTCGCTTTGAATCGCCTCTGGAGACCGTGTT
Source organism: Altibacter sp. (assembly GCA_002696485.1). Lineage (GTDB taxonomy): Bacteria > Bacteroidota > Bacteroidia > Flavobacteriales > Flavobacteriaceae > Altibacter. Next base: position 6,893 of record NZTP01000048.1, on the reverse strand, counting down.
TCGGGAATTACCCATTGTATTCTCTCTTTTAGCTATACCGCGCGAACTGTTGTTATTCACCCGACTTGCGGAAGGGTTATTTTTACTTCTATTGTTAGAGATACGATCCTCCTTTTTAGCAATACCTCTCGTATTGGTATTTCGGGTACTGTTGATTCTATTTCGATCGTTCTTTGTAGCAATTCCTCTGCTGCTATTAGCTCGATCGTTCCTGCCGTATCGACTGTCCTTAGCTGCTATTCCTCTTGAGCTGTTATTGTTTCTGGAGGTAAAATTTTCTCGTCTTGGGTTATTCTGCGCCATAGAATTTCTTCTGACCATATACTAATCAAGACGTTTTGCTACACGACCATCTTTGTAATGTACACGACTTCCGGGTCTGTGAAAATCTCTTCTTCCGTTGTGGTATGCCACTCTATGTCTATTGTTATAGTACTGTCTGTGGTGATGCCAACTGTATCGGTGTGGGTTGTAATACCTTCTGTATGGGTAATCATACACGATACAAGAAGAATAGAACGGTCTGGCATAATACACATGCCAAGGACGATAAATATATCTGGGAGTCCATAGGTTTATATAACCTGTGCAGTGTGAAAAATAGCCATAAGGATTATAATATACATGCAGTCCTCCAACGCGTACAATACGTCTGTCGTTATAACGAATTTCGGTGGAACCTGCCTGTACGATGCGTCCGAATTCATCATAATAAATTGGGATATCTTCAATTTGGATCACTGCGCCATAATCATCGTATTGGATGTATGCTTCATAGTCATAGCCCGAGTTGAAGTTAATATTCACATTTTGGGTGTTGATATTCACATTTACGTTTCCGCCACGATCGCGACCTAGGTATACAAAGTCAAACTGACCATCAGGAAATACTGAAAACTCAACGCCTCCTTCTACAAAGATATAGGCAGAGCCATCGTAGGAATAATTTGCAGGAGCACTCTCTGGTGCCGATTCCGCTTTGCTGGTAATGCCTATCATCAAGAAGGCGATTACTAATGCTGCTGTCTTTTTCATACTGTTAAGATTAAGGTTGTACTTGCTTTAATTTTTTTGGTCAGCTTGTACATTATCTAATTAAACAACGACCGTGCCAAAAATGTAAGGCGTTGATTTATAAGGGGAGTATTGGTCGAATAGAATATCATGTGGTTCAAAAACGAAATCCGCCGAGTCCTTTTACAGATCCGACGGATTTCTAACTAACCAACCAAAAAAACTATAAACTAATTTTTCTTTCTTTTTCGTTCACGATCATTCCAATCTTCATAGCCATCTTCACAATCATAACCGTTGTTATTATAATTATACCAACCATCGTGCCACAATTTTTTATTATATCGGTTCACGTATCCTTTAAGGTCACGAATTCTTCCGAAGCGGTCATAGATAAGCGTCATATTTCCCGCTTGTACCAACCGACCTCGATGATATATAAGATCAATACTTCCAATCGATCTCACCTTTCCGTTTCGCTGATAGTAAATGTAGGTATCTCCTATGCTTCGTACACGATCAAAGCGGTCTGTAGTAATAGCGTTTCTAAAATTATAACGACCTGTTCGATGATACACTTCGCCGGGAGCATTATTGTAGTAGACCACTTGATGCCCTCGTCGTGGTCGCATCGACACCGGAGATTCGCCTGTAAATTCATAATAAAAAGCTCCATCGGTGGTAACCGTAAAAAGAACACCATTTTCTACAAAACGAATTTCCTGCGCATTGTAATAGCGATGTTTCTTACCCTTTTGAACCTCATATCGATGGTTCTTTTGTGCAAAGATCTGCGTAGTGCTTCCCATTAGGAATACAGCTACAAAAAAGACTGCTTTTCTCATACTACTTTGTATTTGGGTTATGTCACACATAAGCGGTGTGACGTACGCTATTTCCTTAGAGAGAACCAATAGCCATGCCAAAAACGTAAGTATTTGATTACAAGGGGTTAACGGGAATGTAGTGGGAAGACAAGGGTTGTTTAAATCTTGTCCTTTAAGTAATCGGCAGTATATGAAGTCGTGATTTTTACAATTTCTTCGGGCGTCCCTTGGGCTACAACTTCACCGCCTTGTTCGCCTCCATCCGGCCCCAGGTCTATGATATGGTCGGCACATTTAATAAGATCCAAATTGTGCTCTACTACAATCACAGTATGACCCTTATCCAGTAGCGCATAGAAAGACGCCAATAGTTTTTTAATATCGTGAAAGTGCAACCCTGTGGTCGGTTCATCGAAAATAAACAAGGTCTTATCGCTCGAGGTTCCCTTGACAAGAAAGGAAGCCAGTTTGATACGTTGTGCTTCACCACCTGATAAGGTAGAAGAGCTTTGTCCCAGTTGTACATAGCCCAGTCCTACGTCCTGTAAAGGCTGTAATTTGGAAACGATCTTTTTCTGTTTGTGCTCTTTGAAGAAAGCGATCGCTTCATCTACCGTCATCGTGAGCAGATGGTGAATATTCTTTTTAGCGAACATCACTTCCAAGATCTCTTTCTTAAAACGTTTGCCGTTACAGGTGTCGCATTCCAAGTGTACATCGGCCATGAACTGCATCTCTATGGTTACTTCACCTTCGCCTTTACAAGTTTCGCAACGGCCGCCGTCCACGTTAAAACTGAAATGTTTTGCTTTATACCCGCGAATATCTGAAAGTTTCTGAGACGCATACAGATTTCGGATATCATCGTAAGCCTTAATATAGGTCACCGGATTGGAACGGCTGGATCGTCCAATTGGGTTTTGGTCGATAAATTCAACGCTCTTAATACTGCTGAAGCTTCCTTCCAGTCCTGAAAACTGTCCCGGTTTCTCACCATAACCTCCTATATGACGTAAGAGGGCAGGGTAGAGGATCTTTTTTACCAGGGTACTCTTTCCGCTTCCCGAAACTCCTGTCACTGCTGTAAAAACACCGAGGGGAAATGTGACATCGATGTTCTTTAAATTGTTATGTCGAGCTCCCTTTATTTCAATGGCATTTTTCCAAGAGCGTCTTTTAACGGGGACCTCAATTTCCAAGGACCCGTTAAGATATTTTGCAGTTAAGGAATTTGAAGCAAGTATTTCTTTAAAGGTACCTGTGGCAACCACTTCACCACCAAAGGTTCCGGCTTCCGGCCCGATATCAATGATCTCATCGGCTGCTTTCATGATATCTTCATCATGTTCCACAACGATCACGGTATTTCCCAGATCACGAAGTGCTTTGAGAACGCCGATAAGACGTTCGGTATCTTTTGGGTGCAGACCAATACTAGGTTCGTCTAATATATACATAGAGCCAACCAAGCTACTACCCAACGAAGTGGCTAAATTAATTCGTTGGGATTCCCCTCCGGAAAGCGTGTTCGATTTTCGGTTTAGGGTTAGGTAGCTTAAGCCTACGTCCATTAAGAACGAAAGACGGTTGTTGATCTCTAATAAAAGGCGTTTGGCAATTTTTTGGTCGTATTCGTTTAATGTGAGTGATTTGAAGAAATCGGCGACCTTATGAAGTGGTAATTCTACCAATTCTTGTATCGCTTTGCCTTGAATCTTTACGTAGCCGGCTTCAGGGCGCAATCTTTTACCTTTACAGGTGCTGCACTTTGTCTTTCCGCGGTAGCGAGAGAGCATTACTCTATTTTGGATCTTATAGCTTTTCGATTCCAGAAAACTGAAAAAACTATGTAGCCCTTCAAAATACTTGTTGCCTTCCCAAACCAATTGTCGTTGCGCTTCGGTAAGTTCAAACCATGGCTTATGAATGGGAAAGTCGAATTTATATGCATTGTTCACTAATTGATCGCGATACCAGCCCATACTATCACCGCGCCAAGGGAAAATGGCATTCTCATAGATGGACAGCGCCGTGTTTGGGACCACCAAATCTTCGTCGATCCCTATCACATCACCGTATCCTTCACATGTAGGACAGGCCCCATACGGATTATTAAAACTGAATAAATGCACATTGGGCTCTGTAAATACAATTCCGTCCGCTTCAAATCGGTTATTGAACTCTTGGAGTTTGCCGTTTGAAAGATTCTCAATATACAATGCTCCTTTTCCTTCAAAAAAAGCAATTTGTACGGCGTCCGCCAAACGATGATAAAAATCTTCGTCTTCTTTGGTTATCACGCGATCTATTACCAGCAGTACTTTTTCTTTGGAGGCATCACCTTGCCATTCATCCATACGCACTACGGTTTCACCTACTTTAATTCGCGCATATCCTTGTTGTGCCAGTGTTTGTATCTTATTTTCGAGTGTGCGGCCTTCCTCTAAATAAATAGGAGCGAGGAGAAGGAGTTTTTCATTTTCCGGAAATTTTTTGATGAATGCAATGACATCACTTACCGTATCTTTTTTCACTTCTTTGCCTGAAACGGGAGAATACGTCCTTCCAATTCGGGTATAAAGCAATTTCAAGTAATCGTAAATTTCGGTGGATGTGCCTACGGTCGACCTGGGATTGGTGGAATTCACCTTTTGCTCGATAGCGATCGCAGGAGCGATTCCTTTGATGGAATCTACTTTAGGTTTGTTGAGCCGACCCAGAAACTGTCTGGCATAAGAAGAAAGACTTTCTACATACCGCCGTTGCCCTTCAGCGTACAACGTATCAAAGGCCAAGCTAGACTTTCCGCTGCCGGAAAGCCCGGTTATCACAACCAATTTATTGCGCGGAATAACAACAGAGATGTCCTTGAGATTGTGCAATTTTGCTCCTTGAATAAGGATATTCTTTTTGGTATCTATCGTTTCAGTAGTCAAGCTAATTCCTGATTTTTTTTGGTCCTTTTAGTGGATGGGAGTGCAAAGATACTATATACATGTATGGAATGCACGTTAACATATATTATATTTTTTTTAAGAAAAAACTCACTTTTTTTTGCAATTGTGATTTCTTTGTTGTTATATTTACCCCTCATAACGTCATTCTCTAAAATTATTGCCTATAGCATATTATTACTTTCAATAAAAAAACATAACAGCTGAGCAACCAATAGTATAGTTGTTTATTTTTTAAAAAAGTATTAGTATGAAGCAAAGTCCCACAACCGATGCCTTCCTTGTAAGCGCATATATGAATGGCAATGAATCTGCTCTTTGTGAACTTATTACCCGTCACAAACAAAGAATCTACAGTTTTATCTATTCCAAAGTATTTGATCGCGATGTCGCGGAGGATATTTTTCAAGACACTTTTATAAAGGTCATCAAGACTTTAAAGCGAGGCGCTTACAACGAGGAAGGAAAGTTTCTCCCTTGGGTCATGCGTATTGCACACAATTTGGTAATCGATCATTTCAGAAAGAACAATCGTATGCCCAAATTCGAGAATAAGGACGACTTCAATATTTTTTCGGTACTTTCAGACGGGGCCCTGAACATAGAGAAGCAGATCATAAAAGGGCAGGTGGAGAGTGATGTGCGACGCCTAATTGAAGAGTTACCAGACGATCAAAAACAAGTCTTGGTCATGCGTATTTACAAGGATATGAGCTTTAAGGAAATTAGTGAGCAAACCGGGGTTAGTATCAATACTGCCTTAGGAAGAATGCGCTACGCACTTATTAATTTACGTAAGGTCATTGAAAAACATAATATTATATTGACGAACTAATACAATAAAGCATTTTTTGCGGCGTTATTAGGTAACATTAACCTCAAAATTACGTTCTATGCAAAAAATGTACTCTGAAACTTCACGTACGGAGCGCGTGAATAAAGAACTAGCTCCAAAAGAAGAGACCATTCGATTTCTTCTGGATTATTCGAAGGCTTTAAGTGTTATAGATTATAATAAATTGAAGTTTGAAGCACTTCTAAACTAAACTTTGGAAAACCCCCGAAACTGTGTTTCGGGGGTTTTTTTATGTCCTTTTTTGGGCTATTTTCTTTTCGTATGCTAAAAGTACCGACTTTCGACCTATCTTTTTTGTAATACTATCTTTTTCCAAGTCCCAGCCGCGGGCGGGAGAATATTGCCTTCCGTACCAGATAATCTGTAGGTGTAATTTGTTCCACAGATCTTTCGGAAACAATCTTTTCGCATCTTTTTCTGTTTGGACTACATTCTTTCCGGTAGAGAAGCCCCAACGGTACATGAGCCGATGGATATGTGTGTCAACCGGAAATGCAGGTATATTAAACGCTTGGGACATCACAACACTGGCTGTTTTATGACCTACAGCAGGCAGTGCTTCCAAAGCTTCAAAATTAGCGGGAACTTTTCCGTCGTATTCCTTAATAAGTATTTCTGAAAGTCCGTGGATCCCTTTAGATTTCATCGGGGAGAGGCCTACCGGTTTAATGATATCTCGTATCTCTTCTACTGAAAGTTTCACCATATCGTACGGATTGTCTGCCACTTCAAATAGAAGCGGTGTGATCTGGTTGACCCGAACATCGGTACTTTGAGCCGAAAGTAACACAGCGATCAATAGCGTATACGGATCCTTATGGTCTAACGGAATGGGAATTTCAGGATATATATCATTTAACGTTTCAATAACGAAATCTACCTTTTCTTGCTTGGTCATTTTACCTACTTTTATACAAAAATAGCGAAATGAATACATTACAAGCAGGCGATACAGTGCCAAATTTCTCCGCAGTAGATCAAGACGGAAATACTATCAAACTATCCGATTATAAAGGTAAGAAGCTCGTCGTTTTCTTTTATCCGGCAGCCAATACTCCTACCTGTACGGTGGAGGCATGCAATTTAAGTGATCATTACAAGGATTTACAAAAAGCGGGATACGAGATATTAGGCGTAAGTAAAGACACCCAGCGCAAACAAAAGAACTTTAAAGAAAAATACAATTTTCCTTATCCGCTTCTCGCAGATACCGAAAAAGAAGTTATTAATGCTTTCGGTGTT
>NZTP01000047.1 GCA_002696485.1 Altibacter sp. | reverse complement strand
TTGTATCGAGAAGGGGCATAATCACTTTACATAACCCTTCACCACTCACCGGTCTCACTGATCACTCCTCCGAAGCATGGTGAGGTTATGGTGGGGTTAAAGTGGGGTTAAAGTGGGGATAGACCGGGAGCAGCCTTGAACTAAACACGGGTGATCCTCGGGTGGCATACAGGTGGTATGCGGTACCCACAGTGGGTTTCTTACTTGGTGGTCTACTGGAACCAAAACCCAGCCTGCCCTGCTCTTTTCATGCGGACGATTGGCCTATTGAAATTTTTGCTATCTTTAAACCACTCCCCGACATCCCGCCGGAACCCTCCGGTAGGTGTCGGGTTTTTTATAGGGTACGAACAAAAGGCACGATAGACTGAGGACATGCCTTGTAAAAGTTAAGGAAATAGAAGATATAACTAGTTGTAACCAATTTTGAAAATAGATTTTGTGAACGATTTATTTAATTTCGTTATAAGACAGCTACTAACAGGATATATAGGAGCTACTCTTTTACTGATTTTATATAAAATCAAAGGACGAAAAATTACATACGAACAAATTTTGAATGAAGTCGATCCAAAAACGGGATTAAAAAAATATTACTATAAAGCCTTTTATTTAGGTCTCGGATTTATAATACTACTGATCTTAATTTTAACTACAATTATTGGACTCAACCCTAAAATCTATAGACCAAAATAATAACCATTTTGTTCAATAAATGTATATAGATATTTGCTTATTCGATTATCCACTAAGTTTTGACAACTATAGACTAATAACAAACGAAAAAACTGGTTACAACATAGGCTACCCTTCAGCGGGACTGAACTAATTGAAAGAAAAATTATACATTTAAAGAAACAAAAAACCAACTCGGATAGATTTGGTTACGCAACTCCCCACTCCGATCTAACCGCTGCGCGGTTTCCGGAAGTCGCTGCCAGACCCGCCGAAATGGTAGCCTTAACCGTTGTATACAATATGAAAAGAAACCTATTAGTTTTGCTGAGTTTTTTACTAAGTTTTACACTATTCTGTCAGAATATTGATTGTGAAAACTTTAGAGAAGGTGAATTTATAGTCCAATCAAGTAATCCTGTTCCAATAGAATATAAAGTAACAAGAACAGGTATGAATCAAATCGAGGAAATTATTAAAATTCCTCAAGAGATCGTGGATTCTGGTTATTTAGTTCAACCCGGATATGGAATTATTAAATGGATTGATGAATGTAGCTATCATTTAATGTACGATCCATCAATTCGACCACTTACTGAAACTGAAAGAATGGTTAATGAAAATGGAGGTGTAACTGTAAAAATAGTTAGTATCGATTCTACCTGCTGTAGTTTTCAATCTGTTTCTAGCGTAAATGGTGAAGAATATCTGATAGAAGGAATAATGTGTAAAAAATGATGTCATACTGTGTACAACACCGTATAACTTTTATAGCTAGTTTCGTAAACACTTGATGTTTGTAATTCACAAAAACTATATCTTTAACCGACAAACAACACAAGCGGCATTGCCGTCACTCCTGTCTGCCAGCAGGCAGGTCTAATTCGCTTGCTGCGCTGCCCACTATTGCTAACGCAAAATGCCTCGCTCCGAATCAGCTCCGTCAGACCGTCTCAAAGGTTGAGCAGGACCGGTTTACTTCATTATTTGATTCTATCAAATGATTAAAAATCATATCTTTAGCGAAACTAACCAGATTCCCGCGTTTACGGGAAATAGCATATGATCAAATTCTTCCGGAAAATCCGTCACAGATTACTCGCTGAAAACAAGTTTAGTAAGTATTTGCTTTATGCCATTGGAGAAATTATACTTGTAGTGATTGGAATTTTAATTGCGCTACAGATTAATGATTGGAATGAAAAAAGGAAAATTGGAAATGTTGAAAAAGAGATTCTAAATGTATTACTTGAAGATTTAAATGCTGCTAAAGAATATTCAGAAGCGTATATCACCAGTGAGCAAAGCTACCTTGATGTTATCGAAACCGTACTGCATACTGATTCAATAAAAACGATCTTAAGCAATACGGATAGAACCAGAGAATATTTCAATAAGGCATTTTGGGATTTTGAAATAAAATTTCCGGTAATTAATACGTATTCCGATCTAAAAAATGCCGGGAAAATTACACTTGTCCAAAACGATTCCATTCGAGAAAGACTGAGCGTTTTAGAGGCTAATATTTATAATTTAGATAAACTCATCCAGGATAGAATGAACGTCCATCAAATTAGAATTGATGAGATATGTGTGGAATATGTGAACTTCCTGCCGCTTCTAAAATATAAGATGCCTGATTACAATATTTCATTAGGTCCAGAAAACGACTACATTGCGATTATGGCACAACCAAAAGTTCGAAACTTAATGGGGATCAAATCTGTGCTCACGAATGAGGCATTAGGGTACCGCAAAAATCTTCACAATGAAATAGAAGCAATTATAAAATTGATACGTACTGAACTGAACGAAGGTAAGAACTAAAGAATATAAAAAACGATAACACAACAATGTAAAACCACGATGACGGTTTTAGGGTTCGATTGACAATTTCTTGCACCATTTGGCTATCTTAACTTCCGAAACATTTAAACAAACAGCGCTCCGATGCCCTCCCGTACCGAAAGGTAGGTTCGGGCGGCTTCTGATTATGTCCAGTGACCCGCTCCGAATCGCAACCGTCAGACTGTCACGAACGTTGTGCAAGTTCGTTGTGTCACCTAAGAACAATTGTTATGGCAAAAACGAAAACGAAAGAAACAGACGCAAATGTCTACGAGTTCATCAATGCATTTGCTAACTCAGAACAAAAGAAAAAAGATAGTTACGAATTGCTGAAAATACTGCAAGACATTACGGGCGAAGCACCCAAAATGTGGGGACCGACCATTATCGGCTTCGGTAGTTATCATTACAAATACGAAAGCGGACATGAAGGCGATGCTCCCATACTTGGATTCTCCCCTAGAAAGGCTGCCTTTTCACTCTATATTTATTCTGACACGGAAAAAAGTAATTCGATCATTTCCGACCTCGGAAAATTCAAAATGGGAAAAGCCTGTATTTATGTTAACAAACTTGCAGACATCAAAATTCCGGTTCTAAAAGAGCTTTGTATAGAGTCTATTAAATACATACAGGAACATAACGAGTGTTCTTGCAGGAAAAAATATTCTAACTAAGGCTACGCACAGTAACGGGTAGCGTCCATGCCCATTGCGGTGTGCACGCTACGCTCAACGTTGTACCCATGCTATCGAAACCCCAATCGATTAAAAATCATATCTTTAGAGAAACGAACTACCCATGCTAAAATTCTTTAGAAAAATTAGATATGACTTACTAAGCGAAGGCCAAACCGGTAAGTATTTGAAATATGCCATTGGTGAGATCTTATTGGTTGTAATCGGTATTTTGATCGCGCTACAGATTAACAATTGGAATCAGATAAAGAAAGATGACAAAGTTTTGAGGGAATACCTGGGAAAGATAAAAGCACACACCCAAGAAGACATGCGCATGTTAGATTCATTAACCAAGTATCGAAAAAATATTGGCGATCTTTGTAAGAAAGCAAGAACCGTGATTCTAGATAAAAAGGAAGATGAAAACCTGCTTCTGCTCATGGGTTGCGGATCTGCCTTTATGGATTTTCATTTCAAACCTAATACCGACGGCTATGAAGCGCTAAAAAATTCTAGTTATTTCGGTAAAATAAACAATACGAATCTCGATTCCCTTTTAATTCGGTACCACCGACTTGTAGATGACATTTCACAAAATGAAGAAAGTTATAATGGTTATCTAAAAGGCCAAGAGAATTATCTTTCCTCTCAGTTTGATAAATCGTTGGTTCTCGCAACAGCCTTCTTACCTCCGGATTCATTAAGCCTGAGAGCTACACCACAATCTGAATATTACGAAGATTTTAAAGTATACACTTCCTCTGCATCCTATAGAAATGTAATTAATTTAGCAGCTTTTCAGTTTGATTGGATGATTGATTTATATGGCCAACTTGATGAAGTTGGTGAAAATGTTATCAAGGAAATAGATTTATATGATAATTGATGTTCTAACGACAGTACAACAAAGCATAACGATTTTATGTCTGGTTGATCTGGAAAACGTGAGATTCCATAATTAAAAAGCTTTCTCTTTAACCAACAAATAATATGTCACGGTTTTTACATACATAGTACCGCTGGCACTACTCTGGTTATTTGGTATGCTGTCACCGTAACGCCATTAAATGTATACATAAATTGTCCATCTTTATTTTAAAAATCCAATGAATTAAAAATCATATCTTTAGAGAAATGTATCGCTAGTGATAAAATTCTTCCGAAAAATTCGACACAAATTACTAACTGAAAATAAATTCAGTAAATATGTGCTCTATGCGATTGGTGAAATCGTCTTAGTAGTTATTGGTATAATTATCGCACTTCAGATAAATAATTTGAATGAAAGGCGAAAAGATCGTGCATTTGAAAAAGAAACACTTTCGCAAATAAAAGAAAATCTCATACAGGATCGTACAAATCTTATAAACATTAAAGCCTGGCACCAAAAAGCTTTGGATGCCTCAGCGAAACTCGTAGATAATGGTCTTAGGACTAAAAAAATGGACAGTGTTCCTCATTGGCTGGGAGAAGTGGTACATTTTAGCAGGTTTCAATCACTTACAAATTCATATGAAGCACTCAAATCTAATGGTCTTCAGACTGTAACGAATCAAGCATTGAGAAAGAATTTAGGTATTTATTACGATGATAAGGTAAACCACACTAATAAGGCCTTAGCCGATATTGAGTATGTGTTTAATAATCAATGGCTACCGCTAATAGAGTCTCACGCCACCCAATTTGAATTCAAGAAAATTCTTGAGGTAGAGGATATGCAGCGTTTTTTTATTGAAACAAATGCTTGGAGAATACTTATGTTAAACCGCGATAACATAGGAGCTACCATTGGCTATTTGCAAAATACCATTGACGTAATTGATGTAACACTTTCACTTATGCCGGAGAATTTAAATAAAATTGAATGATAAATTTCATCCGAAAAATCCGTCACAGATTACTCTCTGAAAACAAATTCAGTAAATACTTGCTTTACGCTATTGGTGAAATCATCCTTGTCGTGATTGGGATATTGATTGCGCTTCAAATTAATAATTGGAATGACCGTAAGAAGAACGCAGCATTGGAGCTTACTTATTATAACAGAATATTAGACGATTTCGATATGGACAAACAACTCATTGTCCAATCTTTAGAAAAAGCCGATAAAAGGATTAACACAAGTAAAGAACTGTTATTAGAATTACATTCAGGTACAGAAAGCAAGAATTATCTTATAAACAAATTTTTAGTAGCTATTAGAGGTGATGTGTTTGTGGTTCGCGACGTTACCTTTAAAGATTTAATCTCATCCGGAAATATTAAGCTGCTTAATGATATCGCAATAAAAAATAGCCTGATTCAGTATTACAGCGAATTGGAAAACGTACAAACTCAAATGAAACAAAATAGAGATGAAAACCTAAAAAACATATTTGAATTATTCAGCGGTTCGGTCGAATTTGGAGGCACACAGGAACTGCAATACGTAAATCAAATTCTTGGACCGGAGATTCTTAAGACGTTAAAGCAAATTGATTGGACAAAAGATAAAGACAGCAAGTATTACGAAAAATTTCAAACGGAATTAGTATTCAATATTTCAATGGCAGATAGAGAAAAACAACATTTAATGACAATACGTAATTTAATGGAATCTCCTTATGCCCTATTGGTGCAGAAGTGTCGGAAAGATGAGAATTGATTAATGTATAACTATCACTATATTTACTTGCGGCTTTTGATATAGATAAAAATTCGAATCATAAAAAACCTTTATCTAAAAAAATCCGAATACATACCAAACATCGCACCCGAAGCATTACCCAAAACCTCTCGCCGCAACATCAAGACATCTGCCAAAACTGTTTATCGGAATGCAGGAATGGTAGTCTTCCCCGTTGGGCTTCCTTATTTTAAATTCCCAATTAATTAAATATCATATCTTTAGAGAAACTAACCGCTTGTGATAAAACTATTTCGAAATATGCGACAAAATGTACTTTCCGAAGGAAAGACCGGAAAGTATTTGAAATATGCCATTGGAGAAATCCTTCTCGTCATTATTGGTATTTTACTAGCCCTTCAAATTAATAATTGGAACGATCAAAGAATTGAAAGAAGACAGTTACATTTTTCTCTATATTCTATGATTGAAGAATTGAACCAAAATATTCAGTTTTTAGAAGCAGAAAAAGTAGACAAGCAAAAAAGATTATTAACAATAGAAAATTTTAAAGGGGTAACGGGTTCAGATCAAGACCATCGATATATAGTATTTGCCGTAAGTGACGAAATCAAATCGAAAGAATTTAATACGATTTATCTATCGTTAAAAGACGAGAAGAAGCTTCGCCTAATACAATCTCCGGAGCTGCGAAACCAAATTACTACCTTTTACGAATATGAACTAGCTGGTATTAGGGAGGCTAATATTTGGCATGAAAAGTTTGTTGGTGAAAATGTTGACCCTTACATTCTAGACAATATTCCTTTGTTCAACGACAGTGAAGCCAAACATGAAATGGTTAATGATTTTATTAATCAATCAAAATTTAAAAATATACTTGCCACACAAAAAGTGATCTATACAGGCTACGTATCTTCAAATGAAAAGGTTACTCAATTAGCCAATGACCTTAAGACCTCCATATCTTCTCACTTAAGTGAATAAAGCGAACAGAACTGTATATAGCTGTTCGTGACCATGTTTATTTGATTTGAAGAAACACAAGGCAACCATACCATTTCATTAACGTACGATCTACACTTCCAAAAATAGTATGTGAAACTGTTATGCTTCCTTATTTTAAATATGCAATTAATTAAATATCATATCTTTAGAGAAACTAACCAGATTCCCGCCTTTGCGGGAAATAGCATATGATCAAATTCTTCCGAAAAATTCGTCAAAGATTGCTTACCGAACATAAATTCAGCAAATATATACTCTATGCGATTGGGGAAATTGTACTGGTTGTTATTGGAATTTTAATTGCGCTTCAAATTAACAATTGGAATGAGAACTTAAATAAAGAAAGACAGGAACAAGAAATTTTGAACAATTTAAAACAAGATTTTGAATATAATCGCTCCGAATTACTTTCTGTATTAAACAGTAATGCCGAAAACATAAAAGCAGCCATTACCGTGCTACACAATACCGGCAATCGTTATTCTGAAGGATTCGATCTGGACCCAATACTTGGTGATGTAACCTCTTCTGTCTATTATTATCCCAAGAATGGTTTCTTAAATGACCTTATAAATTCCGGTAATTTGGGTATCATAAAAAGTACTGAATTAAGAAATCGTCTTTCTTCTTGGATGCCAAGATTAGATGATTTGAATCTTAGACAAAAAGCTACGAAGGAATTCGAGAACTTAATGATTAGGTATGTCATTGAAAATGGTAGTTGGTTGTCAGCCGATGCATCTGAAGACGATGAAACTATAATAAGACTAAATTTCCCCACTTCAGGATTTGAAATCAATAATAACGATCTTCTTAAGGATATAAAATTTGAAAATATGGTTGAAAATCAAGCTGTTTTCGTCGAACTGATTAATGAAAGACTACGGTTGTGCCTGGAACTAAATGAAGAGATATTAGCATTATTACATCAAGAAATAACTAAATAAAGAAGACCCACAACGAATCACTCACATGGCTCAATTGAAATCCAATTAAACACCGGTCGAACAAAAAAACTATCTTTAATCAGAAATAGCAACCAAACGGCTTCACATGTATTCTGATCTGCAGGCTCCACCTAAGATCATTGCTGCCGGTACGGCAGCCCCGGACGTACGGTACGTGCGGAATGCCATACGCTGGAAGGTGTATACAAGGACTTAGCTCTTTAGAACAAAATCATGGTTATGAGAATGACACAAAAAATTTTACCAACGTTAGTAATAATCTTAATCATCATGACAGGATGTAAATCTGATACCTCGGAATTGGATGGTATGGTCGAATTCGGGCAAAAATATACCGATGCCTGGAATAGTAAATTGCCCGAAAAAATGGCTTCATTTTACGCTGAGGACGGAATCCTTACCGTTAATAACGGAACTCCGGCAATGGGAAGAAAACAAATCGCAGAAACGGCGCAATCATATATGGAGGCATTTCCCGATATGGTTTTAACCATGGATAGTTTAGTAAAGAGAAATGATCAATATCGATATTATTGGACTTTTAAAGGAACTAACTCCGGGCCAAATGGAACGGGAAACAAGGTAGAATTCAGCGGATTTGAAGAATGGACCATGAATGACGATGGAATCATCGAAAAATCCATGGGAACTTATGATAGCGATGACTATGCAAGACAACTGAACGGAAGTTAAAAAACAGATTGCAAGAGAGGATAATCATGTTTACTCGCACCTAAATAGGTAAGTTACCGGATCTCGTGAACGTAGTTTCGAGAAGTGCTCGCAGGTCGGCACTTTACACGCTTGTCATTAGCATTTGCTATCTTCGTGCTACGATGTACGTGAGATTCTATGTTTCCGTAACAAAACCGTATGCCAAAAGGCTGGAACCATATTAGAAACCAGATACATGTGATATAAAACCAATACAACTGTACAATGAGATTACAATCAAATGCCGGCTTGCAAATACAAAAGCCAATAGCCGACGTTTTCGAAGGGATCGTGAATCCCGTGCACATGACCCAATACTTTATTTCTGAAAGCAGCGGACGCCTTGAAACCGGAAAAGAGGTGGTATGGAAATTCCCGGAATTTCCTGATACCTTTCCAATCACACAAGTTTCTGTTGTCCCGCAGCATGAGATCTCATTTGTATGGGATCCGGAAACTGTGGTGACGATCACGCTGGAAGCAATGCCTGATCAAAGCACCGTGGTTAGGGTCAATGAAAACGGGAAGGAACTTACCGAGGAGAACCTGAAATGGGCTTTGGAAAATTCAGGAGGTTGGGCAAATTTCCTCGCCTGCATGAAAGCTTATTTGGAGTACGGAATACGACTTCGTGAAGGGGCCTTTGATTTTATGCGGAAAAACAAGAGTAATTAAAACAAACATATCGATACGATGAAAGTTACGGCAGAAAAAAATGAACAAATTGGCAAAATGACCTTTGCATCTGTTTATCCTCATTACATAAACAGACTAGAGAAGAATGGCAGAACGAAAGCAGAATTCCATCAGGTGATAGAATGGCTAACCGGGTTCGATAACGATAAAATACAAGAAATGATCGATAAGAAGGCAACTTTTGAGACCTTCTTTCAAGAAGCAGAATTGAATCCCAATGCCCACCTTATTAAAGGCGTCATTTGCGGTTATCGCATAGAGGATATAGCTGATGAATTTGAATTGTACAGAAAATGTCGCTATTTAGATAAGCTCTATGATGAATTGGCAAAAGGCAGAAAGATGGAAAAAATTCTGCGGGAAGAGAAAACATAGACGTTTCACTCGTATTTCTTATCCCGAACAAAAGTTTCACAAACCATCTCCTAATAACAATGCATTGCTATCGTATGGGTAATGTTCTGCAAAATCTCAACAATCAATGCTGAATAAAATCAAAGGAAACAATTGGAGCGAGGAATCGTTGAAAGCTGTATTTCTAAAACTCATTGGAACGTATTCTAAGGATCTTTCCTATACTACAGAATGCTGGAAGGAGATCGCAGTTCACTATTCAAATCCATCCCGCTATTATCACAATCTGTCGCACCTGTCGACCATGCTTACGGAACTAGAACCGGTCCGATCACAATGTGAAGCGATCGACACCCTTCTTTTTTCCATATTCTACCATGACATCATCTATTTTCCAACTAAAAGCGACAATGAACACCAAAGTGCTTTACTGTTTAAAAAAAGAATTTCTAACACGAGCTTTCGACATATCGAGGAGTGCATGTCGCAAATAGAAGCCACCAAAACGCACGAGCTGTCAACTGATAACGATACAAATTTATTGCTCGATCTGGATTTGGTAATTCTGGGGAAAGATCCCGAAGCCTATTCAACCTACAGCAAGAATATTAGAAAGGAATACCGCATTTATCCTAACCTCATTTACCGTAGCGGTCGAAAAAAGGTACTTGAACACTTCTTGTCTTTACCGGCTATTTATAAGACAGAATACTTCAGAAAAAATTACGAAGCACAGGCGCGCACCAACCTTCAAAACGAGTGGGAGCAGCTATAATCGATCCGTTTGCAAACGGAAGCCTGAGCAAAAAACCTTTTTCATTGGGTAGTGTTTTCTTCAAGTTACGTATCTTAGTAATTCTAAGTAGCTGTCGATCAGCACTACTTAGAAGATCAATTATAATCGTAAACGATGAAAAAGAACATAGCAACAGCCGTCATAGGGCTGGTCTTTAGTTTTACTTCCGGAAGCTTTGCACAAACTTTCGATCCTGATTCTACGGTAATGGAAATGCTCCTCACCCATTGACCGGCGCCTGTAGTTGCTAATAAATATAGTCTGAAGTATGAAG
Source organism: Altibacter sp. (assembly GCA_002696485.1). Classification (GTDB taxonomy): domain Bacteria; phylum Bacteroidota; class Bacteroidia; order Flavobacteriales; family Flavobacteriaceae; genus Altibacter. The sequence continues at coordinate 10,131 of NZTP01000047.1, read as the reverse complement.
TTCAGCATATATGGTTTCTTTCTTATTTCGTGCCTTTCGTGGGGTCAATCGAAGGTGGTTTCCACCTTGTCTCAATCGAAGTTGGACACCTCCGGGCCGCAACCGGTGCATGGTATTCTGTTACACATTGAAGATCCTGCAAAGCATCTTGTGTATTCCAAGAGCTTCGGCAAAACCCTCGACGGCAAAAGAGACCTTCTTCCGGAGGATAGCTTCCGTATTGCGAGTACTACCAAACTGTTTGTTGCCGTTAGTACGCTTCAACTGGTGGAAGAAGGAAAATTAACGCTTGACCATCCGTTTCTAGCATATCTCCCTGAAACCAAATCTAAGCCACTGCAATCCCTACATACCTTCAGGGACACCGTCCTTACCCATACAATTACCGTACAACAACTGCTATCCCATCGCTCGGGTTTGGCAGATATCTTTACAGACGCAGAAGAAGCCTTTATAGCGCATGTATTGAGTAATCCAAAAAGACAGTATACACCCCAATCGATCCTGGCACTCTTCTTCGATTTTCAATTGCATACAAAACCGCATTTTGCACCGGGCAACGGTTGGCATTATTCCGATATGAACTACGTACTGCTTGGGCTGCTTTTAGAACATCTTGAACAAAAGTCCCTTTCAGAAATCATTCGCTCCCGCATCATCGAACCGCTGGGGATGCATGCTACCTACTTTGAATTTTATGAACCGCCCGTTCCCTTAGAGTCTCGGGTAGCTCAATATGTTGGCACCCTGAATTTTTCCGAGATCAACACGTCTTTCGATTGGGCCGGCGGCGGACTCGTTTCTACCAATGGGGATCTTGCGGTATTCATTAAAGCCTTGTTTCAAGGCCAACTTCTTTCCGAAGCATCCATAGAAGCCATGATCGATGTACATCCAACGCAGGAAAATGAAAGTCTGTACGGGCTTGGCATCTATCGAACATCCTATAACGATGAATATTATTTTGGTCATTATGGTTACTACGGAACCTTTGTAGGCTATGCTCCTGCTACCGGAAGGGTTCTCTCCTACTGTATCACACAAGCAGAGCCCCCATTTAATGTGTACAACTACATTAGCGAAGTACTTTCAAATTACGATTGAGATGTAGTGGTTTTTTTCTGAAAGGTCTTCTAAAAAGTATATGCATAATAAATTAATTATCATATATTTAGAGGAACTAACCAAAGTATCATGAAATTTATCTTCCGAAGCTGTATGTATTGGCTTTTCTTCGGAAATGCAAATCGTTCTCAATTCATACGTAGAACGTACGGTTTTCTTGAATACTGCTTCGAACACCGGATGCATCCTTTTTCAGAGAATGTACATTTCCCGAATCTTTTTTTTCAAAACAACCAACTGTTGTTTGGCAGTATGCGAAACACCATTCTAAGTCAAAATCTTTCAGCATGAAAAATAAACCAACCCCGTGGAACAAGCTGGAGCTGCAAACATATATTCTATTGCTTTGTGCAAGTGCAGATACCGTTGCCAGTGAAGCCGAGATCCAATTAATAAAAACCAAGGCAGACCCTGCCACATTCAATAAAATATACAACGAATTTAAAAAAGATACCGAAGATGAAAGTCTGGAAAAGATAGAAGATAATCTCGAGTACCACGACTACTCAAGTAAGGAATTAGCACAATTACGCAAGGAAATGCATGCCGTTTTTTCTGTGGACAAGCGGTTTCATATGGCAGAACGCAATATCGACCGCATTTTAGACAATTTGCTGTACTGAACCAATGTACAAGAAATGAGATGTCCGCAGTACCGTCTGTCGATGCTTAGATGAATCGAGGATTCGGGACGCATCTATTCATTTGAATTTATGTAATTTACGAATCACTACATAATGATATTAAAGAAAAAATTAGGAACATTAAAACATCCCCGCCAAGTTAATTTTCCAATTATAACCAAAGGCTACAAAGAAAAGGCCCAGAGCACAACATAATATGAAAGCAAAGTCAATAAAAGGAACCTCCATCGAAGAAATCAAATCGGCATTGGAAAACAGCGTAGCGGACGGATTCGCACCAACTCTCGCTTTGGTATTTCTTTCGGTAGTCCAAGACCGAAAAGCAATTATGAATCTTTTGGATGACAAAGGAATTCAAATCTTTGGTGTTACCACCAACGGCGAATTTATCGACGAAGATACGCAGCAAGGATCTGTAGCAATGCTGTTACTAGATCTTGACACAAACTATTTCCAACTTTATTTTGAAGAATATCCCAAAAAGAATTACCGAGAAGTGGCCGCTTCGCTTGCAAAAATGGCAAAGAAAAATTTTGACAAACCTACTTTTTTAATAGGCACTAGCCATCCTGCAGTGGATGGGGAAGAAATTCTGCGTGGCTTGGAAGATATCGCCGGAGAAGATGTCAATGCTTTTGGCGGTGCCGCCGGAGACGATTATACCTTCAATGAGAACTTTGTTTTTACGAATGGTCGAGAAACCAATGAGGGCATAGTATGTATTGCCTTGGATGAGACCAAGGTGGAAGTAAAAGGCATTGCCACATGTGGATGGAAGGCCGTAGGTACTGAAAAGACTGTTACCAAGAGTGTTGGCAATCATATCTATACGATAGAAAATGAACCTGCATTGGATATTACCGTAAAATATGGGGGCCTTGAAAATATAAGTCCCGGAAATAAGGAAGTGCTCATGGAACTGGCCACCAATTTCGCGCTGCAATTGCAGCGCGAAAAGGGTGACCCGGTAATGCGTCCGCCATTGGTGGTAGATTGGGAGGACCGCTCCTATTATACGAGTGGCACCATACCGCAAGGCTCCAAAATTCGATTTTCTATACCACCGGATTGGGACGTCATGGAAAAGGTAGTAAAAGGAGTAGCACAATTAAAAGAAACTCAAATGCCTGAGGCCGACGCATTAGTCGTCTTTAGTTGCGCAGGAAGGATTTTGGCGTTGGGACCCATGATGAAGGAAGAAATTGAAGGTGTAAAGAATGTCTGGAATGTCCCCATGGTAGGAATGTTTAGCAACGCAGAGTTAGGCCGTGCCACCGGAGGAAATCTTGAAATGCACAACCTTACAACCTGTTGTGTGGCATTAAAAGAGAAGACTACTAACTAATAGAATACCCACACTTTCCTTTCAATGGGAGATTGGCAACGAAGTTTTGAAACTATAAATAATTAAAATGATGCAAAAAATAACAGTATTGTACGGCCATCCAACAGATCCCGAGGCTTTTGAAACGTATTATGAGAAGAACCACCTTCCGCTTACGGCAAACATGAAGGGCGTTGCAAAAATGGAATTAACAAAATTCTTAGGGACACCCGATGGTAAAAAAGCCGATTACTACCGAATGGCCGAACTCTATTTTAAAGATGTTGAGCAAATGCAGAAAACTATGGCTTCTGCCGAAGGACAGGCAACCGTCCTGGATTTGTCGAATTTTGCCACCGGCGGGGTCAACGTAATTATCGGCACCGTTCAAAACACGGATGAGTCATGATCGCAAAGACAGTAAAAGCAGCTTCCACCGAAGGTATCATCAAAGAAATTGATGAGGCTATTTCTCAGGATTTTAATCCCACCTTAGCCATTGTTTTCCTTTCCATAAAACAGGATTGGCAGGCCGTAACCAATGCGCTGGATCAAAAAGGAATTGCTGTTTTTGGTGCGACCTCCGCAGGTGAATTTATTGATAAGGAGATGGAAGAAGAAAGTATTGTGTTAATGCTGCTAGATATGAATCCTACCTACTTTAAATTGGAATTCCTCGAAACCGGTGAGCAAACCACGGAAGAAAATGCCGAAAAAATTGGCCGCTTAGGAAAAGAAACTTTCTCAAATCCTGCATTTATTGTCCTTTCCGGCTGGTTGACCACAGAAGGCGAAAGCATTGTGGAAGGTATTAAGAAAGGATGTAACGGAGACGTGACCATCTATGGAGGCATGGCTGGAGATGATCTACTCCTAGAGGGCCCCATAGCGTTTACCAAAGGAAAAAGTAGTTCACAAGGATTGTTGGCTCTTATAGTAGATGAGGATAAAATTGAAATTAATGGAATTGCCTCTTGCGGATGGCAGCCTATCGGCACTACGAAAACTATTACCAAAAGCGAAGGAAACATCGTTTACACGATAGACGACAAACCGGCCCTTGATATGATCCTTAAGTATCTGGGCGCGGACGAGGAATTTGATTCCGGTAAAGAAATGTTGTCGCAGTTGAGTGCCTACTACCCTTTACAAATGGAACGCGATAATGTTGCTCCCGTCATGAGGACCGCTATGTTCGCCAATAGTCAAGATCGGTCGATTATATGTGCCGGTAATGTTCCTGAAGGTTCCAAAGTAAAATTTTCGCTTCCACCTGACTTTGACGCCATCGAAATTGTAGTAGAAGAATGTAAAGAATTAAAAGAGCGGACGCAAGCTGAAGCAGATGCATTGATCATGTTCTCCTGCGTAAGCCGAAAGTTGTCTTTCGGTATATTAATGAAGGAGGAAATAGCACAGGTCCAACAAGTTTGGGAGGCACCTATGGTAGGGTTTTTTACCTATGGTGAATTCGGAAAATCGAAAACCGGGAAGCATGAATTTCATAACAACACCTGCTGTCTGGTAGCATTAAAAGAAAAATAAGAAAGAATACGCACCTCCTAAAATAAGTTCATAAATGATTTCAAAAACTATAAAAGCAAACTCAACAGCAGCCATTATCAAAGAAATCGATCAGGCGACTTCCGATGGTTTCAAACCCACGTTGGCTATTGTCTTCCTTTCCATTGAACAAGATTGGAGCGCTGTGAGCGACGTCTTAGACAAGCGCAATATTGCTGTTTTTGGTGCCACTACTGCGGGTGAATTTATCGATGGAGAGATTGAACAAGGCAGCGTTACCATGATGTTGTTGGACCTGAATAAGCGCTATTTTAATGTGACCTTTCTTGAGACAAGCGCTGAGGCGGCTTTTGATACCGCTAAGAGACTCGGTACTATTGGTAAAGAATCCTTTTCAAATCCGGCCTTAATAATCGCGACCGGCGGTGTATTTATTGATGGCGAAGCAATTATTGAAGGTATCATGGAGGGCTTCGGAAAACGGAGCACCGTGACACATGAAAATGAGTTGACCGTATTTGGAGGGATGGCCGGAGATGATTTATTAACCGAAAAGCCAGTTGTCTTTACCAACGGAAAAAGTAAAGACAATGCCCTGATCTCCCTCATCATCGACCAGGATAAAGTAGACGTACGAGGTATTGCTACCTGTGGCTGGAAGGCGATCGGCACGACAAAAACGGTAACCAAGAGCGAAGGTAATATTGTATATACCATAGACGATAAACCCGCGTTGGACATGTTAATGAAATATCTTGGCGTGGACGTAAAGCTGAATGACCAAACTGATGTCGTTCCATTTCAAAATTCATGGTATTATCCATTGCAATTGGAAAGAGACAATGGAGATACGGTAATTCGGGCCACCAGGTTTGCCAACCGTGTAGACCGTTCCCTTATATGTACCGGAAGTGTGCCCCAAGGATCTAAGATAAAATTTTCGCTGCCCCCGGATTTTGATTCCATCGAAACGGTCGTGTCAGAATGTGCGAGTATTAAGGACAATGCCCAACAGCAGGCCGATGCCTTGATCATGTTTTCATGTGTAAGCCGGCATTTATCTTTTGGAGCTTTAATGAAAGAAGAGATAGAACTTGTGCAAAAATTGTGGGATGCGCCAATGGTTGGTTTCTTCACCTATGGTGAATACGGAAAATCAAAAATAGGTACTAATGAATTTCATAACAACGCCTGTTGTGTAGTAGCATTAAAAGAAAAAGATTAAATGAATCAACACCTGGAAAAATTAAAAGAATTCATTCATCAGTCAGATGCCTTTTCAGAAGAAGATAAAGCATCGCTTCTTAAAACGGTAAAGAACGCAGAAAACGATCTCATGATCTCAGAATTTAAGTTAGAACGTACCGAAAAGGTCAAACGTACTACGGCAATCTTATTGGAAGAGACGATTGATGAGTTGGAACAGAAAAGAAAAACAATCGAAGTAGCCAACGAAGCCTTAAGCAAATCATTGAAAGAGTTGAAAGCGACACAGGCCCAGCTTATCCAGTCGGAAAAAATGGCTTCGCTGGGAGAACTAACGGCCGGTATCGCTCATGAAATTCAGAATCCCTTGAATTTTGTCAATAATTTTTCTGAAATCAGTAAGGAGTTGCTGGAAGAGATGATGGAAGAATTAAAAAACGGCGATCCCGAAGAGGTACACGCCATTGCCAACGATGTTATTCAAAACCTTGAAAAAATAAATCATCATGGCAAACGTGCCGATGGCATTGTAAAGGGAATGTTGCAACACAGCCGCAGCAGTAGTGGTGCAAAAGAACCTACAGACATCAATGTTCTCGTAGATGAGTACTTGCGCCTGGCATATCACGGACTGCGCGCTAAGGACAAATCCTTCAATGCAAGTATGGAGACACAATATGACACGTCCATAGGCAACATACCTATCGTACCTCAGGATATAGGAAGAGTGATCTTAAATCTTATCACGAATGCATTCTATGCCGTTACAGAAAAGAATAAGTCCGAAGAAAATGGATTTCAACCTACGGTTTGGATCGCTACTGAAAAGAAGAGGAAAACGATTGACATTTCAGTAAAGGACAACGGCCACGGAATGCCACAACAAGTCGTAGAAAAGATTTTTCAACCGTTCTTTACCACCAAGCCTACGGGTCAAGGCACGGGGCTGGGACTTAGTTTAAGTTATGACATTGTGAAAGCCCATGGCGGAGCGCTGAAGGTGGAAACCCAAGAAGGAGAAGGAACTCAGTTTACTATTCAATTGCCGTTACCTAAAGGATCATGAAAGTTGACAAAAAGATACAAACAGAAGTCTTTAAAGTGTACGACACTTGGTTACATGCGTATCTCAACGGAGATGTTGCTACCTATGACGCCTATCTTGATGACGACTTTCATTTTATTGGCTCTACCAATAACGAAGAATTTTTAAACCGAGCCGCCACCACACAATTCTTTGCTGAAACAGCCGAACAATTAGCAGGAAAATGCGACTTAAGGAACGAGACCAAAATCATGGATGCGTTCGACGATCTAGTCTTCATCAATCATTTTTTTGACGCTTGGTTCCAAAATGGCACCGATTGGAACTATTATGGGCGGTTCCGCTTCACTAATGTGCTTCGAAAAAACAACGAAGGATGGCGTTTCGTATACCAACACTATTCCACCCCCGATTCAAAAACCGACGCAGGAGAAACCATTGGTTTTGATAAGATACACGTAGAAAACCAAGAACTACGTGAAGCGATAAAACGTCGCACCTTCGAATTGGAGCAAAAGAATCGCGAATTGGAAGTAGAAGGTGCCCTGCAGCGTATAAGAGCCCAGGCAGTGGCAATGAAGGAATCCACAGACCTCTTGGACATTGTGGTGACCATGCGCAACGAGTTCATAAAATTAGGGCACGATGCTCACTATTTCTGGCATATGATGTGGCGGCCAGACACGTACGAAAAAGCGATGACCTCCGGAGATGGGAGCAAAATAGGTTTTGTGATGGAATTACCCAGGCATATACACGGTGACATACCGCAATTGGCCAAATGGGAAAAAAGCAAGAAACCTACGGTTGTGTATGCTATGGGGGTAGAAGACGCCCTAGATTATGTGGGTAAGATGGTGTCCCTTGGGGATTTTAAAAACATAGATCCGCAGGCTCCAACAGAAGATGACATACGGCATATAGGCGGGCTTACCTTTATCATGGCAAGGACCACTCATGGGGAAATAGGCTACAGTTTACCCGGCGTTGTAAAAAAACCGCCTACTGAAGATATCGAAATTTTGATCAAATTTGCCGGCGCCTTCGATCTTGCCCACCGTCGTTTCCTTGACCTTAAAAAAGCCGAAAAGCAGGCACGTGAAATACAAATAGAACTCGCTTTGGAAAAAGTGAGATCCCGCACTATGGCCATGCAGCATAGTGACGAGCTCCCCGTAGCCGCCAATGTGTTATTCACTGAAGTACAATCGCTGGGCGTCCCCGCCTGGAGCTGTGGTTACAACATACTTTTCGAAGATAAAAAATCGAGTACTTGTATTATGAGCAGTGAAGGTGAGCTTCAGGAACCGTTTGTGTTACCCCTTACCAAACATAAAAGCTTACGCCCATGGCATAAAGCCATAGTTAATGGAGATGACTTTTTTGTGTATGGGCAGGAAAGCAAAGAGCTGGTGGAACACTACAACTATATGAAATCTCTTCCCGAACTAAAAGGAACATTCGAGCAGTTTGAGAAAGCCAATATTGATTTGCCCACCACCCAATTCAATCATTTGGTGCGCTTCAATAAAGGATTTTTATTGTTCATTACTTATGAAGTTGTGCCGGAGGCACATGATATTTTTAAACGCTTCGGAAAAGTTTTTGAGCAAACATACACCCGTTTCCTTGACCTTCAAAAAGCTGAAAAGCAGGCTCGAGAAGCTCAAATCGAAGCTGCTCTGGAACGCACCCGTACCCAAAGTATGCTCATGCAGCATTCCAATGAACTGGATACTACATCAAAAGTTTTTCATCAACAGTTGTTACAGCTGGGCATTGAATCTGAATTCTCCTATGTATGGTTACCGGACATTGAAAATAAAAAACACAAATTCTGGGCCACATGGACGGAAAATACTAAATCATCATCAGAAATTAAAAGTCAGTCTTTTACCTATGATCTCGACAGAAATGAACCGTATACCGCCGCTTGCTTTGAGGCTTGGGAAAGCGGGGAAGCGGTTCACATCGTACCCATTCCACCTGAAGAGGTCCAAAATTTCTTCAGCATATGGAGCGAACTCCTAAGCGGGGCAAAAAATTTGAAGGCAAAGAATTTTCCTGAAGGCTTATATTATGCTGAAGCCTATATGAAGTACGGCTGCTTCGGAATAAACATTAGACGAACCCTTACGAAGGACGAACAAGACATATAAAAAGATTTACCGTAGAGTTTGAACGCACCTATACCCGTTTCCTCGACCTTCAAAGAGCAGAAGCACAGGCAAGGGAAGCACAGATTGAGGTAGCTGTGGAGCGTGTTCGCTCTGAAGCAATGGCTATGCATTCTACTGCCGATTTTGACAAAGTGACGCAGCAACTTCTAAAGCAAATGCAACATTTGGAACTCGATGGCTTTACGGGTACGTCCATTCTATTGATAGACGATAATGATTTCTTTACATGGTGGGATTTTTCATCGCCGGGAAATTTTTCAGACCCGCAAAGCCAAATATTGAGGTACGACGCACATCAATACCATTTATTAGGAACTGATGTTTTAGAAAAATGGAAAAAAGGCGACAAATACATCGTTTTCGAATATGATTTGAAAAAACTTAAAACTGCTATTAAAGAATGGGAGACTATTAATAGCGATATCGCCAAAGTTTTCAAGAAAGCAGTATTGGGTGGGCATCTCACGCATCAATGGAATCCCTGCGGTCGCTTATCCAACGGTTTATTGGCCTTTGATATGGTGACTCCACCGGATGAGGACGTTAAAAAAATTGTCATAAAAATGACACATGCTTTCGAGCAGGCCTATGTACGATTCCTCGACTTACAAAAAGCCGAAGCACAGACAAGAGAAGCTCAAATTGAAGCTGCATTGGAAAAGGTACGCTCCCGTTCCCTTGCGATGACCAAACCGGATGAGTTACAAGAGGTAGTTACCATAGTGGCCGAAAAACTGAAAGAGTTAGGTGTAATTTTTGACGCCGGAGGCGTGATCCTTTGTACTTACTTCCCGGACAATAAAGATGTGATGCACTGGATCGCCGCTCCGGATTTTTCGTATTCGGGTAAATATCTAGTCCCCTACTTTCAAAATCCTATCTTCGATGATGCATGGGAATCTAAGCTCGGTGGTGACGCCTACTTTTCTAAAGAATTTTCAGTAGAAGACAAGAATGCCTTTTTTCAATATGCCTTCGAACACAGCGATTATAAACATTTTCCCGAAGCGTTTAAACAGCACGCACTTTTGGCCGAAAAACATACGCTTTCAGCGGCTTGGCCGGAAAATTCGGGTATCATTA
>NZTP01000046.1 GCA_002696485.1 Altibacter sp. | reverse complement strand
TTCAACTTTCTTCATAAGGGTTAAGAACATTTTTACGGTATTATTTAGTTCTTCTCTGTTTTGAAAAAGACTCACATCAGTCCACCATAAATCTGTTGCGTCAAAATCTTTGATTATATCTTTTGTAGTAAAGTCTATTGTTTTGTAACCGTAGAACTTCATCAATAATTCTAAGGCTTCGTCGTCCTCTGCTTTCCTAGCTTTCTTAAAATCTGCGTCTATTTCTTTTCTGGTTTTTGCGTCGGCTAAATTTCTTTCACCCTTTGCGAATGTTCTAGCGTACTCACGGTTTAAAGTTTTATAAGGTTCAAGTTTTGGGTTATCCACTACGTTCAATTTTGTTATTGCCCCTTCCGTAAAGAAAGGCGAGTCATCAGGGTCATCGCCTTCTTCCAATTTAAAACCTAACATACGTTGGACGCGATTAGCTCTTATTTTCTGTGGATCTGTTTCAGCCGGAAAACCTGTATCTCCAAACTCTTCTTCTATCCGAACTTGTAGAACCGTAGCTTGTAAAAGAAAATCTTTTGTTTCTTCTTTTGCTAAGATCTCCGCTTGATCGTACATTATTTGCTCTTTGTTAGGTGTATTTTCTGATATATTGTTTTCAGCAAATTTTCTAAGCTCTGCTTCAATTCTAAGAATAGCTTCAGTTTTTATTGCTTCTATATAGTCCTTCGTAAACGCCGGTGCTGTTTCGTCGTCACCTTTGAACACTAAAGACAAATTTGGGTCATCGCTTACAACAGAAAGCTCTCTACCTAATAGCCCGTTTAAAGTTGCTGTTGTCGGTATATTTTGGTTAATCAAAAGCGCTTCTTCGTACTCTTTTTTAACACCTAATGGTGCTTCCATTTCACCGAGTTCTTGAATCCTCATGAAAGATTCAGCGTCGCCTTTTGGATTGTCCTTAAAGTATTTTCTAGCTTTTTCTCTTAAATCCTTTTTTTCATTAGGAGTAAGTCCAATAAAAATCTCTGGTGGAGCTTGATTTATTTTCCGTATTTCCTCGTTTATATCAGATTGGGATATACTTAATATAGATGATGTTTTTGGGTCTAAACCTGTTTCTTTTTGTAATAACTGAGCCACCATTTTTACAAAACCCAACCTTGGGTTTTTATTACTCATTATAGATGTTGCTAATTCTTCCGGAGATATACCGGCTTCTGTTAATCCTCCATTAATGTTTAGATTGTTAAATCCAGTTAGTAAATACGAATGCGCTGTTCCGTCTTTTGGAGGAGTTTCATTATTGTCCTCGTGTCTTTTAAGTATTTTAAAGAAAGTGGTAACAGGGCCGGTAAATTGACCTCTTAACTCTGCATCTGTAAAATCACTGTCTTGCTCGGCTTCTCTTATCTTGCTAATTTTTCCCCTAGCTAACGCCATTTGTAACCGAGATTCCATACTACCAAACGCCGGTTTTCCGTTTATCGTTAGGTTTTTAGCTTGCTTAATCATTCCGCTTGCAATATCTGGATCGGTAGCCATAGCTAATTCTAAACCTTTTATAAAAGTAGAGTTGAATAAAGAATTTATTTCTTGCCCAGAATAACCTTCTTGAGCGTAAAGTTTTTGCACACGAGAAAAATAACCTTTAAGGCTTTCCTCGCTTTCTCCTAAAACGACACCGGCAAAGTCGTTCATCCTTTTCTCTTCGTTAGCAGATCTCAAGTAAGCTAACTGCTTCTTCTCGTATCCGCTTGTTGCTCCTTGCATTATCCTAGAAGATAGCTCGCTCCCTAAAAGATTTTTTACACGAGTTCCAAAGGTGTTACCTTCAAAGGTTTTGCTAATATCAGCTTCAAGAGCGTTTATTTCTTTTTGCACATACTCTTGTACTTGTTCTATTGGTACGGAGTTTTTTATGAAGATGTCAGTTTGAGCATCTATCTTGTTTTCTAAGTCTGTGTATAGTTGTACACCTTTTGTATCAAACCATCTTTTCGCAGATATCTGATGAAATGCTTTCTGGAAACCTAGCTTACCTAAAGCACCACCGGTTGGTGCCGGAATCTTGCCTTCTATAATATCGTTTATTTCATCACTAGAAAGTTGTTCAGCAGCTTCTTTACCGAGTTTCATGTTAATGTTACTCGCTTGTCCTGCAAGGTTTCCAAACTGCGACAACGCTCTAGATAATCTTAAAAAATCGTTATCTTTCAAAACCGGTGGAACGGACACTTGGTTAGTACCACCTACCGCTTGTATTGAAGGTGTTGCTGACACCTTTCCTAAGTTTAAATTAACTTGTGTTCTTTCTGACATCTTTTTGTTTTATTATTCAAATAATCCGGAATCTTGAATTACTCCATAGGTGCTCAAGCCTGATTGCAAGCCGCCTACTACAGATCCGAGGTAATCCGGTTGTTGTATGGGTTGGTTTATTCTAAGCATATTGCGACTAAAACCTATACCGGCTTCGTTAAGAGCCATTTGCCTGTTTACGTCGGTTAGTCTTGCTTGTTGTTGTACTGAAAATTCGTAATCTGCTTGTTGCCTTGATAGATCACCAAGTAAAGCATCGACACTAAGACCGCTTACTCCGGCTTCTGCTGCTGAAACAGTTGCAGTAGCTCTAGCTTCCATAGCTCTTCTAGAAGATTCTTGCAAGCTCTGCGATCTAGTTATGGCTTCCTGTTGCTGACGAGTTCTCATAGCAGAGACCTCGGCAAGATAACGTTCTCGTTCTTGTTTAGAAGCCATCGCTTGCGCTTGCGCTTGAGCGTCTGCTTGATTCCTTTGTCCTTGAATGGAAGATAAGGTTTGAGCGCCTCCGATGATGGAGGAGACTATTAATGGACTACACATAATATTGGTCTATTACTTCGTGGTTGATTAAAATAAATTTATAAAACGGTTCGCCTTTGATTGTTAGTTTATGGGTAAAGTTTGCTCCTAGCCATTCGAGCCATCGAACAGCAGGACGGTTATAACAATGGACAAAATTCACCGCTGCACCTCCTGTGATTTTAAGAAGCTCATTTATCCATGTCTTTGAGTGTTTGACTAGATCTCTTCTGGCTACCTTTGGAAATTCTTTTGTTCCAAGCATCCAGACATAAGGTGTTTTGTCACCGTTTTCGCCTACACCAAACATAGCTAGGGGCTTGTTGTTTTTGTCTACAACGGTCATAGTCGCCGTGTCGTATTCAAAAGCAGACAGTAAGGCTTCTTTTGGTTTTGTCCCAAAGGCCATACACTCAATCACATCTATTTCTCTTAACTTGTCTGCTAAGTAATCGGCATGATCGGGATGCGCGTCTATCACATCTGTTTTATCATAACGAACTATAATTCTATCAAACACGCTTAGATCTCGAGTGAATAAATGATTCAAATTCTGCTGATTGAAAATTTGCCGGTAAAGCCGAGTCATTTACAATTTTTATCATTGTGTCTTTAGCTGAAGACATGATGGGAAACGAGAACGAACCGGACTCTATTGGAAGAGTTCCTATTGTTGTAGCTCCAATTATTGTACTACTAAAAACATTTTTGTAAGTCTTCCTCGCTTTAGGTGTAACTTCTACTCGAAACGATGAGCTATCATCAAAGAATAAAGTACCGCCTTTTAGAAAGTGTCGTTGATAACCTGACGGGCTTTTATTTCTGTTTGCTCGTTGTTTAAATAGTTGTTCCGAGAACGTATAACTCATCTCGTATTTTATACCAACCCATACAGGCATTAGGTTATGACCTGATATTGTTAAAACGTTACCATTTAAAGAGGCCGGTATTTTTGCCCCTGCTTTTGTGTCTCCGGACTCTCTCGAGTATACTTGAACTTCATCGGAGCTATCCGGTGTATAAGGTAAAGTTATTTGGCCTGTAGAGGAAACTGTGTCTTCGACGCGCATGTCTAGGTATGTAGTGAACGTAGTATTGATATCAGTAAGTTTCTCTTCCATCGGTATTTTTAGTAACTCAGTTTTGTTGTTTTTTGCTGCAACAATAAACAGGTCACTCTCTACAAACTCGATACCTCTTATGTTAAAAGGAAAAGTAAATTTACTCCAACTAGAAAGTAATTTTTCGTTACCCTGCCAATAATACTTATAGATGTACATGTTCTTAGTCTCGTCAGCAGTGTTATTACTGACAAGGCATATTAAATTCTCTGAAGTAGATCCGGCTATATCGAGAACACTAGAAGGTATATACTGAGGTACGTGTGCTGTGATTTCTACCGAGTCATAGATGTCTGTACTTGCGTTTACAGTAAACTCTCTTATACCGGAAAAAGAACCACGAGTGAATGGAAAGTAAATATAGCTCCCTAGTTCAAGAGGTGTTGTACTAGTGTCAGTTTCAAAGTTCGTAACAGGTGTTATTGAGACTGTTTTTGGTGTTAACAGTTCACCCCCACGAAGAACAAACTGTCCTCGTTCTCCAAATAATATTAAGTTCTCTTGAAATGCTACCGCTGATTTAAGTTTTGTAACTTTTTTACTAGCCACGTTTACGTCTATAGGATCTGAGTCTATTAGCGATCTTACTGTAGTTCTAAAAAAGTTAAAATATTCACCGGCTTCTGATAAGATAACACTTCCTTCTGAAAGGAATCCTAACCGGTTCTTGAAAAAGAAAAGGTTTGATATAGATCGGTCTGGGTTACTATTTGTGTCTAAATTAAAAAACGAGGGGAAGGGGTTTGTATCGTTATCACCCACCTGCTTTGTTTTCCAATTACAGGGATTTAGATCGAAATTATTAGGCGAGTTGTTAACTAGTTTAAAAGGTAACGTGTTTTCATCTAATGTTATAAATTCATCAAACCCCACATCTTCTATAAAACCTCCATCACTAAAATCACTACTTGTAGTACCGTCGTTAGTTTCAAATTTCACAAAGAAGTCATCTTCGTTATCCTCAACAGACCCTCTTACTTTGATTCTAAAGTTATTAGGAGCAGACTTAGGTAAGTCAGATATTGAATCAACTTCTTTGTAAGCTAACCCAAGTGCTGTACCCCCTTTACTATCTGATACTTTTATTTTAAATTCTACGCCGTCTGTTCTTGAAATAGAAAAAGCAGGATAACCATAACGATCTCCTGCGTCTCCTGCTGTTACTCCGTACAACTCTATGTCAGAAATAGTAAATCCGTCTAAGGCTACGTCACCTGATTCTGTGTTTGGCGGTGGGGTTGTGTTATTTATGGCAGTCTTTAGGTTTTCTTTTATGTTATGAGCTATAAGTCCTCCCCTTGCTTTTGGGCCTTTACCTGTTGATTCAGCTTCTTGAGAAGTGAAAACAGCTTTTACAGTTTTAATATTATTAGAATTGTTTGGATTTGCGTATTCAATCTCTATTATGTAGTTAGTGTGAAAATCGCCTTGCTTAACAAACACGAGAGCTTTGTTATTATCTGCGTCACTAAAAGGTTTGCTTTTGTCGGCTGCTGCTGTTTTACGAGTAACTTTCTTAGTTGTGTTTAGGATGAACGTTGTATCACCAACTGTCAGAGCTTTAAGAACATCTTTCGGTTTTGTATTAGCAGGAACAAATAAGTAATCGTTTGTGGATGTAAAGGTGCTGCTCCCTGATTGTACATCATTCAAAGTTATTACAGAGTTTGATGAAGATATTTCATATACACGTACTGTTGTAGTGTCATTGGTTATAGTGTTGTCTATAATTAAAACATACTTTTCGTTTTTATCCCTGTTTATAAAATGAACAAAGGCTCCATCGTCAAGTTCGTCAGCTATGAGTTGTTTAACGTATCTACTGTTTGGCCTCTTTTTCAAACCATCAGCAACAGAAGATAAAGCGTTTATCTGCTCCTTACCTTGACCGTCGAATTTTAACGTATCAGGTTGTTGACTGACCCCTTGAACAAGATTGGGTAATGAAGTGTTTATTAATGACATTTAGTAAGGATTATAGTTTCTATTGATTCCTATTCTTCTCGCTACGTCGAAATTATCGAATATAGTTCTGTCCGAGTTGTTGTTATCCGAGTTCTCTAGATTAGCTTTCGCGGCAAATTCGTCGCGGATTATAAGAGCTTCAAGATCTCTCGAACCTACAAGACGAGCTTGAAGCGCTCGAGCGGCTCTAAGTGTTATATAGCGTCTGGCTTGTTCCGGAAGACTATCCCAATCCAGATACCTAACAATAGTCACTTTTATAGTATCATTGAAAATAGAACTGTTATTCTTCCTATCAAACAAAACACTTCCTCTTTGCACAATATCAACATCATCGGTACCTTCGTGATCAACTTGAAGGATATCAGAATCAAGCGTTATTGTGCCGGTGGCCGCATTACCAACTAAAGAAATATCTTTTTCCGTGTTAAAATGCCAACCTTCGCTTTGTACTTCTTTTGAAGTTTCTTCTAAGATAGTAACTGCGTTTGCTGCTGATACCGGAAGCTCCTCGGTGTTGCTTATGCTATTAACCGGTGCTTCACCGATGTAACCAAGCATAACATTACATGCTTCTAGTTGTGTTGTAAGTGTAGCCATAAAATTCTATAAAATTGTTTGAAAGAAAAGAAAAGGGCGAGGGAACCTAATTGATTCCCCCACCCAATTCCTTGTGATGTTTTGTTGTTATAATAACAAGTAATTAACTTGTAGTAACAACCTTAACGCATGCGCCTTGTCTTAACCAGTTGTGACCCATTGCGTACTTAGCGACAAGGATATTTCCTTGCCTCTGAATGTTGTAGTCGGACTCGACAGCGATATCGAGTAACTTAACGGTACCCACCGCAGATTTATGACCGCCAACAAAAGCCAGAGTGGACAAGTCATGGTTATAACCTGCTCCTGTGCTTGAACCTGCGGCATCATCGAATGGGTTGTTCTTCGCTGCGTCGTCGCCATCATCGGCACCGGAGTAATTTGCGTCTGTCAAATCAACGGCGATGTCTTTAACATGGTTTGACTTGAAGATTTTAATCCCTGCTACCATCGGTACATTACCTTCAGCGATAGACCCAACACCACCAAAGTCTCTATTAAGAGCGATGTTGTTTTGTGATGAATCACCGATTAGTAAGTAATAAAGCTCCGGAGGAAGAATTGCAAAACGATCACCATCATCAGGGATATCATTTTCATCTAACTTTTGAGCAATTTCTATAATAGCATCGATAACTTTCTTTCCATCAGCGCTACTAACAGCGCCAAAACCATCGACTTCAATTCCTGCCGGTTGGTCTGTAGCTGCCGGTGCTCCTGCTCCTGCAACAAGTGTTTTCATTACCGCAAGATCGAACCTTTTAGCAAGTGCTTTACCGAGTTCTTTTGAGTAGATACTTCTTAGATCGAAGTGGTTACGTAAAGAATCGATATCAGCAATAAAGGTTGAGCTTACAAGGAGATCATCAACTGTGATAACTCTCTCGCTGTGCTTAATCTTACTTAAATGATTACCATTTGTTGCGTCTAGGAGGTCTTCACCTGCTGTTAAATAAGATGCGTTTGCAATTCCTGTTACCGGAAAAGACGCGCTCTTACCTTCGGTTATTGTCCTTACAGTGTGAAGGTCACGCATAACGTTTGCTTCTTCAAATGCGGATAATACTTCTCCAGAAAATACTTGGAGAAACAACGCATCTTTATCGCCTCCGTTATCTACGCTTCCTGCTCTTGGTATATTTGTGCCTATATCAGCCATAATATTATTTACCTTTCTTTATTTATTTTATGTTTGTTGTTTTGTTTCTTGTTAAACAACTCACTTCAATAAACTAAAAAAGCCCTAAATAATTTGTTCTTGTTATTAGTTATCCCTCGCAAGGGGCCGCACTCGAAACAAACCTTTCGGTCTATTTGTGTTTTTTGTTGTGTGTTGAAATCTTTTTATTAGTCTCTCGCGTGTTCTAATTCATTCACGTATTTTAGGATCTCTCCTATTGTTTCCTTTTCTGGAGCGCTGAACGAATGGGCTTTCAGTTTCGAGAGAAAATGGGGGATCTTGCTCGGTTGAATCGTCTTGCAACCAGTCATCGATAAGATCAATATTACGCTTGCGTTTACGATTAAGAGCTTCCCTTTCATAAGCCTCTACTATCTTAAAAAGATACTCGCAAATTTTCGGAAAGTTTATCAGAAAAGATACAAGTAGTTTTATCATTTGTTTTAGCTTTTAGGTTTTGCTTTACCAATATTTAAAGCAAGCCAGTTGATAACCTTGAGAAGTATAGCGGTTACCTTGTTATCTGTTTTGTTAGGCGTTAAAGCGCTAACAAGAGATGCTAAAGTAACAGTGGCAGTCGCTATTGTAACTAGCTGTTCCTTATTTTCGATTATGTAATTAATCATATTATCCTTTATTTTGTTTCTATAAATTTGAAATTGAAATTCTTTGTTCTACTTCTTTCCTATAAGAAGGATCATTCTGATACCTTTTGTCTTTCATAGCGTCGGTTACTTGAGCCATCGAACCAAAAGGCTGAACGGTGGCTCCGGAAGTCGATCCCTTTGCGATATTCACGGACGATCCCCCACCTTCGCTCATATATCGCGCGTATAAGCCCTTAACTGCCATAGTTGCGACCTCTGTGGAGCCTGTAGAAACAAGTTCATCATAACTATCTATCTCTGAGTCCGGTAAATTAGCTTGCGCCCACTGAACCATGTCGTCATAATTTTCTTGACCACCTACCGAGTTTGTTATTGTTGTCACTTCTGCTTCCATAGTTGC
>NZTP01000045.1 GCA_002696485.1 Altibacter sp. | reverse complement strand
TTGATTTCCGTACAGCTATGCTGTTTTGCATAATTCAGTTATCGAAGTCAATCCACTACCCCTCCCGTCGCAACACTTCCAAAGGGGAACTGCGCAATACCGATCGAATATTACTCAACCCAATCGCTACCACCAAGAAAGTGATCCCCGGTAAGAATACCAAGAACGGGATCGCCGACGGCACAAACGGTACTTCAAACACAAACAACGCCAAACACAAACTACTCACCAAAGCGAGTACAATGCCTACCAAACTGCCCAACAACCCCAAGAACACGTATTCTAGGGCAGCGATCTGTAGGATCTGCCGGTTGGTAGCACCCAAGGTTCGTAACAATACGCTTTCTTTAATGCGCTGGTATTTGCTGGTCCGCACGGAACCGATCAAGACAATGATCCCTGTGAGGATGCTAAAGAAGGCCATAAAGTTAATGATCCAGGATACCTTGCTCAGGATATCTTCAATAAGGGTATAGACCTGTCGTAGATCGAGGACGGTGACATTGGGAAATGTGGCCACGAGATCGCGCTGCAGATCGGCCGATGCTGCCTCAGTGGGTACGGCCGTAGTGATCACATTGAATTGGGGGGCTTGCTCCAGGACTCCCTCGGGAAAGACTAGGGAGAAGTTGAGCTGTAATTGTGCCCAATCCACTTTGCGTACGCTGCCAACAACAGTTTCCATAAGTACGCCTTGTACGTCGAAAACGACGGTATCACCAAGGGCAAGATCGGCGTCCATGGCGAGATTGTCTGAAATGGAGATGGGTACGGGTCCATTAGGGGGTGCTTGCGTGGCAAAGCTTCCTGCGATCAATGTTTCCGAAGCGATGAGCGTATCGCGATAGGTGGTCCGGAACTCATGATTCAATAGCCAACCCCGCACCTGTCGTGTGCTGTCTTGACGTAGTTCGTTCACCAACCGACCTTTCAACCGGTGCATACGCATGGTCACTAAAGGAATATTGTCCACGATGGGCAAGTCCTTGGATTGGATGCGTTGTACCACGGCATCACGCTGATCGCGCTGTACATCCAACACGATCATATTGGCATTGGCGCTGCTATTCCCCACGTCGGTTTTTGCCAATAGGATATCCTTGGTAAAATATAAGGTGCTGATTAAAAAGGTGCCCAAACCAATCGCGACCACCAAAACGACGGTCTGATTATTGGGTCTGAACAAATTGAGTAGACTTTGCCGACTCGTAAAACCCCATTTCTTCGGAAAGTACCTACGTAGGACTTTCATACTTAGCAACGCTATGCCGGCCAAAATACTGAAGGTGATAAGCGTTCCTGCGACAAAGCTGAGCGCATAGAGCACATCGGCTAACAACCAATACGAACATAAGAACAGGAAGATCAAAAGGATGGCAAAGACAATGGCTCGCGCTTCTTTGGGCCCTTCGGTTGCTTTTTCATCCACACGCAGTACTTGCAAGGGCGATACGTACCAGGTATTGAGCAAGGGCAATAGAGCAAACAACACAGACATGAACAAGCCGAGGAAGATTCCTATAACAATCGGTTGTGCCGAAATGCTTACTTCTACAGCAAAGGGCAGAAACGCTTCGAGCAGATATGGAAACAACGCTTGCAAGGCCACGCCTATCATGGCACCTAGCAAACCACCCATAAGCCCGATGCCTGCAATTTGGATCAAGAAGATCAAGAAACTCTGCTTTCGGGAAGCGCCCATACATTTTAAAACGGCGATCGAGGGTAATTTTTCCTTAATATAAATATGCACAGAACTGGCCACGCCTATACATCCTAATAACAGGGCAATAAAGGCCACCAGGTTTAAGAACCTGCTTACGTTTTCATAACGCCTGCCCAACCGTCGGCTCGTACTGGTATGCGTATCCAAGTCGGCATTTTCGGCATCCAACATAGGGTCTAACCGATCTTCAAATCGCAACAAATCCAAGGTGTCCGCCGCTTTGTAAAAAAACTGATACTCCCTGCGACTTCCAAATTGCAACAACTCGGTAGCCTCAATAAACCGATGCGGAATGACCACAGGGGGCGCTACCGTGGTAGAGATGGCGGTACTTCCGGGAATACTTTTCAAGGCCCCAACGATGGGCAAGGTGACCGCGCCTACTTTGATGGAATCTCCCGGCTGTATGTTGAATTGCAATAGCAAGGTAGCATCAACCAGAGCTCCACCTAAGGACTGGTAACTACTTGCTGCTGAGGCGGGTTGCGTATCCATCGATCCGTAAAAAGGGAAATTGCCGTCCATACCTCGCACTTGCACTAATTTGGTGCCTTCGTTCTTCGGAAAGGCGATCATGGACATAAAATTCACTTCCAACGCATCGGGCTGTAAGGAGTCGATGATGGCTTGAGCACGTGCTGTCGGTTGCTCTCTAACATCAATGATGTAATCGGCTCCCATCAAGGATTTCGACTGACGCTGTATATTGTCCTTAAGAGTGGTGCTGAACAGTTGTATCGACACCACAGCGGCAATACCTAGAATGATGGAGGCCATGAACAAGAACAAACGCAGCTTGCTCGCCTTAGCGTCTCGCCACGCCATTGTAAAAAGCCATGTGGTGTGTTGCGCCATACGAATTAGGGAACGTTGGTAGGTTCATTAGTAAATAGCTGCCCCCCTTTTAATCGTAGGATTTGCTGTGTACGGTGGGCCAATTCCAGATCATGCGAAATGATGACCAAGGTGGTACCGGCCTCTTTGTTAAGGTCAAAGAGCAACCGAATTACATTTTCACCGGTTTCTTCATCCAGATTCCCGGTAGGCTCGTCCGCAAACAAAATGGCAGGGGGATTGGCAAAGGCTCTGGCCAAAGCTACGCGCTGTTGCTCACCTCCCGAGAGTTGCGACGGATAGTGATGCAGTCGATCGCCCAAGCCGACTTTCTCTAATAGGGTGGTACTTTTTTGCTGGGCTTGTATATCGCCTCGCAACTCTAAAGGCACGCTTACATTTTCAAGGGCCGTCAAGGTGGGTAACAGCTGAAAGTTTTGGAAGATGAAACCAACCTTCTCATTGCGCAATTGGGCGCGTTGGTCTTCATTCAAGGTGCTTAGATCATGGCCGCAAAGTTCAACCGTTCCGGCACTGGGCTGGTCTAAACCGGCACATAAGCCCAGTAAGGTGGTCTTTCCGCTTCCTGAAGGCCCTACAATGGAAAAGGTCTGCCCCTTTTCAACATCAAAAGAAATGTTCTGTAAAACCGTTAATTGTTTGTTACCACTGGAATATGTCTTTTCCAACCCGCGTATCTTTAATATCTTTGACATATAGATTTTTAGATTTAAACGACTGTTCATGCCGAAGGTTCAAAATAAACAAAGGGATTCGATCCTACCAAACACAATCGCCCGTAAACTCTTAAAGTTTTGTTATTTTATCGCACTGGGGTTGTTCCTAACGGGTTGTGGTGAGACCAAAACGGAAAAGAAAGCCCGGGATACACCTACCGATCCACCCACCGAAGTCACAACAACCGATACCACGAAGACCATTTTGTGTTTCGGCGATAGCATTACGGCCGGATACGGATTGGACGACAGCAACGAGGCCTACCCTGCCCTATTGCAGCAAAAAATTGACTCTTTAGGCTTGGAGTATACGGTGATCAATGCCGGAATCAGTGGTGAAACGACGGCGGGCGGCAAAGGCCGTATGGATTGGACCTTACAACAAGACATTGCCATTTTTATCTTAGAATTAGGGGGTAATGATGGCTTGCGTGGCGTACCCCTTACCGAAACACGTGCCAATTTACAGGCCATCATCGATGCCGTGCATACAAAAAGCCCGGAAACCACCATCATTCTGGCGGGCATGGAGCTGCCGCCCAACATGGGACAGGCGTACACCGGCGAATTTAGGCGTATGTATGCGGAATTGGCTAAGGAAAACGACCTTGCGTTTATCCCATTTATTCTGAAAGACGTTGGAGGCGTTAAAGCGCTGAACCAAAACGATGGCATCCATCCGAATGCCGAAGGCCATGAGATCGTAGCGAATACCGTTTGGGAAACGCTGAAGCCGTTGATCAGTAAATGATCAGGATAGCTGAAATAGTGCGCTCCGACAGGAAATCCATATACGCTGAAAACTGTGTAGTAGACTCGATTTAGAGCGACTTCATATCGATCACAAACCGATACTTCACATCACTTTTAAGCATACGCTCGTAGGCCTTGTTAATGTCTTGTATCTTGATGACTTCTACATCCGACGTGATGTTATGCTCGCCACAAAAATCCAGCAGCTCCTGTGTTTCGGCGATCCCGCCAATAAGCGAGCCTGCTACCGACTTCCGACCCATGATCATAGGGACCGTGACCAGCATCGGATCCAGAGGTCCTAAATAACCGACTACCACTAAAGTACCATTGGTGTTTAGCGTAGCCACATACGGATTCAGATCATGGGCATAAGGTACGGTATCAATAATGACATCAAATGTCCCTGCAACGCTTTCCATCTGGGCTTCGTCGGTGGAAATAACCACCGCATCGGCGCCTAACGCTTTGGCATCGTCTGACTTATCCGGAGATCTGGAGAACAAGGTAACATGAGCACCTAAGGCTGCTGCCAATTTGATCGCCATATGGCCCAGACCGCCTAGCCCTACGACCGCTACGGTACTGCCCTTGCCTACCTTCCAATGTCGCAAAGGTGACCAAGTTGTGATGCCCGCGCACAACACCGGAGCGATACCCGCCTTATCTAAATTTTCGGGAACACGCAATACAAAGGCTTCATCTACCACAATGGTTTCCGAATAACCCCCGTGCGTATTGGTATCTAAATGCTTGTCGTAACCTCCGTACGTTCCCACCCATTCCGGACAGTATTGTTCTAGGTCTTTTTTACAATTCTCGCAGTGCCTGCAGGAATCCACAAGGCAGCCTACCGCCACCAGATCGCCAATTTTGTAATTACGTACACCATCCCCTACCCGTTTTACCGTCCCGACGATCTCATGACCGGGAACCACCGGATATTGGGTCATCCCCCAATCGTTACGTGCAAAATGCAGATCCGAATGACACACGCCGCAATAGTGGATATCGATCTCTACATCTTTAGAAGTGACTTCTCTTCTATCGATATTCATTTGTTTCAAGTCGGCCTCAGGCGCATGCGTCCCATAAGCTTTTACGGTAGATGTTTTCATATAGTTGGCTTTTAGTTTTTTAGCTTTCTAAAGGTAGGGATAATATATGAAGGGTTAATGCTTATTGGGAGAAGGTTTAAGAGTTGGGATTTGGAAGTTGAATGTAGGAAGTTGGAAGTTGGAAGTTTATATTTGTTTTTTCCTTAAAATCGCTCCAAACGAATACAAATGTTAAAAATCTATTACTTCGGCTTTACTTCGGCTTTACTTCGGGTTTAATTCGGGTATACTTCGGCTATAGGTCGGGTATAGGTCGGATGAACTTCGATATGACAGTATTATCCTACAATCCAAAACAAGGTGAACGGTGAAGGATTTAGAAGTTAAAAGTTGAATGGTAAACACAACGATAAAAAAACAAAGAAGCAGCTTCCAAACGAATAGCCATCTCCACTTTAACCCCACTATAACCCCACCATAACTCAACCGTAACCTCAACATGCTCCGGAGGAGTGAACAGTGAGCCATGAGCAGTGAAGTGTGAGTGGTGAAGCGTGAAGAGCTAGGAATCAGGGGTTAGGAGTTAGGAGTTAGGGAATAAATGTATGATTCTAATCGCACTAAAACACAGCATGAGATTCCTCTCTTCATTCGGAATGACAGTCTCCATGTCATTCAGAGCGAAGCGAAGAATCTACACTCCAAAACCCCTTCTCGATACAATACCCTTTCAGGGCATCACTCGAAGTGACACGGCTTATTTTTAAGGATAATGTCTCTTGGAACTTTAAACCGGCCTCAGAAAGTATCCCGTTAAATGCAAGGAGGTGCAACGTTAAGCGCGTTCCGCTGTCTGAGGTACGCGATGGCGCACCGAGTTCGGAACGTGTAGTGAACCAACGTAGCATTTAGGGATGGTTTCTGCAGCCTAGATTTTTTTGTTTCTTTTTTCATCAATGGAAAAAAGAAAAGAAAAGAGATTCCTCATTGCATTTATGATGACAGTTTCCATGTCATTTAGAGCGAAGCGAAGAATCTACAATACAAAACCCCTTGTCAATATAATACCCTTTCAGACATAAAAGGTGAACAGTGAGCCGTAAGCAGCGAACCGTAAAGGGTGAGTGGTGAAGCGTCGAGAGTAGGTGGAGAGCCGTGGGTGCCGGGAAATTGGATTATTGGTTATGCACTTTTCCCTCTTTCGTTTAAAAACAAGGCCAACGAACTCGAAGATTAAAAATTTATGCATTACTTCGGGTTTACTTCGGCTATACCCTTAAAACCATTTTAAGTCCCTTGTATTTTTCTTCTGCAACAACCCGGTGTTTTCTCCATATGAATCAACTTCCGTCCTTTATAATTAAGTAAGGAAATGTGGTGAACTTTCTTTACATAATACTATCATGAGCCGTGTCCAAAAGCATTTAAACAAAAAAAACCATCACGAATGTGATGGTTGTCTTTTTGTGCGAATTAACGAAGCGTGGGTTATACCAAGCTTACTTTAACGGCACTTAAACCTTTTTGACCTCTTTCTACATCAAACTGAACGTGATCATCTTCTTGGATCTCATCGATAAGATTGGTAGAGTGTACAAAAACTTCCTCATTTGAGTCGTTTACTGTGATAAAGCCAAATCCTTTGGCAGTGTTAAAAAATTTTACGGTACCTTGTTTCATTACTGTTGTTTTAAGTGTATTAATTATTGTTTTATTTTTCGTTGGTTGTAAGCGTTGTAAAAATTGTTTTATCATAATGGTATTACTGATTAATAGGAAGACATACGTTACGATCGGTCCGATACAGCTAGGTATGCGGATTCTGTCGTGATACACCCTGTCTTAGAAGGGTAAAGTATGAACTAAAGCGAAAGATTCGTTACGTTAGGAAAGGATACTAAAGGAAGAAAAGCTTACTCATAATTTGAACCAAAGGTAGGTGAATCGACTGCACTACCTCACAATACTATGTTAAAGTATTAAAAATAACCAGAAACCTCTTCCCCTGCCCTTTATCGGCAGGCTTTCGTACGGCTTCGCTACTTTTAACGGACATGGGAAAAGAAAAGAGTAAAGTAAGAAAGTTGGCAAGTTTCATCAATGGAAAAGAGAAAAAAAAGAAAGAAAAGAGATTCCTCATTGCATTCAGAATGACAAACTCCATGTCATTCAGAGCGAAGCGAAGAATCTACAATACAAAACTCCTTCTCGATACAATGTCCTTTTAGCCATGACCGGTGAGCAGTGAGCTGTGAGCAGTGAGCAGCAGATGGTGAATGGTGAGTGGTGAAGCGTCAATGGTAAGTGGTTACTATACTTCTCGATACAATGCACCTCCGGCGCATCACTCGAAGTGACACGGCTTCTACTTTAATTTGAATGTCCCTTAGAATCAAATCGGCCTCAGAAAGTATCCTGTAAAATACAAGGAGGTGCAACGTTAAGCGCGTTCCGCTGTCTGAGGTACGCGAAGGCGTGCCGAGTTCGGAACGTGTAGTGAGCCGACGTAGTATTTAGGGATGGTTTCTGCAGCCTAGATTTTTTTCTTTCTTTTTTCATCAATGGAAAAAAGAAGAGAAAGAAAGAAAGAAGACCTATTTCATTCAACAACCCCGTCAATTCAAAAACCGAATCCCATTTCCTGAAAATCAGTATCTTTAATGAACACTAACCAACAACACCATGAGACCTTTTAGTATTGCCTGCTGCCTCCTCTTCGCTTTTACCCTCTGCTCCCAAAACATTGGCACCATTGAAACCACTTCGTGCTTCTTGGAGGATTGCAGCTTTATGAAAGCGCAGCCCGAAACACGCTTTGGATATCTCACGGTACCGGAGGATTACAGCAAACCTGAGGGCAGAACACTTCAGATCGCCTTCAGCATCCTAAAAACACCTAATCCCGACTTCCAAGGGGACCCCATCATGGTTTTTGCAGGTGGATGGGGATTTCCCGAGGTCAAGGATACACCTTTTTACCTTCGTTTTCCTTTTCTGGCTGAAAGGGACGTGATCCTCTTCGATTACAGGGGTTCGGGTTTTTCAACAAACCTACCCTGCGAGAACCTGGGCAAGGAAGGCTGGAACGATATTCTTGCTAATTACACCAATTCCGAATTCGCCGCTCGTCAGCGTGAGCGGTACAACGCCTGTCTGGACCGTTTGCAGCAGGAGGGCATCGACTTCAATCAGTATGGTATGAACACCATTGCGCGCGATGCGGCATTCTTGGCGCAGCAATTGGACTATACCACCTATAACCTTTTCGGTATCTCTTACGGAACCATGGCCATGCAGCATTTTTTAAGGGCTGCGGAAGACTACGACATCACGGTCCGCTCGGCCGTGTTCGACTCTAATGTGCCTATTGGCGTCGCTACACAGGGTTCTATGGGTATCTATTATGCCCGAACGCTCAACCGGGTACTGGATGCTTGTGCAGAAAACTCCGACTGCAATGAGCGCTTTCCAAACCTGAAAACGCGCTTCTTGGCATTTCTGGATTCGGTGGATACCGATCCCCTAAAAATAACCATGCCCGGCGGAGAACTTGCATATCTGAATCGGCATGAGATCAACGGCGCCCTCCATCAACTCCTCTATTATGCCAATGTGTATAAGGATTTTCCCATATTGTTGGAACATTTCATGGCACGTGATGAAACGACCTTAAGGCGGGTGTTGACACAAATGCAACCCTTGGTGGAAGAAGGGTACAATGCCCTGGGCATGATCGAATACGTCTACGACTATAAAGGAATGCTGGAAAAAAGCAAGGAAGCCTATCAAACCGAACAACGACAATACAAACCTTACGAGATCATAGACGGCTACTACGAGTTTTACGTGAACGACACCCGCATTCAAACAGATTCCATTGCAGGAACCCCTGTACGTACATCGGTCCCTTCCCTCCTATTGGCCGGCACCTTCGATCCCATCACCCCACCCGAATGGAACGAGCCGTTTATGGAGTACTTCACCGATGCTTACTATCATTCCTTCCCCGGATTGGGACACGGGGTAAGTCCGACGCCCTGCGGACGACAAATGGTTACAAAATTCCTTGAAGACCCTTCTACGGATCCGGAAGTAGCCTGCTTAGAAGAACTTGAAAAGACTTCCATCCCGTTCCGAACGTCTTACTATAAGAATGGAACAATAGGCACCCTACTGCAACAGGTCTCCCGCTTGCAACCCCTTTGGTTCGTTTTGTTATTGGTACTAACTGTAGTGGTGGTGCTTCGGAATGTGATCGTGGGAGCCGTCTTCTTCCGAAGAAAGAAAGATCACATGAAGAGAACTACTTGGTGGGTTTCAGCAATGGGACTGCTGTTTCTTATTCTGCTGGGTTATTTTATGTTCCAAACATTGAACAGTGATCCCTTCCTATTGCTCTTCGGACTCGTAGCTGAAGCGAATTGGCTCTTCTTTATAACGCCACTCTTCCTGCTCGGGGTGCTCTATTACCTTTATATCATGCTCATCAAACGCTCTTTTGGCGTTTGGCCGGTACTCACGCTGGTCGCTTTCTTGTTTGTAAGCGGGTGCATGTTCTATTATACGTTGTATCCCATGATCTAACAATCCAATCATCAAATAATCCTATTTCTTTTTTTGTCACGCTGAACCTGTCGAAGCGCATTCAACTCCCCTTCGCTTCAGTCACACTGAGCCTGTCGAAGCGCTTCCCACATACAAATCACTACTTCCTGTGTCAATGAGATTCCTCTCTACGTTCGGAATGACAGTCTTCATGTCATTCAGAGCGAAGCGAAGAATCTACACTACAAAACCCCTTCTCGATACAGTGCCTCTTCAAGGAACCACTCGAAGTGACACAGCTTCTTCTTTAATACCAATGTTTCATAGCATCAAAAAACGACCTCAGAAAGTTTCCCGTAAAATGCAAGGAGCTGGAACGTAAAGCGCGTTCCGCTGTTTGAGGTGTGCTGTGGCGCACCGAGTTCGGAACGTGTAGTGAACCGACGTAGTATTTAGGGATGCTTTATGCAGCCTAGATTTTTTTGTTTCTTTTTTCATCAATGGAAAAAAGAAAAGAAAAGAAAGAAAAAACATAATCATCCCACAATCCATTTTAATACTTCCTTAGCAATCTCTATTAAACTTATCCTAAAGTGCCGGATTCTTATTGCGAGACGGAAAACCCGCCGTACCTTTAATAGACAACAAATAAAAAAACAGACACTATGAATAACAAAGGAAAAGGATTGCTGGCTTTAGTAGGGTTAGCAGCCGGTGCATTCGCATTTTGGAAGTACAAGAACATGAGTGAGGAAGAGAAAGCGCGCCTAAAAGGAAAGGTCAACAATGTAGGCCAAAAGATCAAGGAAGGTGCTCAGGATGTGGAACGTTCTATAACCGATAAGTACGAGGAGTTGAAAGGGAAAGCCAAAGCTGAAGCGCACGATATCACCCACTAAACAAAGCAATGTAACAGCTACTACTGTCTAAAAAGTACGCGTAAGAAACCGCTCGGATGTAAATCCGAAGTTTTCGTTCTTTCGCGCTGCTTCTTAGACAGTTTTTTTATACCTCCGTACTTCTTTATGTTCCATAGTGATTGTGCACAGGAAGCATCTTGAATACCAAAACCGATCCTAAACTTCCTGAGGTACAATGAAATACTAGACCGATATTGTTGCGATATGGAAGAAATTTCGTACATTTAACCAACACCCCTTCTCTTACTCTCTTCGGAACATAGCTTCCGACACAAAATCAATCATACGTTATGGTGCAGATCGCTCGTACTCGATACGGGAAATACGAACCCTTTAACCCATACGATATGAAGAAACTATTACAACGATGGAACGACTATCTGAAGCGTTCGGGACTGCTGGAAAAGTTAGCCCTGTACGGCAAAGCCAGCAGCTATGCCATTCACCGCTAAGGATCACCCGTTTCTAACCTCACAAAGACCCTTGCACATAGCAGGGGTTTCTTTTTTGTCTTTTTTTCAGAAAAGGATCGTCCAATAGATACAATTACCCACGGTATGTGTATTTTTAGGATGATTAATCAAATAACCAACAAATGAAAAAAAATTTCTTCCTGGGACTCTTATGCATAGGTCTGCTCTCCATGCACGCTCAGTCCAACGATCCTGTCATTGACAACATTATTAAAGAAGCTACCGAGAACAACATGCTGCAACCATTGGGTCATGAACTTATGGATATCATTGGTCCGCGTTTGGTAGGAACGCCGCAAATGAAGAACGCGCACGACTGGGCGGTTCAAAAATATGAATCTTGGGGGATTCCCGCCAAGAACGAAGCTTATGGCGAATGGCGAGGCTGGGAACGTGGCATTACGCATATCGACATGGTATATCCACGTGTGCAAAGCCTGCGGGGTACTCAATTGGCATGGAATCCCGGTACTTCTAAACAGGGAGTAACAGCAGAGCTTATTACACTACCCACGGTGAAAGACTCTTTAGATTTCATGGCATGGCTACCCAATGTGAAGGGAAAACTGGTGATGATCGATATGCTGGAACCTACCGGCAGACCGGATTACAACTGGGAAGAGTTTGCCACAAAGGAATCATTCGAAAAGATGAAGGAAGCACGGGAAAAACAAACCACCGAATGGAGGGACAATATGCGCCGCACGGGATACACCTCACGTACCCTTCCGGCCGCACTTGAAAAGGCAGGGGCTGCCGGTATCGTTGCTTCCAATTGGTCCAACGGTTTCGGAGTGAACAAGATCTTTGCAGCCCGTACCAAGAAGATCCCTACCGTAGATATTGAATTGGAAGATTACGGGATGCTCTACCGTCTTGTTGCCTCCGGTCAAAAGCCGAAAATAAATATTGTGGCCCTTTCAAAAGAACTGGGTGTGGTTCCTACCTTCAATACCATTGCCGAAATAAAAGGAAGTGAAAAGCCTGAAGAATATGTGATCCTTTCTGCGCACTTTGATTCATGGGACGGTGCTACCGGTGCAACCGATAATGGTACGGGAACACTCATCATGATGGAAGCGATGCGACTTCTAAAAAAATACTATCCTAATCCAAAACGCACCATTCTCGTGGGCCATTGGGGCAGTGAAGAACAAGGCCTCAACGGATCTAGAGCGTTTGTGGAGGATCATCCGGAGATCGTCGCAGGCGTACAAGCGGTGTTTAATCAGGATAACGGCACAGGCCGAGTGGTTCGTTTATCGGGTGGAGGCTTTCTTCATGCCTACGACTATCTTGCAAGCTGGCTGGAACCGGTCCCGGATCGCATCACAGATGGTATCGAAACTACCTTCCCCGGCACGCCGGCCAGAGGGGGTTCAGATTATGCATCGTTTCAAGCGGCGGGTGCTCCTGCATTCAGTTTAAGTTCGCTCAACTGGTCGTATTGGAACTACACCTGGCATACCAACAGAGATACCTACGATAAGATCA
Source organism: Altibacter sp. (assembly GCA_002696485.1). GTDB lineage: Bacteria > Bacteroidota > Bacteroidia > Flavobacteriales > Flavobacteriaceae > Altibacter. The sequence continues at coordinate 22,504 of NZTP01000045.1, read as the reverse complement.
TTTTCGACGACCTGCGTGATAATGTAATATTAACGGCGATCCTTGCGTATATGGCTAGTGAAGATCCGGATACACCCTCCCGAGAAAGGAGTGTCCTGCCGGTAAGCTCAAGAACGGGCGAGCAGCTGGAATGGCCGGAGCCTAAGTCCCCAACCCGTCGCGGCGGCTTGGATGATGAGAACTAAGATTCTATAGATGAAAAAAAAGAGGCTATTTAAAAAATAGCCTCTTTTTTTTACTGTATCATAAGCTCAGGTAATAGACGCACAAAGCTGTCAGTTTGAGCTTGTCGAAGAAACCCCTACCCTTTCAACCAAGCCTTGCGCAAAGCAAGCTGTTCTGCTGAAGGATTAGGAACCTCTTGCAGCTTTTTGCCCATTACATACGGCTGTGTGGTCACAGTTTCTATTACAACGCGTTCGCCATCACGGTCCAACACAACAGATATCTCTTTTCCCAGCTCCCATCCATACACTTCCTGAAAGATGGTATTGGCGTTCTGCAGGGTTACATCCGTGCCATTCACACTTTTAATAATGTCTCCGGCTTGTACACCTTGTTCCGCCCAAAAACTGTTTTGCGTTGCTAACCCGGTAAAGAAGATCCCTTTATCGGGGCTTCCGCTCACCATGGGAACATTTCCGTTCATGATAAAATTCCCTTCTACTTGTCCTTCAACTACCTCCAACCCTACTTTCTCAAAAAACACACTGTAATCAATTGGGGTAGTTCCTTCGACATGAGTGGTAAGAAATTCGCCCACACTCGGATAGGTCATTTGGGTGATCTCTGCAATGAGGGTATCATCGTCAAAGGGTTTGTTCTTTCCATACTTTTTTGACAATTCTTTCATTAAAGAAAGCATGCTACGTGTTCCGTTACTTTCTTGACGCATGAGTATGTCAATACACATACCGATAAGTGCCCCTTTCTGATATACGTTATAGTAATTGGACGCATAAGGTTCATCGATCACATTTTCACTCATTTCGGTAAAACTCATACTGTCATCCAACCCAAGCGAGGTCTGGATTTTATCCATAATGATTCCGTAGAATTCATCAGCTTCAATAAGCCCTTCATAGACTTGAAAATGCTGAGCAAAGTATTCAGTAACACCTTCATACATCCAAAGGTGTTTTGAGAAGGTTGGGTCGTTATAATCGAAGTAATGCACATCTTCAGAATGCACAGACAGCGGAGTGACAATATGAAAGAACTCATGAGCCACAACGTCTACCATTCCTTTTTCCAACGCATTCGCAGGCATCCCTTCCGGCATAACAACTACTGTAGATGTGTGATGTTCCAAGGCTCCAAATCCGGCAGGGGCGTCTTCGCTACCATCAGACAGATACAGATAAATATCATAACGTGGTGTACTGTCGATATCTCCCAAATAGGTTTTTTGTGCTTCCATCATTTTGTACATCACAGGTTTAAGGCTGGTAGCCGAATGCATCTTGTTGGGCGAATAAACACTGAGTACGATCTCAATCCCTCCTACCATAAATTTCTCTACGGAAAGGTTCCCGTACATCATGGGGTTGTCGGTTATATCGAAGTAACGAGGTGCAAAATAGCTGGTAGTCATCGATCCATCTGCATGAGTCTTCTCTCCGGTATTCTGAAGCGCCGACGTACGTTCAAAATCGGAAGGAGCTGTTACGTCCAACTGATACTGATTGTTCTTCAATGTGTCAAAATATCCTATAAAACCGTGGAGGTTCAATACGTAATTATCGGGTTCAATGTTGGTCCCTGAGGGTGAAAACGGTGATTTTCCTTCCGCTTCCACATCAAATGTGTCATTGACGTAATACGTGATCTTATCCAACTGAGAAGCATTGGCGATCGTCCAGGTATTGGTATCTACCTTGGTACTGGGCAACGGATTTCCATTATAATCTAGTGCCGTGAAATCGTCTACAAAATAACCAAAGTCGCTAATTGCGTACGTTCCCTGAACTACCTTAGGCAATCTGTACGTGACTGTCTCTTGTATAAACCGTCCCGGATCTATTGTCACAGGCACTTTGTCGTCCACCACTTTAGTAAGGTCAAGGCTTGTTTTTATCGGAGTTTGTACTGCAAGATCGTTTCCTGTTTTAGAAGGACCGCAAGCGAGAAGGCTCAATGCAAGGCCACATAGCAATAATTGTTTCATAAAGAGTTTTGTTTGTAGTAGACGCAAATATAATCGCTTTGTTACAGCTTCTGGTTCACTTTTTCTGAAGGGATTTCACAACTTCGATCAAGGCTTGTGTTTGGATCGTGTTGCAAAGCGTTCATACCCCGCCAATTTCTTCGAAGTATTGATAAAGTAAACACCGGTAAGTAAGATAACGGCAGCCAGGATCGATTGCAACGTTATCTGTTCATCTAGAAAGTACCATCCCAACAGCAGTGCTATAATGGGATTGACGTAGGTGGATGTCGCTACTTTTTCGGGTGAAACGACCTTCAGCAAATAATTGAAAGAAGTGAACGCAACAATACTTCCGAAGAGGATCAACAACACCATCGACCATTGTACCGAAGTACTCCATTGTGCCGGGGCGCTCCACGTCTCGCCAAAGATCAAACTCGCAAAACATAGCATGAGTCCGCCGGTCAACATCTGGTAGCCTGTATTTACAAAATAATTGGAGGGAAGATCGGCTTTGCCTACAAAAAGACTTCCGTAGGCCCAACTTACCATGCACATAAAGATCATGACCATGCCTACAATACTATTTTCTTGATGCAATACTTGCTTCTGACTTACCAATAGGTATACCCCGATGACGCCCAAAATAATTCCAATAACCGACATCGCTTTGATCCTTTTACCTTGTAAGATCCGCATCAAAATAAGGATCACAAGCGGTTGTGCCGAGATCTCCAAAGCTGCAAAACCACTGTCCACATATTTCAAAGCCCAAACTACAATACCGTTCCCAAAGCTAAGGAATAAGAATCCGGCGATGGCAGTGTTCAACAACTGACGTCTAGTGATGGCAATTGAGATCCTCATCACCTTACATATCACGAAGATTAGAAGCCCCGCTGAAGTAAACCGGATGGAGGCCAACATGAACGGTGCTAGTTCTGCCACTGCTATTTTATTGAGCAAGTACGTGGATCCCCAAATCACATAGATCGAAAAGAAGGCAAGAATGACCAGCGTAAGGTTGGTAGATTTGGGCATGGTTATAGGTTGGTATGCGAATACAATAGTACGTATTCCTTTTTAACTGTTTTTTAGTTCTTATATCTATTTTTTCTGAATAGCTATGTGGATTGCTCGTCTCGTTCGTACGCCTCAATATCCTTCCGCAGATCCAATTTTCGAAAGGCCGGTGAGATCGCTCCCGTAAAGACAACGGTGAGTAGGGTCATACTTCCGCCAAATACTACGGCGGTCACCGTTCCCATCCACTTGGCTGTGAGACCGCTTTCAAAAGCGCCCAATTCGTTCGAGGATCCTACAAACATTGAGTTTACCGAGGCTACCCTACCTCGCATATGGTCGGGAGTGCGCAATTGCAAGATGGTTTGGCGGATGATCATTGAAATACCGTCGGTGACGCCACTTAGGAAAAGAGCTATTACCGATATCCAGAACCAGGTGGACAATCCAAAGACGATGATACACACTCCGAATCCGAAGATAGCTCCCAGCAATTTCAATCCGGCATTCTTATTCAACGGAAAATACGCCGAAGTAAACATAATGAGGAGTGCGCCTACGGCGGGTGCAGCACGAAGTACCCCGAATCCTTCGGGTCCTACTTTTAAAATATCCTGTGCAAAAATGGGCAATAAGGCTACAGCCCCACCAAAGAGCACTGCGATCATATCGAGGGAAATGGCACCTAGGATGATCTTAGTCGAGAGTACAAATTTCACTCCTTCCTTTAAACTTTTCAGTACCGGTTCCCCCAGCTTCGGATTTAAGATGGGTTTCTTCGGAATGGATGTAAGCGCGATCACAGCCACTAGCGAACAGAAAAATACGAAGCACATCGACCAGTGCACCCCGATCCAATGAATGGAAAGTCCGGCGATCGCAGGACCTACCACAGTTCCCATTTGCCAAACAGAGCTGCTCCAAGTAGCAGCATTGGGGTATATTTTTTTTGGAATCAATAAGGAGAACAACGAAAAGATCGTGGGACCAATAAAAGCACGCACCACACCGCCAAGAAATACAAGAGCATAGATACTGTAAAGCACACTTTGGGTGCTAAGGTCACCTACCACTTCAGGCCACGTGATCAAGAACAATCCCAGACTAACCACCGAGAATCCCAAGATACACCATAAAAGCAATCCCCGCTTCTCCTTTTGATCTACCACATGACCGGCAAAAAGTGCTAAGCCTACGGCTGGAATAACCTCCATTAAACCTATAATACCCAAAGAAAGGGGATCTTTTGTTAAACTATACACTTCCCATTCAATAACCACAAACTGCATAGACCATGCAAACACCATGGCGAATCGTACCAAAAGAAAGATATTGAACTCCCTAAATCGCAGGGCTGCATACGGATCGTTATTTTTCATAAGCGTGTTACGAAGCTAAAACAAATGCCGCAAATAAAAGACGGCATGTCATAAAATTAATTTGTTATAAAACTGTTAGCGTGGTAACGTGCATCGCAAAAATGCTGTATTTTTAAGTAAACATTTCTAGATATGAAAAAACTATTGCGTATCCTGGCGGCTGCCTGGGGAGCCAAAAAGATTGGAGGCGGAAAATGCGGTTGCATTGGTACCATTGTGGTATTCATTATTTTATACTGGTTGCTTGGCTATGTTTTTGAACTGTTCTAAATGTGTTTGAAGGTTGTGCTTTTTCGTCTATCTTTGAGAAAGACCATGAGCATTCAAACCTATGAAATCACTAACCACTTCACTCTTACTCTTTCTCTTTACAATCGTTAGCCTAGCACAAGAGGCCAATCAATTTTTTGAACCTTTGAAATATAGGAATATCGGTCCTTTTCGTGGCGGTCGCTCGGTGACTGCCAGTGGTGCTATGGGCGATCCTCTAACCTATTACATGGGAACCACCGGTGGCGGATTGTGGAAAACCGAAGACGCAGGCCAGCGCTGGACAAATATTTCCGATGGGTATTTCAAGACCGGTTCGGTGGGTGCAGTTGCTGTTTCAGAATCACATCCTAACGTAATCTATTGCGGCATGGGAGAACATGCCGTTCGCGGCGTGATGACCTCTTACGGTGACGGGGTATACAAATCGACCGATGCAGGAAAGACCTGGAAGAAACTTGGTTTGGAGAAGACACAGCACATAGCACGCATTGTGATCCATCCCACAAATCCCGATATTGTATATATAGCTGCACAAGGAGCTCTTCACGGCCCAACCAAAGAGCGTGGGGTCTACCGCTCAACCGATGGCGGAACGACCTGGGAACAGGTGCTGTTCGTAAACGAGTTGACCGGCAGTACCGAATTGTCCATGGATATGAACAATCCTAATGTGCTCTATACCGCTATGTGGCACCACCAGCGTATGCCGTGGATGGTACTAAGTGGTGGCGAAGGCAGTGGCCTCTATAAATCGGAAGACGGCGGTACCACCTGGTATAAAATTCACGATGGTCTTCCTGAAGAAAAGGGAAAAATGGCCATCGCTGTGAGCAGGTCGAATTCTGAAAAAGTATATGCCCTTATTGAAAGTGATACTGAAAAGGATCTAAGTGGCTTGTTTGTCTCGAACAATGCCGGGAAAAACTGGTCCAAGGTAAGTGGCGACAATCGGTTAACTCAGCGTGCCTGGTACTACACCGAAGTATTTGTGGATCCTAATAACGAAAATGTAGTATATGTGCTTAGTGCGCCTGCACTGCGCTCTATTGACGGGGGAACCACCTGGGAAGAGATTACGGGTACCCATGGTGACTATCACGATCTTTGGATCAACCCTATGAATTCAAAGAACATGGTGATTGCCAACGACGGTGGTGCCGCGGTTTCATTCAATTACGGAAAGAGCTGGTCTACCCAAGATAACATGCCCACGGCACAGATCTACCGCATCAATGCCGACAATCTGTTTCCGTATAATCTTTACGGAGGGCAACAGGACAACACTTCGGTTAGGATCGCAAGTCTTAGTCTGGGGCGTGGCAGTATCAATGCACAAGACTGGACCTATGCAGCCGGAGGTGAGAGTGCTTTTTTGGCTTTTGATCCCGACCAGCCCAAGTATGTGCTCGGCGGAAGTTATTTAGGAACCATCGAAGTATTGGATATGAAATCCAAAGCAAGTACAAACATCATGGCTGCACCCATCCAATATTTGGGAAGGGAAGCAAGAAACATGAAATACTTGTACAACTGGAATGCGCCCATCATTTGGTCTCAGCATGAACCGGGTACTTTTTATCACGCTGCACAACTTGTACTGAAAACCACTGATATGGGGAAGAATTGGGAAGAGTTCTCCCCGGACCTTACCAGAGATCAGGATGATAAACAAGGAAACGGTGGCGGACCGTATACCAACGAAGCCGTTGGCGCAGAGAATTACGGCACGATTAGTTATTTGATAGAGTCTCCTCACGAAAAAGGTGTTTTTTGGACCGGAAGTGACGATGGCCTTGTGCATATCACAAGGAATAATGGTAAAACTTGGGAAAATGTTACACCTAAAGGATTACAGGAGACGCTCATCAATGCGATCGATATTTCGCATGCCTCGCCGGGAACTGCCTACATTGCGACTACCCGTTATAAGTTCAACGACTATACTCCGGCACTTTATAAGACTAACGACTACGGAAAAACATGGCAGAATATTAGCAAAGGGATACCCTACGGCGCATTTACCAGAGTGGTTCGCGAGGATCCTTCAGATAAAAACATACTGTATGCCGGTACTGAAACGGGTGTGTATATCTCATGGAATGGAGGCGATCAATGGGAGCCTTTTCAACTCAATTTACCCGTAACGCCTATAACCGATCTGAAGGTGCATAAAGGAGATCTGCTGGTAGCAACTTCCGGCCGCTCCTTCTGGATCTTAGATGATCTGGCCGTGCTCACCCAATATAAGAATAAGAAAGAAGGGCTACATATCTTTACTCCGGAGCCCGCTGTGAATGGCTCTTGGTACAGTCCGTTGAGTGGAAATACCGCAACTTTTAACGGTACCGATCCCTTTGAAGGTGTAAACCCCGCCAATGGTGTTGTGCTGTACTACACCCTTCCGAAAATACACGACTCGATCCCGATCCGTATGGAAATAAGGGATGAGAAAGGCGAAGTGATACGCACTTTTACTTCAGAAAAAGATAAAAAATATGTGCCCAATGATGGTGGAGGTCCACCCCCCGCTCCCGTACTTTCAAAAAATGAAGGTTTAAACCGTTTTGTATGGGACATGCGGCATCCTATTATGCCGGGAATACCAACTACATATATTGAGGCCAGTTTTCGAGGCCATGTCGTACCACCTGGAACGTATCAAATTACATTGGAGCAGCAAGGAACGACAGTCGCTACGCAAGCTGTTATTTTGCCTAACCCTACATTTAGCTTGGCTTCAGGGCAGTATGAGGAATACGACCGTTTTATGACGCAGATGGAAGCCACCCTTACCGAAATGCACCACATGGTAAACACCTTAAAAGATGCACAAGAACAGATTGCAGGTATTGTATCACTTCTAAAAGAGACAAACGAAAATAAATCTTTGATCGCTTCCGGAACTGAATTACTGAATCAATTGAAAGCGTGGGACGAGGACATGATTCAGCGAAAGTCACAAGCGTATGATGACGTTGAAAATTTTCCCAACAAATTTTCGGCCGAGTATCTCTTTCTGATCAATCACACAGAAAGCAGTTTACCTAGTGTGAATACGCCGTCAAAACAACGAAGGGCAGAATTGGACGCACAATGGGCTGTCCTGAAGGCTCGTGGAAATGCACTTTTAAAAACTTCCATTCCTGCCTATAATGAAGAGTTATGGCGTGCAGGCATTGGAGCGGTTCGGTTAAAATAAAGACATTAATCTTCCGGCGGAAACCCGTGAATGGTTTCATAAAGGGTGTCGAAGTGCTCTCGTAGATACGACCGCAGTTTCAGTTTGTAATCGTCTTTCAACCAGCTTATAAAGTTATGTGTGCTCTTGCTAATACATTGCGCGTATTTCTCTATACGATGATCGATATCGTCTCCCAATAATTTGGCCAAGTTTAATGCGTCATACACGTCTTCGCTGTTCTCTGTACAGATGTAGGCATGCTGTTCAATAGAACGCTCCAAAACCACTTTGGAAGATTCCCCTTTAGTAATGGCATCGGTATATGTTTCCTTGATATCGAAATATACTTCTTCAGACTTCGAGAATTGTTCTCTGACGGCTTCAGGCATTTCATACCGAAAGTTACTTTCAAGTTCGTAGTCGTCTAACAAGCGATCCATATAATAATCGGGTGATCTAAAGATAGCTTGCCAGTCTAAGTTGGCCCCCCAAGGTCCGAAACGATAGCAGTTATTCCCAAGGTCAATGACCGTGAAAGTTGATTTATTGTTCAAAATTCGAGATCCCCGACCAATCATTTGATAGTAAAGGGTAAGCGATTTCGTCGCTCTGTTTAGAATGATACTCTCAATGGTAGGTTCATCGAACCCGGTGGTAAGAATACTCACCGATGTCAGGATCGCATTGGGGGTCTCCCGAAACCATTGCAGTATTTTTTTGCGTTGCTTCTTGGAGGCGGTATTATCGAGATGTGCAATGGGCAACCCTGCCGCCTTAAATGTATAGTATACTTGAACAGAGGTATTGATCCCATTATTGAAGATAAGTGTTTTCTTTCCTTCGGAATGTGTTCTGTACGCTTCCAAAAGCGTATCCAACATAGAATTTGTGGAGTAGAGATCTTCTGAAGATTTCACGGTATAATCACCATTCGAACCTACTTCCAACGAAGTAAGCGACATATTATACTGTATGATATCTGCTCGAGCCAAAAATTCGTTCTCAATTAGATTCTCTATGGATTCGCCCGCAATGAGTTCATCGTAATTGTCGTTCATGGGCAAGCTGCGGTTCGAGCTTAAAGGTGTAGCCGTTACCCCAAGAATAAAACACTTGTCGAAGAACTTAAAGAGTTTGGTAAAAGAATTATAGTGGGCCTCATCGATAATAACCAGTCCAATATCGGAAATGTCGAGTTTGTCCTCGTTGAGACGGTTGTTAAGTGTTTCAACCATCGCGACAAAACAACTGTACCTGCCTTGATCGTCCAAATTTGCACTGCTATTCACCACTTTGTTTACAACACCGAAACTGGTAAGCATCTCGGAGGTTTGTTTACACAACTCGATGCGATGTGTCATCACCAAGACCTTTTTATTATGGTGCTTTAGGTATTGCCGGACCATTTCAGAAAAGATAACGGTCTTCCCTCCTCCTGTGGGTAATTGATATAGCAGGTGGTAATCGTCGGGAGCCGATTCAAATTTTTCGAAGATCTTGCTAATAGCTCCCTGTTGGTAGCTATACAGCTCTTTATCGGTCTTTCGCTCTTGTAATCCTATAGTCTCTTCTGCCATATCTTCCCAAGTTTCGGGAGTGCAAAAGTACTTCCTTTTATAGGTTATCCATGAAGGTTTCCGAAAAAAATAATGGCTCCTTACTAAAGTTTTTTGAAGCAATATTCCTTCCGAAGAAAGGATATTAAAATCACAGCGCGTTTAAAAGCAACAGGAGGCAGTGTTTCCACAATTAAATATTTCCTTGTACATTTGAGAGACTAACAAAGAAGTACGCCAATTATGAAAAGATTAATACTCCTTAGCCTGCTCCTTTTGGGCCTTGAAGGTCTTGCGCAAGAGAATCGCAGTTATGACGGAACCGGCAATAATGCTGCCAACCCCGACTGGGGCGTCGCGAAGAAACATTTTAGAAACTATGCTACCAACGGCTATACAGATCTCATTAGTGAACCGGGAGGATTGGATAGGGAAAATCCTCGCGTGATAAGTAACGCTTTAGGCAGCCAATCTGAATTTTTAGCCAATGAATTAAATCTAAGTGATTTTGTTTGGGGTTGGGGCCAATTTATCGACCATGATGTAAACCTGAATGATGATAACTTCTCTGAAGCACATGATATCCAAGTACCGGAATGTGATGCCTTGTTTGATCCCTTCTGCACTGGAACCGTAACAATTAGAATGTTCCGCTCACTAAGCGACCCTGCTACGGGTACCGATGTAAATAATCCGCGTAAACATGTGAATGAGATCACCAGTTTTATCGATGGATCTGCTGTATATGGAAGTGATGAAATCAGAGCCAATTGGCTGCGCACCCATAGTGATGGTAAGCTGAAGACCTCTGCCGGAAATCTGCTTCCCTGGAATACCGTGGACGGCGAATACGATAGCGAGATCGATCCTACCGCACCCTTTATGGTATTGGACGGTTTTCCACTGCCGGAAAAGTTCTTTGTAGGTGGTGATGTTCGAGTCAATGAACAGCCGGGCCTCATGGCGTTTCACACGTTATGGGTGTTGGAGCACAACAGGCTTTGTGATGAATTGAAGGTACAGCACCCTACTTGGACCGACGAACAACTGTTTCAACGGGCCAGAAAGATTGTAGGAGCGCTGATAGAAGTAGTTACGTATGAAGAGTTCTTACCTACTATTGGTGTTACGTTATCACCCTATACTGGATATGATCCTACCGTGGATCCCACCATCATGAATGTTTTTTCAGCAGCAGGATATCGTTTTGGACACACCATGGTGAACGGACGTATAGTTCGGTATGATGAAGAAGGAAACGATTGGTCCTTCGGGGCCGTTGATCTTCGAAACGCGTTCTTTAATCCGTTGATACTAAAAGATGAAGGCGGTATCGCACCGTTCTTTCGGGGCTTGGCGGCACAGGAACATCAATTTGTAGATCCTATGATTATGGATGATATTCGTAATTTTCTTTTTGGACCTCCGGGCGCCGGCGGACTCGATCTACTATCTATTAACATTGCTCGTGCAAGAGAGCGTGGCTTACCGGATTACAACACCATACGTCAAGACATCTTACTCACTCCTCACCCTGATTTTAACAGTCTAACATCAAATTCAACCTTAAGTTCGACCCTACAAACCGTGTATGGAGACATAAGTAAAGTAGATCCGTGGATCGGGTTTATGAGTGAGGATCATCTCCCAAACAGTATTGTGGGAGAAGGCATGTCTACCTTATTAAAGATGCAATTCGAATTTTTGCGCGATGGAGATCGCTTTTATTATGAGAACGATCCGGCCTTTAGCAATGATGAGATCGCTGCATTAAAAAGTACGACCCTGTCGGAAATCATCCTTAGAAATACCAGTATAGAGACCTTACAGGAGAATGTATTTATAGCCGTGCCACGAGGCACATTGGCTGTGGAACTCTTCTCCTTTCCTGAAGTAAAAGATATTCGTCTTACTGCCTATCCAAATCCCATTCAGAAATACTTCAACCTACGTATCGAAACGCACCGTCCTGCTGCGGCAACCTTGCGCATCTTCGATCTCAATTCGCAATTGATCACGCAAAGCGAAGTTCAATTGGAAAAAGGAATGAACGAATTGAATTTTGAGTTGGAGGATCGCCTGGCCAGCGGATTATACGTTATTACCTTGAGCTCGGACCACGGGAATGGGCAGCTTAAAGTTATCAAACAATAATAGTTGGTGACAACAATAACAAGCTCAAAAAAAAAAAAGTTGCTCGCAATATCATTTGCAAGCAACTTTTTCTAAATAACGACAGGAAATTCTCCTATCGTGTTTTAATATCATCTACATTCACGGGGTTCGCCTTGTCGCAACGGTTCATCATACGTAAGGGTGAATATGTAAACCATATCTTCTCTCCGGCTCTTTTGTAATTCTCACTTAAGTTTACAGGGTCGAACATGGCATCACTGCCCACCACTTGAATGGTGTACGGGCAGTCTCCTTCTTTATCGGAATACACAATAACCCCTTTGCTGTACCCGGCTTCCATCATATTTGTGTCACTAGTCATACTATTGTCTGAATTAGACATTGTACTGTTACTGGAATCTGAAGTCATGGTATTACCGGTATTTTTTGTCGTATTACAATTAAGAAAAAAGACCATTGAAAAAAGGGCTATAGAAACTTTTATAAGTGTCATAGTATCGTGATTTATTGTTAGATAATGTTAAATTACAAAGAATGTACCATTCCTAGATTTAATTTAAGTAATAATTATAATTCTATTATGGTATTTTGTGAACTTTGACAACACCGGACAAAAAATGGGAAAGTTTAAACTTTTTTTTACCTTTCGAAAAAATTAGAACTTATGTACAAATTTACCACCCTGATCATATTCCTTTTTGTTTCTATGTCCTCCTTCTGCCAGGAGAAACCTATAACTATTGTTGAAGAACAAAAGGGAAACCGACTATTCCTCTATGCCATCAATGAAAATCTTATAGATTATGATGTGTTATTAACTGTAGAGGGCACCGGTTTTAGACAACCCAAAGGAAAACCACGATTGGTGCGTGTTCCTGCAACCTCAAAGGTAAATATCAAGAGCCTTATTATTGAAAGAGGTGAAACGCCTAAGTATACCTATACCCTAGAAGCTAATGATAGTTTGTCTATACGGGTGCTAAAACCCGAACATGAGCTCATCAAGATCGCACCTAAAAAACAAATTACCATCTATGTTACGGATCAATGTACTACCTGTGAAGCCATTATAAGTGGTCTAGACGCTAGTGTATATGAGTATAGAAAGCTTGTATTGAGCGAAGTCCCGGAAATGGAAGCGCAATTGAGTAAGGCTTTTGTTGGAGCTTCAACCACTCTGGAAGATATGACCAATCCTGTAGTGAGCCTTGACAATAAATTATACATTAATGTTGAGACCTACGAACAGCTCATGGAGCATGTGAATGAATAGCTAACATCGCCGTGGCATCCTTTTTGAAGTTTCTCTAAAACAACACTAATTACATGTATTATGAGATCTTCAAACAAAGTACCTGCGATCAATGCAGGTAGTACGGCAGACATTGCGTTTCTATTACTCATTTTCTTTTTAGTCACTACAACCCTATCCAACGATAAGGGTATTATTCGTGGTATACCCGCCCCTTGTTCCGACGGCGCAGATTGTACCATGCCGCTCAATGAGCGAAATGTATTTCGTATAGTATTAAATGCTAAGGGCGATTTGTTGGTCAATAATGAGATTACGCCGCTAGGTGATCTTAAGGATCAAATGATAGACTTTCTCAAGAATAATGGGGATGGGAGTTGTTTGTATTGCTTCGGAAAAGGAAGTAAGACTGCTTCCGATAATCCACATAGGGCTGTTTTAGAATTAAGCACACATAGAAAAGCGCCCTATTACGTCTTTATTGAAGTGCAGGACGAGATTACAAAAGCCTATACCGAGCTTCGAACCTCGTATGCCATGAGGACCTTTCAGAAAGAATTGAAAAATCTTTCCGAAGCAGAGCTGGTAAAAACAAGAGATGCGTACCCCTTCAATCTAGTTGAGGCGACCCTCGATACTCGAGAATAATACACTTATACTAGACTAAATATAGCGATCGCAAAGAGGTAGAAACGCACAAAACGCAAGGTTCCAAACAGCAGGTAATTTCTAAATCGGTAGTTAATGGTCCCAGCCGCCATACTGGTCATAGAATAAGGTATGGGAAGCAAAGCACCTACAATGATTAAGAAACCACCCCATTTTCGCACATTACGTAAATGTTTTGCCATTTTAACCTCCACGTAGTTGTACACGGAAGGAATACGAAGGATCAATTTCCCAATAAAGTAAGAAACAATTCCTCCCAAATACGAAAGGACGGCTAGTAGACTTAAATACACCATGGGTGAGGCTGTCTTATCGGACCAAGCTATGAAGATCTCCGGCGGAATAAGCCCAAGGAGCGATTCTGAAGCAAAAAACACCGACAAGATCCCAACAGGTGCGTACGTATTTGTTATGTGCGTGAAGAAGTCACTGAAATCGATTACAAACTGATCCAAAAGTATGATCAAAAGAATAAAACCGCTAATGGGAAGCAAAGCTTTCTTTAAACTTGCTCCCACAAAACGGTAAAATCCCGTATAGCTGTAATATGCATGCAGTCTTTTTAGACTGTATTTTTTTGTTTTAGGGGCTGATTTCATTTCCAATGGTGTCTACCGTATTATTTTATTAAAATGATGGTGTAGGTTAACGTTGCAAATATACAGATATTGTACGGGAAAAAAAGTTAAGGATACGCTAATACACAACGGCTGACCCGTATTAAGAACACTTTATTCCTTTGTTGCACAAAAGAATTGCGTATCTTCGAGAGAACAACCATATCACAATCCATGAAATTAACCACATATAACAAGCGTGCTTTGTTTGGTGGTATTTTTGCCGCCATTGTCACCGGAACAGGTGCATTCCTTCTTGGCAACCTTAGCGGTTACGAAGCGCGAGACCTGTTAGCCTCTTCCCTACCCGGGATTAACACATTATGTAATACGATCGCATTGGCATCGGCTACTATATTGGCATTGTTACTAACACTTCTAAGTATTAGCTCGGGTTCTAAATCAAAATTAAAAAAAGCGCATTACAAGCATGTGTTGCGTATTGCACGTATCGATACCGCTGTATTTATTGTTTCGCTGGTCACATTTCAGGTATTAAACATTCCCTTTTCGGAAGCAGATAATGTTCCTAACAACTGGTTTGTAACCATCTATTATGTTTCCTTGGGCGTTTCTGCCTTATTGAGCGGTGCGTTAATAAGTGTTGTCCTCATGTTGTATAATGCGGTTACCAGTATCATTCGGGTGGTGGGCCTTGAGGAAGAGGAACATCCACTAATTTACAAAGAAGACGAGGAAGATAATGAAGATGATAGTTAACGTTTGAGAAATAAAAAATCTAAGCGCACATATATACACGCTTCACCGTCTATACGCTGTCTTTAAAACGAACTTGTTCTGAAGCTATTTTCCTACTTTATTCTTACTTCTTCCTACTAAAAAAGCTATTTTTTCTTATTTTTTCGATGAAATGTATTTTATACTCGATATAAAACACATCGCAACTTATTCTTTAACAAGAAGTTACGCTTCAAGCACCTATCTTTGTAGTCCCAAATTGATTGATTATGAAACGTAGCAACCTACACAGCATTTTGCTGTATGTATGGATCTTATGCATATCTGCCCCCGTATCTTCTCAAGTAGGGATAAATACTTCCTCCCCCAGAAAAATGCTGGAAGTAAATGGAGATGTTCGAATCTCAGGGGCAATAGATGTGGATATGGAACCTCTTAGACAAGGCCAAACCTCCACCTTTCTTATACAAGATACCGACAACAGTCTAAAGTCTCTTGATGTAAGTAATCCAACCGGAGCTGCCTTGGGATATATTCAGGAATATGTGATCACCAATCCCGATCTCGATTGGATCCGTGAATTTGATACGGGTATCGACGCTTCAGAATTCGTTCTTATCACTATCTCGGCATATTTTGATGAAGAGCTTGTAATAAGCACTTCTTCCAACGCCATTAATAATGCCAGTTTACCCTACACAGCTACTTTCATTAAACACGGAACATGGCATATAATAGCAGATTATCCCATGGTTGCCAATTTAGATGTAAACGCCATTGGCACCTGGACCATAAAAACATTGATCTTTTCTAAAGACCTTTCAAAACAATTTGGCACTGTGAATATTCCCATGGCCAATGGGACCACAGGCAGTGCCATAACCCCCATTATCCAGTAAACCTACTCCCTATGAAACTTTTTAAAACCCTTTGTTTGCTCTTCGCAACGCCCCTCGTCATGAGTCAGGTTGGCATAGGCACAACAACCCCCGAAACCGATCTTCATGTGGTTGGAGACGCATTAATACAGGATGCATTTAAGGTAGGTTCCCTCGGAACCGTGTCTGCTGCCGATGAAGATTTTAAATTGATTACCAGAACCACAAATACCACACCTGTGGGGCAGATCACTGTGCTCGATGTGAATACCTTACATGTAGCCCCTGTAAATGTGGTCAATTACTCCTTTACTAATATATCCTTGAACAATCTTACCGACCTCGACCTTCAGTTTGACGACAGTAAGTATGTGGTAGGTATTGCTAATTTCAGATATGAAGGAGATGCAATTAAGAAAGTAGTGGGCGGAGCCACAAAGACCATTGGAAATTTTGTAGTACGCACCTTTACAAGTGGCGGAAGCTGGCATCTCGAGATCCGTAATCGAACGCTGGACCTAACACCCGGCGATACGCTGACTTATCATGTGACCTTAATTATATACGATAAATCCTATTACCGAAACTTGCCTCCTATTATCACCGACCTTGGTGGTAGCAATAAAGGGGTCGCTTCTTCGGTTCCTAACTTGTATTAAGTATGAAACAAGCTATACTTCTATTCTTATTGGGTGTGAGCAGTGTTGCACTAATGGCACAAGTGGGTGTCAATACTAGCAACCCAACGGCAACCTTGGATGTGGTGGGCGATATGAAAACTGAAGGCAGTCTCTATTTAGAAGCTCCGGGGAATTTTACGGAAATTCGCGGATCTAAATTATTGATCTCATCTCCAACAGATAATATTGTACGTTATGATATAGCTCAAAGTAAGTACGGTCCTATTAATTATGCCGAGTTTGTCTTTAGAAATCTTTCAAAGGACGGATTACAAGACTACGATACCAAGATCTCCACGCAAGACTACATTGTGACCGTACAAGGATATTATTTTTTGGAAACGGTGAGCAGTGATACAGATATTATGACCCACAGTACGATCACTAACGATAACATTGAAGGCTATCAAGTCTATGCGTATGCGAACCCTACAACACAAACGTGGTTTCTCCGTGCATTTGTGAACAACTCGGAGTTTCATACGCGCATTGGATCTGTTTTTGCGGCCACACCTATAGACATGTATTTGAATTTGATCATATACCGAAAGGGATTTATCTCTAAAACTATGGAGGCAGTCACAGTAGATATGGGAAATTCCGAAACCGGAGTTGCTCCTCTGCCTGAAGGTTTCTAAAGTACATAACGCATAAGAAGTTCTAAATCCCTGAGTATATGAGGGATTTTTTTTGATTAAATCTTAAATTTTTGTTAAATCATTACTTTGCAATACATAGTACTGTAACAAATCTAAAGCCCTGTCGTCTATATAATAGAAACCAATAAAAACTAAAAATTATGAGAACCTTAGACAGCAATCAGTTAACAGAAAGAGTAAGTACCTCCAAGGGGTATGTTTGGAACAACAAGCGTCGTTTCAGATAAGCAACCACTAGCAACATCAATCAGAAAATCGAAGGAAATGAAATCACGCCGAGCAATGCACCGTATCAAAACAATTAGAACCAAATTACGCCCATTCGTACTACATGCTAACGTAAATGAGCCTAGTTCATTAGAAGATCCTAATTGGATACGAATGAAACCGAGTGTACTTTAGAAGCAAACTGGCCGACCAAAGAGTAAGCTGAACGGATCCGTTGGGATTCTTTCAGCTTTTTTTTATAGGTTTCTTTTCTGAAGCGGGTTTCGGAGGCATCGGACCCCGTAAATGCACTACGAGTCCGTTTAAAAAATTTCGTAAAAATTGGTCGCCGCATTCCATATATTTGGGGTGATTCGGGTTTCTGAAAATGGCACCCAGTTCACTTTTCGAAACTGCAAAATCTACCAAACTACAAATATGAACAATGTCCTCATCCCTCAATTTGTGAGCGACACGCAATTTTTTCATAATATCATTATTGGTGAGTCCCATAAAAAAATTTCAACAAAGATACGCCTTAAATATTGAACGTTTACGATGCTTTAACGGTAGAGAGAAAAACTTCCGAAGCCATTAAACGAATTTGATCATACAGTGGCTACGCTATTAATCTTTTTCTTCGAGTGAGAATATGGCATTGACCGGCTTTCCGAAGACTGCCGATAGTTTTAATGAAAGGACGGTAGATGGCACATACCTATTGGTTTCTATCGAATTGATGGTTTGGCGGGATACGCCAATTTTCTGCGCCAGTTCGTCTTGCGTGAGATCAAGAATGGCACGTTCTACCTTAAGCGTATTTTTCATGTGTGACATTTTTTTAAAAGTACATGAAAGAACAACAGTTGAATAAGCAGCATAAACACCAATACTTGAAAATAAGTCATGTCCATACTAGCCTCTTCCGATTTTAGTAACAATTCGACACCATAGGTAACGTAAGGTTGTACGAAAACATACACCACCCCAAGCAGGAAAGCCATACGATACGATTGAGAACGTAACATCACTATGTATTCGTCTTCGATCTCTTCTTTTGATATGGAAACAACCAACATCCCCAACAACAGGAAATTTTTCAGGAGGGGATGGAGCCATGAGGGTTCCGAGTTAGTAAATTTTAATGTGATCAACGTAATGACTGCAGCACAGCTCATTCCAATTCCCACCTTCTTGTACCTTGAAGCTAACTGAAATTTCTTAATGCGTTCTAAATTTCGTTTGTCCCATTCGTAAATATCCTTTAAGGTCATAATGTATAAGTAAAGTTAACAATATGACAAATATAGTTATTATTTTGTAAAGTAAACTTTACATTTTAAAATTATTTATTTCTGTTCTTTGTAAAACAAAAGCTATTCTTTTACTATAACGATTGTGGCTTTATCTCCCGTAAGTAAGTTCCATTCTTTGGCAGAGATCAATTTCCCATGTTCATCGTACACATGAAGTTCGGCTGTATTCGGTCCTGAAGTTCCTTGATTAAGGGCCAGAAATTCAATGCGATTGAAACCCGATTCCAAAGTAATATGGATACCTCCAAAACTTCCACTCATCATCACGTTGGATTGCACGATATCTTCATTAACAAAAACCCGAATGTTATCCCCGTCCACATATTCATGGTCTCGATACAGTATGCTTACAATACCCGATTTGGTTCTAACATCTCCCAGATGTTGATCCCCCCCTATTTCTTTAGTTACCGCTTTATCCTTTGTAAAATACTTGGGTGCAGTATCGGTCTTATATTCTAAAAGCCCGTCTCCTTTGGTAATATCGAGTTTTTCTTCCTTGGTATCGCCCAAGTAATCGTATTTTGAAGGTGTATCCGGATTGCTCAGGCTGGGCGTCTTTACTGCCGGCAGTTCAAATCCGGAAGGATCGTCATTGGATGTCGTTTCTGAAGCTTCAAACTGCACAGTTCCCGTTGGATTTTCAATCTGTGCCGTAGCCAATACACCTGCCAGTAGACATAAAGAGGAAAGAAATAGTTTCATACGTGGGTACATAAATTTCAGAAACAATGATAACAATAATTACACCAAATTCACTACACTGAAGCTATTTTCTATTTTTTCGACGGCGCCAAACAAAATAGAGCCCAACAAATACCAAAGGGATAATGATATAAATAATAACATCGGCCGGATTGGTCAAATCGATGGGCGCATTCGTATCCGGATGAGGCACTTCTTTAGGAATTTGGGCAGCCACTATGGAATTGCTCAATAAGAAGAAAAACACTATAGGTTTTGTACAAGACATTTTTTATTTAAGATACTAAAATACACCGAACGGCCCGCTATTTTAACAAATAATGTTAAGAATTTGGAATTGTAAAGTTTAAGTGATATTATGCCCTGTTATCAATACTTAAACAGACAAATATATGAGACAACTCAAGATTACGAAGCAGGTTACGAACAGAGAAACGAAATCCTTAAATACCTATTTACAGGATGTGAGCAAGATTGATATGATAACTGCTGAGGAAGAAGTTGAGTTGGCACAACGAATTCGAGAAGGAGACCAAAGAGCCTTGAACAAATTAACACGGGCGAACCTGCGTTTCGTTATTTCTGTTGCCAAACAATATCAAAACCAAGGATTAAGCCTCCCCGACCTTATTAATGAAGGTAACGTTGGTTTGGTTAAAGCTGCAAAACGGTTTGATGAAACCCGCGGTTTTAAGTTTATTTCATACGCCGTATGGTGGATCCGTCAGTCGATCCTTCAAGCGATCGCAGAACAATCCCGTGTTGTGCGGTTACCGCTCAACAAGATTGGTGATATCAATAAAATAAGAAAAGCATCTGTTCATTTGGAGCAGATTCATCAACGACTCCCTTCTGCCGAAGAGATCGCTAAAGAATTGGATATGACCATTAGCAGTGTAAAGCAATCCATGAAAAATGCGAACAGAAGCTTGTCGATGGATGCACCTTTTCAGGAAGGTGAAAACGATAACAACTTGTACGATGTTTTGAGTTCGTCCAAAAGCCCCAATCCAGATAAAGATCTAATACACGAATCGTTACAGATCGAGATCAGTCGGGCGCTTGATACCTTGTCCCCGCGTGAAGGTGATGTGGTGAAGCTCAATTTTGGACTTAGTGGTCAACCCGCCATGACCTTGCAGGAAATTGGAGACACTTTCGATTTAAGTCGTGAGCGTGTACGACAAATTCGAGAAAAAGCGATTAGACGCTTACGCCAACAATCCAAAAGCCATATTTTAAAGAAGTTTTTAGGATAGTCTACCCTAAAAACCCAAGATAATTAGTGCCTACACAATTTTTTAAGTTTTTCTTAATGATTTTGTCTAGGCACTACTTGTATCTTTAGGGTACCGACCAAAACGGACCTATGACTCTGGAAATTCTACTCGTCTTTGCCATCCTTCTTAGCACCATACTTCTATTCGCCTTGGAAGTCTTTCCGGTAGATAAGATCGCGATCTTTATTGTAGTATCCCTAGCGCTGTTTGGTCTAGTGAGTCCTGAAGAAGCCATTGCAGGATTTTCAAATACAGCAACCATTACCGTACTTTCTCTTATGATCATTGCGATTGGCATGGAAGATACCGGTGTGATCGCTGCTCTTGCGAGAATGCTTAAGAATCTCCACGTACTCCCATTGCTCATCCTGCTTCCAATATTTATGTTTATAACCGCAGGGATCTCGGCATTTATAAGTACTACGGCAGTGGTTATCGTTTTTATCAAGATCATAGACGAACTGTCCAAACGTTTCAATATCTCAAAATCGAAACTACTACTTCCTATTTCTTTCGCAGGAATCATGGGTGGAAGTTGTACCCTCATGGGAACATCGACCAATTTAATTGTCAATTCGGTCTCACAGAATCTAGGCGCAGAACGCTTCAGTTTTTTTGAATTTACACTCTTCGGAAGTGTTTTTCTGCTTATCGGGATTGTAGTTGTAACCATTGCCTCTCGCTGGCTTCCTAAAGATTCCGAAGATTCCATTGAAGACCGCTACGGCCTTCAGAATTTTGTAACTACAGCCGTGATCAATAAAGATTCTTCTTTAATCGATAAAAAAATAGGTGATACCTTCTTATTCAACAACAAAGATGTCTCCCTGCTGAAGCTTACTCGCGACGGACAGATCACGAATGCGCCCGGACAATACATTACATTAAAAGAAGGCGACGCCCTACTGCTCATGTGTGATCTGGAAAACTTATCCCGTTTAAACGATGCGGAAGGACTTACCATACATGAAGATACCTTATCACACAATCAAGTTCCGGAATCTGAAAGCGATATGCAAGAATCGAAAAAGATACACTCGGGGAATGCCCTTATCGAGTTACTTATTTTACCGGGGTCCAACCTTATTGGAAAAACACTCACGCAAATTAGACAACAGACGTTGTTAAAGGCGACTCCCATAGCTGTTAAGAAACGAGTGAACATACGCAATACAAAGGAGCGCCTCATTCGGAAAGACATCCAAAAGATTAGAATCAAACCCGGAGACCGCTTATTGGTAGAAGTCCCTAAGCCCGACATTGATATTCTTAGTCAGATTGAGAACGTAGCGGTATTAAGAGAGCACGAGTCCAAAGTAGAAAGCAGCCCGCTTAAAAGAGGACTGGCATTTTCAATACTCTTGGTTGTAATTGGGCTGGCCGCAAGTGGTGTGCTTAGCATTTTGATCAGTGCCCTGTTGGGAGTAAGTCTGTTGCTTTTATCACGTTGTATTGAGCTTAACGATATCTACCACCGTGTCAATTGGCAGGTTATATTTTTATTGGCAGGAATGATTCCGCTGGGAATTGCAATGCACAATACCGGGGCAGACACTTGGTTATCAACAAAGCTTCTGGACTTTTTAAGCGGCCGATCCAACGTGGTGATTATTGGCTTGATCTTTTTATTCACTATGATCATGAGTGGTGTGGTGAGCAATAATGCCACGGCAATTATAATGACCCCCATAGCCATAGCGGTAGCCGCGGGACTTACCCTGCCATTAAAACCATTTATTCTCGCAGTGCTTTTTGGTGCCAATTTTAGTTTTTTTACTCCTATGGGCTATCAAACCAATACCTTGATTTACGGTATGGGTATCTATAAATTCAAACATTTTTTAA
>NZTP01000044.1 GCA_002696485.1 Altibacter sp. | reverse complement strand
CCTATGGAACCGACCGAGCCAATGCAATCTTTCGGGTATTTAATGACGTGATCAAAAAGCGCCAGATCTCTGCACATACCATTTGCAGTTTGCTTCGCTCCAGAACACGCTATGAATCCCGTTTACAGATACTCCATTTTCTGTTTAGTATTGCCAATGCCGATGGGCATGTCTCAGATAGGGAAGTGCAGGAAATTCATCGTATTTCCGGCTTCCTAGGGGTTCAATTTCGCGATTTTGAGAGTATCAAGGCCATGTTCTTCAAAAACCCCGACCGAGCATACAAGATCCTAGAAATCGATCCATCGGCCTCTATAAATGAGATCAAAGCCGCCTATCGTACCATGGCCAAAAAATACCATCCGGACAAGTTGCAACACATGGATGAAGCCTACCAACAAGGAGCCGAAGAGAAATTCAGAAAAGTCCAAGAAGCGTACGAACAACTTCAAAAAGAGCGAGGATTTTAATTGGAAACAATAAAAAGAACTCCCTCAGTGTTCCATTAAGTCTTAATTTTTAGACAAGGGTAAAAATATTTATAGTATAAATAGAAAAATAGTTTTACCTTTGCCCTATGTTTTCACTAGCAGAAGAAAATTATCTTAAGGCCATTTACCATCTGGAGCATGAGAATCAGGGGGAAGTAAGCACGAATGCCATCGCCGAGCGCATGGATACCAAACCGTCTTCGGTGACAGACATGGTACAGAAATTGGCCGAAAAGGACCTCCTTTCCTACAAAAAATACAAAGGTACCTTACTTACACCCTCAGGGCGTAAGATTGCAGCCAATGTGATAAGAAAGCACCGTTTGTGGGAAGTGTTTTTGGTAGAAAAACTCAATTTCCATTGGGATGAGGTCCATGTGATCGCAGAGCAATTAGAGCATATCCAGTCCGATGAACTTATTGCCCGCCTTGATAAATTCTTAGGCAGCCCGGATTTCGATCCGCATGGGGATCCTATTCCCGACAAACATGGTAATGTAAAACGCACCGAAAAGAAATTACTGTCGGAATGTGAAAAGAACCAGCGAGGTGTTTGTGTAGGAGTAAAGGAGTCGAGTGGTGAATTCCTTCAGTATTTGGATAAGCGTAAAATAAGTATTGGGACCAAGATTAAAGTGCTTGGTAAGGAATTCTTCGATGGCTCCATGATCATTCAAGTGGGCAGTGACCAATTCTTTATTTCCCAAAAGATAGCAGAGAATCTCTATGTACAGACCAATTAAAATGAAAAATATAAAAACCATATTGTGTTGCCTTTTCGGCCTAACTACTTTACAATTAATGTGTCAAGAAGAGGGGGTCGTTCCAGAAATGATCACCGACCGTCCGGATGCAACCGAATCTCCCAATACAGTACCGAAAGCAATGCTTCAAATTGAGACGGGAGCATTCTATGAATCTTTTGATGAAGGCCTAATTCAAACCGAAACCTTGGGATATAACACAACCTTGTTACGCTACGGAGTCCTAGATAATTTTGAGGTGAGATTAGGGTGGAATTTTGAAGAAATAAGAACCAAGATCGATACTATACAACACCGGAATGTGCTTTCTGGTTTCTCGCCCCTCCTCCTTGGTATGAAGGTTGAAATTGCCGAAGAAAACGGCTGGCTTCCCGAAATTGGCCTCTTAGGACATTTGTTTCTTCCCTTTACGGCAGGAGACGATTTCCGACCTGAAACAACGGGAGTCGATTTTCGGTTCTCCATGGCTCATACTTTAAGCGACCGCGCCGGACTGGCTTATAATATAGGTGCCCAATGGGGAAATGACAGCCCGGAAGCTGCCTATGTGTATACGTTGGTATACGGCTATCAACTTACCGAAAAAATGGGATTGTATGCCGAACTGTACGGGGATCTCCCGGAAGATAGTAGGGCCAATCATTATTGGGATGCGGGACTCACGTTCCTTGTCGCACCGAATTTTCAATTGGATGCCACCGTAGGAAGAAGTATAACCAGCGGGCAAGACATTCTGTTAAGTGCCGGTCTAAGCATGCGATTACCAAAATAATTATTATGAAAAGAATCCTCATACTTTTACTTACCGTAAGTTTCTTTAGCTGCAAAGAAACGAAGGACCCGTCCGATAAATTAAACATAGTCACTACTACGACCATGATCACCGACTTGGTTAAGAACATTGGAGGAGATGCAGTGACCGTGCAAGGCCTCATGGGCGCCGGAGTCGATCCACACCTCTACAAAGCGAGCGAGGGTGATGTGTCAAAACTTTACAACGCCGATATCATTTTCTATAATGGCTTACACCTGGAAGGGAAGCTGGTCGAGGTTTTTGAAAAGATGGAGACACAGGATAAGACCCAAGTCGCATTGGCAGAGTATCTGGATAAAAATACATTGATCGGTTCTGAATATTTTGCCTCCAATTATGATCCGCATGTTTGGTTTGACATTCATTATTATATTCAATTTGCTGAAAAAGTAGCCGCAATACTTTCTGAAGCTGATGCAGCAAACGCTGAAACGTTTCAGAAGAACAAAGAGAACTACGTCACAAAACTAAAAGATCTGGAAGCTGAAATTAAAACCACGATAGCAACACTTCCGAAGCAGCAGCGCATTTTAGTTACCGCACATGATGCTTTTAATTACTTCGGAAAGGCATACGATTTTGAAGTGGTTGGTCTGCAGGGGCTTTCGACTGCAACAGAAGCAGGAGTTCAGGATGTGCAGCGTCTATCCGACTTTATCATTGAAAAGAAGGTAAAGGCTATCTTTGTGGAGAGTTCTGTACCCAGAAGAACCATTGAAGCATTGCAACAAGCTGTGTTGTCCAAAGGCGCTGAAGTCACTATAGGAGGTTCGCTGTATAGCGATGCACTTGGAAATGCCGGCACCGAAGAAGGAACCTACCTTGGTATGTTCCGCTATAATGTGAACACCATCGTTAATTCGCTTAAGTAAATGAAAACGCCACTCGCAGTCCAAGTCGATGACCTAACCGTTGCTTATAACTATAAGCCGGTACTCTGGGATATCGATCTTGCGGTCCCTGAAGGAGTGCTCATGGCGATTGTAGGTCCCAATGGTGCCGGGAAATCTACCTTGATAAAAGCTATTTTAGGGATTATTAAACCCATTGCGGGGAGTATTTCCATATATGGTAAGCCCTACGAAGAACAGCGAAAATTGGTAGCCTATGTTCCGCAAAAAGGCAGTGTTGACTGGGACTTTCCTACCACGGCATTGGATGTAGTGATGATGGGCACTTACGGGAGTTTGGGGTGGATAAAACGTCCCGGACAAAAGGAAAAAAAGGCAGCGCTTGAAGCGTTGGAAAAAGTAGGGATGCTTTCTTTTAAGAACCGACAGATAAGTCAGTTGAGCGGGGGTCAGCAACAGCGTGTTTTTTTGGCAAGAGCGTTGGTGCAAAATGCCGCTATTTATTTTATGGACGAACCTTTTCAAGGTGTTGATGCAACCACCGAGATCGCCATTATCAATATCTTGAAAGAACTACGAAAAGCCGGAAAAACCCTTATCGTCGTACATCACGACCTGCAGACCGTCCCCGAATATTTTGATTGGGTGACCTTTTTGAACGTAAAAAAGATAGCCACCGGACCCGTAAAAGAGATCTTTAACGACGACAATTTGACCAAGACGTACGGCATTAATTACAAGGTGGCTATTAATAAGTAAAGAGTAGAGAAAAAGGGAAGCGTATTAGGATATCGGGCATTTAATCTTGCCCCATTCGATTGGAGATTTTTTTCACTCTTTAAACTGAAATAGTAATTAGAAACTTATTATGACTTTCTCCGAATATTTCGAACTTCTTTTTAGCGACTACACCCTTCGTACTATTACGTTGGGAACAGCCGTGCTGGGAGCAATTTGCGGAATGTTAGGAAGTTTTGCCGTACTGAGGAAGCAGAGCCTTTTAGGTGATGCGATTTCTCACGCAGCCTTGCCGGGCATCGCTTTGGCTTTTCTTATCACAGGAGCTAAGGATACCAATATTTTGCTATTGGGGGCTTTGGTAAGTGGATTAATTGGGACTTTTTGGATTAAAGGAATGACCTCAAAGACTCACCTAAAAAGCGATACGGCCCTAGGCCTTGTGCTTTCCCTATTCTTTGGTTTCGGAATGCTGTTACTCACCTTTATTCAGAAACAACCCAACGCCAATCAGGCGGGGTTGGATAAATATCTATTTGGGCAGGCGGCTACCTTGGTGGAAGATGATGTACGACTCATGTTGATCGTTACAGGGATTAGTCTTTGCATCTTGTTGCTCTTTTGGAAAGAGTTTAAAATATTGCTCTTTGATGCCGATTATACCAAAACATTGGGCTTCAACACCAAATTCATCGATGTGTTGATCACCTTTTTTATTGTATTGGCTATTGTATTGGGCTTACAAACTGTAGGCGTTGTTTTAATGAGTGCCATGTTATTGGCACCTGCCGCAGCGGCAAGGCAGTGGACCAATAGATTGAGCATGATGATCTTATTGGCTGCCATCTTCGGTATTCTTTCCGGAGTGATAGGTACCGCTATTAGTGCGAGTCAAAATAACCTATCCACAGGACCGGTGATCGTTCTGGTGGCGACGGTCTTTGTGGTATTTTCATTTATTTTTTCTCCGGGAAGGGGATTATTATTTAGAGAGATCCGTTTCAGAAATAACCGTAAAGACCTTCAATTGAAGAAAACCCTTCAGTTCATGTACGGGATTGCAAAAACGCACGACAATATCTCGCATCCGCACGCCATCCGTATTCTTAATAATTTTCAAGGGTTTACCAAAAAATCCCTTCAGCAGATGGAGGATAAAGAATGGATCACCCTCCAAGGACAACAGTGGGCCTTGACCCATAAGGGTTTTAATGAAGCAATGAACCTTTATAACAAAACACATGACTAGTCCGCAGATCGAAATACAAGTAATTGCTGCTATTGTCGCCATTTCCTGTGCGATTCCCGGTGTTTTTTTGGTGCTTCGGAAAATGGCCCTTATTAGCGACGCGATTAGTCATTCCATACTTCCGGGCATTGTTGCCGGATTTTTCATCACACAGGACCTAAACTCCCCTTTGTTAATCCTTCTGGCAGCGATTACCGGTGTTATTACGGTCGTCTTGGTGGAGACCATCCAAAAAACGGGCTTGGTGAAGGAAGATACCGCTATTGGCTTGGTCTTTCCGGCCCTTTTTAGCATTGGTGTCATCCTCATTGCAAAGAACGCCAACGATGTGCATTTGGATATTGACGCTGTACTTTTGGGAGAATTGGCCTTTGCTCCCTTTGACCGACTTATACTATCGGGTATGGATGTAGGTCCGAAGTCTCTTTGGCTTATGGGCAGCATTCTTTTGATCACAGTAAGTCTGTTATTTTTGTTCTTTAAAGAATTAAAGGTGAGTACCTTCGATGCGGGGTTATCTTCGGCATTAGGTATTTCTCCCGTGGTCATGCACTATGGATTGATGTCTGTTTCATCGGTAACGGTTGTAGGAGCTTTCGATGCCGTAGGGGCCATTTTAGTGGTGGCACTTATGATCGCTCCCGCAGCAACTGCTTACCTGCTTACGAGCGATCTAAAGCGCATGATTGGTCTTTCCATAGGATTCGGACTTTTTGCAGCGATTGGCGGGTATTGGGTGGCGCATGTATTGGATGCGTCCATTTCAGGCTCTATGACTAGCGTACTGGGGCTGGTCTTCTTAGGAGTGTATCTCTTTGCACCACAAAAAGGACTGCTGGCAGTACTGTATCGGCAGAAACAACAACGCACCGAAGTCTCTCTCATTACGTTCTTACTACATTTGAATAACCATTCCGAAGAAAACGAACGGCACATCAATCATTTAAATGAGCATATCAATTGGCAAAAGGTACGTTCTAAAACAGTGGTAGACCTTGCCCTCAAAAATAACATGATTACCATAAAGGATGAGGTCGTTTCGCTCACAGACAAAGGCAATGATTTCACACAACGCGCCCTTGAATACATTCTTACCAATAAGGATGAACGCATTGAAACCATGAAAGACGACTTCTTTCTTTTTCGCGGTTAATGTTTAGATCGTACCTTTAAGCGTAAATTTACCGCTATGAAAAAATTGCTATTATTATGTGCCTTTGCACTCACTTATTCGTCGAACGCTCAAACGGAAATACCTGTTGAAGTTCCTACCATTGCCATAAAAGTTCCTTTGGGAGAAAAAGTTATCCTGGGAGATGTTGCCATTACATTTAAAGAAGTGTTGGAAGATTCGCGTTGTCCAAAAGATGTAAATTGTATTTGGGAAGGACGTATTCGACTACAAATAGCAGTAGAAATTGATCAAAAGGCTGTACTACTTAAAGAATTGTTATTAGGCGCTACCAAACCCGGAGAAGTTGAAGAAACAGAAATTTACAACACAAAGGATCAATTTTTAGAAGCTGTTGGAGTACTGCCATATCCTACAAGTGAAGATACTGGGGATAGATCTTATGTGCTCTTAGTTTCTGAAAAAACGCGTTGAGCCTAATGGCAACCACAATCTTTTTTACCACACTTGGTCTTTCCTCCGTCTAAAGTTCCCGGGGTTTTTTGACGTCCTTCAAAAATAGGATTCCAAACGAACTTCTTTAATAAGTAGCCCGTCGCTAAACAGAATGTGATAAGGACTAGAATAGTTTGCATACTACAAAGATATTATTTTAAAAATTGATACGCAGCCAAAGCTACCACATAGGCGATACTACTCATTACTACCAACTGCCACAAGGGCCATTTCCAACTATTGGTTTCCCTTTTAACAACCGCCAAGGTACTCATACACTGCATAGCAAAAGCATAGAACAGCAAGAGTGAAACACCACTGGCAAAATTGAACAGCGGAGTGCCCAAAACAGGGTTTACTTCAGCAGCCATACGGTTTTTTATGGTCTCTTCTTCCTCGCTCCCAACGCTATAAATAGTAGCAAGCGTTCCTACGAATACTTCCCGTGCGGCAAAAGAACTCACGATAGCAATCCCGATCTTCCAGTCGTAGCCCAGAGGACGTACCGCAGGTTCTATTCCCTTGCCAAGGATGCCAATGTAAGAATGTTCTAACTTATAGGAAGCAATACGTGTTTCGATCTCCTCTTCGGAAGGGTTGGTACCTTCCAACTCCTGTGCCACAATGGACTCAGCATTGTTAAAGTCTCCCGGACCGTAGGAGGCGAGCACCCAAAGAATCACCGAAATAGCTAAAATGATCTTACCTGCTCCCACTACGAATGATTTGGTCTTTTCGACGACAGTGATCACCACGTTCTTGAACAAGGGTAGCTTATAATTAGGCATCTCTACGACAAAAAAGGTCTTACTGCGTATTTTTAAGATACGATCCAATAAATAGGCCGAAAAGATGGCGGAAGCAAAGCCTAACAGGTATAAAAACATTAAGGTTAGCCCTTGAAGGCTGAAAATACCAAGCACGCGTTGTTCGGGAATGACAAGCGCGATGATAATGAGGTATACCGGTAAACGGGCCGAGCATGTGGTAAACGGTGTAACTAAAATAGTGATAAGCCGTTCCTTCCAGTTCTCGATATTTCGCGTGGCCATGATGGCAGGAATTGCACAGGCAGTTCCTGATACCAAAGGAACGACACTTTTTCCGCTTAAGCCGAAGCGCCGCATGACTCTATCCATAAGAAAGACAACGCGACTCATGTATCCGCTTTCTTCTAAGATGGAAATGAACAGGAACAGAAAAGCGATCTGTGGTATAAATATAACGATACCGCCTAGGCCGGGAATGATACCTTCGGCAATAAGATTCGTAAAATCTCCTGCCGGAAGTGAATTTTTGGTCCATTCGCTAAAACGTGCAAAAGAACTGTCAATAAAATCCATTGGATAGCTGCTCCAATCAAAGATAGCTTGAAAAATGAGCAGTAAGATTCCGAAGAAAATAACATATCCCCAGACTTTATGGGTAAGAATGCGGTCCAGCCTGCTTCTAAGATCCTTGGCATTGGCCGTATCTACCGTAAGGGTTTCTTTGAGGGCGTTATTAATAAATTGATAGCGGGCAATGGTCTCCTTTTGCTGAAGCCGCTTTAAATTACTCTTCGACTCGGTTTGAAAAGTCGCCACACCCTGCATTTCTTGTCGGTCTAATTTTCCAAAGTTAACATCCTGCGTAATGACCAGCCATAGCTTGTATAGGTCTTGCTTCGGAAAGGCTTTACGTAGTCGGTCAAAATATTCGGGGGCAATGGACGATGCATTCACGCAGGGAGCCGTAGAGAGGTGACCGTAATTGGTGATAAGTTCCTTTAGGTTCTCAAAACCTTGGTTCTTACGCGAACTAATAAGCGCGATCTTGGTTTCAAGGGTCGCTTCCAAACGATCAATATCTAAGGAAATCGCTTTTCGTTTCATCCGGTCACTCATGTTGATGGCGAGGATGGTAGGAATACCCAAGTCTTTTATTTGAGTAAAGAGCAGCAAATTCCGTTTTAGGTTTTCGATCTCTGCCACCACAATAGCCACATCGGGAAAGTCTTTATCGTTCTTATTGAGTAAGAGTTCAATGACCACATTCTCATCCAATGACGAAGCATTTAGGCTGTAGGTACCCGGCAAGTCGAGAATATGAGCCTTTAGACCGCGATCCAATTTACAGACACCTTGTTTTTTTTCTACCGTAATACCGGGATAATTCCCCACTTTTTGATTGAGACCCGTAAGTCTGTTGAATACGGAGGTCTTTCCCGTATTCGGATTTCCAATAAGAGCAACATTTATTTGTCGGGCCATTAAGGTATCAATTCAATTTCAATCTGTGCGGCCGTTTCTTTTCGAATAGCTAGATGGCTGCCGTTTATGTTTAAGTACATAGGATCCTGAAAAGGGGCTGTTTGCACCAAAAAAACTTCATTGCCGGGAAGGCATCCCATCTCCAAAAGTTTCAGTGGAACCACTTCCACCGAAAACTCTTTGATAACAGCGCGTTGGCCTTTTTTTAATGAAGCGATCGTTAGCATTAAGTTTATTTAGATTGATTTTAAACAAGGCAAAAGTAACAGAAAAAAGGCAGTTGGAAAAACATTTTCCGCCCAAAAAAGATCAATCTTCCTTCTTAAGAATTTGGATGTCTTTCAGCAGCTGTGAAATGGCTTCGGGATTGGTTCCGTCGTAGAAACCGCGAATACGTCTTTTAGAGTCAACAAGTACAAAATTCTCTGTGTGGATCAGGTCGTCAGGGCTATACGGATTGTCCTTTGCAGCCAAATACGATTTACGTGCCAGATTGTAGATTTGTTTTTTGTCGCCGGTGACCAAATTCCATTTGGCATCGTTCACTCCTTTTTCCACTGCATATCGCTTAAGTTGTGCAACGGTATCGATCTCGGGGGTCACGGTATGGGAGAGCAACAATACTTGAGTGTCATTCCTTAGCTCTTTTTGTATCTTGACCATATGATCGGTCATAATAGGACAGATGGTTTGGCAGGTGGTAAAAAAGAAATCGGCTACGTAAATCTTATCCTTATAATCTTCTTGTGTGATCTGTTGTCCGTTTTGGTTGGTAAGTGAGAAATCTCCAATAGTGTGATATTTCTTTACATGCTGAAGAGTACTGTCGACTAATTCGGCATTTACCTCCGAAGGTTGGTACACAGGCAGGACAACCGTAGGTTTCAGAATATAGTAGATAATGGTAATGATGATCACGGAAAGCACCAAGAGAACCACTCCGAAGAATTTATATTTAGCAAAGAACTGAAGCATCTTCAAATATAATTTTGTGCAAAATTACTACCTAAAATACTTTTTTGAAGGATGTAACGTATTAAAGTTTGGCACGACCTATGCCAAGCTGCTAATAATTTTTTTAACAAGGTAGAATAGATTACTTTTGTGCCTTAATTTTTACGACTATGAGTCCATTTGTGGTGAAAGCCCTTCAGCTGTTACTTAGCTTATCTATATTAATTATTCTACACGAACTGGGGCATTTTATTCCTGCAAAGATATTTAAGACTCGGGTCGAGAAATTCTTTCTCTTTTTTGATGTAAAATTCGCTCTGGTCAAGAAGAAAATTGGGGAAACGGTCTATGGCATAGGCTGGTTGCCACTGGGAGGATACGTAAAGATCTCCGGGATGATCGATGAAAGTATGGACAAGGAGCAAAT
>NZTP01000043.1 GCA_002696485.1 Altibacter sp. | reverse complement strand
TTGCGGATTGTTCCCGGTGGCTTTTCCTTGTTTCTTATAAAATTCCTTATTTGCGATTCGCTTTTCCTGTTGTACATTGGCAATAGAATCGGCTATAGCTTGTTCTTTTAGTTTTCTCGTATACTCCGTGAAATAAGCCAGTTGCTGGGCCTCTGTCATGGTAGCAAGCTGTAGGATGCTATCATTGGTAGTTGCGATGTCCTCGTATTTGATTACATCGTCCAAATTCTCCCGTTTCTTCTTCACACGACGCCACGGACGTGTGTTTTCTTCCAAAAAGGTAAGTGTACTGTCGTAATAAGCTCCTGCGTTCTTATATTCGGCAGCATCAAAATTGATCTCTGCCAAGGTTTGGTAGTTCACAGACTGAAGCACACGGTCTTCCTTGAAGTTCTTGATCGACCTGTTGTAGAACATCACGGCCGTATCGATATTCTTGGTACTTCGGTAATATTCCCCCATCTGATTATAGATCTTGTCTAGGAACGGGCGATTCTCACGATTCTTCTCAAGGTCTTGCAGTAACTCAAGCAAAGCGATTCGGTCTTCTTTGTCGTAGTTAAAATTCTTTGCCTTCGCAATGTACGCATTGATCATATAGGCTCTTGGTGATTTACGGTTGAGCTCGATCACCTCATCAAAAGCCATGTTCGCACTATCCTTTTGACCTAGTCGATTGTACAATTGCCCTTTTATATACGCATAACGGCCCTTTAACTCATTGTCCTGTACGTATTCTGAAGCCATTTTAATATATGGAACAGCTTCTTCTATAGAATCTAAGTTGATGTATGCCTGCGCCATGATGGCAGCACCATCTGCGAGTTCCGCATCGTCTAGTTCGGCGTTCTTGAACATGTCCTGAAGCTCTTCCAGGGCAACGTCCTCGTTCTTTAAACGAATGTTTGTCTTAGCCTTCCATACCTTTGCGCGATTGATGTTATTGCTCGTTGGATATTTATTCAGAATAAAATTAAACGCGTCCAGTGCCGGAACGAATCGCTGATCGTAGTACCGCGATTTCCCCAGTAACATATAGGCTTCATCGATTTGCGGATTGTATTCCTTACCATCGATATAGATAGCATGTTTTTGAATGGCCTTAGCCGATTTCTCCTCGGCGCGATTAAAATCGGGATTCTTAGAATCCCCCGGCAACATGGATTCTTCATCGAGCTGGATACGCTCCACGGGAAGGATCTCCCAAAAATTGTCGCGATAGGTAAGGGCAAGTTGCTCTTTCCCGTTCTCAAACGCTAACTCTCCATTGTATAAGGTGTTATATTCGGCGGTCACCGCATGAAAATTGCGGCTCATAAAGGTGTTTTTCTTTCTGGAACAAGCTGTTAGCACAACCACAGCCAGCAAAATAAGTGTAATGGTATACTTCCCTTTCAAAATACTTTCAGTTTATATGATACTGTAACTTAAAAGCTTCGGTTTTAGTATGTAAAAACGCAGCGGAAGCGTAAAAATACGTTTCTTTTTAATATCTCATGGAGATTCAGCTAAAAAATCAATTAGAATCAGTGCTTCGGAATGTATGGAGGTGTTTATGGCTACACCGCATTGGCACCTATTTTATCGCTCTAAACCTGTTTCCTAATAGCGAGTTTTAGTACTTTTGCCAAAAAAATTTCTATGAGTTCCTTTTATTCGTTACGTGTTTCAGAAATTAAACCGCAAACCCCTAATTCTGTGGCCGTCACTTTTGCGATTCCTGACCATCTAAAGGAAACTTTTCAGTTTGAGTCCGGACAATACATTACCATAAAACATATGGCGAACGGAACGGAATTACGACGGGCATATTCAATTTGCAGTGTGCCGGGTAATGATACGCTTACGGTGGGAATAAAAAGAGTGGAAAATGGCGCCTTTTCGGTATATGCGAATACACAGCTGAAAGTAGGTGACGTTTTGGAGGTGATGCCTCCTGAAGGGAAGTTCGTTCTTACCCCTAAGCCACAAGCGCAACATCACTATGCGGCTTTTGCGGCCGGTAGCGGGATCACGCCGGTGCTTTCCATCATACGAACCGCGATGCATGAAGAACCCGAAAGCACTTTTGTCCTTGTCTATGGAAACCAAACAGTAGGTGAGACGATGTTCCACAGTGAGTTGTTATCCCTTCAGAAACAATACCCCGAACGATTCTTTCTAGTATTTCTATACAGCAGGAAGCAAGAAGAGAATGCCATGTTTGGACGGATCGACCGTTCCACCGTGAATTTCATTTTAAAGAACAAGTTCAAAGACCGAAACTTTGAAACCTTCTATTTGTGTGGTCCCGAGCCTATGATCGATGCTGTATCGGCAGTATTAAAAGAACACGGTGTAAACGAAAAACAAATTCGTACGGAACTTTTCTCCACAGCCGAGAAAGGATTATTGCTTGAAAGCCATGATGGCAATACGACTTTGACCGTTACCGTAGACGATGAAACGCAAACCTTTGTAATGCCTCAAAAGAAGTCGGTGTTGGAAGCAGTGCTAGACCAGAAGATCGATGCCCCTTACAGTTGCCAAGGAGGGATTTGCAGCACCTGTATTGCCCGCATTGTGGAAGGAAAGGCCGAAATGCGCAAGAACCAGATCTTAACAGACAGTGAGATCGCCGAAGGACTCATCCTAACGTGTCAGGCACATCCTTCTACTCCTACTTTGGTGGTAGATTACGATGATGTGTAACAAAGATTGCTGTTTTAAAAAGACGTCTTTTCTGAAGTTGGTTTTACGGTTTAAAGCAACGCTTTGATTTTAGTCACAATGCTTTCAGGAGCAATTGTCTCCATGGCATTTTCATATTCTGAAGGATATTTATTTCCGTAGACAGACGTAGGGATCAATGGATACTGGGAGCGATCTGCTGTCAATTGATTCGTTTCCGGCTGCTGAAAAGGAACAAATCCCGCATACGGATGCGTGACGCCCCACAAGGTGATCACGGGTATCCCGTACATGGCAGCTAAATGACCGTTGCTACTGTCCATGGAAAGCATAAGGTCTAAATTAGAAATAAGGGCCAACTCCTCCTCAATGGTCAATTTGCCTGCCACATTCGTGACGTTGGGAAATAAGAGTGCTAAGGTGTTAAGATCCTCGATCTCTTCTTTACCGCCCCCGAACAAAAAGATGCGATAGTTTGCACTCGCATCCAGTTGTTTGACAACTTCCTTCATGAGCTCGAAGGGATACATCTTACTTTTGTACGCAGCAAAGGGCGCTATGCCTATGGCTTTTTGTGCGTGTTCCCCCATAATGTCAAGCAATCGGGAGGACAGCGGTTTACGCTTTGGGAAGGTGTGCGTTTTAAGATCTAAAGGGTATCCAAGTTTCGCGAACACATCGGCATACCGTTGATGAGTGCTTTTAAGGGGCGTTAGTTCCGGCCCTGCTGCTTTGATCAGTTTTTTCTTTTCGGCACGACCTTTATGTATAGTGACCGTTCTAACCCCCATCGCCCATAAGTATTTGGTGATCATTTTTGAACGTATCACATTGTGCAAATCGGCTACTGCATCAATGCCTTTGCTTTTTGCTTCGCGTGCGAGATGAAAGAGCCCTAGACCTTTATGCTTTCCATAAACATCGGCCTCCAATACATTTAAATTTGGGATATCCTCAAAAAAAGGCTGGTAGAATGGGCGTGTAAGTACGGTTAGCGCTATCGTAGGATACGTCTGGGCAAACGTTCGCAGTACAGGAACGGTCATGGCCACATCCCCCATGGCAGAAAGTCTAATGACTAGTATGTGCTTGGGTTTTGACATGGTTGTGTTTGGAAACAATACAGATTTATTTTTCTCCCCGTAATACCGGGTTAAGCTCGTCGTCGTTGTACATCTTCATTTGCTTGTACACCTTCATGTATTTTCTTCCGTGGGCAATATCGTCCAATAATTGATCGATGGCAGTGCTCAAGTCTACACGTTGTTCTAAAAGGACATTGAGTTTTGTTTGACACGCTGCTCTATGTGCTTCGGAAGCAGAGTTTCTAGTAGCCTCTTCATTCATGTGATAGATCTTCAATGCCAAAATAGATAGCCTGTCAACACCCCATGCCGGACTTTCGGTGTTGATGCGCGCATCTTCCTGCACCGAAACATCCTTGTATTTTTCCAAAAAGTAACTGTCGATATATTCTACCATATCGGTACGATCTTGGTTGGAGGCATCGATCAATCGCTTCAGTTTCAAGGCTGCTATGGGATCAATATTGGGATCACGAATAATATCTTCATAATGCCATTGCACCGTATCGATCCAACACTTTCGGTATAATAAATGCTCCAACAAATGGCTGTTCTCACTATAAGGGTTAGAAAATGGTTGATCTACGGTATTCACAACATGATACGTTGTGATCACTTCAGAAAAGATTTTATTGGCTTTTTCACTAAACATATCTAAGCTTTCTATATTTTTTACACTAAAAAAAGGATCTGTTGGCGTCTAAAACCAAGTTATGTATTTCCACAAAGATGGGACATACCGATCCGCTCACAAAGGTATCATATTTTGTGAAAGTACGGGAATTGAGACTGCTATTTACTTATAAGAATACTAATACAATAGGAAGTAGAATCGTTAAAGCTACAAGCAGTTCCTTGAACCAAAACTCTTTTAGGTTTTCAATGTAATTAGTAATAATTATGGCCGAGGGCGCTAATAAAAACAACACCTCAGCGCCGGTCTTTACCGGACTCGCAAGCGCCATGACCATGGCTATTCCGGCCATAAACACCATGAGCAAGTAGTTGGGACGTTCTTTTTTAGATACTGAAGAAAAAGAGAGGACTCGATGAACACCTGTCCACACCATGAGGGTAAGCAGTACGGTTGTAGGAATTAAAATAGCAGCCGAATTGTACTTAGAAAAATCGAGACTTATGCCTTTACGCCAAGAGAAGTACCAATCAAAAGAATCTTCAGATAAGTACTTGTAGGCGGTCACCACTACAAAGACACCAAAAAACCCGACCAGCGGAATTAGCGTATGTTTATAAGTGGTATGTTTTTTCCGCAGGATGGCAATTACCAAAACAGCAAAGAAAAGAATGGCATAAAAATAGAAAAAGGCTGCAATGGTGATCCAGAGGGTTGCATCCAGTACTTTCTTTTCGGTGTTCTTTTCAGATTTTAAGCTTAATATCCTTCGGGTGCCGAGTAGCAAAAAAACATTGGCGAGAAGGATGTCCACTTCAGAAAAAACCGCAGGAAACATCACTAAAAAACAACTGAAGAAGAGAATACCATACGTGTTGGAGCGGGTGAGACCGTTTTTCCGAATAATAAAGTCCACAAGCAACATGGAAAAAATACATAGGATGATCGCTACTACTGATCGCATCGCAAAAGACCAGCTAAACACTTCCGGAAGCCCATGAAGTAAGGTCACTAAGAATCCTAAGAATATAAAGATTGCAAGCAATAAATAATTCACCGGATTAGATTTGCCAAAAAAGCTTGTAAGCATGAAGGGTAATTTATACTTTTGCGTTATAAATATAAAGATATGACTTGGAAAGGGTTTTTTGAAGGAATACAATCATTTGCTGAAGATGTTTTGTTTTTACCTTACGATGCCTTGCGTTTAGGTGTTGATAGTTGGTGGGTTGCTAACATTATGAGTTGGTTGTTGATGCTAATTGGCGTTGTTGCCTTTATCTACTGGATGGGTCAATTGAAGAAATTCAATGACAATGATGAGGAAGATAAAAGTTCTACGTCTCATTCGTATTTAGGATAGATCAAAACCGATATCGGTTCGATAATACATCCTGTCAAAAGATAGTTTTGCTATGTTTTGGTAGGATTTTTTTAGTGCTTTTCTGAAATCACTATCTAAAGAAGTTACAGCGATCACCCTACCTCCATTGGTCACCACAGCTCCGTCCTTCAACGTTGTTCCCGCATGAAAAACTATTGAATCTTCGACAGAAGAGATGCCTGAGATCTCCTTCCCCTTTTCGTAGGCTTCGGGATAGCCTCCCGAAACCACCATTACTGTAGTCGCTGCACGAAGATCTACTTCCAATGCAATATTGTTTAACTCCTTGCGGTAGGCAGCTTCGAGCAGATCAACCAGATCGGTCTTGATTCGTGGCAAAACCACTTCGGTTTCCGGATCTCCCATACGCACATTGTATTCGATCACATAAGGTTCATCGCCTACTTTAATGAGTCCGATAAAGACAAACCCTTTGTAATCTATTTTCTCTTCTTTCAAGCCCATGACCGTAGGTTTTACGATACGCTCTTCAATCTTGTTCATCAAGGTTGTGTCTGCAAATGGTACCGGTGAAATCGCTCCCATACCTCCGGTGTTGAGGCCTTTATCTCCTTCTCCAATACGTTTGTAATCTTTGGCCGTTGGGAGGATCTTATAGTCTTCACCATCGGTTAGTACAAAAACCGACAGTTCGATCCCGTCCAGAAATTCTTCGATCACCACCGTATTACTCGCATCACCAAACTTTTGGTGTGCTAACATATTCTCCAGTTCCTGCTTGGCATCCTTAATATCTTGTAAGATCAACACGCCTTTTCCGGCAGCCAAGCCATCTGCCTTTAGAACGTAGGGCGGTTTTAAGGTATCCAGGAAAGCTTTTCCTGCATTTAATGATTCCTTCGTAAAGCTGGCGTAGGCAGCTGTGGGAATGGAATGTTGTAACATGAACTCTTTGGCGCGTTCCTTACTGCCTTCAAGCAAGGCTCCACGTTTTGAGGGTCCGATAAGCATCACATTTTTTAATTCTTCGGTTTCCGAAAAATAGTCAGCTATTCCATGTACCAAAGGATCCTCGGGGCCCACGACCACCATGTGTATATCGTTTTTAAGGACACACTCTTTAATGGCATTGAAATCGGTTACAGAAATGGACACGTTGGTCGCAATTTCGGCCGTTCCGGCATTTCCCGGGGCGACGTAAAGTGAATCACATCGATCGCTTTGCGCGAGCTTATAAGCAAAGGTATGTTCTCTTCCGCCGGAACCAAGTACTAATATATTCATGTTATCAAGCCGTTTAATTCGGTATCAAAAATACGGGATTTTTATACGTTAACCATGGTGGAACTGTGCTTTTCGAAGCACCTGTTTCCTTTTAGGTTTATAAAAATAAGTAGATGTCTTTTTTTCGATATAGAGTTTCATTACCTTGAGCTATTAATATTCTTTTTGATTGAATCTTTTCGAACTTACGTTACGGTTAAAAGGTTTTCCCATTGCGGAAGCTAAAAAGCGATTGGCGAAGATCCAAGAAATCTCCAAGGACGATTACCCGGATTATGTGTCACGCTTACAAGCCGATATCGTTGCCTATCATCAACGCGAAAACTCATGGTACCGGGAGTTCGCCGGATCCCAACCTTTTACAGATTGGAACAGCATTCCTATTCTTTCTAAAAAGGATTTACAACAACCACTTGCCGGACGTTTATCACGTGGTTTTACAGCCAAGAATGTGTATGTCAACAAGACTTCCGGTTCGAGCGGGCATCCCTTTATTTTCGCGAAAGACCGCTTTTCTCATGCCCTCACCTGGGCCATAATCATGGACAGGTATAAGGGACACGGTATCGTGTATTCACATTCTTTGGAAGCGCGTTTTTACGGAATTCCCTTAGACCGAAAAGGATATCGCAAAGAGCGCTTAAAAGATTGGTTAAGCCGCCGCTATCGTTTTCCAATCTTTGACCTTTCGGATGCGAAACTAGAAGGATTCCTGGAAACCTTCCGAAGAAAAAAATTCGATTATATCAACGGCTACACCAGTTCCTTGGTGTTGTTTGCTAAATTCCTTCAGAAAAAAGGAATCCTCCTCAAAGATGTTTGTCCGTCGCTGTGTCACTGTATCGTAACCAGCGAAATGCTTTTCGATGAAGACAAAGTACTTTTACAGCGCGTTTTTGGTGTTCCTGTCATTAATGAATATGGTGCCAGTGAATTGGACCTCATCGCTTTTACCGGTATAGACAACACGTTTTTAGTGAATAGCGCTTCCCTGTTTGTAGAGATTGTAGACCCCAACAATCGGCCTGTCCCTCATGGCACGGCAGGGCGAATTATTATCACTTCTCTATATAACCGTGCACACCCCATGATTCGCTATGATATAGGAGACACCGGCGTATTAGCTCCAGAAAGCACGCTAAAAACCCCTGTTCTGCAGCAACTCATTGGCCGAACGAATGATGTGGCGGTGCTGCCCGGCGGAAAGACCATCCCCGGACTAACCTTTTACTATGTCACTAAAAGTGTGATAGAGGACCATGGAAATGTAAAAGAGTTTGTAGTAGAACAGACCAAACCTTCCACCTTTAGAATAATTTATGTTTCTGAAAGACCATTAAGCGATAAAGAGATCGACACTATCAAGAATGCATTATACGAATACGTAGCTCCGCAGCTTACCTTGGAGTTTGAACGTGTTTCGGTACTTGACCGAAGCAGCCGGGGTAAACTGAAACAATTTAATACCTTACTGAAATAGTCACAGCTGTGCTTATTTCTTATTTTTGAACCAATAACCAACAGAGACCTCAATGAGAATTACGATTGTCGCCGGTGCACGTCCCAATTTTATGAAGATCGCTCCCATTATTCATGAGATCGAAAAACAGCAAGAAAAAGGGGCGCCTATCTCATATCGATTGGTCCACACAGGACAGCATTACGATTCTAACCTTAGCGCGACCTTCTTTGAGGACTTGAATATTCCTAAACCTCATCGAAATCTCGAGGTACACAGTGGGACTCAGGCAGAACAAACCGGTGGTATCATGGTGGGGTTTGAACAAGAACTACAAGAAAATCCAACCGATCTTGTCCTGGTGGTAGGTGACGTTACTTCAACGATGGCCTGTACCTTGGTGGCAAAAAAAGCGCATGTGAAAGTAGCGCATGTGGAGGCCGGGATCCGGAGCGGGGATCGAACCATGCCGGAAGAGATCAATCGCATTGTTACAGACAGTATCTCCGATTATTTCTTTACTACTTCTCGACAAGCAAGTGAACATTTACAAAGTATAGGCATCCCTAGGGACCACATCCATTTTGTGGGGAATGTCATGATAGACACCTTGAAGAATAATCTACATCGCATCAAAAAGCCCTTGTTTTGGGACCATATGGCTTTAGATGTTAAAGAATACTACGTCCTCACGTTACATCGACCTTCCAATGTGGATGCTCTGGAGGCGTTTACTTCCCTTCTATCCCATATTCTAAAGAACACCAACGGTGCGCCTGTGATTTTTCCTGTGCATCCCCGAACTCAAAAATTAATACAGGACGCTTCCGTTTCATTTGATAATTTGCACTGTATCGAACCGCAAGGGTATCTGCATTTTATTTATTTAGTAAAACACGCCAAAGCCGTACTTACCGATTCCGGAGGGATCACCGAAGAAGCTTCTATTCTCAACGTACCATGCCTAACCTTTAGAGACAGCACGGAACGTCCTGAAACAATTACACAAGGGACCAATATGTTAGTAGGTACCGATCCCGATGCTATAGACAAGGCATTTAGCACCTTGAAAGCCGACCACTGGAAGCAAACACAGCCCATTGAAAAGTGGGATGGTAAAGCCGCACAACGCATTGTAGCGCATATCTTGAAATATTATGGCCACTAAAAACATCTTACTTGTCACGAACTATTTTCCGCCGGAAAAAGGAGCTGCGGCTAATAGAATGGAGTCGCTGGCAAATGCGCTAAAAAGCGCGGGGTACTGCGTGCAAGTGGTTTGTCCATTCCCTAATTACCCTACGGGATCCATTTTTGAAGGCTTTCGAGGAAAGCTATATCAAAAAACTGAAATGGAAGGAATGGTGATCCACCGCCTGTGGGTATGGCCAAGTAATTCAAGTAATAAAGTGGTTCGATTGTTGTCCATGCTCTCCTTTGCCACGAGCTTGAAAGTATTCTTTATTTTGAAGACGCTTCCGAAAAAAATTATCATTCAATATTCCCCCGTGTTTGTAGGCTTCACGGCTGTATTTTGGTCATGGTGCTTCAAAAAACGAATTATTTTGAACGTATCAGACCTTTGGCCGCTGGCAGGTCTTGAAATGAGATTGATTCAAAAGGGGTTCTACTATTCAACCCTGGAAAAGATGGAACGATTTTGCTATCGTAAAGCTCATTTGATTCTAGGTCAATCTGAAGAGATCTTGCAACACGTATCTGTAATAGATCCAAAATCGAAGCGCTTTCTGTACAGGAACATCCCCGATTTCCCTGTGCCGGATGTTTCAGAAAAAAATGGCGAAAGTACTATAACTATCGTATATGCCGGACTACTCGGTTTAGCGCAAGGCGTTGCGGCTATTTGTGAAAAAATTACATTTCCGGAACACGTCACATTTCATATGTATGGTTCCGGTCCTGAGGTCAACAGGATTAAAAGCTTAACATCCCATCAGGTGATCTATCATGGAGAGGTATCAAGAGCAGTGCTGCATCAAGAAATATCTTCGTACGATCTGGCGTTCATCCCCTTGACCAACCGCATCTACGGGTCGGTTCCTTCAAAGATATTCGAATATACACGCCTAGGACTGCCGGTACTTTATTTTGCAGGGGGTGAGGGTGGTGCTCTAGTGCTGGAACATGAATTAGGCTGGGTGATTCCAGTGAATAATATTCAGGAGCTTCAGTCTTTTATAGATTCACTTTCGGCTGAAGTCCTTCAAAAGCACCCCAAAAGAGAGGTTCAGAAATCTGTTGTAAACAATTTCAGATTTGACAAGCAAATTGAAGCACTAATTCATACGATCGAAATAGTCTAATAGGCCTTTTCTTCACCCCGCAAGGCATTATAGATAGTTTGAAAGACAACTTTTAGGTCTAAGAACATTGACCAGTTCTCAAGATA
This sequence comes from Altibacter sp., assembly GCA_002696485.1. Classification (GTDB taxonomy): domain Bacteria; phylum Bacteroidota; class Bacteroidia; order Flavobacteriales; family Flavobacteriaceae; genus Altibacter. Next base: position 15,228 of record NZTP01000043.1, on the reverse strand, counting down.
GAAAATATCATACTTTACACGGTTAATGATATCGTTATCGCTTTCCACTTCCCCGCGGTACCCACTTACCTGCGCCAGACCTGTGATTCCCGGTTTAATGAAGTGACGTACCATAAACTTATCGATACGCTCGGCATACATGTGGGTATGACTTACCATGTGCGGTCTAGGCCCAACCACAGACATGTCTCCCTTCAGCACGTTTATAAACTGTGGCAACTCATCAATACTGGTCTTTCTAATAATTCTCCCCACACGCGTAATTCGCTCATCCCCCTTTCGCACCTGATGGATATGTGCCAACGGATTGGGTTTCATAGATCGGAATTTATAGCAGTAGAATTCTTGATAGTCCAGACCGTTTCGGCGTTGTTTAAAAAAGACAGGACCTTTAGACTCCAGTTTAATGATCAATCCCAGAATAGGGGTAAGCCACGAAAGAATTCCTACAATAACAATTAACGACAACAGGATATCGAAGCTACGTTTTATGAACTTATTGAAAGGCTCGTCCATTGGGATCTTCCGAAGGGATAAGATGGGTAGAAAGCCGTAGTAACTAAAATCAAGCTTCTTGCTGTATATTTCTTTATTATCGGGAAGGAATTTAAGAATACGCAGGTTATTATCGGCAAAATCGATGAGTTTAATGAGGTCTCGGTTGCTTATTTGTGCTACGGAAGAGTAGATCTCTTCGATCTTGTTCTCAATAATATAATCGAAACAATCTTCAATGGTCGTTTTCTCGGGACCGTGCAAATCGAAGGTATGCTTTAGTTTATATCCATACGAAGGGTTATCGTTGAAGAATTTGCGAAGCTGGTCGGTCTTCTGGTTAAGACCTATGATCACTACCTTTCTTGAATTTCCTCCCAATAACAATCGATATTTTTTGAGAAGGTAGTAGATGGTCAGCTTCACAATGGAGATCAAAAACATGACCAATGCCACGTATTTTAAGATATCAATAGAGCGGTTGTCAATATCTTTATAAAAGCCAAAAAAGGAAAAAACAATTAAGAAAAAGACTACTCCTTGTTTTCCAACCAACGACATGATCTTGGTTACATGCGTAAAACGGTATATTTCGTAGAAATTGGATTTCAGTGACAGAATGATCCACGCAGCACTCACAAGCAGTACATACTTAATGTACGGAATAGAATACCCGAAGAATTGATATGCCAAGATATGAATTATGGCCAAGTCGATCCCGTATGAGATGGGTCGCAGAAATCCTGAATATCTTCCTCTTTTAAATAACATCGCTATTGCCTAATGTGCTTTGAAAAATCCTTGTGTTCGCTTTTGAACAATTCTTCTTTAGAAAGGCTCTTGAAATAATCGAATGTTTTTTTCATCCCTTGTTCACGAGTGACTTTTGGTTCCCATTGCAGGATCTCTTTTGCCCTACTTATATCCGGCTGGCGCTGTAAGGGGTCATCTTGGGGAAGTTCTTTATAAACGATCTTTTGTTCTGAAGCGGTAAGTTTCAGAATTTCGTTAGCAAAATCAAGGATGCTGATCTCATGTGGATTTCCAATATTAACAGGCAGACTATAATCGCTTAAAAGCAAACGGTAAAGCCCTTCCACTTGGTCATCAACGTAACAGAACGATCGTGTCTGGCTCCCATCTCCAAAAACGGTAAGATCCTCTCCGCGTAAAGCTTGCCCTATAAATGCAGGAATAACTCGTCCATCGTTGAGCCGCATTCGGGGACCGTAGGTATTGAATATTCGGGCGATCCTTGTTTCCAGTCCGTGAAAACGGTGATACGCCATGGTGATCGATTCCTGAAATCTTTTTGCTTCATCGTAAACCCCACGAGGTCCAATGGTGTTTACATTGCCATAGTAATCTTCGGTTTGCGGATGTACCAGAGGATCTCCGTATACTTCCGAAGTAGAAGCGATAAGGATGCGTGCGTTCTTCTCTTTCGCCAATCCTAAAAGATTGTGAGTACCCAAAGAACCCACTTTTAAGGTTTGGATGGGAATCTTTAAATAATCGATGGGACTGGCAGGCGATGCAAAATGTAGGATGTAATCCACGTGCCCCGGAACATGCACAAACTTGGTTACATCGTGATGATAGAATTCAAAATCCTCCAGCTTGAAAAGGTGCTCGATATTTTTAAGGTCTCCGGTAATAAGGTTATCCATTGCGACGACCTGATATCCTTCTTCGAGGAATTTATCGCATAAATGAGATCCAAGAAATCCTGCTGCTCCTGTAATTAAAACTCTTTTCTTCATTGATGTATTGCTTTCCTGCCAATGGATATATAGGTGAACCCTTCTGATTCCATATCGTTTACATTGTAGAGGTTTCTACCATCAAAGATGACCGGATGGCTCAATCGTTGCTTCAACTCCTTATAATTTGGTGTTCTAAAAATGCTCCACTCGGTACAAATCACCAAAGCCTCGGCATTATCGAGGGCTTCGTACATTGAATCTGCATACGTAAGTGCATCACCAAACTGTTTTTTTATATTGGGCATCGCTTCAGGATCGAACACAGTTAGTTGCGCACCTTTATCGAGTAGTGCTCTCATGATATCGATAGAGGGAGCTTCGCGAACATCATCGGTTTCAGGCTTGAAAGCAAGTCCCCAGATCGCAATTCGCTTTCCTTTCAAATCGTTATTAAAGTAGGATAAAATGTGCGGAACTAAGATTGTCTTCTGTTTGGCGTTCACTTCAATCACGGCATTTAGGATCTTGAAGTCATACGCTTCATCTTTTCCCGCTTTTTGAAGTGCCTTTACATCTTTAGGAAAACAAGACCCTCCATAGCCGATTCCGGGAAATAAAAACCGTTTTCCAATACGACTATCGGCTCCAATTCCCGCTCGTATTTGATCTACATCGGCCCCTACCTTTTCACAGTAATTTGCGATCTCGTTCATGAAGGTGATCTTGGTGGCAAGAAACGCATTGGCTGCGTATTTGGTAAGTTCTGCCGATTTCTCATCCATAACAATTATGGGGTTCCCTGAACGAACAAACGGGCTGTAGAGTTTTTGCATTAATTTGGTGGCACGTTCACTACTGGACCCAATAATGATCCGTTCCGGCTTCAAAAAATCGTCCACAGCAAAGCCTTCGCGCAAGAACTCCGGATTAGAGACCACATCGAAATCACAGCTTGCTCGTTTCGCAATGACGTCCCTTACCTTGTCGGCAGTCCCTACCGGTACGGTGCTCTTGTCTACAATTACCTTGTATTCATTTATAAGGGTGCCAATTTCTTCGGAAACATTCAAAACATACTTAAGATCTGCCGATCCATCATCTCCTTCGGGTGTAGGAAGCGCTAGAAAGATGATATCACCATGCTCTAGGCCTTCAGCTAAAGAAGTGCTAAAACGCAGCCTATTCGCTTTGATGTTCCGTTCAAAAAGAACATCCAAGTGGGGTTCATAAATAGGAACCACCCCGGCCCGCATTTGGGCTACCTTTTCTTGGTCAATATCTACGCAAATAACCTCGTTGCCTGTTTCGGCCAAACACGTTCCTGTCACTAAACCCACATATCCTGTTCCAATTACTGCTATCTTCATTCGCTTGTTTCTCTTGTTACTTTGCTAGCATTTTCTTTTAAAAATCCAATAAAAGCAAATGTTAGTAAAAAAATGATGGGCTGATTCGCACTTATAATAAATCCACTGGCAAAAAAGCCTGCTATTAGATAGATAATCAGCATACCAATTAAAAAAATGCCGGCATTTAAAAACCGCATCACATCTTTTAAAAGCCACGCAAAAATACATATACCTACTATCCCAAAAAAGAAATAAATGTCAAAAAACTCCATTTCAGGTCGGTGGTTATAGAATTCTGAGCCTCCCACCAGGTAGTTCAAAAAACTCCATTTTGGAACGATGACTTCGGAGATCGTATTCGCCAGTTCGATATTTCGGGTGCTGGTTATGCTTGTGATCAAGCCCTGTTCGTGGTAAATATCTACCAATACTTTGAACTTTTCAGTTATAAAACGCCCGATAGCCTTATAAAAAGCAATCCCGATAATAATGATCCCCGCCAAACCAACCCAAAACCACTTTTGTACATATCGTTTAAAATAAAAGAAGTCGAACGCCAAAAGCAAGGGAAAGAAAAAATACATTTTCTTGGTTCCAAGCAACAACGAACAAGCTACCGCTATTATTAACTTATAGGGTTTGTAGGTTAAAAAGAACGTTTTGTAATAGTACACAACAATCATAAACATAAAATAGAAACTCGCCTGATTGTTCGAGTTATAGATCCCCATGTAGCCGTAGCGCTTAAAGCTAATATACGTTCGAAACACATGCACATCGAAAATGGCACCTAACACCATAAGACCACAGTTTATGAAAAAGAGAATTTCAAAAAATCGAAACAACTTGTTGACTTTATCCTCACTCTTCAACAAGGGAGAGAATATTAAAAATGTAATAGGTAAGAACAAGAACCTGGACAGATATACCAAATTTTCACGAATACGATACAGGTATTCACTCGTGTCGTTGATAACTGCCTGAGACAGTAAGAAGGAAAAGATCAAGATTGATATGGCATAAAGTAAATACCTACTCCGTTGCTCTTTTCTATAAATTCTGAAAAAATAAGCCAGAACTCCACCATAGCAAGCTAAAACAAGCCCTTTTGAGATAGCCGTATACCGAACAAAATCGTCGTGTGAGTTTAATGCTAATTTTCTTAATATATCCCCAAACAAGAAGATGATCAAAGTCGCAAGAAAAAGATAATAGAGCACTTTTATACGCTTGTCATCGATAGAAGGTAGGGTCATTTTTTAAGGATTTGCCGTAAGGCAAGGTAAAAAAATTTCGTGTTAGTGTAGAGATACCTTCTAAACATTCTTTTGGGCTCCATGATAAGTCGGTACAGCCACTCCAGTCCACTTTTTTGCATCCACAGCGGTGCTCGTTTGATCACCCCTACAAAAACGGGGAAAGCACCCCCAACACCATAGAGCGTTGCATTAATCTTTTCACTGTGTTCAAACATCCACCGTTCTTGTTTAGGACACCCCAAAGCTACAAATACCATATGCGTGTTCGCAGCGTTTATCCTTTCAATATACGTATCGTTATCCCAAGCCTCATTAAATGGAGGAGAGACGGCAAACGTAATTTCAATGTTCTTGTATTCATTCCTTACTTTTTCTTGAAGTGCGTTCAGTACCTCCGGAGTAGCACCTACAAACGCAACCCTCAGGGATTCTTCGTTGCATTTTTGCAACAAGTATGGAAAAAGGTCCATTCCGGCAATACGCTCTTGAGAAACGCTATATAGCAACTTGAACATTTTAGCTACCGGAGTTCCGTCGGGAAAAGCATAGGTCGCCGAATTCACCACATATTGAAAATCCGGGTCATCATAGCCTTCAATAAGCATGTGTACGTTGGTAAGACAAACATAGCTTGGCGTGTGCGATGTAGCGAGCGCCAAGAGGTTTGGTGTTTGTTCCGCAAGACTTCCTTGATTGATGTATGATCTAATTATTTTCCGCTTCATGGGTCGTTATTACTTCTTTATAGATCTGCATCAAAGAAGTGTAATTTTTCTCGTGAGTATAGTTTGCTTCAAATGTACTTCGGGCGTTCTCGTAGTATTTCAAAGCGTTGTTTTGGTCGAAATATTGTATCGTCTTTCGAAGGTCTTCAGCATTGGAAACCTGAAAAAGCTGTCCGTTCACTCCGTCTTCCACGATACTATTGATGTTGTCTATATTGGAAGCAATTACAGGAGTTCCGGCAGAAAACGCCTCAATAATTGTATTTGGCAATCCTTCATAGATTATTGAGGTGAAGAGCAAAGCCTTAGCGTTTCTTACTTTTTCACTTACCACAGAAGTCGGCTGCTGTCCCATAAACTCAATGGTATCATTAGCACGCGCTTTAAGCTTAGTTTCCAGTTCTCCCGTCCCTAAAATGAACAGTTTTAGATGAGGAAGTTCATTAAAGGCATCTATAAGGGTCTCTATTCCCTTTTCTTCTGAAAGACGGCCCACAAACACGTATCCATTCCTTAATTCGGGTGGTATAAGGGCATGCGATGTACCCTTAGTGCTATTGGGTTTTACGGCAATTTTAGCAGGATCTACCCGCAGTGCCGAACTTGTAATCATCTTTTTGGCAAAGGGCGTAAGCACAATAAATTTATCTACCGTATTCCCCCAGGTTCCAAAAACGTTGTGTGCAAACAATGAAGCCGAGAGTGTTGCAGATTTTAGATAGGAATCTTTAAAGCATTTATGCTGAATGGCGGGAAAAGGAAATGTCTTGTTTTTACATTTTACGCACACTTTGTGGTCTCTCAAGAACATGGCATTTGGACATACCAACCGATAGTTATGCAATGTCATTACCACCGGAATCCCGTGTCGCTTCGCTTCATACAGAATACTTGGAGTCGCTTTGTAGAAGAGATTATGTACATGAATAAGGTCCGGTTTAAAAAGCGCTAATTTCTTCTGAAGGGTTTTTGCCGAAGATGCGTTGTATATAAGTTGCAACGGATTGACGGAGGTGTTGTCGAAAAATAGACGTTCTACTTCCACCCCGTGGGACGTTAACAGCGTATATTCATTCTCAACGACCGTGTCCTCGCCGCCATCGAAATGGTATGTATTATGTATCTGAAGAATCCGCAAGTGCCTCTGTATTATTAGTATAAATAAATGCGCTAAAGAACGCCAAAAATAAAACTCCTGCGTTAACCTGCAAAAAAGATTCGGTCATCCCGGAGGCTACAAAGGTTGCTATAAAAATAAGATACAAATAATTTTTCTTACGTTTTGCCATCCATGACGTATAAATTACAAAAAGAAGAAACAAGAACAGACCCAATAGCCCGGCCCTAACAGCAGCCTGTAAAAAGATATTGTGGGCATGGAAGGTCTTTCCTGCCACCAATAACTGATTTCTCATGTATACCTTGTAACAAAGCGTAAGTTGGTCGATCTCGTCACCTACTCCTACTCCTAACATAGGGTCATTCGATATCACCTTTATAGCACAATCCCAAATTAGAAGGCGCATTCCCGTACCTCCCCAATAGCTATCTGAAGGGTTTTCTTCATTTTCAAAATTATACACTTCGGTCCAGCGTTCTTCGAAGGTTTCACTGTTTGATAGAAATAGTGCGCATCCCGAGACAACTGCAGCAATAATCAAAGTTGGAACTACATAATTACGATGTTTTACGGCAGAATATAGCGCAAAAGCAAAGAGGAAAAGTGCTGTAACAAAGATTGAGGTACGACCTCCTAAAATCACCAATGCCCCTGACAAAAAGATGATGAGGAGTATCATAATTACCTTATACTTTCTCTTTAATCTAAAAGATGTATCCACAAAAAGAATATAACTACATGCGATGACAGCAAATGAAGCATAGAGCGACAGCGAAAGGTATTGAATGCTAATAAGTGCAGTAGATAAATTATTTCCAACGAGCGCTTGTAATCCCGAGTCGGGCCCTTCGAAGTAAAGGGGAAGTTGCTTTAGAAACGAAAGAAAGATCAAGACAGCTACAGAAGTGCTAAACCCCAGCAATGTTATGTAAACAGTCTTCTTCGGTAGTCTGTAAGGCATGGTAAAGAAAAGCACCGGGAAGAACAGTAAAAATCCTTGCATGGTAAGTTTCCGTTGAAAAAAATCTACATTTTCAGAATAGAAAAAAGTAAGTAGATACCATAAGAAATAGCCGGTGAAAATAAGGATGATCCCTATTCGCTCTTTAGATACCACAAGCTTTCCTCGCACCAAATGAAGCAACCAGAACACGCCTAACAGTCCCACTACTATATTGGGAATTGCCGGCCCAAACGGCAGCACAAAGGCGAAGAGGATCAGCAATAACCCCCATATCTTACGATTCAAGAGTTGGTGCATCTTGGTTACTTTTAGCATTTAGTAAATCCACTTCTATAAGCTTTACCATAAGCAGCATAGGAAATACAATCTCTATCACCTCCAAATAATACTGAAACAGGAATAAGATAAGACAGTAATAGAAGATAAATTTCACAAAATTAGAACTTTCCCGTCTAGAGGTCGCCTTTCTCACCCTACGTATGCTCGAGAAGAACAAGAAAAGGATGATGGATCCAAATATGAATCCGTATTCCAGTAGTACAGAGACTAGTGACGAGAACGGTTGATTTCTTGTACCGTCATTCCACATTGTATTGGCCAAATACTTTCTGTTCAAAATTGGCAGTACATAATCGTGATGATATTCGGTTTGATAATTAAACAACTTTTTATAGGTCTTATTCTGAATAAAGTCTCCGTTGAGATAAAATGCCACCCTGCTATTATAGGTGCCGGGAGATGTGCCAAGAAAGAAGACTTTTGCATCACTAAAGAACAAGCGCCTGGATCCGTCAAGAAAAGTGATGTAACGGGGAATGTAGGTTCGACGATGATCCTTCATCTTTTCGATCTCATATTCGTAGTCGTATTCTTCAAAAATGAGTTCGGCGTAGGCAATATTAACTCGTATGTACTTAAAATTCGCCGGATTAATGAGATAGACTACCGAGAAGAAACTTACGGCAATAAATACGATCTTGAGTGTTGTAGCTACATTCTTCAGTAAATAGGGCAAAATAACCAATCCAAAGGCTATTACATATATAAAGAGACCCTGCCCGTAAAACCCAAGGATCCCACAAACAAAGAAAAATGCAAAATTTTTATATTTCTTTTCGAAGAAATAGTAGGTCGCCATCAAAAAATTAATGACCGAAAGACTATGAGAACCAAACCCCCCCTTACCGTATAATCCGGTAAATACGTCTTCGGGATAATCTGCCGTTGCCAAAACTAGAACAGCGTAGATCGCTGCCGAAATATTGACAACTACCAGAAAATAGGAAAAGATCTTAATAAAGGAGTTGAAATAGGCCTTGTCCTGAAACCGGTCTCGCTGAACAGGTTTAGCAGTAGCAAATAACAGCGTAGTAATGATCAAATAGAGGGAGAAGACGAGGTTGTATACAAAGAATCCTTCGATGATCATGGAAATAGTTCCTGCCACGATAATCGCCAAACACGCCAGCCCTACCGTTTTGTTGAGCCGTAACCTCAGCAGCAAAAAAAATAAAAAAACAAGTATGGGGTATGTGAACAGTAGAAGCGGTCTGAACAATGTCAAACACAAGAATGTTACTACTATAAATAAGAATTTCACTTGTATTATTTAGTATTATTGAAATGCGACGTCAAAAAAGTTAAGTTTAAATAGCCGTCCTTCCATAGTGTCACATACAATCCCAAGTCGAACCTCCTCAAAGCTAAACTGTTCAAGCTTCACTTCACGCATAAACACTAGTTTATCTTTTCCGGGAACATTTTTAAGATCCATATTTACCAAATGGTTGCCCCCTTTTTTGGGATATGCATGAAAAAACAGAAAGCATCCATCCCGATAGCGTTCTATATTTCCTTGATAGACGGCCTTTAAGGTGATCACCGAGTCTCGCCTGCTATAGGAAAGCGATTCCAGCCTTACGCCTGCTTCTTCAAAAATGTAGGGATGTTGAATAAGGTTATACTCTTGGGTATCCTTATTGTATTCCTCGATGGTATATAAAGAAGTATCGTAGGGCTTTCCTTCTTGGCAGGAAACAAACAGACCTAAAAGGAAAAGCAAAGAATACTTCATAATGCGAATATAAGGATTAGCTTTTTTTAACCTTTCCGATAAACAAATGTCTGTTGATCTCTAATTCTTCGTCCAAATGATAATCAAAATGTGCCGAAAAAGCCTCTTTAAACCATGCTAAGGTATAAAAATCGGGAACGGGAGGTGTGGTCTTAAGGTCACCGGCATATAGACCCAATGGCATAAACTCTACAACAACATAGGTATCGGATAAAGATTCAAGGATGCTGAAGATATGTTTTAAACCTATCTCTTGTGTCAAGATAAGATGGTGTGTTACAGCCAATGCCATGACCACATCTGCTTTGATTCGGTCTTGAATTCGTGTATCGGTAATGCGACCGTTTGGACGCACAAAGTCGTATACGAGTGGTAAGACGTTATCAGACCCTTTATTATTTTTGTAAATCGCATCTACTGCGTTCTTATCATAATCGGTGGCTATCACTTTATCGATTTGTGAATTTGCCAATAAATGGTTTGCAAATTTTCCTTGGTTGGAAGCCAATTCTATCAGGCTTTTAGCATCTTTGAGATCCGTGTTAAAAAGTTCGGTAATGCGTTGAAACCGTTTATTTGTGGCTGGATCTATTTCGTTGTGATAATTCATCCAATAAGAATCGAACTTGCTGTTCTTTAATCCTTTCATCAAGCGACGCGCTTTCTTTATGCTGAAAATATTCTGAAAATTGTTCTTGAAGAAAAGAATGTATTGGCTGTACTTATGTTTGCCAAACTTTTCTACCACCCGAAAGTGTCTCGCGTTGGCAAGTTTTCTCGCATTAAAATAGAATTTGAACACTAGATTCGATAGCCACGATCCAAAAAATGTAGCGTATTTAAACCGAAGGTTGAAAAAATCCTTTTCGTTATAATAGCCGTGAAATAATTGAATGCTCTGTGGCAGGTCTGAGTACCCTTTGGTATAAAGGTAAGTAGGAATGTAGAACGCATTATAGAAGCTAAGGTAGCCCGTCCATGATTTCCCGTCATTGGGATCTTTTCTGAAAAAGCTTCCGAGGTCGATAAACTTTGGCGTCCCCATATCGAATACCACGTTATGGGAGTGTACATCGAAAAGTTCGAAGTTATAGGATTGCGCTATTTCTGAAATGGTCAACACCGTATTTGCAGCATCCTTAAGCATTGAGAACGACCATTCGTATGGGTAATTCCAGAAGGACACCCGTTGATGCTCTACAACCAGATTAAAACCTTCGATCTTAACATCTGTGATCCATGAATTGATTAGAAGATTCTTGTCAATAAGCTCCTGTATCATTCCGCAGGAGAACATCTCCTGGACCTGCGCTTCATAAGGTGTATTGATCGCACGAAAAACACGGTCTTCATAGAAGAACAGTTGGCATACTTTATCAATTGAAAAGCCCACCGTCTTTAAATCCTTCACCTTTAATTCACTTTCTAAAATGGCTTTATCCATGTTCTAATGTTGAAAAAATGTAAGAGCGAATAGGTTTGTAAATAAAAATTCGCTCGTGTACTCTTAAATAAATAATTTACAAAATACCCGGATATCGAATACGAGATCAAGGTTGCATAAGCTGCCCCGGTGAGACCGTATAATTCAATAAAATAGATATTAAGCGCAATATTAATAACGGCACCAATGATAAGTCTAAGGCTCGCAAATTTCTCCAAATTCTCATTCAAATAATAGCTCCAAGAACCATTACTTAAAAACACAAAGACTATCGACCAAATATAAATTATCACGACCTCAACACTTTCAGCGTACTCATTACCAAAAAGAAAGGTCACGATAAAGTTTGCAAATATCGTATACAATACTGAAACAACGATGGCAATTTTCATTAAAAGGTCATATAATTGCTGCAAACGTTCTAAAAATTCCTTTCTACTTCGTTTTCGAAGGGCTACCAACGTGGGAAACACCGACTGAGTGATGGCTACCGTTACAAACAGCCAAATACTGCTTAGTTTTACAGCTACACTATACAAGCCAACGGCTCTTTCGTCCAAGATCTCCTTAATCATGACCTGATCTATCTTAAAGTACAACGCCGCAGCAATGGCTCCAATGATCAAAAACCAGCTCTTTCGCAGCAAATAACCGGACATCCTCAAACTGAACTTCCATTTAAGCGCCGAAAGCTTTTTATAAGAATAGCTTAAAAGCAATCCTAATGCTATCAAAACAGCTTCACCTACATACACATAGGCAAAGTTTATAAGGTCGGCCTGTGTTATGATAAGTGATACTTTAGCCACCGCCGCCACCCCCACAGCAATACTGTTTGTGATAACCACATATTTGCTATGTATCTTACTTTGGAAATAATAGTCGATCCCGCTGAAGCTTTTAAAAAATACCGAACAAGCAATAATAAGTACAATGCTATTAGTAAGCGTATCATTGTTGAGTAACTGTAACGTGCCCCATAATAACACCAGCATTATAGCAAAACCTATAATTCGTAGAACGAAGGTGGTTCCAAGAATCTCATTCTGCTTGGGTGCATCCTTGACCAACTCTCGAACCACTATTTGGTCTAGCCCCATGGCTGCAACGGCTGTGAACAAATATACCATGGACTCGGCATAGCTTAAAATACCAAACTGCTCGGGACCTAAGTATCTTGCCAACCATATCCCAATAAAGAAGGCATCCAGAATTCGCAAACCCTTTTCCATAAGAAGCCATGCCGTATTTTTGAAGTACTTGGCGTAACGTTGGTTTAAAAAGGAAAGGTTGCTTAGCATCAGTTACAGGGTTGAAATGGATCCAATAATAAGTGGCGGTTGAACCACATCTAAGGTCTTCGCATCTTGAAAATACAACAGGATGGTTTCATAGGCTGTTATTTGGGTAGCAGGTATTTCAAAGACGAGAAAAAAACGCTCCTTTACTCGTATAGCCTTAGGTCGTCCATACCAAATGTTTCGATCTCGACCTTTTGATTTTGCTTCACTCGATATAAATTGTTTTTGAGCTTCAATAGGTTTGCCGTGAAACTGAATTATATATTCCTCCCCTGTTGTTTGTAAAGGGCTTTTAAGCTCTAATATAATTTTTGACATATTCGAGGGCTTTGAATGGATATAAAACTTTTTAACCTGCAGGCTGTCCCACGCGGTATACATAACTTTTGTCCCGGGCAATCTATCCAAAAGCTTAGGTGTTTTTAATACATATTCGAAGTTCTCACTTTGTTCTTCAATCCACAAACTATCCTTTTGACGTTTCTTTAGTAGAAAATCTTTCTCCCTAATGTAACCCGCGAAGAATTGAGAGACCTTTTCTGCCCCAATGGCATTAACATGGGCCACATCCTTGAAGTCTGAAAAATCCAACGGTAAAGAATCATATTGCTTATTGAAATTTAAATAAGGAACGTCCAAACTATCGCTCATTCTTTGAATTGCCGTGGTAAACTCATAATAATTGCCATTGGGATCCTTATACCAGTCTAAATAAGGAGTGGAAACGAACATTAAATTTTTATTGTGCTTCTTTATAATAGAATCGATCTTAATTATAATATCCTTGACTTTTTTTGGTATAGATCTTCTAATTGTATCATAACTATAGCGTGTAGAATTAAAGTTTTTGTAATGTTGTTTATCTGAGTCTTTTAGTCGAACTTCATTGTTATTCCAAAAACCTCTATTATAAACATCATTCTCTTTAATAAAGTCAAACTTCCCAAAAATCCTATCATTCCAGTCCTTGTGATTTCGAATCGTTGGACTTAACACACTGGGAAACTCACGAACGGAATATAACGACCTTAAATACTTCAGTTTTTTCACACTGTTTTCCAGATTATCAAAAACTTCCAATTGAAAACCTTTGGCCGTAGGCGCATTGAGGTGGTAATTGTTCCCCGGAAACACATCTAGCACAATTAATTTCGGGTTGTAGTCCTCTAAGATCTCATTTATTAAGAACGCGGTGGTTTCAAGATTCTGAGCGCCGCTTCCCAGATTCATACTGTTTAGATGTAACTCTTTATCGATAATTTCCGGATTGAATGCCGTGAATACATGCGAACTTCCGCAGAAAAAAATATCTACTTCATCTGCCTCATAGCGATTCAATTCACGCATTGTTCTATTAAAATGCGTATTGGTAAGGAACAGCCGATCCATGACGCCAAACAAGAGCACCAAAACGATGATCGTGAAAAGTATAGACTTTAAGAGCAGCTGTTTCATGGGCGGTTAAAATTGAAAATAAATAAACTCTGATACTTGATCGTCTCCATAAATACCGAACACTAGCAGGGTAAATACAACCACAATGTATAAGCTCCAGCGCATATAAATAGGTCGGTGCGAAACATAACGTGCCATTGGTATCTTTCTATGGCTAAGTTCAAAGAGTACCAACAGTACAATAAAAACTACTAATAAATAGATTTCTGCTTCAGCCAACCCCATGGTGCCTAGTCCCCCATGGAAGAGTTTCCCATAATTTAGATCAAGACTGTTTTTCAGAATCAGACCTGCCTCTCGCAGACTTTCGGCTCTAAAAAATACCCACGCGACACAAACAATAAAAAAAGTTATTAGTAAGGATCCTAGGGCGTACAACTTACTTAATTTTAGTTTCTGAAAGTTCTTCTTTATATCCTCTCTTTGTTTTGTAAATGCTTTCTCAAGCACGATGATCACTCCGTGTATAGCGCCCCAAATTACAAAGGTGAACGCTGCACCATGCCATAGGCCACTCACTAGGAAAACGATGAATAAGTTGGCATAGGTCTTGTACTTTCCTCCCCGGCTGCCTCCCAATGGTATGTACACATAATCCCGAAACCAGGTAGATAGGGAAATATGCCAGCGACGCCAAAACTCGGTAATGGATTTTGAGAAATACGGACTGTCGAAATTCTTCATGAGATCGAATCCCATGGTGCGTGCGATCCCAATGGCAATATCACTATAACCTGAAAAATCACAATAGATCTGTACTGCAAAAAAGAAAGTAGCCACAACAAGTTGATATCCGTCATAGCTTCCGGGGTCACCATATACTTGATTCACTAAGATCGCTGCACGGTCTGCGATCACCATTTTCTTGAACAGACCGAATGCCATCAACAACAAGCCCGATTTTACATGTTTATAGTTAAAATGATAGGTTTTAAAGAATTGTGGCAGGAGATGCGATGCTCTTTCAATAGGTCCGGCAACCAACTGTGGAAAAAACGCCACGAACGTAAAGAAAGCTAAAGCGTTATGGGTAGGCTCTAATTTGCGCTTGTAAATATCTATGGTGTAGCTAAGCGTTTGAAAGGTGTAGAAGCTAATCCCCACTGGAAGAATGATCTGTAGCGGTGCAACTTCCAACTCTTGGCCAAATAACCTGAATGAATCTACAAAAGATTCAATAAAGAAATTAGCATATTTGAAATAGGCCAACAGACCTATATTTACTGAAATACTGGTCCAAAGTAAAAGTTTACGCTTTGCGCTTCCCGTAGCTTTGTAAAGGTATTTTCCAACGAAAAAATCTACTAGCGAACTAAACGCGATTAAGAACAAGAAT
>NZTP01000042.1 GCA_002696485.1 Altibacter sp. | reverse complement strand
TCTGAAATATATCCTATAAAATGAAGTATCTTTCCTATAAAATAAGTAATATCATGAAAAACACATTCCTATTTGCGCTTATACTGTGCCTAAGTCTAACCAGTTTTGCCCAAACAAATAACTTTGCCGTGACATACACCCTCACCATCAACGCTACCGCGGAAGATAGTGAAATGATGGCGCAAATGATGCAAGGATCAACCATGATCCTCGCCAGTGACGGTACATCAACCTACATGAAGAACAGCATGGGTATGATGGGCGATCAAGAAGTGCTTGTAAATTCAGAAACCAAAGAAATGACCATGTTTATGTCCGGTATGATGGGGAATATGGCCTTTCAAGGCAAAAGTGATGCCTTGGGAGAAGAAACTCCAAACAGCGGAAAGGTCACCCTCATCAATGAGACGAAGAAAATCCTCGGAAGGAAATGCAAGAAAGCCATCGTTGAGGATAATGAGGGGAATACTTCAGTCTTTTGGTATACCGAAGATATCATACTACCGAAGAACTCCGAGAACATGCCTACCGATTTACCCGGTCTTGCACTGGAAATGATCATTAGTACAGAAGGGGTCGATATGACCTACACCGCTACCGACTTGAAAGAGGATATATCTATGAAGAATTATGCCATTAAAATTCCCGAAGGTGTAGAAATTCAACCACTGGATGCCATTATGAATATGGGGAAGATGTAAGTTGGTGAGGGGTGAATGGTGAATGGTGAATGGTGAATGGTGAAAAATAATTCCTTATTCCAGATTTTTTACTGCTTATTTATTATTCCTTATCCTCCAGCAACGGCACAAACCGAAACTCTCCGTATTCCTCTTTTTCAAATTCGGTATCATCGGTCCGCGTAAAGACGGTCATGATTTGGACGTGCTCCCCCACGGGGATCACCAGCTTCCCGCCTACTTTCAGCTGTGCTAACAGGGGTTTTGGCACAAAGGGTGCCCCGGCGGTTACAATGATACCGTCAAAAGGAGCTTCAGACTCCAGCCCTGCATATCCATCCGCAAAAATGAGTTTCTTGGGTCGGTACCCCAATTTCGGAAGAAAACGATTGGTCTTTTTAAACAGTTCGTTCTGCCGTTCGATGGAATAGACCACTGCGCCCATCTCTAGCAGTACCGCTGTTTGATAGCCACTACCCGTACCTATCTCCAAAATCTTATCCCCCCGCTTCACCTCGAGCAGTTCTGTTTGTCGCGCCACGGTATAGGGTTGCGAAATGGTCTGGTCTGCCGCAATGGGAAACGCCTTATCGACGTACGCATGATCCACAAAACCACTGTCCATAAAGAGATGTCGCGGCACCGCATTGATGGCCTGTAATACCACTTTATCCGTGATCCCCTTCTTTTTTAGGGTTTCAACGAGTCGTTTGCGCATGCCTTGGTGGGTAAACGTATCTTTCACTGCTTCGGATTTGGTCTTACAAAGTACGTAAAATTTATGCGTTTCTTCGGAAGGATTTCTTCTGAAAATAGTTTCTGAAGGCAACTTTACGTTGCTGAAACAGCTTCCATACGTTGTCGGACTAATTCAGAATGTGGCTTCGTATTTTCTTCTGAAACACCTACCTTTGTGAAAAACAAATGCCCATGCTAAAAGCAGGAGTTCTGGGTGCAGGTCACCTGGGCAAAATCCATCTTAAGCTTCTTCACCAGTCTGAAAAATACGAACTGGTAGGTTTCTTCGACGCCAACCAAGAAGCTTCCGCCACAATAGAATCGGAATTAGGGTATAAGAGCTTTCCCTCTATGAAAGCCCTTATCGATGCCTGTGATGTCGTGGATGTGGTCACCCCTACCGTATATCATTTTGAATGTGCCAAACAGGTCATTGAGGCCGGCAAGCATCTCTTTATCGAAAAACCTATTACCCATACCGTCGCTGAAGCCGAAACCCTGCTTGCGTTGGCCAAACAACACGGTGTGATGGGCCAGGTGGGTCATGTAGAACGTTTTAATCCGGCATTTCGAGCGGTCCATGAAAAGATCGAAAACCCCATGTTCATCGAAGCACACCGCCTTGCGGAGTTCAATCCGCGTGGAACCGATGTTTCTGTAGTTCTGGATCTCATGATACACGATATCGATGCAATATTGAGTGTGGTCAAGTCCAACGTAAAGCACATCAATGCCAGCGGCGTATCTGTCATTAGTGAAACTCCGGACATCGCCAATGCGCGAATCGAATTTGAAAATGGTTGTGTAGCCAACCTTACGGCCAGTAGGATCTCGCTTAAAAAGATGCGAAAGGCACGGTTCTTTCAACGGGACGCTTATATCTCTGTCGATTTTTTAGATAAAAAATGTGAGGTGGTTAAGATGAAGGACGCCCCTGAAGATGCCGATGATTTCGCAATGGTCCTTACAAACGCCGAAGGTGTCAAAAAACAGATCTATTTCGACAATCCGAAGATCGATGCCAACAACGCCATTTTGGATGAATTGGAAACCTTCGCCGATGCTGTTTCCAACAACACCACACCTATTGTCACCCTCGCGCAGGGAACGGAAGCGTTGCGCGTAGCCATGCAGATCATTTCCAATTTTAAAAAAATATAAACAACGAATATGAAAAATATAGCAGTCATTGGTGCCGGAACCATGGGGAATGGAATCGCCCATACCTTCGCACAATTCGATTACAAAGTACAACTCATTGATGTTTCACAAGCGTCTTTGGATAAAGGAATGGCAACCATCACCAAGAACTTGGATCGCATGGTAGCCAAAGAGACCATCACCGAAGCCGATAAGAACAAAACCCTTAAGAACATCACCACATATACCAACTTGGAGGAAGGAGTGGAATACGCAAGTTTGGTTGTGGAGGCCGCTACTGAGAATCTGGATTTGAAATTAAAGATCTTCAAGGACCTCGATACCTTCTGCCCGGACGACACGATTCTGGCGAGTAATACGTCCTCTATTTCCATTACACAGATCGCGGCTGCTACCAAACGACCTGGCATGGTGATAGGCATGCACTTTATGAATCCGGTTCCTATAATGAAACTGGTAGAGATCATTAAAGGGTATAGCACCAGTGAGGAGACCTTTGCTATTGTGAAGGAACTTTCAGAAAAATTGAATAAGGTACCGGTAGAAGTGAACGACTATCCCGGATTTGTAGCTAACCGGATCCTCATGCCCATGATCAACGAAGCAATAGAGACCTTATACAATGGTGTGGCCGGCGTTTCTGAGATCGATACCGTGATGAAATTGGGGATGGCACATCCCATGGGCCCCTTACAGTTGGCAGACTTTATTGGGTTGGATGTTTGTTTATCCATCCTTAAGGTGATGTATGATGGCTTTAAGAACCCGAAATACGCTCCGTGTCCGTTATTGGTTAATATGGTCATGGCCGGAAAGCTGGGAATCAAAAGTGGTGAAGGCTTCTACGATTACAGTGAAAGCCGAAAGGCCGAGACCGTAGCGGCAATGTTTCGGTAGAACGTATGCGTATGCAGAGGAATCCTGATACCATGGTGAGCACCTTGAGCACAGGTTTGAAATCTACATGTGTGCAGTCCCGTTCTTTTATTTCGCTTTTAACACTTATCTAAAAAAATGGCAACCATACTTCCATTCAGAGCAGTTCGACCCACCAGAGACAAAGTAAGTCTGTTGGCGGCACGGTCCTATGACAGTTATACCCCTGCGCAGGTGGAATCACGCCTGCGGGACAATCCGTTTTCTTTCTTACATATTATCAATCCCGGCTATAAATACCAAAAGGAAATAGAAGGAGAAGAAAGATACACCTTGGTGCGAAACCGCTATCAAGAATTCAAGGAAGACGGTATCTTTATACAAGACGAAAAAGCTTCGCTTTACATCTATAAGATCGTAAATCGCGACGGACTCGAATTTAACGGATTGGTTGCCGCCGCCAGTGCACAGGATTACGAGAGCGATGTCATCAAAAAGCACGAAGACACCTTAGAATACAAAGAGACTATTTTTGTAAAATACTTAAAGACCGTTGGCTTTAATGCCGAACCTGTACTCCTCACCTATCCCGATCATGATGAACTTGCGAACCTCATCGAGTCGGTCATGCAAGATCGAGCCGAATATGAGTTCACCACTACCTACCGCGATACCCATTATATGTGGAAGGTAGACGATGCGGTCTTGGTGAAACGCATCACTGCTATCTTTGGCGAGATGGAAACACTCTATATTGCCGATGGACACCACCGGTCTTCCTCTTCCTACCTCTTGGCAAAAGAGCTTCAGTCCGAAAATAACGCGCATACCGGAAAAGAAGCCTATAATTACTTTATGAGCTATCTCATTCCCGAAAGTGACTTGAAGATCTACGAGTTCAACCGCTTGGTCAAGGACCTCAACGGTTTGACCAAAGAAGAATTTTTGATCAAATTGGATGCGCTTTTCCGTATTGAAAATCGCGGACAAGAATATTACAAACCTTCCAAGAAGCATCATTTTAGCATGTATCTGGATGGAGCATTCTATTCGCTGTACCTTCGGAAGAATAATTATTCCATTGAAACCGCTTTGGATGCTTTGGATGCTCAAATCCTGTACAAAACAATACTACGTCCTATTTTAGGGATTGAAGACCTTCGCAATGACCATCGTATTGAGTATTCCCACGGCAAGAACGATCTCGCCTATGTAAAAACTGCCGTCGACCGAGGCGATTTTAAAGTAGGTTTCGGACTGGTACCTGTTGATACCGAAGAACTGAAGCAGATCGCAAATGAAGGCCTTAAGATGCCTCCTAAGAGTACCTATATCGAGCCCAAGCTTCGGAGTGGGGTCACCATATATGAATTTTGATAGAAAGAAGAACGTTGAAAAGCTTGTATGAATATTTCAGAAAACATTACACAACTTAAACAAAAGATTCCTTCCCATGTCACTCTGGTAGCGGTCTCTAAGACCAAACCGGTCGCAGAACTTATGGAAGCCTACAACGCCGGACAACGCGTTTTTGGTGAGAACAAGATCCAAGAGATGGAAGAAAAGTGGCAGGAAATGCCTAAAGACGTGCAATGGCACATGATTGGTCATGTACAGCGAAACAAAGTAAAATATATGGCACCGTTTGTAAGTTTGATACATGCGGTGGAGAGCGAACGATTGCTAAAGGAGATCAACAAACAGGCAAAGAAGCACGAACGTGTGATCGATTGTTTGCTTCAGATCAAGATCGCCGAAGAAGATACCAAGTTTGGCATGGATACTGCTGATGCCCTAGCGCTGCTCACTTCAGAAACCCTAAAAAACTTTACGAATATTCGTGTGGTAGGGCTTATGGGAATGGCTACCTTTACGGAAGATGAAGCACAGCTTACAAGGGAGTTTCAACAGTTGAAATCCTTTTATGATGCCCATAAAGAACGCTATGGCTTTCATACCCTTTCTATGGGAATGAGTGGCGACTATAAGATCGCCATCGCTAATGGCAGCACGATGATTCGGGTGGGTAGTGCGATCTTTGGAGACCGAATTTATTAAATAACGCAAATAGAATTTACAGAATACGAGTGTACGCGATCTTAGATATAGAAACGACCGGAGGAAAATACAATGAAGAAGGGATCACTGAAATTGCGATCTACCGTTTCGACGGACAACGCATCGTAGACCAATTTAGTAGTTTGGTCAATCCTGAAAGGAAGATCCAACCTTTTGTAGTGAATCTTACCGGGATCAATACCGAAATGCTACGCAATGCACCCAAGTTTTATGAAGTGGCTAAACGTATTATAGAGATCACAGAAGATTGCATTCTTGTGGCGCACAATGCACAATTCGACAACCGTATTCTTACCACTGAGTTCGACCGGCTTGGATATCCTTTCGAAAAAGAAACACTATGTACTGTGGAGCTTTCCAAGAAACTCTTACCGGATCTTCCCTCCTACAGTCTGGGCAAATTGGTACGCAGTCTGGGAATTCCCCTAAGCGACCGTCACAGGGCACAGGGAGACGCCAAAGCTACACTTACCCTCTTCAAAATGTTGCTGGCAAAAGATACTTCCAAAGAGATCATAACAAAACATGTTCGTAAAGATCCCAAGCGACAGCTGGAGCCAAAACTTTTGGATATGATCGCCGCCGCACCTTCAACCACCGGCGTGTATTATATGCACAATGCCGAAGGGGATATTATCTATATTGGGAAGAGTAGGAACATCAAAAAACGGCTTACACAACACTTTACCAACGACAATAGAAAATCGAAAAAGATACAACTGGAAGTCACAAGTGTGAGTTTCGAAGAGACCGGAAGCGATCTTATTGCGCAGTTGAAAGAGAGTGAAGAGATCAAGCATAACAAACCTTTATTTAACAGAGCCCTTCGGAAGTCGATCTACAGTTACCAATTGGGCATGTCTATCGATGAAAAGGGATATAGACAATTGAAGATAGAAAAGGCAGATTCCCGCAAACAACCCATACTTACGTTTACTAACTACCAGCAAGCAAAGGCTGCCGTATACCGTATTACGGAAGAATATCAATTGTGCCAAAAGCTAACGGGGTTACATAAAACACAGCACAGTTGTTTTTCCTACGGGATTAAAGAATGTCAAGGTGCTTGTATAGGGGAAGAAGCAGTGGAGGCCTACAACGCTCGCGTACATACTTTTTTGGAAAAGAACAGTTATAAGAACAGCCACATGCTCGTTATTGATAAAGGAAGGGATGTCGACGAGCGGTCGGTGATCCTTATTGAAAACGGGAACTACAAAGGATTTGGTTTCTACAATCTCAATTATCAGATCAACAATCCGGAAATCCTGCGATCTATCATTAGTCCGATGAAGAATGATCGTGATGCGCAGCATATCATTCAAAGCTATCTGCGAAAATATAAGGTACTAAAAATTGTAAATCTGCCTAAAGAGCCTGCTATCTAAAGAAAGTTGTTTAAATTTAGGGCAGTACATAAATACGACCTCATTGGAATCACACCCAAAAAGAACCTGGAGAGCTAAGTTACACACCATCATCTATGAGGCCGATACGCCTTTGGGGAAGCTTTTTGATGTTGTACTGCTCATCCTCATCTTATTAAGTGTTTTGTTCGTGATGCTGGAAAGTGTCAGAACCATTGATGAAAAATTCCACGACATCCTTTATATTGGTGAATGGGTAATTACGATCTTCTTTACGTTCGAGTATATTGCCCGTATCATCACTGTCAAGAAGCCTACCAGCTATATCTTTAGCTTTTATGGGATCATCGATTTCCTGTCAACCATTCCGTTATACCTATCCTTTATACTGGTAGGGAGTAACTTTTTACTCACAGTAAGAGCATTGCGGTTGTTGCGGGTCTTTCGGATCTTAAAGATCACCCGCTACGTGGGGGAATCCAACAAATTGAAGAAGGCTCTCATAGACAGCCGACCCAAGATCTTCGTGTTCCTGTTCGCCGTTCTTATCATTTCGATCATTGCCGGAACATTGATGTACCTTGTCGAGGGCGAGGAAAGCGGATTTAAAAGTATTCCTTCCAGCGTTTATTGGTGTATCGTAACCCTTACTACGGTTGG
Organism: Altibacter sp.; assembly: GCA_002696485.1. Lineage (GTDB taxonomy): Bacteria > Bacteroidota > Bacteroidia > Flavobacteriales > Flavobacteriaceae > Altibacter. Next base: position 6,347 of record NZTP01000042.1, on the reverse strand, counting down.
TTTTGGTGACATTGCTCCGGTAACACCTTTAGGGCAGTTTATTGCGGCCATCATTATGATCATGGGATACGGCATCATTGCGGTCCCTACTGGCATTGTAAGCGCAGAATACGCCAAATCCATGGAAAAGAGAACGCAAGATGATCCGCATTATGTACATGTCAATACGCAAGTATGTCGTAATTGCGGTGCATCGCGCCATCGGGATGATGCCGATTTTTGTCATCGCTGCGGTAACCATTTACATCCCGAAGATATAATCCCCGAGGATGGCAACTCCTAGACCCTTACTTGTATGTGTCGTTGGTCCTACCGCCATTGGCAAAACAGCCTTGTCTGTAGCCATTGCACAAGAATTCAGTACACACATCCTTTCGGCCGATTCCAGGCAATTCTATAAAGAAATGACCATTGGAACAGCGGTACCTTCTTCGGAAGAACTCCTGGCTGCCCCACATCATTTTATTCAAACTAAGAGCATTTTTGATCCGTACAGTGTAGGTGATTTCGAACGAGAAGCACTGGAAACTCTGAAGCAATTGTTTAAGGAACATGCCGTTGTCGTCCTCGTGGGCGGTTCGGGATTGTATATCGATGCCGTGGTTCATGGCTTGGACGATTTTCCTGAGGTTCCTTCAGAAATACGGGAAACGCTCAATACGCTTTATGCAACGAAAGGAATTGAGCCGCTACAAAAGGAATTGTCACGCACAGACCCGGTGTATTTTCAGAAGGTAGACATCCACAATGCGCATCGTCTTATCAGAGCTTTGGAAGTGTGCCGCGGCACGGGACGTCCCTATTCTTCTTTTCTGAAAAAAGGGACTGTTGCGCGCTCATTTGATGTATTGTATGTTGGGTTGACGGCAGAGCGGTCTCTTATCTATGAACGAATTAACGCACGCGTTGATGCGATGGTCGCTTCGGGATTGGTGGAAGAAGCACGAGCCTTATACGCACACCGGGACGTGAATGCACTACAAACAGTGGGATACCGCGAACTGTTCGATTATTTTGAAGGAACACTGGATTTGGAAGAAGCCATTGAAGCGATAAAAAAAAACAGCCGGCGCTTTGCAAAGCGCCAACTTACTTGGCTACGGAAGAACGATGCGATCCATTGGTTCGATTTCCCTGTAGATCCTTCCGAAGTGATCCAACTTATTTCCATAAAAAAAGCCCGATGAACGGGCTTTCTTTACACTTATTCTTGTGGTCTTAAACTATTGATCGACCTCGTCCTTTACCACCAAACGGAATCCTTCTCCGTGAATATTGATGATCTCGACGCCGTCGTCCTTACTTAGGTATTTACGCAATTTGGCTATGTACACATCCATACTGCGCGAGGTAAAATAATTGTCGTCCCGCCAAATCTTGGTTAGGGCCAGTTCCCGCGGCATGAGATCGTTCTTATGCAGGGCCAAAAGGCGCAACAGTTCGTTCTCTTTTGGAGATAATTTTATTGGTGACTCCTTCTTATAGGTAAGGAAACGCAGTTTCGAATTGAGATGGAAATTACCTACGTTGAATTCAAATTGTTTGCTGTCGGCAATAGAATCAGTTGCCTTGCGCTGAATGATCGCTTTGATCTTCATAAGCAACACTTCGCTATCGAAAGGCTTATTAAGATAATCATCGGCTCCTACCTTATAACCTTTTAAAACATCTTCCTTCATCGCCTTAGCCGTTAGGAAGATAATAGGGACATCCTCGTTCTTTTCTCTAATTTCTTTTGCCAACGTAAATCCGTCTTTATACGGCATCATCACATCAAGGATACAAAGGTCAAAGTCGTCTTTTTTAAACTTTTCAAAACCTTCCATACCGTTCTTGGCATGTGTTACTTGATAGTCGTTCATGGCTAGGTAGTCTTTAAGTACCGTACCAAAGTTGGGATCGTCTTCTACTAAAAGGATTTTTTTGTTTTCAGTTTCCATAATTTAAGATATTAAGTGTAGTTTTAGTATAAATGTACTGCCTTTGCCTTTTTCACTTTCTACGTAGATCTCTGCATCGTGATCGTCTAAGATGCGTTTTACGTAAGCCAGACCAAGACCATGTCCTTTGACATTGTGAATGTCGCCGGTAGATTCTCTATAAAATTTTTCAAAGATTCGTTTCTGAACTGCCTTGCTCATTCCCATACCTTGATCACGAATCTTGAGAATGATACTGTTCTTTACATTTTCGGTATAGATATCGATCTTTGGAGTATCTTCTGAATATTTTATCGCATTGTCCAGTAAATTCACCACCACATTTGTAAGATGCGAATCGTTCCCTAACACTGAAGATTTTAAAGCGCCGAAATGGGTGGTGATGTAACCACCGCGATCTTCTACAATTAGTTCCACGTGTGCGATTGCGCTCTCCACGATGTCGTGTAATTTTAAACGTTCTTTTGGCAGATCCAGTTCATTCTTCTCTAGTTTGGAGATTCGCAGTACGTTCTCCACCTGTGCGTGCATCCTGCGGTTCTCATCGCGTATCATTCCCAGATACCGATTGAGAAATTCATGATCGTCCTTCACTTTGGGGTTCTTGAGTGCATCCAACGCCAAATTGATGGTAGCGATGGGCGTTTTAAACTCATGGGTCATGTTATTGATAAAATCGGATTTGATCTGTGATATCTGCCGTTGTTTAAATAATTGAGATAAGGCACTCGAATACGCCAAGATGATTACCCCCGTAAACACAAGAGACAGTAAGGCCATCCCTAAGATGGAACTTAGTACCTCTTGGCGTTTTCCCAAGAAATTTACGTGTAACGTATAATTTGCGTTCATTTCTTCATTTTCAAAAAGCGGTACCTCATACGTAGATTTAGGGTCCATCTTAAAATTTTTGGAGTGCACCTTCGTCGCCAAGTCATTGCTATACACTGCATATTCAAATTTCGAGGTCACTCCTCTATCCATAAGCTCCTTGCGCAGTTCACTTTCAATCTCTTCACCACTTACGCGTTTGTGAATAGGGGTCTTAGCCGATATATTTCTGAAAGCATCCTCAAACTGTTTACGCTCGTAATCCTTTAGCCTACTAAAGGATTCTATAGTACTCTTCGCCACATTGTTACTGCCATCCACTCCCGGAAGTAACTTGGTGGTACTTTTTTTATTTGTGATCTTCTTAAATCGAATGCTGTCTATTTCAGTATCCAAAAAATTTGACGACAACTTATAATCTTCTTCCAAGATACCGTCGGAAAAAATAAAGGTCTCATCGGTCCCGTCATTTCGTGTGGTATAGATCAATTCACTGAAATTTACATTGTCCGGTACGTCAATACTGTCTACATACCCACTATACACATTATAGTAATCCTCAACCTCACGAAGTTGAATCTTCGACGCCACCGCTATAAGAGTATTCCGAACGTTAAAACTAAACTGATCTTCCTTGGTTTGATAGGAGTTCGTGATCCAATACCCCTGAACAAAAATGATCCCCAGTAATGAGAGCGTCATTAGGGCGATAAGGATTGCGAAAAGCTTTTTGTTCATATCCCCAAATGTAAGATTTTAACATTTAGGCGACTTTCCATTTAACCAAATGTTAACAAAATGATTTGGCGATCACTTTTCCCTAGTATTGATAAGCCTTTCGTGGATTTGTTTCACCTGCGCTTGCGTAGCGCTCAGATCTGTATTTTCAATGACGAAATCGGCCAGAGGGATCTTTTTTTCATCCGACCATTGGTTGGCCATTCGTTGCTCAATTTGTTCGGCACTAGCAGTATCGCGCTGCAGGATTCTTTGGATGCGCGTTTCACGAGGTGCAATTACCAAAATTGTGAGATCACATTGTTTATAACCTTCATTCTCGAACAGTATGGCTGCTTCCTTAATGCAGTAGGGCCCCTCTTGGCGTTTGACCCATCGTTTAAAATGTGCTGCCACCTTTGGGTGAATAATGCTGTTCACCTGTTGTAATATTTTTGGGTCATTGAATATAATAGAAGCTACATAGGCCCGGTCAAGTTCCTCATTTGTATAAGCCTTTGTTCCTAAAAGTGCGATCAACCTCTTTCGGATAACCTTTGAAGTATTAGTGAGCTTTTTGGCTTCGATATCGGCAATGTATACGGGAATACCTAAATTTCGGAACATTTCCGCCACAGTGGTTTTCCCACTACCAATACCGCCGGTAAGTCCTATAATTTTCACGATTTTTAAGTCACTTTTTTATTGTTTGAAGACCAAATAATCGATCTTCTTTTCACTAAATTCTATATTTCGAATACTTGTCGGGCTTTCTTCAAGCTTGGGTATCATAAAATGTTCTTCCTCATTTCGTTCGGCAAAATCACAAATCAACTTAAATTGTTTCGGGTCGATCGTATTGAATTCGGATACAGAAACGATGAAGGTAATTACAATGCGTTCGGGAATTAGTTTTAATGTAATGCCATCCGGCAGATTGACCACCGTGATAGGGAGTGTCAATTCTTTTTGCGTGAACTCTTCAGCACGTAGCGAGATTCTAGCCTTTGTGGGGCTTAGTGTTATTTTTTTTTGAAGCGGTACTTTCAGTTCGATCTCCCTATCAATATTCGTATCAATATTTTCTAGCGACAAGGGTTCTGTCTCAATAAACTGAATGGAATCCAATTGAGGTGCCGGACCCGTAACTTGTACTGAATCCGGGGACATGCGCAATGAATCGGTAGTATTAAATCCTTCTTTGAAAGAGATGCTAACTTGAGGGCGTAACGGTACTTTCTTTGAGATCACCTCACTTAACGAAATACGCAATTCGTCCAAAGAAATATTCTTCACCAATACTTGCTGTTCCAACTGACCCGAAATAATCTTTGCTAGTTCAGTCTTGTTGATCACGGCCTGTCCCGCATTCGTTTTATAGTAATTACTTACATCAATGGTAACTTGAGGTCTTTTCAATTCATATAACAGAAACTGAAATCCACTGGCCGTAATGTCGAAGGATAACTCGGTAGGGTTATCATCTCCCAAAACCTGTGTCGCAGGGGGGTTCACATAATTCAGGGACGCACTTAAACTAGCAGTATACTCCCTTGAGAATTTAGTAAGGGACCAAAAAAGAGCCGCCAGCAAAAGAAAGAACAAAAAGGATTTTAGTTTGGCACTCTTGTATTTTTTCTTTTTCAGCATGGACGATGTAGGTATTAGCTCTAAATTACTTAAAAAATAAGTTCGGGAATTGTTTTTGCGGATCTCTTTTCAGCAACCGAATATAAAAAGTAGACCTCAAAAAAGAAATTCCGTAGCCAAAGAATTGAACAAAAAGCGCCACGACCGCTAACATCCCTATATGCAAACTCTTGTTTTTAAAGGTTGCATCAAAAAATAACAGTAATACATAACCACTTAATGGGATGATGAATTTCCAGTCCAGAAAAATTGATGCAACCAATGAAGCGATCGCAAACGCTATAAACAAAGAAGGTAACCAAAAAGTAACTTTAGCGGCATTTGGATGCCATGTCGTTAAGATAGGGCGCACCAACCCGAACTTTTTGACTTGAAGGTAGAACTTCTTCCAAGAGATACGTCTTTTGTGATAGACATATGCATTGGGTACAAAAGCTGTCTTAAATCCCTGCTTGCGAATACGCTGAGAAAGATCGGGGTCCTCCCCCGGGTGTATCTTGCCAAATCCGCCGGTTTGCTCGAAAGCTCGCTTAGAAATACCCATATTGAAACTTCTGGGTTCAAATTGCTGCACACTTCGTTCACTCCCGCGAATTCCCCCGGTAGTAAGAAAAGAGGTCATGACGTAATTGATCGCCTTTTGAAGGTCGGAAAAGCTTGGGTGTGCAGCATCGGCCCCTCCAAAACAATCGACATCATAAGTCGATAAAAAAGCGTCCACCGTAGTAAGATAATGAGGCGGTATAAGACAATCGGAATCGAGAATAATAAAATAATTCCCCTTGGCCTTATTCATGCCGTAATTTCTAGAATCTCCGGGTCCTGAATTCTCTTTAAAGTAATAGGAAATTGGTAAGGTCTCGCTGTATTCTTGAACGATTTTTTCTGAAGGAACCGTTGAACCGTCTTCGACGATCACCACTTCAAAAGGGATGTTTGTCACCATCTTTGAAAAGCTTTCCAGCAGTTCTTTGGTTTCCTCCGGTCTGTTATAGACCGGTATAATAAACGAATATTGACGATTCATTTGCCAAAGGTACTCAAAAAAAAAAGCCACTCGCGTAAAGCGAATGGCTTTTAAAACTAACTTGAAAAAAATTACTCCTTAATAATCTGGTACGTTCCAATCTGTCCGTTTACGGTTGCTTTCAGGATATAGGTTCCTGTAGCAAGTCCCGAAACATCCAATTGCGAACTCGTAGCTCCGAT
>NZTP01000041.1 GCA_002696485.1 Altibacter sp. | reverse complement strand
CATCCCTACTTTGGACAGTGCGACCATCCCTTCTTCCTATCTTTTTTATTCGGCCCGGGTGATCAACAATACCTATTCAAAAACCAAGAATAACATTACAATCAACAAAGGAGCGGGCGACAGTATTGAGATCGATATGGGTGTGATCTCTTCAAAAGGTCTGGTAGGGATCATAAACAGTGTGTCGCAAAATTACGCTACGGTGCAATCGATCCTCAATACAAAAAGCCAAATTAATGCAAAACTTAAAAACTCTGAACATTTTGGGAGTTTGGTGTGGGATACGAAAGACCCCAATATAGTGCAATTGATCGACGTTCCCAGATTGGCTCCTGTTGTCGTGGGCGATACCATTGTGACTGGCGGAAAATCTACCATTTTCCCCAAGGGTATTCTTATTGGTATCATTAAGGATTTCTCGATAGAAGCCGATGCCAATTATTACGACCTGAACATTCAATTGTTCAATGATATGACCAACTTGAAGCATGTGTACATGATCAAGAACAACAGTGCAGACGAAATAATTACTTTGGAAAAGCAGATCGAAGATGCAGAACAGTGATATCCTTATAACCATCCTTCGGTTTATTACGTTGGTCCTGCTTCAGGTATTGATCCTAAACCACATCAATTTCTTGGGGTTTGTGAATCCGTATGTGTATGTGTTGTTCATTTTAATATTTCCGCTTAACGGCAACAAATCGTTGCTGATATTTCTTAGTTTCCTTTTAGGCTTCACCATTGATATTTTTAGTGATTCGGGCGGTGTGCATGCGGCGGCTTCAGTATTTATTGCTTTTATTCGTCCGTATATCTTGAAATTCGCCTTTGGTGTGAGCTATGAGTACAATATGGTGAAATTAAATAAGGTGCCCTTCACAGAACGAATGACCTATATAGCGGTGTTGGTTTTGGTACATCATTTTTTGCTCTTTTCTTTGGAAATTTTTAGCCTTTCGCATATATTATTGATCCTAAAATCTACTTTATTTTCAGGGATTTTTAGTACCGTAGTCATTTTATGTCTGCTGTTACTATTTAGCCGAAAGTCGTCATGAGAAAACTACTTCTTTTTTCCATTGTACTTATCACCGGAGTGGTGTTTGCCGGTCGACTTTTCTATTTACAGATTTACGATACGTCCTTTCAGAAATTATCCGAGAACAATGCCATAAACATTATTTACGATTACCCTCCAAGAGGATATATATTTGATCGTAATGGCACACTTCTGGTTTCCAATCAGCCGTCATACGATGTCATGGTGATTCCTAGAAATGTAAAGCCTTTGGACACTTTGGAGTTCTGTGAGATCCTGCGTATTACGAAGGAAGATTTTAAATCGATCTTAGAAAAAGCTACTATCTATTCCCCACGATTGCCTTCGGTAGTGATCCCTCAACTCACCAAGGAAGAGTATGCATATCTATCTGAAAAAATGCACAAGTATGAAGGATTTTACATTCAGAAACGTTCCTTACGCGATTATCAAGTGGATCATTCTGCGAATGTGTTGGGGTATATTGCCGAAGTGAACAATCGTATTATTGAGAAGAATCCTTATTACCAAATGGGAGACCTTATAGGTATGCAGGGCGTGGAGCGTCAGTACGAAGAAGTATTGCGTGGTGTAAAAGGGGTTAAATATATTCAGAAGGATCGCTTCAATAGAGATATTGGGCCCTACAAGGATGGTGTTTTCGACACCTTACCCGAGCGCGGTAAAGACATTACTTTAACAATAGACGCTGTGCTTCAAGAGTATGGTGAAGCGCTCATGGTAAACAAACGAGGTGGGATCGTAGCTATAGAGCCCGCTACAGGTGAGATCCTCACTTTGGTCACGGCTCCCAATTACGATCCTAGTCTATTGGTGGGCAGGGAACGCTCCCGTAATTTTACGAAACTGTATTATGACACCATCGCAAAACCACTGTTCGATCGCGGGCTTCAGGGAGAATACCCTCCCGGTTCGCCGTTTAAGACGCTTACGGCACTCATTGGTTTACAGGAGGGCGTTATCGACACCAAAGAAACTGTCTCGTGTCACGGGGGCTATATCTATGGTCGTGGGAGAAAATTGGGGTGTCACCATCATTACAGTCCGTTAGCGATGGTTGCCGGTATTGCAAACTCTTGTAATGCCTATTTCTGTACCGTATACCGACGTGCCATTGAAAAATATCCTTCGCCGCAGGAAGGGATCGATAATTGGCATGATCATTTGGCAAGTTTTGGTTTGGATCAATTTATGGGATACGATCTTCCCAGCGGTCGGCCCGGGTATATTCCTGATGCCAAATATTACAACCGAAGTTACAATTATCCCACTTATAAGTGGTTTGCCACGGCGACCATTTCAAATGCCATCGGGCAGGGTGAAGTATCCCTTACCCCGATGCAAATGGCTAATTTTGCCGCGACCATCGCGAACAGAGGTTGGTATTACAAGCCACATGTGATCAAGAATATTGGTGGCACAGATACCATACCTACCGTATATACCGAAAAACACCATACAACCATTGAACCGCGTTTCTTTGAACCAGTGGTTGAAGGGATGTTTGATGTGTATAATAAAGGAACCGCTTCCCACATTCAAATACCGGGCATTGAGATCTGCGGAAAAACGGGTACTGCGGAAAATTTCATTCGTGTCAACGGAAAACGCATGCAACTCACCGACCACTCTATCTTTGTCGCGTTCGCACCGAAGGATGATCCTAAGATCGCCATTGCAGTATTTGTAGAGAACGGTTACTGGGGCTCGAGATGGGCAGGACGTATCGCCGGGCTTATGATTGAAAAATACTTAAAAGGAGAAATCACCCGTACCGATATGGAAGATTTTGTATTAAACGGCAGTCTCGAAGCCGAATACGCCAAACCCTATAGCGGGGAGCCGTTTAAAATTAATCAATAATGGCGAGCGGCAGAGGAATCCTGAAATATGATTGGAGTATTATTCTACTCTATGGTGTGTTAGTGGGGATTGGCTGGATGAATATCTATTCGGCTTCCTTAAGTGATACTGCCAGCTCATTCTTTGATTTTAGTCAGATCTACACCAAGCAATTGTTCTTTATCGTGATGAGTATCCTGCTCATCATTTTTATTCTAGCCATTGAAGCTAAATTCTACGAGCGATTTTCCAGTGTGATTTATATTGTCTCGCTGCTATCACTCATCGGACTCTTTATTTTTGGCAAGAATGTAAATGGCGCTACCTCTTGGTATGGGTTTGGGAGTTTCGGCCTACAGCCCAGCGAATTTGCTAAGGCTGCTACTGCGTTGGCTTTGGCAAAGTATGTAAGTGACATTCAAACCAATATTAAAGAATTTAAACATCAGCTGCGCACCTTCATTATCATCGCACTACCCGCCATCCTTATTATACCGCAACCCGATCCCGGAAGCGCCTTGATCTATGCTGCTTTTGTTTTTCCTTTATATCGAGAAGGACTTCATTTCGTGTATTTACTTTTAGTGTTTTTTGGCGCGGGACTTTTTGTCGGCACGCTTTTGTTTGGGGTGACTTGGGTGATCTTGGGCGTAGTGTTGATTGCCGGCATCTTATTTCTTCGAAATAGGAAAAAGCGACCTAAGCTTTTTAAATACCTCATTATTATCGGAGCTTGTATCGGCTTTTCTTTTTCCGTAAACTATATTTTTAACAATGTCTTTGAACAGCGGCACCGGGACCGATTCAATATTGTGTTGGGGAAGGAAGTAGATGCAAAAGGAATTGGCTATAATACCAATCAGAGTGAGATTGCTATTGGAAGCGGTGGTTGGACCGGAAAAGGATGGACACAAGGTACCCAAACCAAAGGAAATTTTGTACCCGAACAACAAACCGATTATATTTTTAGCACTGTAGGCGAAGAATGGGGCTTCTTAGGCAGTATCTTGGTCGTTCTTCTTTTTGTATCCCTAATTCTCAGGATTCTTTACTTGGCTGAAAAACAAAAAAATCAGTTTAGTCGTGTCTACGGCTATAGCGTTGCGTCAATCTTATTTCTTCACTTTTTTGTAAATGTTGGGATGGTCACCGGCCTTTTTCCAACAGTAGGGATACCACTACCTTTTTTTAGCTATGGAGGTTCCAGCCTTTGGGGGTTCACGATTCTACTTTTTATTTTTGTAAGGCTGGATGCTTCAAATTACTATTATTCGTAGCACTATAATCTTCGAGATTGTGTCTCATATCCAAACGGGGTGGCAAGCATTTCTTTTTTTGTAAATTATTGAATACAAAAAAATAATGCGCAGCCGTTTCCATATAAACCCTTATTATTCTCGTAAGTCCGGATGCTTCCAATTATTACTATTCGTAGTATTAAAATCTTAGAGATTCTGATCAATTGAAAAACGGGATGCTAAGCATTCCCTTTATATAAGCTATTGAATTCCCTTAAGCGAATAATAGCGTTGTAAGCCAAAACATTAGCGTTTCCCCCACACTTTGGTATCGATCATCTTCTCGAGTTTTACTTCTTCGGAATCGGAGAGATTTGGGAAGAAATCAATACCGGTATGCTGTTCAATCTCGTCAATGCTAACGACAAAATCGTAAAAAGAGTTATTTGTGGGTGCATTCGGAATAAGAAAGGCGATGGCTTTAAGTTCCTTGCCTGAAGCATCCACAACGATCTTATAGAAAGCATCCGGCACCGTAACTTTCTCAATCCCTATGGCCGGAAGCCCTTCCTTAAGCACCCCTCCGGTAACCACGTACACACCATCGTATTTTTTTGCCCAATACCGAACTTGCTGTTCCAGTTTATTCCATACACCCCCATTGAAATCGTTGTCTTGCGGACTAATATTACTGGTGAGAAAAGTCTCCAAATAAGCGTTAAAAGAAAAACGCCTGTCTCCTGCCGGACACAAATGACCGCGATCGTATCCTGAGCCTTTATAGCTGCTCCAATGTGCCGATTTAGATGCTATCTTTCGGTCTTCGACAAAATCGGGTCGTTCATACTCATTCTTAGAAAGATGAGACTTTGCCAATTCATAGGCGACCCACTCTGCCTGTTCATGTGTTTCGGCATAGGACAACGTAAAATGATTATGAGCTATCACCACGCCGGTCGTGGATGCAGGAAGAAAGCTTTCGTCAAATTCAGCATTTGAAATATCCCGGTCCGGAAGGGTTGTTTCAGGATACATTTCATTCTCACGATTTACATAGATTTCGGCATAATACAACCCAATAATGATAAGAACTGTAAGTAAAGGATAAAGGTATTTTCGTTTCATGGAGTCACTAGTTCTTTACATCCAACGCATCGCGTAAGGCGTTTCCTATCAACATAAATGCGGTTACTAAACTCATGATGGCAACCCCCGGAATAATCGCAAGATAGGGTTTCCCTAAAATTATATAAGCATAGTGATCCTTTATAATGCCTCCCCAACTGGGCATAGGCGGCTGCGCCCCTATTCCCAAAAAGCTAAGGCCGCTCTCTATAAGGATCGCACCTGCAAAGTTAGCCGCCGAAATGATGATCACCGGTGCCATGGCATTGGGCAGGATGTGCTTTGTGATAATCCTAAAATGATCGTACCCCAGTGCCCTGGCTGCCGTTACATACTGCATTTCCTTCACACCCATCACTTGGCCGCGCACGACTCTGGCAACTTCCACCCACATGGTTAGACCTACCGCTATAAAGACTTGCCAAAATCCTTTGCCTAGGGCCAAAGTGATCGCAATAACAAGTAATAATGTAGGAATTGACCAAGTTACATTGATAATCCACATAATGGCAGCATCTACCTTCCCACCAAAATATCCGGCTATGGCTCCTAAGGTGATTCCTATGACCAGTGAGATAAATACCGCCACAAAACCAATAGCCAAAGAGATCCGTATACCTATAAGCATCCGGCTTAATAAGTCACGTCCGTATTTATCGGTTCCTAAAAGGAATTTTTGAGTCTTTATGTATTGCTTCGGAATGTCCTCCGGCGTATTGGCTTCAGGGAATTGTGCGAGTTCATATTCCTTCTGAAGTCCTTGTGTTCCATCGAAGGCGTATTCGGTAATTGCAATGTGTTGTGCCTCTATTTTGTAGTTTGAAATAGGAATTTCTGTGGCAGCACTTTTTCTTCCGAAGAAAAATCGAGTAAAAGTGCTTTGTGGTTCCACTTCGGAAGGGATTGTAAGCATGAGTACTTCAAAACCGGGTGGCTTGGAGTGTATGGAGAGATGCATCTGATTCGCATTCTCGGTATCATCCGGTGCCAGCGCATACGCAAAAATAGCTGTTAGAACACAGATCACCAGAAAACTGAAACTAAAAACGCCCCAAAAGTTTCGTTTAAACTTTTGGAGCGCAATTTGTGTTAAAGAGGTCGATCTGCTCATTAAAAAATTAATTTTTAATGTTCGCCATTTTTCCTTTTTTAATGTTGTTCAATTTAAGGTCTTCCAGTACGTGTACCGCTTCTTCCACGTAGATATCCTTTGCCAAGTTCTTATGCCAACGCTTTCTTTTCTCACGGAGGGTGGTGTCCTGGCGCATAAGTTCTATCTCATACGGTAGTGAACGATAGCTTAGCTTATTGTCGTAATTATCGATTGTATCGAACTTTTTACTCTCTTCTTTACGCTTTTCGATCTCGGCGGCGTATGCGTCGTAATTTAAGCTTACTTCCATCTCATCTCTCTTGGTCTTGATCCAACGTGCATTCTGTTCAATAAGCGCTAGCTGTTCGCTTTTGGCCATTCGCGCCTTACTTTTCTCGATGGTTTCCTCAAAATCTATATATCCATCCCATGCATCGAATTTAGCGGGATCGATTTTATCGTAAGGTAACGGATTGTCATAATCACGCTCTCCAACATCTATATAGCTATAGCGATCCGGCATGACCACATCACTCTTTACTCCTTCCAATTGGGTGGAGCCTCCATTGACACGATAGAATTTTTGAGTGGTAAGTTTTAAAGCTCCCATATCGCCCATATCGTTTTGTCGTAACCACTGATTGAGATCGATCAAGTTTTGAACCGTTCCTTTGCCATAGGTCTGCTCGCTTCCTATAATAATGGCGCGCTTGTAGTCCTGCATTGCTGCTGCTAAAATTTCGGATGCTGAAGCAGACAATTCATTCACCAGAATTACTAGTGGGCCATCCCATGCGATATCATCATTCTTATCTTCTAAGATCTCCTTGCGGCCTCCTCCGGAAGCTACTTGAACCATAGGCCCTTCCTTAATGAATAATCCGCCAATATCTACTGCCGTCTTTAAGGATCCTCCTCCATTGTCCCTAAGGTCCAGGATTAATCCTTCCATGCCTTCGCCCTTCAGCCGTTCGATCTCTTGCTTCACATCACTTGCTGCATTGCGCTCTTTGTAGTTTTCCATATCAAAATAGAACTGTGGCAAATTAATCAACCCGAATTTTCTATCGTCTTTCTCGATCACGGTCGACTTAGCATAGGTTTCTTCTAACTCTACAACATCCCGTGTAATTACTTCTTCTTCTATGGTCCCGTCAACTCGCTTGATGGTGAGCGTTACCTTGGTACCCTTAGGACCTTTGATCAATTTCACAGCGTCATCTATACGCATTCCAACAACACTTACCGGTTCGTCTTCATCGGCCTGCTTCACTTTAAGGATCATATCGCCTACGGCAATATGCTCTCCTCGCCATGCCGGTCCGCCACTTATAATCTCAATCACAGTGATGTAGTCATTCTTTTTCTGAAGTCGCGCTCCGATGCCTTCTAATTTTCCGGACATCCGTAAGTCGAAACGATCGCGATCCGGTGGTGCAAAATAGTTTGTGTGTGGATCGAATTCTTCTACAATGGTAGTTAAGAACACCGCAAAGTAATCCTTTCGCTCTAAGTCCTTCGTGAAGTCGAAGTACTCCTTCAATGATGTTTTGGTGGTATTACGGGATTTCGCTTCCAACTCGGCCAACGAAAGTCCTTCGTTGGGCGTTGGCTTATATTCCTCTCCTTTTTCGGCGGCTTCCTGCTTACGTTCGGCAACCGAATTTTTCTCTTGAACCAGATCGTAATACGAAGAGATCGTCGAGAATTTCAACTGCCAACGCCAGCGTTCTTTTAATTCATCCTTGGTCTTTGCATAATCCAGCTTGTCGTAGTCTACATTGATCACCTCATTCTGACTATAATCAAAGGGGGTGTCTAAAACCGACTCGTACATGGATTTAGCTTCTTCCATTCGTTGGGTAAAACGCTCATGGACCAAATTGAAAAATGTAAGGTCTTTATTCTTTATCTGATCATCGATCTCGTTCTTGTACTTACTGAATTCTTCAATATCTGAAGCCAGAAAGTAACGCTTAATAGGATCTAACCCATTAATGAAGTCATCATATACCCCTTGAGAGAAGGTATCATCCATTTCGGCCGGATCGTAGTGCCCCTTCTGAAGCACATAGGTAATGAGGTCAATGAGTAATTTATCTTTGTCGGGGTCATTGAATTCCTTCGTCGTAAAACTACAGGAAGCAGCTGCAACGAATACAGCTAAAAACAACACCTTTAAATTCTTTTTCATAATACGCATATCAATCTTCTTAATTTGAATCTCCTAAATTATAGAAAAAACCGTGCCAACAGGCCATAATGATACTAATTTTTTGTTAAACAAACTAATAACGTAAAGCCTAATAAAATGTGTATTTTAGCAGGAGAAAAAACTGGTACATGGCTAAGAAAAAACCATTAATTTTAGTGACCAACGACGATGGGATCACTGCCCCCGGAATTCGAATGTTAATTGAGGTGATGAATACCCTTGGAGATGTATGTGTGGTCGCTCCGGACTCTCCACAAAGTGCCATGGGCCATGCCATTACCATAAACGATACCCTCTACTGTGACAAGGTAAGGGTGCTTGAGGATCAAACCCACCAAGAGTACAGTTGCAGTGGAACACCGGTAGACTGTGTGAAACTGGCGGTCAATGAAATTCTAAAACGAAAACCGGACCTTTGTGTAAGCGGGATCAATCACGGAAGCAATTCATCTATAAACGTGATCTACAGTGGAACCATGAGTGCGGCCGTAGAAGCCGGCACCCTAGGCATTCCCTCCATTGGATTCTCGCTATTGGATTACTCTATGGATGCCGATTTTGAACCGGCGCGATCCTTTGTGAAATCCATAGCTACCCAATGTTTAAAAAAGGGACTTCCTACGGGTGTTGTTCTTAACGTAAACATCCCGAAATTACCCAAAAACGAAATTAAAGGCATTAAAGTGTGCCGACAGGCCAATGCACATTGGGAAGAACAATTCGATAAGCGGGTAAATCCCTTGGGACGCGAGTATTATTGGTTGACCGGAGAATTTGTCAATGAAGACAAAGGTGAAGATACAGATGAATGGGCCTTGCATAATGGGTATATTTCAGTAGTACCGGTACAGTTCGATCTTACAGCGCATCATGCCATCAAAGACATTAACACCTGGGACCTGTCATGAATAAGACCATCGCAAAGGGTATAGGTGTAGGCGTTTTAATTGGGTTGATCGCCAATCTTATAGGAAGCTATCTCTATGTATTCACATTATCCCAAATTAAAGGGTTATCACTAGAGGATACCTTGCAGGTGGCTGTTGAGCAAGATCTTTTGGGCACGATAGTAGCCTTAGGTGCCTTACTCAATTTGGCCGCTTTTTTTGTGTTTCTGAAAAAGAATCAGTACTACAGGGCAAGGGGTGTGGTGTTAGCCACCTTAATTGCTGCAATTGTGGTGTTGATCTCAAAGTTCTATTAAATGAAATATTACCTTATCGCCGGAGAGGCATCTGGAGATTTGCATGGCGCAAATCTTATGAAAGCGTTATCTAAATTAGATACCAACGCTTCTTTTAGATGTTGGGGTGGTGATCTTATGCAGCAGGCTCAAGGAACCTTGGTGAAACATTACCGGGACTTGGCATTCATGGGTTTTATAGAGGTCATTTTTAATCTTAGAACGATCTTACAAAACATTCGCTTCTGTAAAAAAGACATAGAAGACTTTCAACCGGATGTGATTATATTCATCGATTACCCCGGCTTCAACCTTCGTATTGCCAAATGGGCAAGACAAAAAGGCTTCCGAACCCATTACTACATCTCTCCTCAAATTTGGGCGTGGAAAGAAGGCCGTATCAAGAGCATTAAACGAGATATTGATGCTATGTATGTGATCCTCCCTTTTGAAAAGGATTTTTATGAAAAGAAACATGACTTTCCCGTACACTTTGTCGGGCATCCGCTCGTTGATGCTATTTCAAACAGAGAGCAAGTACACCCCGAAATATTTAAGAAGCAACAAGGTTGGGACGACCGTCCCATCATCGCCTTACTTCCCGGTAGCAGGAAGCAGGAAATCTCCAAAATGCTGGATATCATGCTTTCCATCGTTGAAGATTTTAAATCACACCAATTCGTCATTGCCGGAGCCCCTAGTCAGGAGGCCTCGTTTTACGCTCCTTTTATTCAAAAACAAAATGTACATCTGTTACTCAACCAAACCTATGACCTGCTTAGTATTTCAGAAGCTGCCTTAGTGACCTCCGGAACCGCTACGCTAGAGACTGCCTTATTCAAGGTGCCGCAAGTGGTTTGTTATAAAGGCAGCAGGATCTCTTATGAAATTGCGAAACGTGTGATCCATTTAAAATATATTTCACTGGTCAATCTTATCCTGGACAAGGACGCAGTGACAGAGCTCATACAAACGGAATTCACTTCAGAAACATTAAAAAAAGAACTAACGGCCATCCTAGATCCGTATCGCAGAGCGACTTTATTCTTGGATTATTACGACCTTGAAAAAAAACTGGGAGGTAAAGGGGCCAGCGATACTACGGCCCGATTAATTTATAAGACCCTGTCTAATACTTAAGAAAAAATTCTTAGTTTTATAGGCGACTCTTGGTATTTGTCTGCAATGAAAAAACTGTTCCTACTTGCCCTTCTCCCTATGTTTCTAGCTTCCTGCGGTAGCTCTAAACACACGGCTACTAAAACGATCATTGTAAACTCCAAAGGCAAACCCAATCGTACGCGGACAGTCGAAACAAAGGAGGAGAAAAAAAATATCATTATTACAACCACCGAAGCAGACGAGGTGGTAACGGCCGATTCGAATAAGAATAAGCTCGAAAATATTATCGATTTTGCTAAATCCTTCGAAGGAACCCGGTATAAGTTTGGCGGTACCACCGAAGAGGGAATGGACTGTTCCGGGTTGGTCTACACAGCCTTTAAAAAGGAAAATGTGATCATGCCCCGCATTTCCAGAGACATGGCCGGCAAAGGGGTTTCGGTTACATTAAAGGAAGTAACCGAAGGCGATCTTGTGTTCTTTAAGACCAGCCGCCGAAATTCCATAAACCACGTAGGCTTGGTCGTTGAGAACAAACGGGGTGAGATCCTGTTCATTCATTCCACCACTTCAAAGGGAGTGATCATTTCGTCACTGGAAGAGGACTATTGGAAAAAAGCCTTTGTAGAGGTTCGGCGGGTGATTTAAAATTTTGTATCTTAGATCGCCTTCCCAGTTTATTTTAAACTCTGTTTTAAGATACTGGGATGAAGTTCGTCAATGTTGCGATTGTAAAATTTTCGGTGTTTCTCACGCTTGGGATTCTGCTTGCGCATTTCCTTCCCCATTTCTCTCTCTATCTTATTGGCTTGTCTCTTTTTTTCTTCGGAATGCTTGCGATTCTATGGTGGCGCGGCAGAAGACAACTTATTCCATCCGTTTTATTCGGAATTACGACCTATGGCTGCTTCCTGCTCATTGGATATGTGAACTATCAGCTGCGGCAACCCAACGCTCAGCCACGACATTATGCTCATGTGGCACCTGTAGACACGATAGCACTATACACATTAAAGGTAACGGGGCTCCTGAAACCGGATCGCTACAACGATAAATATATCGCTGAAATTCTTGGTTACGATACCCTGCAGACCTCGGGCAAAGTACTCGTTTCTATTAAAAAAGACAGCACCGCTTCAAAACTCACCATTGATGAACTGTTCTTGTTACGCGCTGCTCTTTCAGATCCACCCAAATCTCTCAATCCGTTTCAATTCGACTATGCTGCATATCTTAGAACTTTAATGGTGCATCATCAATTTCGAGTTCCTTCCGAAGCCATCGTAAAGAGATCCCATGGAGCGTGGACCATCCGCGGACGAGCCGAGTCGATTCGCAGTCATATCATTGCAAAGTTGAAAAAAACCTCCATTGGCGCAGAAGAACGAAGCATTCTCCAAGCACTAGTCCTTGGAGAGCGGAATGAAATAGACCCGGTACGATATAAAGCGTATGCTGCAGCTGGGGCGATCCATATTTTGGCCGTCTCGGGATTGCATGTAGGGATTCTCTTTTTACTTCTCTCCCAATTGTTATTTCCTTTGTGTCGGCTACCCCACGGTGCATTGGTGCGTTCCCTGCTTATCGTCATGCTGCTTTGGGGTTTTGCCATGATTGCAGGCGCATCACCCTCTGTGGTTCGCGCAGTTAGTATGTTCAGTTTCTTTACCTTCGCACAGGCCAGTCGCCGACCTACCAATTCAATCAACACCCTATTTTTATCCTATTTGGTACTACTGCTTATTGAGCCGGTATGGCTGTTTCACGTAGGGTTTCAGCTTAGTTATTTGGCAGTTTTCTTTATCCTGTGGGTACAACCCTTCCTCTTTAAGCTAGTACCATTTAAAAAATTGATTTTTAAGAAACTATGGGGGATTATCACGGTTACTTTAAGTGCACAACTGGGGATTCTTCCGCTCAGTCTCTATTATTTCCATCAATTCCCCGGGTTATTTCTGCTCACCAATATTGTGATCTTGCCGTTTTTAGCGCTCCTGTTGGCCGGAGGAATTATAGTAGTTATTTGGACCTTACTTGATGAAGTTCCAATTCCTGTGGCGGAAGGGTACGCTTTAGCCATCAAACTATTAAATGACTTTGTAGATTGGATCGCCGGAAAAGAAACACTGTTGTTTCGTGACATTCCTTTTTCTGAAGCTCAAGTCGTTGCCACCTACGTACTTATAGTTGTAATGGCCCTATTGCTGAAAAAATGGAACGGCAAACGCCTGCTTGGAGGCCTAACGGGCATCTTGTTTTTTGTATGTATACTGTTTTGGGAGAAGGAACGTGCTACAAAGCAACAACTCATCATTTTTCATAAGAACAGGCATAGTCTGATTGCTCATAAGAATGCTTCGGAAATGCTTTTATTTACAGATGATACTTCACAGATAGTGTCGAAAACCTTTCCCGTTAGCAGCTATCGCACTGGAAGCAGGATTCGGACTACTTCCGAAGCAATACTACCAAAGCTATTCGCTTTCAGAAGCAAAAAGATACTGGTGATAGATAGTTTAGGCGTGTATGGAATAAAAGACAACATCGACATTGTACTACTCACTCAGAGTCCGAAACTCCATCTGGACCGTCTCATTGATACACTACGGCCTTCCTTGATTATTGCCGATGGCAGTAATTACACTTCATACGTGAATCGCTGGAAAATGACTTGTAAAAAAAGAAAGCTCCCCTTTTACCATACAGGTGCAAGCGGAGCTTTCATCTTGGAGTAGTAAAACACTTAACTAAAACACTACTCTAGAATGTACCTTTAAAATTCTTTTGATATGTTTCCCACGCTTCGGCAGTGGTGAGTTTTGCATAATCATTATTGGCGATCATTTTAAGATAGATCTCCAATTGCTGGGGGGTTTTATAGCCCGGTATGGCTTGTATCAAAGAACCATCTTCTTTAAAAAAAACCAGACTTGGGTATCCTCTTAATTTCAGTGCATCTGCAAAGAAATGAGTTGCGTTTCTCCCCTTTCGGTCTTCCTGATAATTAGGATTGGTATAGGTAAAATCCTGATAGGTAATTTTCTCCGTGCCTTCTCCATTAAACTTCACGGCATAATAATTATCATTGATGAACTTGATCACGTTCTTATCGGTAAACGTATTCTTATCCAACAATTTACAGGGCCCACACCAGGTTGTGTACACATCCATAAAGATCTTCTTGGGTTCTTTCTTCTGCGCAGCCAATGCCTCGTTCATGGTCATCCAGTTGATGGACTGTGCGCTCACAGAGCCAAAAACGAATAGCAGGGCTACAAGTAATAAATGTTTCATTCTATAATTTTTATTTCTGAAATAATTGTAACAAAAAACGTTCCACAAAAGAGGAACGTTTTATAGTTAAATTAATTGTTCACATTATCGAATTCCGTGCATCATTTTCAACAGGGTTCTATTTAATAACAGCATTACAATACCTGCTCCAATTGGCACCAATGTAAATATTAAGAAAAATGTCGTCATTCCATGTTCTTCTACAATAGGGTCTATAAAGCTCCCTGTTATTCCAGCTGCAGTATTTGCAATAAAGTTTGCCACAAACCACACCCCAAACATTAATCCTACTAGTTTAAGAGGTGCTAATTTGCTCACATAAGACAATCCAACCGGCGATACACATAGTTCACCAAGAGTATGGAATAAGTACGCAAATATTAAGAATATCATACTAACAGAGGCTGTTTTAGCTCCTAACGGAATACTCATAGATCCGTAAGCTAGAATCCCAAATCCAAGGCCAAGTAAAATTAATCCAATAGCAAATTTTACGGGTCCGGTAGGATTCAATCTGCTTTCCCACAGCTTAGAAAATAACGGTGCAAACGCAATAATGAAAAATGAATTTAAAATACCGAACCAAGAAGCTGGTACTTCCGCTGAATCTGCAACCCATTCTCTTTGTAACATCCAAATTACAATACCCCAAATGATGACGAAACTTGTACCCAAAAATAAATTGGAAAGAGAGTATTTTGAGAACGTTTGTTTAAATAAGAGCGTAAGAACCCAGGTAATTATTATCATAGGAACCACAGTTAAAAGCGTATTAAAAATCTTAAAAGTAGAAGCTCCTGTGCCTGTTAGTACTCGATCTGTATAGTCTTTAGCAAACACGGTCATAGAACCACCTGCTTGTTCAAAAGCCCACCAAAAGAATATTGTAAAAAAGGCCAAAACACCTATTACAATTAGTCGATCTCGTTTTACTTTGTTTTTCTTCGCTTCATCGGCAGTGTCTTCAATAGCTTCTTTTGCTTCCTCGAAAGATTCTTCAATAGCATCATCAAGATCTTCTGCACCTTTTGGTTTTAGTCCTATTCTACCAAAAATTGTCTGTGCGAAATAAAACTGTAACATCCCAAATAACATAAAGATCCCTGCCAAGCCAAACCCATAATGCCAACCCACTTTTTCTCCTATATATCCGCATAAGAGAATACCTAAAAATGCTCCGGCATTAATCCCCATATAAAATATTGTATATCCAGCATCTTTCTCTTTATCCTGACCTTTATATAGCTGACCCACCATTGAAGATATATTTGGCTTGAACAAACCATTTCCTATAATAAGTAAACCCAATCCTAAATAAAAGAATGGATCAGCAAAAACTTCAAGCGCCATAGAAGCATGCCCCAAAGTCATCAATAAAGCACCAACAACTACAGCATTTCTATAACCCATAACTTTATCTGCAATGAGTCCTCCAAAAATTGGGGTTATATATACTAAACCAGTATACCAAGCATAAAGCATCAATGCATCAGCTCTTTCCCATCCCCATCCCTCTTCCAGAAGTGATGAAACTAAAAATAGAACTAATAATGCTCGCATTCCATAATAAGAAAAACGTTCCCACATTTCTGTAAAAAACAAAACAAATAAACCAGACGGGTGACCTAACACTGTACGTTGGTTTGTTTCTGAACCTCCAAATTTAAATTCCATCGATTAAGTTATTAATTAGTATTAGTTGTTCTTTTAATTCTTTATCTGACCACTCTCATCTTCTAGTTCCCCCAAAGTCTCATGGATAAATCGTGTCATTTTCTTATAGAGATGCAAGCGGGTGTTGCCTCCGTAGATACCGTGGTTCTTATCGGGATAGATCGCCCAGTCAAACGCTTTGTCGGCCTGTACCAGTGCTTCTACCAAACGCATGGTGTTTTGCACGTGTACATTGTCGTCGGCACTGCCATGGACCAATAAAAAGTCCCCTTCCAACTTATCCACATGCGAAATAGGTGAGTTCTCGTCGTAGCCTGTAGGGTTCTCCTGTGGTGTCTGCATGTAGCGTTCGGTATAGATGGTATCATAGAAGCGCCAACTCGACACGGGTGCTACCGATATAGCCATGGAAAAGGTGTCGGCTGCCTGAAACAAACAATTGGCTGCCATAAAACCTCCATAGCTCCAGCCCCATATTCCTATACGGTTAGCATCTATGTAGGGTAAGGCACCTAATTTTTGTGCTGCCGCGATCTGATCCTCAACTTCATACTTCCCTAATTCCTTCTGTGTAATCTTTTTAAAATCCCGACCTTTTAAGCCGGTCCCGCGACCGTCTACACAAACAATTATATACCCTTGTTGTGCCAGCATTTGGTGCCAATAGTCGTTTGCGCCTCCCCAACTGTTCGATACATTTTGAGATCCCGGACCGGAATATTGATACATAAACAACGGATACTCTTTGGATGCATCAAAATCCAATGGCTTGATGGTGTACATATTGAGTTCGTAACCGTTTACATTGATCGTAGAGAATTCCTTAGGAGAAGTCTTATAATCGGCTACCACACTTTTTAATGCCGAATTGTTCTTTATCTCACGAATTACCTTTCCGTTCTTAGCATTATTAAGGGTGAAAACATACGGTGTTTCTGTATTGGAGAACGAATTGATATAATAGGTGTAGTCCGCACTAAAGTCTGCACTGTTAGTGCCGGTGCGGTCGCTTAGACGCACCTTATTCTTCCCGGAGCGCAGAATAGAATATACATCTCGATTAATGCTCCCATTCTCGGTACTTTGGTAATAAACACGTCCTGTGTTCTGATCGAACCCGTAGTAATTGGTTACCTCCCATGTACCATCGGTGATTTGATTGATAAGCGTTCCGTTCTTGTCGTAATGATATATATGGTTCCATCCATTCTTCTCGCTGGTCCAAATAAAACTGTTATCGTTTAAAAAAGTAAGGTTGTCGGTAACATCCACATAAGCCGCATCTGTCTCTTGATAGATACGTTTTGCAGACATGTCTTTCGCATTTACAAAGATTAAATCCAGCTCATTCTGGTGCCTGTTGGTAGTTTGTACACTTAAAACAACAGGGTCTTGTGTCCAAAGTAATCTTGGGATATAATAATTGTTATAGGCTGAGAGATCCACATTGGCAGTGGCTTTGGTGGAAAGGTCGTATAATTTTAATGAAACCTTCGCATTGGCCTCACCTGCCTTCGGGTATTTAAACACCTGTTGTGTTTGGTATAGGTCTTCACCGTACATATCCATTGAAAATTCGGGCACATCGGTCTCATCAAAACGAATAAAGGCTAACATCGTACCTGTAGCGTTCCAGTCGAATGCCCGTACAAATGCAAATTCCTCTTCATACACCCAATCGGTGATACCATTGATAATAGAATTCTTTTTACCATCGGTGGTGACCTGTACTTCTTCTCCTGTCTCTAGATCTTTATAATACAAATTGTTCGCATAGCCGTAGGCTAATTTAGATCCATCGGGACTAAAAGTAGGTTCTTGGATCTTATTGGGGGATGCCAGCGTGAGTGTCTTCTTATTTAAATCGTAAATAAAATACGTTCCTAAAGAAGAACGACGGTAGATCTGCTCCAGTTGAGCTGCCAAAAGCACTTTAGATTCATCCTTACTGAACTCATACGAGATAATATATTCAAGCCCCGGTAGTTCGTTGGTATTGACCAAAGTTCGCACCTTTTGGCCGCTTTTATAGTCGTAGACATCGATGGTAGAAGCCTTTGCCGTACGGTCATAATTTAAAACAGAGTATTCCTTCCCGTTGTTTAATGAGCGTAACACATCCAGACGTTCTGCCCGAAATGTACCTCCCCAAATGTCTTCTAATGTAATTTCTTTTTGCTGTGCTATACTTGTAGAAATCGCTGCAAGGAACAGCATGAGCACCTTCACTGAAAATAGTCGCTTCAAAGTGTTAAAATTTTGTTAGGCCAAGTTTACTAAATTTTAACGAAAAATGGGCAGTTTTTTTGTTAAATACAGTGTATTTGTTCGTAAGTAAGCCGCTAAAAGGTTCATCATAAATAGTATCTTTGTGTTTTCAATGGTAATTCTATGGCGAATCCCGTTTCCGGATTTTCAAAAAAATCGAAGACAGAAAAAATTGAATGGCTGGCAGCAAATTACTTAGCCGATCGGCCCGACGCTATTGCGCTTTTAAAAAGCTATTGGAATGATGATCCTACAGTACAAAGGCTTCATGACGATTTTATTGAAAATACCCTCAGCAATTACTATCTCCCTTTCGGGATCGCACCAAATTTCTTGATCAACAATACTTTGTATGCCTTGCCAATGGTCATTGAAGAAAGTTCGGTGGTGGCTGCGGCGAGCAATGCTGCAAAATTCTGGCTTTCACGGGGTGGTTTCACTACTGAAGTGCTTGGAACACAAAAGAACGGTCAGGTTCACATTAATTTCTACGGAAAAAATGATCATATCGTTGGTTTCTTTAAGGAGATCTATCCGAAACTGATTGCCACTATTGAATCCCTCCAGAAAAATATGAAGAAGCGAGGTGGCGGACTTATCGATCTCGAATTGCAGGATCACACAGAGACCTTAGACGGATATTACCAAATACACGCCACTTTTGAAACCTTGGACGCCATGGGCGCCAATTTTATAAACAGCTGTTTGGAAGCCATTGCGCATACCTTTGAGACCGAAGCAAAGGACTATCCTTCTTTTCAGCAAACAGATTTGTACCCGGAAGTGGTACTAAGCATACTATCCAACTATGTCCCTGAGTGTTTGGTACGTGCTCAAGTGCGTTGCCCTGTCGAAGATTTATCCGACAAGCATATGGAGGGTCATGAATTTGCGAAAAAGTTTGTACGTGCCATCGCCATAGCCAATGCCGAAAAAAGACGGGCTGTGACACATAATAAAGGCATTATGAACGGTGTCGATGCCTTGATCCTAGCCACCGGGAACGATTTCCGGGCGGTAGAAGCAGGCGTACATGCCTACGCTGCCAAGGACGGATCCTACCGAAGTCTTACACATGCTACGGTTAAAGACGGAACGTTCACTTTTTGGATCGAACTTCCTTTAGCGCTCGGAACCGTTGGAGGACTTACATCCCTACACCCCATGGTACAATTAGCCTTCGATATCTTGCAGAAACCCAATGCACAACAATTGATGGAGATCGTCGCTGTGGCAGGACTTGCACAGAATTTCGCAGCTATACGATCGCTTGTTACAACAGGCATTCAGAAAGGACACATGAAAATGCACTTGATGAATATCTTAAATCAGTTTCAAGCTTCTGATTCCGAAAAACAAAAAGCGATTATCCATTTTAAAGAACACACCGTTTCACATAGTGCAGTAGTTGCATTTATAGACACAATTCGTTCATAACCATTGGAAAGGACCTTCTACAGTAACGGAAAATTATTATTGACCGCAGAATACGTTGTATTGGACGGCGCAACCGCACTGGCTTTTCCAACGCGTTACGGACAATCCCTCACTGTTGAAGCCGGAAATAAAAAAGGGGTCGAGTGGCTTAGTCTGGATTCCGAGGGGCACCCATGGTTCAAAGATTTCTTGTATTTCAAGGAAGGTAAACTCCAATCAGAAAATAATGATCCCATAGCGCAAACACTGTTGTCCATACTACGTGCAGCCCTCGAATTGCAACCACACTTTATAGGACCGCATACCGGCATTCGTGTAACAACTTCTTTGGATTTTCGGCGGGACTGGGGATTGGGAAGCTCTTCTACCCTTATCGCAAATATTGCTAAATGGGCACAGATCGATCCATTTATATTGCTGGAAAACAGTTTTGGGGGCAGTGGATATGATATTGCGGCAGCGCTAAGCAATGCCCCGCTCCTTTATGAACGCGATGCTGCCAAACCCACATACAGGCCCGTCCATCTTCCTTGGGAATTCAAAGAGCAATTGTTCTTTGTGCATCTCAAGCAGAAGCAAGACAGCAAAGCAGGGATTCGACGCTATAAGAAAGCTTCGGTGGCTCCACAAACGCTTCGGAAGATCACCGATATAAGCAACAAGCTATTGCTTTGCTATTCCCTTTCAGATTTTGAGGCATTGCTCGAAGCTCACGAGGCAATCATTTCAGAAATCATTCAACTTCCTACAGTAAAAGAAAGGCTGTTTCCGGACTATCCAAATACCTTGAAAAGCTTGGGTGCCTGGGGCGGTGATTTCATGCTGGCTACCGGAAACAAAGATGACCAAACCTATTTCAGAAAAAAAGGATATACAACGCTCCTTCCCTTTTCTGAAATGATCTTATAAAAATAAAAGCCTCGCATGTGCGAGGCTTTTTTAATGTATGCAAGCTATAGATTAATAGAAAGTTGCTCTGTAATCTTCGATCTCTGCAGCGCTCTTTAAAGCGTTATAAACTTTAGAGTTAAAGGACGGAACCTCTTTAGCGTTCAACTGATTGGCGAAAGAGGCATAATTATCAAGCTCAGGCGCTTTGTTCAAGGCCAAAACTTTTACTTTGAAAACCCCCGTCTCACCGTCGATAAGTTTTGTGGTTTCACCAGCTTTTGTTCCAAAGGCCGCCCCCACTACCTTAGGTTCTGTTCCCGCATCGGCAATAGTTGGGTTTGCCATCGTTACAGCTGTTGCATTCTTCACGGTTACATTTTGACTACTTGCAATCTCTTGAAGCGTTGTTCCTGTGATCGAAGCACGTATCTTTTCGGCTTTTTTCTGCTTTCTAAGGATAGGAGTCACTTTTGCCGAAGCTTCTGCTACGCTCATTAATCCCTTTTCGTTCTTACGTGTAAGTTGTGCGATGACATATCCTTCCGGAACATTGAATCGCTTCACATCGCCCACACTTGTCTCTTCATCGAAAGCCCAAGTAACGATACTGCGATTGCTTCCCAATCCCGGAATGTTCGCATCCAGTTCTCCGATCTTGTTTACAGGCTTCACAGTCTTATTGTCGGCCGCAGCAACCTCAGCAAAATCGCCCTTTTGCGCGTCGAGTTCAAAAGTGGTCGCTTTCGAGAAGATATCGTTTATGGTCTTTTCTGAAGGCTCGATCTCTTTAGAAATTGTTGCCAATTTTACTGCTTTTTGAGTGTTCTTCTGATTCTCGATCTCGATCACGTGATATCCGAACTGTGTTTTAACCACACCCATATCACCCGTAGTGTTCTCGAAGGTAAAATCCCGGAACTCAGGAACCATGGCTCCATAGGTAAAATTCTCGTATTTCCCGCCTTTAGCAATACTACCGCTGTCTGAAGAATATTGGGTAACCAGATCGGCAAATTTTGATCGATCCGCCTTTACAACACGTAACAGGCTGTCGGCTGTGGCTTTTGCCTGCTCATCGGTTCTGGAAATACTGTCCGTTGGATTCATCCCCGTAGGAATAAGGATGTGTCGAGCAGAAACAGTATCCGGTAATTGACGCATTCCAATCACTTTGGTAAGGTTCAAGCTGTTCCCTATTTCATAAGGCCCAAAGATATCACCTACATTCATAGCAAAAACCGTATCACGGATTACTTCGGGTAGTTCGTTCTTGAACCAATAGGTATCTTCGAAATTTACATCGGAGTTTGCATTTACGAATTCTTCGTTATTGGCAGTTTTTCTAAATCCCGGAATGGTATCATTGGTCTTTGTCACCGAATTATACTCAATGCGGTCTTCAAACAATGCTGTAATTTCTGCTTTTGCAGCATCCAGATCCTCTTTGGAAGGTTCTTCGGTATAGGTAACATATTGAATATCTGCCATCGCCTCTACTTCATACTCTTTAGGGTGTTTTTTAACGTAGGCTGCTATTTCAGACTCACTTACGGGAACATCCTCATCGGCGATACTTGAATAAGGCACTTGTACAAACTGAATATTGACCTTATCATTCTCGAAACGATATTGTTTTTCACCTTCGGCCAGTGTTGCTATCAATCCACTTTTCACCATATTCAAGTACGTGGTCTCAAGTACTGCTACTTTTGTATTTTCCACGTATTCCAACCACTGCTCGTAGGCAACGGGATTATTGGCGCGCACATCGGCAATGTACTCTTGTAGTTTTGCCTGACTGAATTGTCCGGCCTCATTTTGAAATGTTGGGTTTCCGGCTAAGAATTTAGCCAATGCAGCATTGGTAAGTTCGGTTTCGGCGGTTAGACCTATCTCTTCGTATTGTTGTTTTAGGAGCAAACGACGCAATTCACGATCCCAAACTATGTTCATCGCTTGGTTAGCACCGGCATTGGGTCCTAGTCCTCGCTGTGTATTCTCTACTTGCTCCATGAACTCCTGACGCGATATATCTTCTCCGTTCACCGTTGCTACGGTCGTCTGTCCTTTCTCGGTGCCAAGTCCGCCATTACGGATCACATCTGCTAAAACGAAGGAGAAAAGCGCAAGCGCTATAATTACAATAAGGAATACTCCTCTTTTTCTAATACTATTTAAAACTGCCATCTGTCGTTCAAATTTATTTTTCTGCGCACCGAATCCATCGGTTTATAAAAATATGTTAGTCCTGTATGATACCTTACAACCAATTGTAAGGATGAAGTTTAGGAAAGCACTTCATTTAATTTAGGGGGCGAAAATACCATTTTCCCTTCATTTATGAAAGATTCCTTTTGAAAAAAATTAAGAAAAAAGAAGAAACTAATCTTCGAGCTTCACTTTAAGCTCTACCAGTTCGATCTTGGTATTGGAGACTTCCAGAATGCGGAAGATATAGTCTCCCATTTCTACCATTTCATCCTTATCAGGGATCTCTTCGGTATGGTTAACGATCATTCCACCCAAGGTCTCGTAGTTCTCACTTTCGGGTAGATCGAGTTTATACGTTTCATTAAGGTAATCCACTTCAAGGCGGGCAGAGAATTTAAAGTGTTCTTCTCCCAATACCTCTTCAGTAAGCGCCACAGAGTCATGCTCATCCTGAATCTCGCCAAAAAGTTCCTCTATAATATCTTCCACCGTCATGATCCCCGAAGTACCTCCGTATTCATCGATCACCACAGCAATACTCTTTCGTTTTTTACTTAAAATATTGAGCACATCTTTAGCATGCATAGTTTCCGGCACGAATACTACGGGCATTAATACTTTTTTGAGGTTGGCCGGCTTCTTGAACAACTCGAAGGAATGGACATATCCTAAAATATCATCGATATTATCTTTATAGACTAAAATTTTAGAGAGTCCGGTTTCGGTAAAAATCTTACTAAGTTCTTTCGGGGTCGTGTCAATATCTACTGCGACCACTTCGGTACGCGGGATCATTACTTCTCTTGATTTTACTTCGGAAAAATCCAGTGCATTTTGAAAGATCTGGATCTCGGTATCGATCTCTTCGGAAGTTTCGGTGGTTTCCATCTGTTCGCTGATGTAATTCCCCAGTTCGATCTTACTGAAGGTAAGCTGAATGGTATCGCCTTCAGTTTTAAAAAAGAGCTTCAGCACCAAATCTGAGATCCAGATAACAAATTCAGAAATTACAGAAAATAAGACATAGAACAGATAGGCCGGCACGGCAAAGATCTTCACCAAACTGTTGGCATAGATCTGAAAGAACACCTTTGGAAGGAATTCGGCCGTGAGTAATATAATTAACGTAGAGATGATGGTTTGAACCAAGAGACCTGTAAAACCGGCCAATGGGATATACTCCATCAAGAGGTCTCCCATGTAGAACCCATAGACCACCAGAGCGATATTATTGCCCACCAACATAGTGGCGATGAACTTAGAGGGTCGTTTGGTGATCTTTTTTAGAACACCTGCAAGAAAGTTGTTCTGCTTCTTTTCGATCTCAATATGGATCTTATTGGAGGAAACATACGCGATCTCCATTCCCGAAAAGAATGCAGAAAGAATCAACATCAATACAATAATAAGGACAGATTCCATTAACGATTTTGGTTGCGTTCTTCCATTTTCTTCCTAAACCTACGTTTAAAGAAGAACATAAAAATAGCGACTACCACGAAGAATGCAAATAAATACGCTCTGTTCCTATTGTCGTTCCAGTTTTCATAGGCCACATACGCAGCGAAGAGCGCCATGACAATATAAGCGTATTCAAAAAGACGGTAAATCTTAGTTCCCATTGGTTGTTTTTTGGTCAATTATTTGTACTCCCTGGTTTTTTCTGGACAAGAAGTTAGTGAAATCTTCATTAGAATCAAAGCGCGCTCCATCGTTATAGGAGCCGTCTTTGAGTTTCATTTGATATGGCTGATCTGTGAAAACCCATTTATTCTTTTGGTCCCAATACAATTGATCGGCCTTTAAGATGGTGCTATCACTTGTTACGAGCACTACATTTTTTCGCAAATCTACAATATTTGTTCCTTCAAACCGAATGGCATAGTCTGATGTTACCGTGCTTTTTTCATTTTTTTCATTCCAAAACCGAACCTCAACACCTTCGGGAAATTCCTGATAGGGAAATTCGTAATTGGAATAGTCATGCAACAAGGGCGCCAAAAGATTGGTCACCACCTTTCCGGAGTCAGTATACTTAAGATCAATGTTCCTTCCTTCGGCAATAGGTGCCCCATCGGTTAAACTCAGTTGCCTAATGTTCTGGTAGTTTCCCTCACATGCAAAAAGCGTGATGACAACCAAAGTTGCCATCACGCTTTTAATGCTATGTGGGATCCGTTTCATTCTTACAAGTTTGGCACTCGAACGCTACCACCAACCCAACAGTTGAACGTAATCGTTTTTCCGGCCATCCCTTCACTAAAGATATCGGTTTTTTGTGGTGCACGCTCACGATAGCTGCTTGCAGTTGCTCTTGCAGTTCCGGCGATAGAGGCATCTACACGTGCCGCTTTGTCTGCCATCTCTGCAGCTTTCCAATAGATCGCTCTTTTCTCGAAGGTAGTAGTACCACAGTTATTTGCACTGGCGGCATACATATTAGCGATCTTTAAATAGGCAATACCTGCTGAAGGCTTCGCTTCTACCATCTTTAGGTAGTACGATCTGGCGCTTCCCATACTTCCTTTTTGACGGAAGTTCTCTGCAATACTGTAATATACTTTTGCCTTGTCACTTGGATTGGTCTCAAGATCTGCTGCCTGATTGAAGTACTCAAGCGCTTTGCTTGAATTATTATCCTTCTCGGCTAATTTACCTAAGTAATAAGCAGATTTTGCTGAAGGTTCCAAGGTGTGCAATTGCTGTACGAGTTTAAAGAACAATGGATCATCACAATCTTTTGCGCTCAAACGACCCGCGGCTCGCTTTACCCAAGTAATATCATCTTTTTTAGCTTCAAAATCTTTGTTGTACAACGGAATAAGGTTTGGACAATCTGCCAACTGACCTAATTTTCCGTCTACACTTGCTTTCACTTTTCCGTACGCTTCCAAATTGGTTTCATACGCCTTCATTAACTTTTCTTCTCTATTGGTCAATTGCGTACCCGCTTCCTGCTTCTCGATAAGCTGGGTAAGCTTTTCAGCAAGTTGACTCTCTTCCTTTTCGATCTTGGCATATTCGATATCGTACAGGTCGAAAACCTCCTGAAGGTCAAGTTCCCCATCGTTATAAAGGTCCACAGCCAATGAAAAGTAAGTGTATAAACTCTTCGGACTCGTAAAGTTTTCTTCATCCTTGGTATACGCCTCCTCAAAAGCCTTGTACTCCTCCATCTTCGTACCAATGTTGTTGTCGTACTTCACTTGGGCGATATCGGACAATACATCTCCTTCCTTGGTCTTATCAGGAAAATACTTTAAACGTAATTCGTACGCCTTAATAAGGTCGTCAACTTTACTTTTGTCCCCTTTTTCAATGAAGTATTTGAACATACGCTCGGCATACTGGTATGTCGCTAAACTAAATGTTGGACATTCCTTGATCACTTTTTCATAATGAGGCAAAGCTGCCTCGTAATTCTTTGCTTTGGCCGGTTCAGCAAATAGGGATAGTGTTATGTTACAATCGTTTGGCGCCTGTGCCAAAACCGAGCCCCCAAAAGTTATGGACAACGTGGCTAAAATTAAAAGTGCTTTCGTTTTCATAATGCTAGTGTTTACTTTTTTAATCATATAATCGTTTCTCAAACCACTTGTCGTTCAAAGACAAGCTTAAAAATGTGTTGAAGAAGTTTTCTTGTATCAATCCAAAATCCTTGGTTCCACGTCTTCCGATCTCAAAACCAAGGTTCACATTCGAGAATAGTCTTCCAACAGGTAATCCTACTCCAAAAGATATGCCAAACTCAT
>NZTP01000040.1 GCA_002696485.1 Altibacter sp. | reverse complement strand
TTGCGCGTTAGCGGAGAGTCTTTTCGCTGACAAGGTAGTTACAACCATTGGCAATGTGACTCCTGCGGGTCGTGCTGAGGCAGTTCCGGCTGACCTTGGCATGCTTCCTCCAGAGGTTGCGGGTAAAATGGCAGCTACAGGAGAGACAGTTGTCTTGGTGGATAAGCAATTTGTGCTTGATCCAATGGCAGATGTTGTTGATGTTATGGATCCAGGTGCAGAGGCTCTAGATTCGGCTATCAGCATGGCCCTTGGAGGTCTGAACACAGTCTTCCCCGGTGTTGCTGCTCTAGAGGGTCTTGGACTTCTCTTTTCTAAGCGTAAGCGTAAGCACTACGGTGCTGCTGTAAAGGCTGCTGTTCCTGGTAATGGAAAGATGGAGCTAAAGGATGCCGTGATGTCTATCGGCAAGGCGATTGGCGCTGCCCACAGTTCTGATGGATCTAAAAAGGTCTTTGAGGACGAAGTTAAGAAACCTACGGCTTCGGCGTAAAAAACATGAGTGATTCTCAACAAAAAGAAATCCAACGGGCACGCATGTTGGTGCTCGTTGGTGCGGGTCTTTCCTTCTTATTCTCTGTGAGCCTATGGTTCTATGGGATGAGGGATGAAGGATTGTTCGTTGGTTTGTGGGTTCCCTCTATCTTGGGACTTGGAAACTTGGTACTATGCCGCGATGGTTGATTACGTTATATTCATTTTTGGACTGTGCGTGACAGTCATCGTGGGTTCTGGATTGGCTACGCTTATTATTTCAAACAACCGTAAGCCATAAAAAAACTAATACGAAGATTCATATGTTTCTACCTCAGGTTTATAACCTGAGGTAGTTTTTTTATACCCATGGGACTATTATATTCTCATGCGTAAATTGAAGATATTAGTCGTTTTTGCAAATCATGGAGGCTGTAGTTACTATCGTCAATTATCTCCCATGAAGATG
Organism: Altibacter sp.; assembly: GCA_002696485.1. Lineage (GTDB taxonomy): Bacteria > Bacteroidota > Bacteroidia > Flavobacteriales > Flavobacteriaceae > Altibacter. The sequence continues at coordinate 15,435 of NZTP01000040.1, read as the reverse complement.
ATGCAAGAGGAGTTAGCTGATAAAGTTGAGATTAGATACAATGATAATCCTCTAGAGGTTGATGTCGAGAAGAATTATGCGCCGCCTAATGATAAGCTAACAGACATGAATTGGGCCGACGTTGTTTTCGCAGCTAACATACTAAAGTATGGAGGTCCTTATACCGCTCGTGTGGTGGGTATCGCCAAAGAGCTTGGTAAGTTTGTACACTTTGATACTGATGACCTACTAACTGGATTGTATGAAGAGCATCATCTGTACGAAACTTATAAAGACAATAAATTAGACGAGATAACAAAGTTCTGTTACCATCACGCAGATCTTGTTACTGTTACTCAATTAAAGTTTGCTGATAGAATCAAACCCTTCGTAGGGAGGTGTTTAGCTGTTGTGAAAAATGTAATTGATTACAGCCTTCCCGCTTGGAATCACCCTAAGACAAAGAGGAAATTTACAAGAATAGGTTACGCTGCGGGTATTCACCACAGAGGAGATGTTAAGGTATTTAATGCTATCCCTCACCTAGTGAACCAGAAAGTAGGCAGGGAAAATGTTCAATGGAATTTTTATGGACATCCACCACCGGACCCTAAGAAGAAAGGAACATGGGAAGCCAAAGTTTGGCCTGAGTATATGTCGCAACTATTAAGAGGGTTTAAGGGTCAAAAGAATTACAATATTCATTATGCCCTACCTCCTAATGATTACGGCAGATACTACGCAGATATGGATGTTGCAATAGCTCCGCTCCAGATGAATGACTTCAATGATTCCAAATCTGATATTAAGGTAGCGGAGTGCTCCAGGTATAGAATACCGTTGGTCGCAAGTAATGTGGGTTGCTATGACGAGACTATAGTTAATGGAGAGACTGGGTACCTCATTGATCCTGATGCTCCTAAGAGTGAATGGGTTAAAGTCTTAAGCAAACTTTGCAAAGACAAGAAGCATCGCATTGAACTTGGTCAAAATCTTCATGAAAAAACCAAAGAGTTGTTCGATGGTCGTAAGCAATGCCTGATGCGTTACAATCTTTACCTTCAGGCTATGAGGGACACAAAACACAAGCTATATGAAAGTTTTAGTAACAACCTTAGTTAGGAATGAAGAGAGGATAATTCCTTACTTCATACATCACTATTCTGATATTGCAGATAAAATTGTTTTAATAGACCATGAGTCTAGTGATAATACTGTTGAAGTAGCTAAGAAAGTGTCTGAGGATACAGGTGTTAGCCTTGATGTCTTCACCATGCGAAATGACGGTTACGACGAGGTAATGCTCAAGAACGTTAAGGAGAACGCCTACAAGAGCTTTAGGAGCGACTTTGACGTGATAATAGTGGTGGATGCTGATGAGTTCTTTCACCACCCACAGGGCACGAGAGACAGGCTAGAAGAAGTTCTTGGTAAGCACGAAAAGTTTGCCATTAAACCTTATGGCTACCAAATGGTTAGCAAATCCTTCCCTGAGTATTCTGATGTGAAGCTGACTGACATCATTACTGAAGGAGCACCTTCGGAGGCTTTTTCCAAAAAGAGTTGCTTCTCCTCTAATCTAAATCTTTCTATAGCTTTTGGTATGCACATCAGTGAGCACTATGATGATCTTAATGAAAAAATTACTGCATTAGAAGGCTCTGGCTTTATGTTACTACACTACAAGTATATCAATGTAGACCATCGCATTGAATCCATCAAAAAAACTAAAAGAAATTTAAGTCAGCTTGGGCATGAAATGCTTAAAGTGGGAATTAATAAACAGTTTTTAGCCAGTGAAGAGAAATTAATAGAGGATTTTAATAATCATTATGAGCAACGAGAACAGCTTAATCTTTAAACACAGTGGAGATTTAGGAGATATTATTCTAAGTCTACCCGCTATGTGTGAATCAGGGGGAGGGTCTTTACTGCTGGACCCAGAGGGAGGATTAAGGGAACCTCTTGTGCGTTGGGCTAACTACAACCATACAAAACTAAATAAGGGATCAATAGATTTTATAACTCCGTTACTAGAGAGACAGTCTTATATTGACTCGATTGGCTATTGGGGTGAAGAGAAAGTTGATGTAAATCTAGACAAATTTAGAATGCACAATAAGTATAACTGTCTCATGTCTGCACATTTAGATTCTGTAGGCAAGCTTTCGACTAGGGGTAAGTGGAGTGGTACCCCTTGGATAGATGTTCCCTCTCTTGAACTTCCTGAAGGCAAGAAGTATATTCTGAGTAGAAGTTGTAGATATCACTCCAACTACACTTTTTGGGAAACACTGGACGACAGCGTTATTGATTCTTCTGTCTTTGTATCACTTGATTGGGAATATGAATACTTTATGAAAACTTTCCCAAGATATCAGGGTAGAGTTGAAAGGCTTGATACCTCAGATGCGCTTAGTCTAGCTGGTTATATTAAATCTGCTGACATGATTATAACTAATCAAAGTTTTGTATATTGTTTAGCAGAAGCTATGAAAAAGAAACTGATGTTGGAGGTCTACAGGGTTCACCCATCCTCCATAATTCAACGAGAAGGAGCAACATATGTCTAAGATTCATTTTATTACTGATTTTATTAAAAAGCAAGAGGACTTTGGTGGAGCCGCCATGACAGGCGAGGTCTACCTAGACTTTATACGTAGCCTATATGGGGATAGACTTCATATCTACACTCACAAAGATCGGCCACCACAACCGAACGAAGAAGACCTGTTTATCTTTGGTAATAGATCTTTGTATCCTGAAACATACCTTAACTCATTCATAGGCTCAAAGTATATTATATTTGAGCATGACCACCAGTATGATAAGGGTAAGCCAGGGACAGATGGTAGAAATCCTTGGATTCATAACATGGAAGGTCTAGTCCCTGACGAGCACAAGCAGCAATTGGATTTTTACAAGAATGCAAAAGTTGTTTTTGTCCTAACAGATTTTCACAAGTCCATGTTTGAGAAAAATAACATAGAGTGTAATCTGGAGAACATAAAGTGCTCCCTTTTCAGTAGACAAGACTTAGATCTGATAAGGAGTATAAGTAAGGATAGCTCTCCGTCTTCTAGAAAGATATGCGTTCATAACTCTAATGTTTGGCTTAAGGGAACCGCTCAAGCCGTGGATTTCTGCAAAGGAAATAAGCTTGAGTATGACCTTCTTCCTGAGTCATCATCAAGAGAAGAGTTTCTTAGAAACCTATCAAAATACTCTACACTAGTCTTCTTCCCGCTAAGTCCAGAGTCTTGCTGTAGGTTCGTTATGGAGGCTAAGATGTTGGGTCTTAACGTATTGACGAGTCAGAACTATGGTGCAAGCACCTCCGAATGGTTTACCCAATCTGGTAATGATTTAATAGATACAGTCGAGAACTTGAACTATAATTATGCACTACCGCTCATAGAGAAGTACTTAAAACAATATGCTGGATAATTATAAAAAATTAGATAATGGTGTCATTGTTCAGGAAGATCGAAAGATCACAATGAATTACGACCAGGATTACATAAAGTCCTCATACTCTGAGGAGGCTATGAAAAATATCTCATACTTAAGGTATGGATTCCTAGCTGGGTACTTGTCAAAAGCGGGCTACAAAAATGTTAAGGGCTTGTCTGTGTTGGATGTTGGTTATGGGTTTGGACATTTCTTAAATGTCTGCTCTAATGCAGGTATGCAGAGCTACGGACATGAGGTGAATGGTCATGACATTTCAGAGTTTGCATCACAGGGTGATTTGAGTTGGGAGTATGATGTGATCACTTTCTTTGACTCGTTAGAGCATTTTAAGGATATAGACTTTGTAAAAAGTTTGAAGTGCAAGCATCTGCTTATCTCCTTGCCTTGGTGTCACTACCTATCTGATGAATGGTTTGATAAGTGGAAGCATAGAAAGTATGGAGAGCATATCTGGCACTTTTCTGAAAATGCTCTCTGCACCTTCTTAGAAGAATCAGGATTCAAAGTTCGTTGTGTCTCTTCTTTTGAAGATAGCTTGAGAACACCTGTCGATAACCTTCCAAACGTTTTATCAGTGGTGGCTGAGAAGTATGAGTGATATTACTGTCATACTAAATTGCTTTAGGAGGCCTGAGTATCTCGAAGAGCAGATTGAAGCTATACGCTCGCAAAGCGTAAAGCCTGCTGAGATCTGGCTATGGATAAATCATCACCCAGATAATGAGAGTTTTGACTTTGAAAAACTGTCGGTAGATAAAATTGTAAAGTCTAGTCATAACTTTAAGTTCCACGGAAGATTTGCACTGGCCAATCTAGTTAAGACTAATTACGTGGTTTTATTTGACGATGATACCATCCCAGGTTCTGAGTGGTTTAAGAACTGTGTTAACACGATGGACGAGTTAGGCCCTTGTATACTTGGAGGTGTAGGTGTTAGACTTGAAGGCCCTTCTTATCGCCCACACACCAGAATAGGCTGGAGCCACCCTAACGAATCCATTGAACAGGTTGATCTTGCCGGTCACTGTTGGTTCTTCCCTTCTAATGTTATGAGGGTTTTCTGGAACGCAACCCTAAGTTTAGATAACTGCGAAGATATGCAGTTGAGTTATGCTGCACACATGGTTGGTCTTAAGACTTATGTCCCTCCGCATCCAAAAGAGAAAACGGATATGTGGTCATCAACTAAGGGTCATGTCGGTGAAGACTCTAAGGCAAGTTCTAAAGGTGCTAACGGATCTGATCATTCCTTCTACATGGAGAGAGATGCTTGTGTCAATCAATACTTAAATAATGGTTGGAAATTGGTGAAGGATGCTAACTAGTAACTTCAGAGGTGATATTGAGTATTTGTCTGAGAAGCTCAAAAATAAAGAACCATTTTCTATTGCTAGGTTTGGTGATGGTGAGATGGCAATTATCAACAATAACAAGTTAAACTTACTTCACAAAGGAGAGTTTAACTTTGATGGTCAAAAAGATCTTAGAAAAGACTTACTAGATTCCTTTCAGCATAACCAGGATAACTACTTTATCGGTATTGCCTGTCGTTGTTGCGTTGGAGACTCGAAACATCAGTCAATGAAGGAGGTTACTAGTGTAGTAGAAGAGAGATTAACTTGGGCTAACATATTCGTTAACTCAAACTATAATTACTTTAGGGAAAGTGTTATTCCATTATTCAACAATTATAAAACGACCTTGATCTCCCCCGGCGATGCCTCTAATTTAAATTTTAAAGTGGATGACCACTACAAAATTGGTCCTGATGCTTGGATTAATAACAAAGATGTTTATCCTTATCTGGGGAGTAAGCTAGATCAGGCAATAGAGCATAATTTAATTCTATTATGTGCAGGTCCTTTTGCAAATATACTTTGCAAGAAACTCTACGAAAAATACCCTAATCATACTATAATTGATTTGGGTAGTGTTTTAAATATTGATATTGGTGTTGGGGCGAATAGAGGGTATTTACGAGGTGCCCCTACCTTGTCTAAGACATGCATATGGTGAGGTATTTTATGTATGAGCATAAGAATGGTTTACGACTAGCATCTCTTGAAGAGAAAGATCTTCAAATGATGAAAGAGTTGAAAGATGAATCCTGGTTTGGAACTCATCATATTACTATTAACAATTTAAATCAACAAAAAAAGTGGTTTGAGACTATGAACAACAAAGACTCTATGTTTTTCATAGTCTACCAGGATCAGGTGCCTGTAGGTACATATAAAATATCCGACATAGATTGGGTATCCAGGAGTTATCAGTCGGCCCACGACGTTTTTAAAGAGCACAGAGGTAAGGGATTATCTAAGCCTGTTTTAGAGGCTGGAGTTGACTTTGGATTTGAAGTTTTAAATATGCATAGACTAGATACTGAAGTCTTAGAAAATAATCTAGCTAGCTTAAAAACTGCTTTGTGGGTGGGATTTAAAGAGGAAGGAATCAGGAGAAAAGCTGTTTACAAGTGTAGCACTTATCTCGACAGTATATGCTTAGGTTTAATCCGAGAAGAATGGATGAATCTAGACAGACTTAAGAACTACAAAAATATTTGTAACAAATCATATACTCCCAAAAATAATGTTAGATAAAAATAAAAAAGTATTGTTAATAGGCTCAGATGGCTTTTTAGGTAATTGGTTCAAAGACTTTCTTATTAAGAACGGAAATGACTTTAGATGTTACGATATCCAAAACGGAGACGATATTTGTAAGCCTTTGAACGATTTGCCACGGTATGATTATGTAATCAATTGTGCTGGCATCGCTAGCCCTGAGAAATACATGAAAAAGCCAGTGGAAACGTTAGATGTTTCTTATGTTGGGACTAAAAATGTGTTGGATTATTGCGTAAAGCACAAAGTCGAAAGTGTCATCATGTATAGCTCCAGCGAGGTTTACGGGACGCCTACTAAGGGTAACATCCCTACTAAGGAATCATACATAGGTACAATCCCAACCAGAAATAGTAGAAGTTGTTATGATATTGGCAAGCAAGTGTTGGAGACTCTGTGCCATATTTATTTCAATACATACGGTGTTAATGTAAAGGTGATTAGACCTTTTAATTTCTATGGACCTTATATGGGCATTAATGACAACCGTGTTTTATCCAACTGGATGAGAAATTATCTTAACGATGAAGACATTGTTGTGTATGGTAACGGGAAACAGACCAGGACCTTCTGCTATGCAGGCGATGGTATTAGTATGTGCCTCGGTGTTTTAGTTAATGGTAAGAACGGGGAAGTTTATAATGTTGGAAACCCCACCCCTGAACTCACGATGGTCGAGCTTGCTGAGGTATTCTGTGACGTTTTAAACTACGAAGGCAGATACGTTATTAAGGATTACCCCGACTACTACCCTAAGGATGAACCACTGAGGAGATGTGCAAACATCGACAAGGTCGTTAAGGATACCTCTATACAGCCTACAGTTACTCTTCAAGACGGTTTGTTGAAGATGCTTGATTACTTTAACAGGAACTCTAAATAATGATACCATTAATGAAAGTACACTCACCGCCAAATATCGGTGAGACACTGCAAAGTGTTTGGGATTCCGGCTTTGTAACTGAAGGTGAATATTCTGATAGGTTTGAAAAGGAATTTGCTGACTACATTGGAAATCCAAACACTGTCCTCACTAACGCTTGCACTAACTCTTTAGTTCTTGCTGGTCGGTTGATCGGTTTGAGGGAGGGGGATGAGGTCATCTCAACCGCTATGACCTGTATGGCTACCAATGGACCTTTCCATAACACGGGTGCTAAGTTGGTCTTTGCAGATATTGACCCAGAGACAGGAAACATCGACCCCGAGAGCGTTAAGCAAAAGATCACAGAAAGAACTAAAGCAATTGTTTTAGTTCATTGGGGAGGACAACCATGTGACCTCGATGAGATTCTAGCTATTGCGAAGGAGCACAATGTTAAGGTCGTTGAAGATGCAGCCCATGCATTACGCTCTACCTACAAAGGTGTTCGTATTGGGAACCACGGAGATTTCGTTTGCTTCTCTTTCCAGGCAGTAAAGCACTTAACAACTGCTGACGGGGGTGCTCTTGTTTGTAAATCTGAAGAAGATGCGATTAGAGCTAGGAAGCTTCGTTGGTTTGGCTTAGATAGGAAGTTTAAATGCTCCTCTAGATGGGATCAAGATATTCCTGAGTATGGTTTTAAGTTCCATATGAACAACACTAATGCTGTTGTGGGGTTGGAGCAGATGAAATACATTGATGGCCTTATCGATAGTCACATTGAAAACGCAGCCTTCTTAAGGAAAAACATTAGTAATCCTCATGTTAAGGTTACTAAATCGAAGGCAGACCGCGTGTCTGCATCTTGGCTCTTTAGCGTCTTGGTTGAAGATAAGGAACACTTCAGAAATTATTTAGCAGATAACGGTATTGCGTCTGATCAGGCGCATGTTAACAATCTACGCTATTCTGTATTTAAAGAGTATCAAGATGAATCCTTAACTAACCTAAAGTATTTTGATAAAAGGTTAATGAATATACCCTGTGGTTGGTGGCTATCAGAGGGCGATCTGAATCATATTACGCAAGTCGTGAATAACTATGAAGGCTTGTAAAGTTTTTTGTGTTTACTTCGGTCCTAAAAGAGGTTCCGTGTCCTGTAGCCCCGATGGACCATTAAAAACTCTTGAGTTATTTAAGTATATATTAGATACAGATTCCAATACCGACCCTGGTGTGGAGAGTTTGGATACTATTATCGTTCATAATGTTTTTGAAGGTGATATCCCTAAAGAGTGTTTAGATTTTCTGAATGAAGTTAATGATACAAAAACAGATTGGGGTAGTATTACGGTATTAGATAGGCACGAAAGGCTAGGTGCCTCCTTGGGCGCTTACAGTTATGCCTACGATCATTTTGAAGGCCAGTATGATTACTGGTTCTTCTGTGAAGACGATATCCGAGTTTATCGACCAGGGTACTATCAATTAGCTGTTAACGAATTTGAAGAAGATCCTAAACTAGGCTTTTTAGCTTTAACTAATATAAACTTTGAGAGCGATTTCAGAAGAAAGCATGTCTCAGGAGGGTTTGGAATTGCTAATAGGGAAAGTCTAGAAAAAGTAAAGGATAAGTTTGGTTTCTTGCCCTATGATAAAAGCGGTGGAGGTTATGGACAATTTGGAACTAGCGAACAGCTTTTTACAAATTGTTTCATACGGTTAGACTACAATGTGAGGATACCTAATAACTTAAACTTTGTACCCTTAGCTGATAATTGGATTGATTTTTCCCCTCAGAGGGTTTGGCAATCTAAAAATAAATTAGATATAAAAGATAAGAACTTTTTCTATCACATAGGGCTTAAATAATTCAATATGATTCTCATCTGCTTTGGAACTAGACCAGAGTGGTTAAAGATTAAACCTCTCGTTGAAAAGTTAGATTGTAAGCTCTTGTTTACAGGACAACATCAGGATCTCTTAGATGAGATAGACGTAGACTACAGGCTGTATCCTAACGCTAAATCTCACAACTCTAGCTCCATGCGGCTAAATGCTGTTATGGAGGATTGCCTAGCTCAGTTCCCATCATACGACTCCAAGTATTTTGATTATGTTTTGGTTCAGGGGGATACTGCAACTGCCTTTGCTTGTGCGTTGGCTGCTTTCAACTTGAAGCTCAGGGTAATCCACTTGGAGGCTGGGCTGCGTACAAATGATTTAGACAACCCCTACCCAGAAGAGGGTTATCGTCAAATGATCTCTCGCATAACCTCTATCAATCTGTGCCCCACTACCCTGGCTGCTCAGAACTTGAAGCATGAGGGTATTGAAAACTCTCACGTTGTGGGGAACACTGTTCTCGATAATTTAATCAAATACAAGGGATCTGAGTCATACGGTAATAAAGTTTTAGTAACCTTGCATCGTAGAGAAAATCATGTGATTATGGATCAGTGGTTTAGAGACTTAGACGATATCGCTAAAAAGTATAAAGAAAATTTAGAGTTTATTCTTCCGATCCATCCCAACCCCAGCGTATCAAAGCATAGAAGTATTCTACAGCATGTAAATGTAGTTGAACCTCTCAGCCATGATGATACAATGAAGCTTCTTACAGAGTGTAAGTTCTGCATTACAGACAGTGGTGGCATTCAAGAGGAAGCTTCTTTCTTTAACAAAAGAGCCATTGTTTGTCGTAAGAATACTGAGAGGCAAGAGGCTATAATGTCTGGTCACGTAGTCTTGTGTACCAAGCCTAGTGATTTGTCTAGTAGTGTAGGGGATATGCTCAACAACTATCAGGTTGATAGTACATGTCCTTTTGGTGATGGTAAATCCTCAGAAAAAATTAAAGAGTTGTTAGATGAATTTTAATAAATTTCAAGAAGCGTGTAAGAGAACTGCTAACCCTAATCTTACTTACTCAGAGGCTGCAATGAATTGGGCCTTAGGGATTGCAGGCGAAGCTGGAGAGTATTGTGAACTCATTAAGAAGAGTGAGTTTCACGGCAAGATGCTTAACAAAGATCACGCCAAGAAAGAGTTAGGAGATATCTTGTATTATGTTGCTATGGCAGCTACTAACTTAAGCATTGATTTAGAATCAGTTGCTCAAGCTAACGTGGACAAGCTAACGGCGAGATACCCAGAAGGCTTTAAGAGCGGAGGCGGCATCCGCCACATAAACAACGATCACGAAGATGACGGCTGTTAGGGTTTTCATGAAAACTATATTTATTGATATTGACGGTACGATTTTCAAACAAAAAGAAAATCTGTCTGACATCTACAGAGAAAGACTAGTCTTACTTCCTGGAGTGAAAGAAGCATTTGATTCTTGGAATTGGAAGGGTTACAAAATTGTAATAACTACTGGTCGTAAAGAAAGCACTAGGTATGCCACAGAGACAGCGTTAAGACGAGCGGGATTGTTTTGGGACCATCTGCTGATGGGGTTGGATGCCGGGGGTGAGAGGATTTTAATTAATGATCATAATCCCTTCGTAGACGACCACACATCAGCGAAATCGTTTGAAGTTGCCAGAAATGAGGGGCTATCTCAAGATATCATTGATATCTAAGCTATTCTGCTTTTGAGTTTTCTAATCTCATCTTCTAGCATAGTTGAGGCATTCGCGAGACTCCTCTGATAAGTTTCTGTGTCCTCGTAAGAGGTGCAGGGTCTTTCATCACTTTGGATGGTGTTAATCTTGTCGAGAAGCTCCCTGTGAACGTCATTCATTAGTTTGCCTTTGTTATAAAAGTCGCTGCGGTGGTGATTAGAGAGAATATCATTCCCCAGAAAAGCCAGCCTTGCTTCCAGGATCTTCTTTCTAGTGTGTCCAGGGCTTTATTCATTTTTTTGTGATCATCCACACAATCAGATAGTTTTTTCAAAATATCCTCTTGTTGCTGTGAGAGCAGAACCTGAAGCTCAATAGTTTTAGCGTGAATCTCCAATTGCTGGTTGAGATCTGCTCTGGTCACTGTGTCGTTGGGGTTGGGATCTACGATAGCCATGGTATATAAGTATTTAGTTATGGAAAATTTTGAAATGGTTGGTATAATTTAGGCCATGCAAACATTCCTACCCTATCCCGACTTTGTATCCTCTGTCAAAGCTCTAGACTACCGCCGTCTGGGCAAGCAGCGTGTTGAAGCCATGCAATTGGTTAATAGCACCAACAAGCTTGCCGCTAATCCTAGTGCCAAGGTTGGTTGGGCTAATCACCCTGCTCGCACTATGTGGCGCGGTTATCTACCTGCTCTTAAGCTATACCACAATGTCTGCATCCAAGAGTGGATTGATCGAGGCTATAACAACACGATGAAGTACTATGACCTTCCTGATGATATTCAAATGCCCGACTGGATTGGCGACGATAGAGTCCATGCTAGCCATCGTTCTAACCTTCTTCGTAAGGATCCTTCTTATTATTCTGTGCATGGCTGGACTGAACCAGATAATATCGAGTATTTTTGGCCTGTAGAGCTATAATAATACATGACCAGCGATATCATACTGAAACTTAAAAACGCTTCGATGCTTTCGGAGCAGGAGCTTACACCAGAACTTATCTCTACTGGATCTTACGCCCTGAATAAGGTCATTTCTGGTAAGTATAATGGCGGTGTGCCCATTGGCATGATTACCCAATTTATTGGTGCTGCATCAACTGCTAAGACTGTTTTCGGCACTCACATCCTGAGAAACGCTCAAAAGAAAGGCTACTACACCGTCATCATTGATTCCGAGAACGCATACAACCCTGTGTTCGCAAGGACTTTAGGTATCGATCCTAATAAACTTATTTATGCTGCACCTCCCTGTGTAGAGGATTGCTTTGATACGATTGAAAAGATCATCAATTCAATTCGCACCGACGATTCTGATACGCCTATCGTGGTATTCTACGATAGCCTAGCTGTATCACCGTCAAAAGTTGAGATGGAGGCTGAGGGCTATGAAGGCAATAACATGATTGGAGCCCAGAGAGCAAAGCAAATAGGCGCAGCACTTAGAAAGATTAATCCTATTCTTAGACCTAAGAATGTTGCTTTTGTTATCGTTAATCAGGTCAGGACTAAGGTTGGTGTGATGTACGGAGATCCTAGAACTGCTGCTGCTGGTGGCAATGCCTTGGATTACTATCTTGGAGTAAACTTACAAACATCAAAGAGTGATGTTGTAGGTGATAAGGAGAGTCCTACGGGCATTCGTGGTAAGGTCGTAAACAAGAAGAACAAGCTTATCGAGCCCTTCAAGGTCTGTGAGTTTGAACTCATGTTCAATGAAGGTCTGAATCCCTACTACGGGCTCTTGCCCCATTTGGAACGTGATGGTATTGTGGAGCGTGGAGGGTCATGGTACACTGTCAAATCGACAGGTAAGAAGTTCCAGTCCGCTCACCTAAAGGATCTCATTGAATCTGAAGACGAGGGTGTGCGTCCTATTATTGATCTTCTAAACGAAGAATGATAGATACTATAATGTGATATGGGTATAGAAGACAGACTTAGTATTATCATCGACGAGGCTTTGAAGAAACAGTTGTCGAATAGTAATGACATAAACGCTCCGTTTATTGATATTGACGATTATAAGAAAAAAACAGGTAAACGCTTCAGGATGACTAAGGCTCAAAGAGAGTCTGGGCTTACTAGAGAGCAGGCTTTTCAAGAATTCATGGAGAACATGGTTGAAAAAGGATGAGATATATAATTAAAAGACTTGGACTTATTTCTTATGGTGTCGTATCATTACTCGAATCGGTGGCGAACATCTCCATTTACTTCACACATCTCGATTTCATTATCAAGCCTGTTGACTGGGCTGTTCCTTTTTATTTTTGGTATACTAACAAGTTTCTTAAGGGTGGTTATATATCTAACCTCAAAAAAACAAATGGGCAGGACATTTAGACGAGAGAAAACGTATGGTTCACGCCGTCCAAGACTAAATAGTCATAGGGATCTCCCTGATTATCAGGACGACATATTAGATGATGACGATTTATTTTACGACGATGAGGAGTTTATAAATGGCAAACTATATTCTGAAGAACAAGATGTGGTCGGACACAAAGATGAACCGACTGGTCAAAGAGATTAAGGATAATGCTAAAGCGGATCGTGATGCCGCTCTGCAATTGTTTGAAAACTGCAAGACCGCCATGGAAGACTTGGCAGGTAACCGAGTGGTTTTTGATGATAATGGAAATCCAAATGTTGATGCCTTTGCTAAAATTATTGCCGCATCAACCAATGCACTTGGACAGATGGGCGTTGCGAATGAGAAGCTCCTGAAGTTAGCACAGACAATGCAGAAGTACCAACTTAAAGAAATGGACTTGGAAGGCAAATCTGGCTCATCACAGGAACTCAAGGGGTCTGTATTTAGTAATCTTAACGCAATGCTAAGTAAGGATAAGAATGCCCAGGAAGACTAACAGTATTAAGGCTTTCTCAGCCGAAATTAATTCTATTATTCACATAAAAAGACTGACCGAACGTCAGGGCAAAATTATATTTAATAAGCTTACTAAGTATATTAAATCTGCTCCTTCTGGGGAGTTTGATTTTGTTAAGTATGTTCAAATTGTTATTGCGGGCACAGTTACACCTGATGAGAAAAAGATGTTCTTATCAAGAATGGAAGAAGCCTCTAAAGTAAAAGATACAATTAAAGATCCGTTACTGGAGTATAAGCTTTTAGGGGCATATTACAGCGCCATCATTGAGTACTACCCAGACTTCAGAATTGAATACGTTTGTTATGAAATTAATGAGGTTCTTCCTGAATCTTTCTTATTAGAATCTTTGGTAAGCGATGCAAAACAAGATGAGGAGTTTAAAAAGAAGCTAGAAGAAAAAACTAGTAAAAAAAAGAAAGCCTCAAACAGCAAGCCTCTTAGTACGTTAAGTGCTATTGAGGATCTAGAAAAGTTTCTAAAAAAGAATATCATTGGGCAGGACGCCGCAATTCGTGCTGTTCGAGACGCTGTAAAGTTAAAAGCTGCTGACTTCAGCACGCACATGAATTTATTCTTCATCGGAAAAACTGGTCGTGGTAAGACACAGTTAGCCAGAAAGCTTGGAGAAAAATATTCAAAAAACTTTTGGGTAATCAACTGCGCTGAGTTTACTAATGGTCATGAGGTTAGTAGACTATTAGGCTCACCACCGGGTTACATTGGGCACTCTGAAAGTTCTCTCATAAAAGAAAAGGCTGATAAATCTAACAGATGGACAATCGTATTTGATGAAATCGAAAAAGCACATCCCAAGCTATACAACATCCTACTTAGTTTGTTGGATACAGGTACTCTTACTGATAATTCTGGCAATGAAATTGATCTCACAGACTCAATTTTCATTATGACTTCTAATTGCGGTCTTCAGGATCTTAAGACTGAGTCAGTGGGTTTCAGAAATGGAATAAGTTCTGCTGGTGACAAAGAGCAGATTATGAAGTCTATTGAGGTAACTTTCTCTCCTGAGTTTCGTGGGAGGGTAGACGAGTTTGTCTTCTTCAATGACCTAACTCAGGATGATATCAAAGAGATTGCAAAATTAGCACTGGCAAAATACCCTGTAAAGGCAACACCCCAAATAGTAAATTACGTAATTAAACATGGTTATTCTGAAGAGTTTGGAGCTAGAGATATTCAGCGTGTACTTAAAAGATTGGTGGGCTTACCGCTTGCTGACGAAATCTTGGCTAATCGACAGCCTAGCAACGGCACAGGTAAGTATGATGCAGAGGTTAGAGAAAATAAGTTAGAAATTATAAATACCTTTGGTAGTTCTTCGCTATAATGCTAACATGGAACCAGAACAAACAGAACTCACTAGATATCTCGCCGATGTTCTTCATCAACTGAAAATTCTTGAGAATAGAACTTCTAAACGTAACAAGACAAAGAGAATTAAGGCTATTGCTTCTACCATAACAATTGTTATGAGTCGTGCGAATGCAACGTATCAATACGTGAGGGCAGGTGGCCACTCTGATTTCTCTATAATCATACAGCAGCAAATGTATGATCCCATTATTCAATGGTTGGAGGGTGAGCTTGCGTAAGCTTGCAGAAACAGGCAAGTGTCAATCGTGTGGTGATAAGGCTTTGTTGTACGAATACAATAAAGCAAAAACCTGTGCAGCTTGCCTAGGCATGGATGTTAGGGGTAAAAAAAGAGAGTCTATATTAAACAAAATTATTGGTAAAAGAGATGAACTACGAAGATCTAGGAAAAAACGTTGGTAAGCTGGTTGCTGAGAAGCAAGCTGCGTATGGTGATTCTTTTGGTAAAGCTCATAAGATTCTTAAGGTCTTATTTCCAGATGGCATAAAGCCAGATCAATATTTAGATGTGCTTACTATTTGTAGAGTTGTGGACAAGCTTTTTAGATTGGCTACTGATCCCACTTATGGTGATGAGTCTCCCTGGAGGGATATCTGCGGTTACAGCCTTCTTAGTATGGGT
>NZTP01000039.1 GCA_002696485.1 Altibacter sp. | reverse complement strand
TAAAATCGTGCGCCACTTGATCATGATAAAGAATGGAATACTAGAGTTTAAGCGCACTTTACATCCTCATGCCATATTGCCGGTACGTTATAACAACAAAGCTGTTCAGCAACCCATTGTGTTTAACATTCTTGGATTCTTTATTCTTTACATGCTTTCTTTTATTATAGGGGTATTGGTATTCTCATGGTTAGGACTAGACTTCCAAACAGCACTAGGGGGCGCGGCCTCAACTTTAGGGAATGTAGGGCCGGCCTTAGGTGATCTGGGGCCCGTAAATAATTATGGCAACCTGCCGGATCCAGCCAAATGGTGGTCTTCCTTTTTAATGTTAATTGGCCGATTGGAACTTTTTACGGTATTGATTCTGCTCACCCCATTCTTCTGGAGAAATCGATAAGCTTACAGCTGAACTTTTACTTGCTTGGCTAATTTCATTGCTCGTTGCGTTACGTCGGAAACATCGCCTGTAAGGATATCGTAGGTTAATACTACACCCATTCTTCGGTAGGGTCTTGCCGTTGGCTTTCCGAAGATTCGGAAATCGGTTTTTTTGGCTTCGGAAAGAGCTTCCAAGCCTTCGTACAATGGGTTTTCAGAATGTCCTGAAGCTGCGATCACGGCCGAAGCACCTATGCGTTCTAACGTGACTTCAGGAATAGGAAGTCCTAAGACCGCTCGCAGGTGTAGTTCAAATTCGTTGAAGTTTTGTGTCTTTGCTAAGGTTACCATCCCCGTATCATGCGGCCGCGGTGATAGTTCTGAAAAATAGACACCATCATCGCCTACAAAGAATTCTACGCCCCAGATACCGGCACCTCCTAAGGCTTCGGTCACTTGTTGTGCCATGTGCTGTGCTTCGCGCAAATGAATTTCGTCCATGGCGGCCGGCTGCCAGCTTTCTTGATAATCACCACGTTCTTGCCTATGCCCTATGGGTGGGCAGAACAGGGTAGGGCCGTTGCGCTGTGTTACCGTAAGTAAGGTGATCTCATACGTGAAATTTACAAAGGTTTCTACGATCACTTCGGCGACATCACCGCGCGAACCTTCTTGAGCATATTGCCAAGCTTTTTCAATATCGGTTTCCGTGTGGATGGTACTTTGACCTTTTCCGCTGGAAGACATCAATGGCTTTACCACACATGGCATCCCAATTTCATCTACCGCCTCTTTTAATTGCTTCGCTGAGGTGGCATACCGATACGCAGCGGTCTTGAGGTCTAAGGTTTTCGCTGCTAAATCTCGAATGGCCTTACGATTCATCGTGTAATTAGCCGCTTTTGCGGAAGGGATCACGGTATATCCTTGGCGTTCGTATTCATAGAAGCGCTCGGTTCGAATGGCTTCAATTTCCGGAATAATAAAGTCGGGTTGGTGTTTTTCCACAATGGCATCCAAGGCATCCCCATCAAGCATATTTATCACTTCAAAGTCATTGGCCACGTGCATGGCCGGTGCATTGGCATAAGTGTCAACTGCAATTACGGTTTGACCTATACGCTGCGCTGCGATAACGAACTCCTTACCTAATTCGCCACTACCTAGAAGTAAGATTTTTGCCATGTACTAAATTTTATGCAGTAAGAGAAGCTTTTATGCGTTTCATGGCTTCCTTTATCTCTGCTTCGGAAGCAGCGTACGAAATCCGGATGCAGTTAGAATCTCCAAAAGCTTCCCCGGTAACCGTAGCTACGGTCGCTTCTTCCAAGAGATACAACGAAAAGTCTGAAGCATTTTCAATCTTTTTACCCCGAAGTGTTTTTCCGAAGTAATAGGAAATATCCGGAAATACATAGAAAGCTCCTTCCGGCTCGTTGGTTTTAAAACCGGGAATTTCAGAAAGTAAGTTCAAGATGAGACTACGACGTTCCTTAAAGGCATCGACCATATATCGGATCTTACTTGGTGGATTCTCTAAAGCCGTGATGGTAGCGCGTTGGGCAATACAATTGGCACCACTTGTGATTTGCCCCTGCATCTTATTGCAGGCTCGAGCGATCCATTCGGGTCCTCCAATATATCCAATACGCCAACCGGTCATGGCATACGCTTTTGAGACGCCATTTACAACGACCGTGCGATCATACATATCTTCGAATGCAGCCATGGAAGCGTGTTCCCCAACAAAATTGATGTGTTCGTAGATCTCATCGCTCACCACAATAATATTAGGATAGTTAACCAGAACATCGGCTAACGCGCGAAGTTCCTCCTTACTATAAACCGATCCGCTGGGGTTACAAGGTGAGCTGTAAATAATCATTTTGGTTTTGGGAGTGATCGCTGCCTCCAATGCTTTTGGAGTCACTTTAAAATCGGATTCGATCGTAGTTGGAATCTCAACCGGAACACCGCCTGCCAATTTGCTAATATCGGCATAACTCACCCAATAAGGAGCGGGTAGTAAGACCTCGTCCCCTTCATTTAAAAGAACCATAGCCAGATTTGCCAGAGATTGCTTGGCACCCGTGGACACTACTATTTGAGCAGGAGTATACGTTAGGTCATTGTCGCGTTTGAACTTGGTAATAATTGCTTTCTTCAAATCGCCATACCCATCTACAGGGGTGTATGTGTGGTAATCGTCTTTTATAGCTTGAATGGCACCTTCTTTTACAAACTCAGGAACTGTAAAGTCCGGTTCTCCCAAACTTAGGCCTATTATATCTTTTCCTTCTTCGCGTAGTTCACGCGCTTTAGCCGCCATGGCCAATGTGGCAGAAGTTGCCATCTCGTTGACTCGATTCGAAAGTTTTGGATTCATAGGGTGTTATGCGGAAACTGCAGGTTTCAGTCCCATTTCTCTTAAATGTTCAAAATGTGCGATAATTGCTTTTCGAGTTGTTTTATACTCGTTATAAGGTAGGTTGAATTCCTGCGCGGTTTGTTTTACGATCTGGGAAATCTTTGTATAGTGAATGTGGCTAATGTTTGGAAAAATGTGATGCTCTACCTGGTGATTCAATCCGCCGGTAAACCAGTTCATGATCTTGTTTTTGGTAGAAAAATTCACCGTGGTGAACAACTGGTGGATAGCCCAAGTATTCTTCATGGTGCCGGAAGGGTCCGGAAGTACAATGTCAGCTTCTTTCACCACATGTGCCAATTGAAAGACGATACTAAGTATAAGTCCGGCCACGTAATGCATAATAAAGAACCCGATCAATATTTTCCACCATGCAATATTGAAGAATAAAATAGGTAAAACGATCCAGATAGCGGCATAGATTATTTTAGTCACGATCAAGATGCTCCATTGTGTTGCCGGTTTGGGTAGTTTCCCATAAGATAATTTTTGAGCCAAATATCGTTTGGTCTGCAGGAAATCTGATGTCAATACCCAATTGATGGTGAGTAAGCCATAAAAAAAGATACTGTAATAGTGCTGAAATTTGTGAAGTCTTCGCCATTTCGAATGTTTCGAGAACCGAAGGATCCTTCCGGCCTCGAGATCTTCATCGTGCCCGTGAATATTGGTGTACGTATGGTGTAAGACGTTGTGTTGTACTTGCCAGTTATATACATTACCGGCTAAAATATACATGCTTCCGCCCAAGACCTTATTGATCCATTTTTTTGAAGAATATGCTCCGTGATTGGCATCATGCATCACGTTCATACCTACGCCGGCCATTCCAACACCCATCACAATGGTAAGTAAGAGTTGGGCCCACCAAGGAAAGTTAAGCGTAAGGAATAAGAAATAGGGCGCTAGGTAGAGGGAAAACATGACAATAGTCTTTATATGCAGCTTCCAGTTACCATTACGGGAGATGTTATTTTCTTTAAAATAATCATTAACACGTTTGTTGAGGGTTCTAAAAAACTTAGCAGAATCAACTCTTGAGAAGGTAATTTGTGTTTGTATCACAATGTGTTTGTTTTAAATGGGGATCCCTTTTTAGGAAAGGGCTAAAATACGCATCTTAGCTGTAAAAAAATGGTATGAAATCATAAATTTATCAAAGAAAAGCTACTTTTGCCGTTAATATCTCGCTATGGAATTATTGAAACACTATTTTACGCAACTTTCTGATACTCAATTAGAACAGTTTAATAAGCTTCAGGAGCTGTATCAAGACTGGAATGTGAAGATCAATGTAGTTTCCCGGAAGGATATTGACGAATTATACCTACGTCATGTATTGCATTCGCTGGGGATCGCTAAAGTGCAAAAGTTTCTTCCGGACGCAAAAATTCTGGATGTTGGAACTGGAGGAGGTTTTCCCGGGATTCCATTGGCTATTCTTTTTCCTGAAACAAAATTTCATTTGGTAGACAGCATCGGTAAGAAAATAAAGGTCGTGGAAGAAGTTGCCGCGGGGCTTGGTTTAGAGAATGTGGAAATAACGAACGCTCGGGTAGAGACGTTGGACGGACAATACGACTTTATCATTAGCAGGGCTGTGGCACAAATGGAGACATTTGTTCACTGGGTAAAAGGACGTGTAGTCAAAAAATCTCGGCATGAGCTTAAGAACGGTATACTTTATCTAAAAGGAGGGGATCTTACCGAAGAGCTGGCCCCATTTCCAAAAGCCACTGTATACAATCTTCAGGGTTATTTTACTGAAGATTTTTTCGAGACGAAGAGTGTGGTGCACCTTCCGCTAAAATATAAGGCATAAAAAACTCCGGTCATGACCGGAGTTTTTCTTCAGAAAGTATTCTATTTATTTTGCAATTATAATTTTTTCTACTTTTGAGGCATTCTCACTGGTGACTTTCAAAAAGTAGGTTCCGTTCTGTAAACTTGAAACACTCACTGTTTCAGAAGCCGTGATGTTGCTTTGTGTTAGGATTAATTTCCCAAGCATATCATACAACTCGATCGTAGCATTTTCAGCATTTACGATAAAAAGTTGGTCCTGTGCCGGATTTGGATATACAATGAACTTATAAAGGCTGTCAAGATCTTCAATGCCAAGAACCCCATTAGTAGAAAAGTTCTTACTCTCTCCGGAACCGTAATTTCCATTTGTGGAATATACTGTGGTGCCTTCAGCATCTATAAGCGTAACGGCGCCGCCACCATCTCCGTAAGAATCCATTAAATTGAAGGTGTAGCAGTCTGCAGATAATTGGAAGGTCTCATTGATCTCTATATTATCGGCATAAGGACCACCACTGTACAAAATGTTTCCATCGATGTCCTTAACATTCCAAGTACATTCTTCACCCCAACCGTCTGTATTCAGGGTCATATAGTATTCAAAATATCCCTGTTTTTTTGCGCTTTTATTCTTCTTGCTTGTAGTAGACCGGAAGAGAATGTACCACTCGAGGGCAGTGCCAATTTTGAAACACTTGTCATTTCAAGTGATTCTCCGGACAATTTTTTGGTCATTAACGAGACCGTTACGTTTTCGGTCACGGGTGATGATGGGGTCGATTACACCAATGAAGCAGTTTTCTATGTGAATCAATCCGAAATCTCAGGTGCTACCTATGCTTTTAATGGGGAAGGAAGTTACAGTGTCTACGCTTCTTACTTAGGGGTGAATAGTAATACGTTGGATTTTGAAGTAATAGGCGCTTCGGAAAGAGTTGTGCTTATAGACCATACTAAGGCACTACGCAATCAAACTGTCACATTTTCAATGGTGGATTCTGAAGGGAATGATGCTACTTCTGAAGCAACCTTCTATGTAAATGATACGGCAATCACAGGAAACACCTATGCTACTGCCACGACCGGGACCTATTCGGTATATGCCCGTTATGAAATTGCAGGTTCTACCTTTGACACAGAGAATAAATCGTTCGAAATATTTGTTCCGGTTAGAAAAGTGGTCATTGAAGATTATACAGGTACATGGTGTGGTTTCTGTCCCAGTGTGGCCGCAGCCATTATCGATGCCCATGCCCAAACCGATGACATATCGGTAGTCGCGATACATGAAACAGCAAACAGCAATCCCGATCCCTTCCATTTTCCGCAGGTTCAATTATTAAAAGATGCCTTCGGGGTAACCGGTCTGCCGGCAGCCCGTATTAATAGAACCACCAATTGGAACAATCCATACGAAGTAAGCGATGTTACCGCATTGGCAGGGGAGCCAACAAATCTTTCTATCGCGATACGTTCTCAAGTTTCCGGTTCCAGCCTTTCCGCAGATGTGCGTGTGCTTTACGAAGAAGGTTCTCAACCGGGAGATAAATTGGTACTCTATCTGGTAGAGAATGGTCTTATCTATCAGCAAACAAACTATTATGACACAGATCCTACGAGCCCGTATTATAACATGGGAAATCCTATTCCCGATTTTGAACACAACGAGGTACTGCGCCTATCGCTTACCGATATATTCGGGGACGAGATATCAAGTACGCCGGCTTTTGGAGCGTATAGTGCCAGCTTTACAATTTCATTGCCTTCCGATTATGTAGTAGAAAACCTCGAATTGGTAGCCATGGTGGTAAGTGCAGACAATACTGCAAGAAATTCACAACACGCTCCCGTGAATTCAGATAAAGGTTACGAGTAATTTAATACCCGACTTACTAAAAAAAACCCAAGGCTTGAAACCTTGGGTTTTTTATTCGCACTGCATTTTGTTATCCTAAAAACGGGTATTTATAATCGGTAGGAGAAACAAAGGTTTCCTTGACCATGCGAGGAGAAACCCAACGGTACAGGTTCAGTTTACTGCCGGCTTTGTCATTGGTGCCGCTTGCGCGTGCACCGCCAAAAGGTTGTTGACCCACCACTGCACCCGTAGGTTTATCGTTGATATAAAAATTGCCTGCGGCATTCTCTAGGATACGCACCGCTTTTTCCAAAGCGTAACGATCTTCGCTAAATACGGCACCCGTCAAAGCATACTCACCGGTCTCATCCACCAAATGTAAGGTCTTTTCCCAATCCTTGTCCTCAAATACATAGATGGTCACCACAGGACCAAACAATTCTGTACACATGGTAGCGTACTTAGGGTCCTTGGTTACAATAACGGTAGGTTCTATAAAGTATCCCTTGCTTTTATCGTAGTTGCCGCCAACTACAATCTCTGCATTTTTATCCTTTTTTGCTTGGTCGATATACTTAGTGAGCTTTTTAAATGACCCTTCATGGATCACCGCCGTAATAAAGTTGCTCATATCCTCGGGAGTTCCCATTTTAAAGGAATTCACATCGGCAATAAGTATTTTCTTCACTTTTTCCCAAATACTCTTTGAAATATAGCAGCGACTTGCAGCACTACATTTCTGTCCCTGAAATTCAAAGGCACCTCTCGCAATGGCGGTAGCTACCTGTTGTGGGTTGGCGGTCTTGTGGGCCACGATAAAATCTTTTCCCCCTGTTTCACCTACGATACGCGGATAGGTCTTGTAGTTGTGAATGTTCGTTCCAATCTTTTGCCAAATATCTTTAAATACATGGGTAGATCCGGTAAAGTGCAGTCCGCTAAAATCGGGACTTGCTAAAACAGTATCGGTGATCATTACAGGATCGCCCATGACCATATTGATCACCCCGGCAGGTACTCCTGCCTCTTTGAATACATCTAAAATCACTTTTGCTGAATATACTTGGCTGTCACTGGGTTTCCATACTACAACATTCCCCATGAGCGCAGCACTCGCAGGCAGATTTCCGGCAATTGCCGTAAAATTGAAAGGGGTGATTGCATAGATGAAACCTTCCAGCGGACGGTATTCAAGTCTGTTCCATGCTCCCGAAGTAGATTCCGGTTGTTCGGCATAGATCTCAGTCATGAACTGTACGTTGAAACGTAAAAAGTCGATCAACTCACAGGCTGCATCGATCTCCGCCTGATAGATGTTCTTTGATTGACCCAACATGGTTGCAGCGTTGATCTTTGCACGGTAGGGACCGGCAATTAGTTCGGCGGCACGTAAAAAGATACCGGCGCGTTGTTCCCAAGGAGTCGCGGCCCAATCGGTGCGAGCTTTTAAGGCTGTTTCTATAGCATCACTAACATTCTTTTTTGTCGCTTTATGATAGGTACCTAAAATGTGCTTATGATCGTGAGGACAACTCATGGTAGCCGTGTCCCCCGTTTTTACGTTCTTTCCGTTTATAAATAGCGGAACTTCAACTGTGCTATTGTACATCTTTTTGTAGGTGGCCAATACCTCTTCACGTTCCGGAGATCCCGGTCTGTATTCTTTTACCGGTTCGTTCACGGCAACGGGTACTTCAAAAAATCCTTTTCCCATACTTATTTTCATTTTTTCCACCCTTGCGGGGGATTGTTAGTAGTTCTGTTTGAGCATTCTAAAAACTGAAGTGGCAAAGGTACAAATTTCAGAAGGGATAAATAAATCGCTAATGTGATAAGTTGTACGTAATTCCCTCGCTTTTTTGTAATTTACTTTGCAAAAATAAAGAACACAGTAGATGTGTACAGTAACATTTGTTCCAAAGGGGAATAAGGACTTTATAGTTACATCCAATAGGGATGAGGCGCCCATGCGTCACACATTGGCTCCACAATTATATGAGATCGATGCAGTCACGGTCTTGTTTCCTAAAGATTCGATTGCGGGCGGTACTTGGATAGGTGTGAGCGGTGCCCGGCGAATGGTCTGCTTACTCAATGGAGGTTTTACGGCGCACGAACGAAAAGACAATTACCGCATGAGTCGAGGAATCATTGTGAAGGATCTCTTGGTTGCTTCGGAAGGGCGTTCTGCCATGCAACACTATGATTATACCAATATAGAACCCTTCACTATTATTATGGTCGATTGGAAAAGGGATTTACAATTGGTAGAATTGGTGTGGGACGGTGAACAGGCTCATATTGCTGAAAAGCCTTTGGCACCCCATATTTGGTCATCTTCGCTGCTGTATTCTGAAGAGGTGAAACGAAAGAGAGAGCAGTGGTTCTCCCAATTTTTATTGAAAGATGTAACGCCTTCCGAAGCAACACTGCTACAATTTCATAAAACGGCAGGTGATGGAAACAAAGAATCCGACGTTATCATGGATAGGGGCTTTGTAAAAACAAAAAGTATTACACAGATCGTAAAGGAACGAGCCTTGAAAATGCGGTATGAAGATCTGCAAACGGGAAAGATCGCTGCCCATTCTCTTGCCCTTTAAACATCGCTAGGCAGCACCCCAAAAGCCTCTTTATAGCTTTTTGAGAAATAGGACAGGTTAGCGTAGCCTACTTGATATGCCACTTCAGATACCGATGCCGCTTTTTGTTCTAAGAGATCTTTGGCTCTCGTTAACCGGAATTCCCGAATCATTTGGTTGGGCGATTTTCCTACGATGGATTTCAACTTTCTATTTAGTTGGGACTTGCTGAAACCTACCGAACAAGCAAGGTCTTCTACCGAATAAAATTCGTTATCCATATGCTCCTCTATTGTTTTGATAACCTCCTTGATAAAACGTTCATCCATGGAGCTCAATCTTATTTCGGAAGGACCAACCTTTAGCTCACCTCCAAATTTTTCACGGAGTTGAGCGCGTTGATCGATCAAATTTTTAGCACGGATAAGCAATTCACGGCCGTCGAAAGGCTTTATGAGATAATCGTCGGCGCCGGTTTCCAGGCCTTCTATTTTGGCCTTTTGGCCGGCTTTAGCGGTTAAAAGAATGATGGGTATGTGACTAGTCCTGATATCTGTTTTTAACACCTCGCAAAGTTCAATTCCGTTCATTTCTGGCATCATAACATCACTAATAATTAGATCAGGCAGCTTCGTTAATGCAATGCTCATGCCTTCTTTCCCATTTGTTGCGGCAAGTATGTTAAAAGTTGTTTCCAATTGTTCTGCTATATACGCTCTTAGGTCGGGATTGTCCTCCACAATTAGTAACAGAGGGCTTTTTGTATCGAAATTATGTTCTACGGAAAAGGAAGTAGCTTCTAACGCAATTTGTGTGCTATCTGCAAAATTCAGCGCACTCTCAGTAGAAACATCAATAATTGCTTCGGCGCTAAAATGGGCTTTACGATATGGAAGAATTACTTTGAAAACAGTTTCAATCCCCTCGGTGCTAGTCACGCTAATATGTCCTCCGTGCAGCCCGACAAGTTCCTTTACTAGTGCCAATCCAATACCCGTTCCTTGATCTTGTGTTGTTTCTGTCTGATAAAATCGATCAAAAATATGTGATATAGCTTCTTTGGGAATCCCGCTGCCTGTATTACTTATTTTTATTTTAATTAAGCCGTTTCTATCTTCAACGGTAACGGTAACTCTTCCGTGTTCGGGAGTAAACTTAATTGCATTCGACAATAAATTTACCAATATCTTTTCCAGCTTATCCCGATCATAATATGAATTTTCTATGGTTTTTGGAAAATGTGTCTGGAACTGAATGTGCTTGATCTCGGTAAGGCTTTCAAAAGAAAAGACAATCGATTTCACGAATTGAATAAGGTCTCCTTTACTCACTTGCAAGCTCATTCTACCTTGATCTAATTTTGAAAGATCTAAAATTTGATCTACCAAATTTTGAAGTCGTATAGCATTACGTTTCATCACCTTTAGATGTTTTCCTCTAACCGGTATTTCGTGGCTATCTTCAATAGCTTCAGAAGCAGGAATATTTTCAAGTGACTGGTTAATGGGGCCAAGAATCAATGATAGAGGTGTTCTAAACTCGTGCGAAATATTGGCAAAGAACTTCGATTTTATAGAAGCTATCTCGCGTACCTTCGCTACTTCAGATTTGGCGCGTTCACTTAATTGCATTTTTCTGGCAATGGCCAATGCCAATATGAACATTAGACCCATATTGGCAATCATCCAAGGGTTGGGAGTTTCCCAAAATGGGATAAGCCCATTTTGCCATAAGATTCCCAAAATGGAAAAAATAAATGACCAAATTGACGATGCAACAAAATAACGGAGCATGGTATCTTTATAGAACGCCAACCTAATTGTAATAAGTAAAACCAATAAAAACCCTATTCCTGCAAATACGTATTGGACAGAAACTAATGGGTTGATACCAATACTAAGAATTACCACAGATGTGGGAATAACGATTAGGAAATAGCAAATTACACCTACCACGATCTTATCCCATAACGCATTGATTTGTTTTAAATTGGTGAATTTCCTGCCAAACTGCAAGTAAATTGCTTTGCTGCCCATTGTTAAGAAAATCCAAGCAATGATAGAGGCTTTTGGGAATTCAGAAAAGAGAGTTTCTAGAAATGGCAATCCAAGAATAACCGATTGTTCGTAAATACCCACAAAGGCAAAATAACCAAACAGATATAAATAGGAACGGTCTCTTGTATAAAAGAAAAATGCCAGCACATAGATAGAAAGAATAATTGCAAATCCAGAGATCCAAACAGGTTGCTCTTTTTGATTAAATGCAATCGCGGGATCTCGGAGTTCAATTTGTGTATAAATTTTTGTCTTGTCGTAAATTTTAAAATATACAGTGGTTGCTTCATCTTGCACTAGCGAAATGGGAAACCGAAGCAGTGAGGCGGGAAAAGGAACAGCTTTTTTTGATGCAGCCACATACACACCGCTTATCAGGCTATCTCTTACTACCTGGTTCTGCACGTAGTATGCTTTTATACTATCATGCGGAGTAACGTAATTGAAATTCTCGTAAATGCTTTTAAAAACCAAATGCTGATTGGTAAGTGTAAGCCTCGGTTGTATGGAAACCCGAAGCCATATCGGGTATTCGGAAATTATAATCGAATCCTTCAACGGTTGAAATAAATTCGAATGACTAGTTCTTAAAATACCATCTATACTATAATTTTTTTCAGACGCAATGAAATAATCAGTTTTTGAAAACAATGATTGTATAGGATATGTGTCATCTAAAGTAAATACACGGGTTGTGTCATTTGAATGCGGTTCTTGTGAAACGACATGCAGCATGCTTCCAAAAAAACAAATAAGAAGCCATATGTGTAAGGTAAATCGCATTGGTTCGCTAGTGTATGTATTTGATAGTTAAGATACTAAAAAAAAGCAACGACGTATCCCTTAAGGCATACATCGCTGCCTTCAAAATAGTTATTTACTTGCCATAGCATACCAGTTTGCATACATTATGGAAACAGGTACTGGAGCGCGTTTCAGCATTTCTTCGTTCTGAAATACCTCGAGATCTAAATTGTGAAACGAGATAATTTTCCAGTCGTTCTGTTTCTTTTCCAATAGCATTGAGATTAGTACTTGGGGATGCTCTGGACGTTGTTCATCTTTTGAAGTAACAGCGCCAAATACATGTACCAAAGCGAAATCAGTTGTTAAGAATTTAATTTTATCGATGGTATAAAAAAGCTGGGTCTCTTTGTACATCGTGTCAAAAATACGTTGATGTCCCATGCTGTTTGCTTCAAGAGATTGCTCTTTGAAAT
This sequence comes from Altibacter sp., assembly GCA_002696485.1. GTDB lineage: Bacteria > Bacteroidota > Bacteroidia > Flavobacteriales > Flavobacteriaceae > Altibacter. Next base: position 55,513 of record NZTP01000039.1, on the reverse strand, counting down.
AATACCCGTTCCAAACGACGAAGTCGTGCGAGTCCCAAAAGGCGCTTGCAAAGGTCTCACCATTGGCATTGTTCCAACCGTTTTGAATGAGTTGAATGGTATGCTTAATGGCTTGCTCGTCAGTCTTGGATTGAGCGACGGTAGTGGTCGTAAATAAAATGAAGATGGATAAAAATACAGGTGATTTCATATGAATGTAATTTAAAAATGATTGTTATTGCATTGTAATAGGTGCCGATGTCCATCGATCAAGTTCTAGACTTGCATGCTCCATAATGTGCTCCATCATGGATGATGAATACTCGTAGCACATAAAAATGAGACTAATACAACATACGACAACTAAGAGCGTGTGCACGTACATTGTGAGTTTTTGAGTTTGTGTAATTTTGAATTTCATGATCTTACTTTTTAAATTGGTTAATCCTTTTGACTGCACCAAAAGTAAGATTGCTGATATAGAGAAGTTTATAAAAAACAAGCGAGTACTAACACTTTTGACGCATATGGATGACCTTGCGTCAAAATTTGCAGTAAATAATTAAAAATTGTTAAACTGAAACAGGAGCAGCCTTTAATTCATAGCAAAGGGAGCACTCAATTTAAAAGAGGGAATCGCCACCCGGAACTTACGGGTAGAAGAAAAATTGACCATAGCATAGTAACCATGCATTGCTCCAAAGGGAGAAAGTAACAAACAACCACTGCTGTACGAGTGGGAAGTACCGGGTTGTAGTACGGGCTTTTTTCCTATCACGCCTTCACCCTCAACGACCTCAAGATCGTTTAGAGCATCTTTGATCTTCCAATGGCGGGTCGTGAGTTGTACAACATCTTTGCTCTGGTTTTCGATCGTGATGGTATAGCCAAAAGCATAGTATATTTTATAGTTCTTATAAAATGTACCTTCAAAAGAGGTCTCTACCGAAACCTTAATGCCTTGTGTAACCTGTTGTACCATACTAATAGGTTGCTGCCGTCGCCGCAAAGAAAATCAAAGCGGCTATGCTGGAACTTATCCAAAAAACAATGTTTAAAAATACAAATTTTAAGATTGTTATCAAACGGCTTTGTTTATAGAAATTCCGAAGGGCTTTATAAAAATAGAACGGACCAATGAACGCAAAAACAATCCCGGAGAATATGCCGTCATTAAGTAACGTATCCGGGATGATACAAATGAGAAGCGCTAAAAAGAGAAAGCTGAAAATATGGAAGATAAAGATCATATGCTCCATATAGGTATATTTCCTGCGCGAGTACATAAGCCAAAAGAAGAAGGCAAAGAAAGGCGTAAAGAAGAAAAGGAAGAACGGGGTTTTTCCCATTAGGTAATCGACGAAGCCAAAGGGGTCTTCGGAAATGCGGTCTATTGCACCGTTCTTGTTGTACAGCCATCGATTCAATGCGGTCTTGGAATGCTTCAGGCTGTCTAAGGCTGTATTGGCATTCTTGATGTCGTGTAATTTATAGAAATCACGATAGAGCATGAAGCGCTCTACCAATCGCTCTCCACTACTAAGGGTATCCAGATCGGCTTCAGAGATGTATGTAAAAGTATCTTCTGTAACGTCCGGGTTGGGTTTGGACAGGGTATCCCGGTTCATCACCACAGCACCTTCGTTAATTTTTAGGGTATCTACGGTTCCCTCTTCATTTTTGTACGTGAAGGTTTGGTTTTGAAGTGAGTCTAACGGAACGGCGGTGTCGTTAGATTTAAAGTTAACAAAAGGACTCGATCCCGTACCAAAGAACGCGATAAGGCTTTGCAGTAAAAAGTAAATTATGGAAACACTTAAGAAGAAGCGAAACGGGTTTGCATATTTCAATCGTTGGCCTTCGGCATAATTGCGAGTAATGGTGCCCGGTTTAATTAACAGATCTTTGATGGTATAGCGCAGCCGGGAGTCGTATACCAAAATGCTTCCCATAAATTCACTGAAGAAATCTGTTAACGACAACTGCTTCTTCGTATTTAATTGCGAGCAGTACGAGCAGTAGCGATCACTAAGGTCCAAAGGATGACCGCAATTCAAGCAGGTGGTGCTTCGGTATTTGAACGCTTTTCTGCTATTTCCCTTTACAAGTTTATCGTTGGCCATGCCCTAAAGATAGTAAAAGTCCGTTTTCGCTTCGGAAGGGGTGCCTTTTTTTATGGATGCTTCGGAAAGAACTTCAGTAGAGAAACACTTCAGAAGAATTCACTTTCAGAAGAAATCACTTTCAGAAAAACAGTAACTTAATTATTGGTGATATTGATGGAACTGGCGGTTCCCATGCCAATAATGCGGTCGAAGCGCGCCCCGAGATCACGATAATAGACCAACACGGTATATTCGTTCTCTGTTTGCCAGAAATCTCCGCTAATGGCACCTCCGTCTACGGAGCCGTCACGATCCACCACCACATACTTATAATCGTAATACCCTTGTTTGAAGAGGCGCGAATTGCGATAGGTATCACTCGCAGGATCATACTCCATATACGTGGTTCCGTCGATGGTCCAATTGTTGAAATTGCCGTAGAGGTGGATCTCCTTATCGCCAATGTCCTCGAAGAACTGAAGGTTAAAATGCATGCGTACATATTCGGCTTCTATATTTTGGTTCTGGGCATCCACATTGCGCACCACGAAATTACCGTTGATATCGGGATTGTATGTATAGGGGCGGTCCTTGCGCGCTGCATCTGTATATAAGAAATTCTCATACACATCGCTCAGGGAGACACGACGTACGCCAAAGGTCGCCGAGCGAACTTCCTTGTTGTCGAAGCTAAGAAATTCATTGCCGCCCCAAAACGCAGCTTCCTGATCGTAGCGATAGATAAGTTCTGTGCCAATAGTGTATTGTGGTTTGAGGTTGGTAATGGCCGATTTTAAATTGCTATTTTGAAGCACCAGCGTATTTACTGTTTGCTTCGGATTGATAAGCAACAGGCTAGGTGAGTTGACCGTAAACTGTACCACCTGCTTTTCTTCAATGAAATTGAGGTCTCTGGAACGTTTTATCTCTACACCCACCCCTACAATGTTCTCGATCACCATGAATTTTCGAGAGAAAATAAGTTCGTTATCGTCGTTGTAGATGCTGAGTAGATAGTTACCGCTCTTTTCAATTCTTCTAGTCTCACGATTGGGAATGGTAAGGGTGTAATGCGAAAAGATTTGAAGGGTGTTCAAGGAGTTCTCGTAGGTTTCAATACGCACCTCATCGAAGCCGTCCAGATATTCACCTTTTGACAGATCGCTGGGCGTCCAGTCGAAATTGTGATGTGTGATGGTGTAATAAAAATCTTCTTCCTGTCCGTTCAATGCATCAAAGGAAAGCTGCAACCGTTCCCCTAAACGAATGATGGGCAACTGACTTTGGGAAGTGGTTCCGCTAAATTGTATGGTGCTGATGTAAGGCGGTGCAACTTTTTCTTCGGCTTGGGAGAAGGAGGGAAAAGCATGCAAGACAAGAAGCGTAAGGACAACAAACTTTTGTAACATAGAGACAATTTTATGAGGCTAAAGATAAACAAATTTTGTGCCTTAAAAATTTCAGCAAAAGCGGTTGTTGATGGAACAGGAAAAATCCTTCTTTTCCAACAGGATTTTTCCTGTTTTTTATATAATTGGTTGTAAAGAATTATTATTTATCTCAAATTTATACTTAAGCAAATTAGATTGAATACATACTAATTAACTTTAACTAACCATCCAATGAAAAAAGCTGTATTTTTCTTACTATTTATTTGTTCTATAAATGTTGTTTTTACTCAAAATCAACAAAGTTATTATATTGAGCTGAAAGACGGATATGATTTAGGAGGTATCCAAAGAACTACCCACTCTGATGGTACTATCTCCATAACTACCAACATTAATGATTTTTCATCAATCATTAATGCTAAAACAGTTTATTCTTTTGAGAAAGCTTTTCCTACAGCAGAAACTCCTAGGTTGCAAAGAGTTTATGTTATTACAATGGATTCTAATTCACAAATCAATGATATTTCTACTCGAAATGAAGTTGAAAGAGTAGTGATAAATGAAGAGATTGTTTTTACAGATGGCTCTATGCCAGTCACAGACACTTCCCCTATATATCCTAATGATTATGATGATATAATTACTGGTGGTAGAAATGCAGCTTTAGAACTCATAAATGCTCCCTTAGCATGGACGATTACTGCAGGTGATCCGAATGTTTTAGTTGGTGTAGCAGATTCAAAATTTGATCTTAACCACGAAGATTTAAATGGTCAAATGATTGATAATATAATACTTGTTAATAATACTACAAACCATGGCACAGGTGTTGCAGGAGGCATCGCTGCAAAAACAAATAATAATGTAGGCATTGCAGGTTTAGCATATAACGCAAAATTAGTGGGAGCAACATGTGGAGGTTACGCAAGTGGTTTGATTAATGGTTTACTTGTGCTGTCTAATTATCCCGGTGTAAGGGTAATCAATTGTAGTTGGGTGATTTGCGAACAAAGCCCAAGCAAACAATTTTTGGATGATGTAATTGCTGAAGTAACTGAAAATGGTGTTTTGGTTGTTGCGGCAGCAGGTAATGGTGTAATAGGGAACAGTTGTGGTGCAGATGGGAATGGATATGCCTATCCGGCGTCTTATGATGCTACACTTTCTGTAACCAGCGTAGGTGCAAGATTTCCAATTGGCTATCATCATAATATTGTAAATCCGGATGGTAATATATATTGGGAAAGATCATGGTTGGATATTCATGAATTTCGACCACATGTACCTTCCGAAACGCATTCACATACCCACAATGATAAAGTGGACGTAAGTGCTCCGGGACAACTTGTGTTAGCAATCACCGATAAATATGATGAACACCCTTCTGGATATAGAATAGCATCTGCAACTTCAATAACAACTCCATATGTTACAGGCTTGGCAGCCCTAATATTTTCTGTAAATCCTAGTTTAACCCTTTTCGAAGTTAAAGACATAATAAGAAATACTACAGATGATATTTACTGTATTCCACACAATCAGCCTTATATTGGTCTTTTGGGCACAGGAAGAATTAATGCGTATCGGGCTGTCCTAACAGCACAATGTACCCTTAACCCTGCCCCCGGTCTTGATCTCGCAATGCAAGATTCTCACGTTGATGGATTTGCGGAACCAAATACTGCGACTACTCAACCTTGGCGCAGTGAAGATATTTGGGTTAGAAACCAAAATGATGGAAAGCTCATCAAAGAACATCAAAACCCCGAATACGATCCAAATAACTCCAATTATGTATATGTACGAGTCACAAATAATAGTTGTCAAGCATCAACTGGTGGGGACAATCTGAAACTATATTGGTCAAAGGCTAACACTTCATTGCAATGGCCTTTACATTGGGAGGGAAATTTTTCTATTGAAAACCCGCCGGGCTCAGGCAACTTTGTTTTAATGGGAGATGAGATAGGGACAATAACCATTCCTCCATTAGGAATAGGAGAGGAGGCTATCATTGAATTTGAATGGACTAATATGCCCAACCCACAGGATTATATTAATATCAATTCTAATCCTTGGCATTTCTGTTTGTTGGCAAGAATTGATACACCTAATGATCCCATGACTTTTCCTGAAGGAATCTCAATTGTTCAAAATGTTTTGAATAATAATAATATTGCATGGAAAAATACAACGGTAGTAGATATTATTCCAGATATATCTTCTTTAATTGGAGGTGTAGTGGGTGTAGGAAATCCTTTCTCTACTACCAAAACCTATAATTTAGAATTGAGTAAGGAGGCTAATGAGACAGGGAAATCAATTTATGAAGAAGCAGAAGTTACCCTTGAGATGGATGATGTGCTATATAATGCATGGGTTAGAGGAGGGCGACTATCACATAATTTAGATTCTACAAGAATAAGCAGGACAAAAATAATTAAAGGAAATAACGCACGATTGGATAATATCCAATTCAATCCAAACGAACTCGGTACTGCTTATATTACGTTCAACTTTTTAACAAAGGAATCGACTTCTAAAAGAGAATTTATTTATCACTTAGCACAAAGAGACAATGATACCGATGAAGTAATTGGGGGAGAAACTTTTGAAATAAAGCGAATCCCGAGAGATACATTTACGGCAGATGCGGGACAAGACAAAGAGATAGATAAGAACGAGAATATTACCATTAGCGCGGAACAGATTAACGAAGCCGCTATATACAATTGGTATGATCCTGCCGGAAATCTCATCTACACAGGTACTGATTTAACGGTATCTCCTAATGTGACACAAACATATAAATTGGAAATTATCTCAGACATCGACGGCTATAAGGATTATGACGAAGTGGAAGTGATTGTAAACCCATATAGTTTAAATACTTTAGTGCCTAACCCTGCTTCAAGTATAGTAACTGTTTCTTATGAAGCAGATGAAGCGACATCTGCTTATTTAATGGTGGTGGATACGCACAGTGGTACTTCAAACAATTATATTTTAGATACTGAATTATTTGAGGCTGTTATAGATATTTCCAACTATCAACCGGGATTTTATTCTGTTGCTTTGATTTGTGATGGAGAAATAGTTGCTTCCAAAAATTTGGTTAAAGAATAATTTTGTAAATTAATTAAAATTTTTAAACCATGAAAGCCCTATCCTTCTTGTTTTTTATCGCTCTAAGTTTTACCGGCATTGCCCAAGACCCGCAATTGTTTGATAATGATTGGTATCTGCAAAAACTTATAATTGAAGAAACAGACTATTTTCCTCCCTATCCTTCTTTTGAAGGAAGGGCTTATTTTAATTCCGAATTTATTGAAGTGGTACATCCATCTTGTGAAGAAGGTTTTCAGAATATTATTCAATATACTAATAACGATGTGTTTGAAATAGGGGACGGAGGTGTTGTGCTTCCGGGAGTTTGTGGAGATCCTATTCTTTGGGAATTCATGGAAGATCACTATGAAATTTATTATCTGGATAATAATTTTGCCAAAAACCCCTTCACCTATTCCTTCAGTTCGGGAGGAAACGGGGAAGTAGTCCTTACCATTGAGAACGCAGACGGAGACCAAGCGGTGTATGGGAATGAACTGCTATCCGCAGCTGCTTTCGATCTTAGCATGTTTCAGGTAGCTCCCAATCCGGTGGGGGACCAACTGTATCTTGTTTCAGAACGGGATATGGCCAACTTCACATTGGAAATATACAATGTACAGGGTATGGGGGTTCTTCGGCCTTCTTCGGAAAACATTTCAGAAAAAATGATAGATGTGTCTATGCTTTCGCGAGGTATTTATTTTCTTCGTATTCAAGACTCCTTGGGTCAAACTGAAATAAAAAAGTTTATTAAAAAGTAAGAAGATGTCTTACAGCACATTCCTTCTTGTTATTTACCCTACTTGAGATGCCGCCTTTAGGGAGCTATTCGGTACACAGCATTTCTTGAAAAAAATCCGTACCCAATGCTGCTAAAATTATACGCAATTATTATGTGATGCTACATTAAATTTATAAATTTGCACTCCCTTAAATCCCGATACTCATCGGGACGGGAAGAAAAAGAAATTTAACACTAGCATCCTATGTCCAAAGACATTAAGATTAAAAAGGGTCTAAACATACGATTGAAAGGCGAAGCCGATAAAACAATATCCAACGCGCCGCGATCCAGAACCTTCTCGATTAGACCTTCAGACTTTCACTTGATTACTCCTAAAATGGTAGTTAAAGAAGGTGCTAAACTACAAGCCGGAGACACTGTTTTCTACGCAAAGGCAAATGAAGCGATCAAATTCGTTTCACCGGTTAGCGGAACACTCACCAAGATAGAGCGCGGCGCAAAACGCGTTATTACCGAACTGGTCATTGAAGCCGAACCTCAAGATACCTATAAAGATTTTGGTGTGGCAGACCCGTCTTCCATGCAACCGGAAGCCATTAAGCAGCATTTACTGGCTGCAGGATGTTGGCCGTTTATAAAACAGCGTCCGTATCACGTGATTGCCAATCCGGATAGCACTCCAAAAGCTATCTTTATTTCGGGTTATGCCACAGCGCCACTGGCGGCCGATTATGATGTGACCTTGCGCGGTAAAGAAAAACAATTACAGGCAGCCCTTACCGCACTGAGCAAACTTACCGAGGGGAAAGTGCATGTCTCTGTAGGAAAAACAGGCGTATCTCCTTTTGAAGGATTAAAAGACATCACCCTTCATACAGTGAGCGGGCCGCACCCGGCCGGAAATGTGGGAGTGCAGATTGCAAAGATCGATCCGGTGAACAAAGGTGAAACCGTTTGGACAGTGAATGCTCAGGATCTGGTGATCATAGGGGATTTATTGCTTACCGGTAAATTTAACGCAGAACGCGTGATCGCTTTGGTAGGTTCTTCTGTTAAGACACCAAAATATTATACGACCAAGATCGGCGCTGAAGTGGCGACGTTTTTATATGATTCAGGATTGACCGAGGAGAACGTTCGGGTGATAAGCGGCGACGTACTTACCGGAAAGCAGATCTCGGTAAAAGGCAATCTTGGATTTTACAACAATACCGTTACTGTGATCCCGGAAGGAGACGATTATGAGTTCTTCGGATGGAACAAGCCCGTGTTCGATAAGATATCCACATCAAGAGCATTGACCTTCTCATGGCTTTTTCCAAATAAGAAATTCGAATTGGACACAAATACCAATGGCGAACACAGAGCTTTTGTGGTCACCGGAAATTATGAAGAGGTTTTCCCAATGGACATTTATCCATTGCAAATTTTAAAAGCCTGTATGGTAGAAGATCTCGATGCTATGGAAGCCTTGGGGATGTACGAGGTGGCCCCGGAAGATTTCGCACTTACCGAGTTCATTTGTGTATCAAAACAACCCCACCAGGAGATCATAAGAAAAGGTCTTGACTTAATGTATAAAGAAATAGGATAATGCTATGGGATTGAAACAAAAATTACATACGCTAAAAGAAAAATACAAAGGAAAAAAAATGGCACCGGCATTCAATGCCTTGCACACCTTTTTGTATCTACCCAATGAAACGACACACTCCGGGTCGCATGTTCGCGCTGCGGACGATCTGAAGCGTACCATGAATACGGTGATCATGGCCTTGATCCCTTGTTTGGTATTTGGAATATATAATGCAGGATACCAGCATTATTTAGCCACAGGAGAGATCGAAGCCGCTGCAGGATTTTTCAGTGGAGAATTTTGGTCGTGGCAAAACTTTGCCATGGGCGCCTGGACCGTACTACCTTTGGTTATTGTATCCTACGGAGTAGGACTGGCGGTAGAATTCTTATTCGCTGTGATAAAAGGTCATGAAGTAGAAGAAGGGTATTTGGTGACGGGAATGTTAGTTCCGTTGATCGTGCCGGTAGATATTCCGCTATGGATGTTGGCGGTAGCCGTGATCTTTGGGGTGGTGATAGGAAAAGAAGTATTTGGCGGTACCGGAATGAATATTTTAAATCCGGCGCTTACCATCCGTGCCTTTTTATTCTTTGCCTATCCTACTTGGATGAGTGGTGATAAGGTTTGGGTTCATGGTGCGGTAGAAAGAGCGAAAGAAATTGCAGCGGGATCGAATGCAGATGCCATTTCGGGTGAGACCATTTTGGGTAGTTATGCACAAAATCAAGATGTCGTCTATAGCCTGCAAGATATGTTCTTAGGGTTTATCCCGGGATCTGTTGGAGAGACCTCGAAATTGTTGATCATATTTGGCGCCTTGTTCCTTATTTTTACCAAAGTGGGAAGCTGGCGAATTATTTTCAGCACACTCATAGGAGCCCTTGCTATGGGATTGATCTTCAATGGTGTGGTGGAAATGGGTTGGATTAATGAAGGAAGTAAATTCTATGGATTGATGACCGTTCCGTTTTGGCAACACCTGATTATAGGAAGTATATTGTTTGGTGCGGTTTATATGGCAACAGATCCTGTTACGGCATCTCAGACTAACAAAGGAAAATGGATTTACGGATTCCTTATCGGATTTATATCCATACTGATACGTGTGTTCAATCCTGCGTATCCCGAAGGTGTCTTCTTAGCAATCCTGCTAATGAATGTCTTTGCTCCAACCATTGACCACTATGTGTTGCAAGGCAACATTAAGAGAAGAATGAAACGTTTAAAAGTTAAAACAGCATAAGAATGGCTATTAACACAGATAAGAACAGTTATACCGTCATCTTCGCCATTGTCATGGTGATCGTGGTTGGGTCTATTTTGGCAGGGTTTGCCAGTGGACTTAAACCGCTTGTGAAAGCAAATGAGAAGTATGAAAAGATGCAGAACATCTTATATGCCATGAATGTCAATGACAATGAAGGCCCAAACGATGTTACCTTTATTCCAACAGATAGGGTTGAGGAAGAGTTCAATAAGTATATCACCAAACAATTGGTGATCCAAGGAGATAATATTACAGAAGACGATCAGGCATTTTTGATCGATCTTAAAAAAGAAGAAACCTTGGCAAAAGAGGAAGGTTATACACGCAGATTGCCTCTCTTTATTGGCGAAAAGGACGGAAAGGAACTTTATGTGATTCCGGTGCGTGGGAAAGGTCTTTGGGATGCCATTTGGGGATTTGTTGCTGTAGATAAGGGAATGACAATTCAAGGCGTTTATTTTGATCATAAAGGAGAGACACCCGGACTTGGAGCAGAGATCAAGCAACGGTACTTTATGGATGATTTTACCGGAGAAAGCTTCTTAAATGGAAATGCTTTTGAAGGAATCACGGTAGCCAAAGGAAACAACGATCCTAAGAATACAGATACTTCAGATAATGAAGTAGATGCCTTAGCGGGAGCGACTATTACCGGCGACGGAGTTTCTGCCATGCTTAAAAAGGATATTAGAATGTACGTACCCTATTTTCAAAAATTAAATCAGTAAGCTATGGGACTTCTATCAAAAAAGGACAGTAAATTAATTTTAGACCCGTTAGCAGATAACAACCCGATCACGATTCAGGTGTTGGGAATATGTTCGGCTTTGGCGATCACGGCTCAGTTGAAACCTTCGATCGTAATGGCGATTTCGGTGGTTTTTGTATTGGGTGTAGGAAACGTGGTGATCTCTTTGATGAGAAATATCATTCCGTCGAAAATACGTATCATCGTGCAGCTTATTGTAGTTGCTACGTTGGTAATTATCGTGGATCAGGTGCTGAAGGCATTCGCGTATGAATTGAGTAAAGAACTATCGGTATTTATTGGATTGATCATCACCAACTGTATCATTATGGGGCGTTTTGAAGCCTTTGCCTTAGGGAATGGCCCTTGGAGATCCTTCCTTGACGGAATTGGAAATGCAGCAGGTTATGGCGTGATCCTCATTATTGTTGGGTTCTTCCGTGAATTGTTGGGATCGGGAACCTTATTTGGTTTTAAGGTGTTGGGTGACCCCGTTGAAAAATCGGGTCTTTATGCCATTGGATACGAAAACAATGGATTCATGGTGTTACCCCCAATGGCATTGATCGTTGTAGGATTGATCATCTGGGTACAACGAAGCAGAAATAAGGAATTGATCGAAGAGAATTAATATTCAGAATAGAACGAAAAGAATAAATAGAAATTCGTTTTGCTGAATAACACAATATTAGAATAACAGAAAAATGGAACATATAGAATTGTTTTTTAAGTCGGTCTTTGTAGACAACATGGTATTTGCCTATTTCTTGGGAATGTGCTCCTACCTGGCGGTCTCCAAAAAAGTAAGTACGGCAGTGGGACTTGGGGCAGCGGTTATTTTTGTATTAACCGTGACAGTGCCAATGAACTGGCTGCTGGATCAATACATCTTACGAGAAGGAGCATTGGTTTGGTTAGGTGAAGGATACGCCGATTACGATCTGAGCTTTCTGTCCTTTATTCTCTTTATTGCTACCATTGCTACCATGGTTCAGTTGGTAGAGATCGTAGTGGAGAAATTTTCTCCGTCATTGTATAATTCATTAGGGATCTTTTTACCACTTATCGCTGTAAACTGTGCGATACTTGGAGGTTCATTGTTCATGCAATCACGTGATATTGCTACCTTTGGTTTGGCATTAAATTACGGGTTCAGTTCCGGGATAGGCTGGTTCTTGGCGATCGTGGCAATTGCAGCCATTCGCGAAAAGATCCGGTATAGCAACGTACCGGCTCCGCTTCGAGGATTGGGGATCACCTTTATTATTACAGGGCTTATGGCGATTGGATTTATGAGCTTCGGAGGAATGTTAACAGGCGGGGGAGAGGAAACTTCTTCTTTGGAAACTGATGGTGAAGTAGGTCTTAAAACCGAAGAAACTATACAAGATAATTCAGAAACTATTGAGATCACTGAGGTTTCAGAAATAACACAACAATAATATGTTTTTAGCAGCAAGTACCTTAGGAGTCATTATTGCGACCGTAGTAGCCTTTTTGGTTTTGACCTTGTTATTGGTTGCCCTATTGCTCTTTACTAAACAAAAATTATCACCTTCAGGACCGGTAAAGATTACCATCAACGATGAAAAGGTCATTGAGGTAGAATCCGGTGGTACCTTATTATCTACCTTGGGTAACCAAAAGATCTTCTTGCCTTCGGCTTGCGGGGGTGGAGGAACCTGTATTCAATGTGAATGTCACGTCCTTTCGGGAGGTGGTGAAGCACTTCCTACGGAAACACCGCATTTCAGCAGAAAAGAATTGAAAGAAGGCGCCCGCTTGTCATGTCAGGTAAAAGTAAAACAGGATATGAATATTCATATACCTGAAGAGGTTTTCGGTATAAAGAAATGGGATGCTACTGTCGTGCGTAACTATAACGTAGCTTCTTTTATTAAGGAGTTTGTGGTAGAGATACCTGAAGATATGAATTATAAGGCTGGTGGATACATTCAAATTGAGATACCTCCTTGTGAAGTTAAATATGAGAATATTGATATCACTGCACATCCTGAAGAACACGAGACACCGGATAAGTTTCAAGAAGAGTGGGACAAATTTGGGTTGTGGCCGTTGGTCATGAAGAATACCGAAACAGTCGAGCGTGCATACTCCATGGCCTCCTATCCTGCCGAAGGACGTGAGATCATGTTGAACGTTCGTATCGCCACACCACCATGGGACAGAGCGAAGAATCAATGGATGAGCGTAAATCCGGGGATCGCTTCTTCGTATATCTTCGATAAGAAGCCGGGCGATAAAGTGGTGATTTCAGGGCCTTATGGGGAGTTCTTTATCAATCCTTCTGAAGCAGAAATGCTGTACGTTGGCGGGGGAGCAGGAATGGCGCCTATGCGTTCGCACCTCTACCATCTTTTCAGAACGTTGAAGACCGGCCGAAAGGTAACATATTGGTACGGAGGACGCTCTAAACGTGAATTATTCTATATCGATCACTTTAGAAACTTGGAAAAGGATTTTCCGAACTTTAAATTCTACATGGCACTTTCTGAACCGCTTCCTGAGGACAACTGGAAAGTGAAGAAGGATATCAACGATGAAGGAGACGGCTTTGTTGGTTTCATTCATCAGGTCGTTATCGATAATTATTTGAATCATCATGAAGCGCCTGAAGATATCGAATTGTATTTCTGTGGTCCTCCTTTAATGAACCAAGCGGTTCAAAAAATGGGCGAGGATTTTGGGATCCCGGACGAGAATATACGTTTTGATGACTTTGGAGGATAAACACATACTATAATAAAAACAAGGCCGTTTCAATATATTGGAACGGCTTTTTTAATTTAGTTCTTAAAAAAACATGTATTTTATCGATAAAAAATTGCATTATAACGATAAAATATTATTTTTGGCATGTTTATTTCGTTCAAACAGAGTTTTTTAAGCCCCCTAAATCACATTGCTTATGAAAAATTTTCTACTATTGGCGCTGCTATTAGCTGTTTTTACGGCTTCTTCGCAAACACTAACTAAAGGGAAAGCCAACACGCCGAGAAAAGTTGATACTACCCAATACGCCAAAGCACTTCAAAAGATCACGGCAGAATACGACCAAGGTAAACTTGCCGCCTTGTACAGTATTTTTTCAACACGAAGAAACCTAGAGAAACAGGAAGCCATCGCTTATGCATTGGTGAACAACTTGCCCATACAAAAATATAATGAAGACGGAACCTTCGATGAATTACAACGCATAGGCCCCAATGGAACCTTGCTCTACTATTCCCTACACAATGTGAATGCGGCTATCTCTACACGGGCGAACCATTTAAATACCGGTGGTACCTTGGGACTCAATGTAAATGGAGATGGATTGACTGCCCATGTTTGGGACGGCGGTCCCGCACGCCCTACACATCAGGAATTTGATGGTCCGGGAGGAACAAATCGAGTGTCTATTAATGATGGTGTCACCGCTATCAACGGCAACAGTTTTCATGCGCAACACGTAACAGGAACTATTGTCGCTTCAGGATTGGTAGCCGCGGCCAAAGGAATGGCGTGGCAGGCCGATGCCAAGACACACGACTGGAACAACGATCTAGCCGAGGCGACTGCGGAAGCTTCAGCAGGGATGCTTATTTCTAATCACTCGTATGGTTATAATGCAACGGCCATTCCGGACGCTTGGTTTGGTCAATATGGCCAAGATGCCAGAGAATGGGATCAACTAATGTACAGTGCGCCTTATTACCTAATGGTAAATTCCGCAGGAAACGACGGTGCAAACAATACGGCCAATGCAATTCCGCTCAATGGCCAATCAGCATACGATAAATTGAATGGAACGGCCACGGCCAAGAACAATTTTGTGATTGCCAACGGACAAGATGCGAATGTGGATGCCAATGGAAACCTGATCTCAGTTACCAGAAATTCCGGAAGTAGCGAAGGACCTACAGACGACTACCGTATTAAACCGGATATCATGGGGAACGGGACAAGCTTGTATTCTTCCTTGGAAACGAGTGATAGTGCCTACGGAAATTTGACAGGTACTTCAATGTCGGCACCCAATGTAAGCGGATCCTTATTATTGTTGCAGGATCATTATTTCGATCTGAATGCTACCTTCATGAGAGCCGCTACACTGAAAGGTCTGGCACTTCATACCGCAGACGATGTGGCGCCTACCGGTCCCGATGCCAACACGGGTTGGGGGCAAATGAATACTAAAGCTGCTGCCGAAGCGATCACCGCGGCACCTACCGGTGCGGTAATTTCTGAACTTACCTTGAATCAGGGGCAATCTTACCAAGTAACCATACAGTCGGACGGCGTGAACCCACTCAAAGCTTCGATCTCTTGGACCGATCCTGCCGGTGCTGTAAATAACGGAACCAACAGCAATACACCTGCACTGGTCAATGACCTTGATCTTCGGCTGAGTAATGGTACCGTATATACACCATGGCGTTTAACCGGTGTGACAACCAATGGTTTTGGCGACAACACGGTAGATCCATACGAACGAATTGATATCGCCGGTGCTTCAGGACAATATACCCTTACCGTAACACATAAAGGAACCCTTTCAAGCGGTTCGCAAAATTTCTCTCTTATTGTTACCGGAGGAATCATTGCAGCAGCATCACCGGAGATCTCTTTCGGGACAACCACTGCTACCACAACAGAACAAACGGACTGTAGTTTTACCGATGTTTCCATTCCGGTGAACATCGCTATGGCACCTTCTCAAGATGCCGATGTAACCTTCACGGTTTCGGGAGGAACAGCTACTAGTGGAGCAGACTTCGACCTGATCACAACATCATTAACTTTTTTACAAGGACAAACCACGTCACAGGATATGATCGTTCGGGTCTATCACGATGGTTTTGTGGAAGTGCCTGAAACCCTTACGGTAGACTTTACCGTCAATCCTAATGGAGGTGATGCCACTGCCAATACCAACGCCGATTCAGTTACGATTACCATCCATGATGACGATCTGGTTCCTGCCAGTACACAAAATATAAACGTTTATAGTGAAGATTTTGAAGATTGGACAGGATGGACCAACCTCGACAGAGACGGGGATGGAAACGGATTTTTATCGCTGTCCTTTACATCCGGAGGCTATACAGGTTTTACCGGACAGTTCGCAGCTTCAGAGACAGACCTTACCGTATTGAACCCGTCCGCAAATCCGCCAAAGGCTACAGCCAATAATTATTTGATCAGTCCACAGATCACGATCCCTGCAGGGACGACCAACACGGCCTTTACTTTTTCCGTTGCAGGATTCAACACAATAGAGCATTATCGTCTGCAATGGACAACGAGTATAGCTTCCTATGCTGCCATTGATGCAGGGATCATCTTGGAAGAACGAGATGCTACTGCAAATACTGGAGATATACGAACGGTAAACAATACTAGCTTGGCCGGACAAACCGGCTATTTTGTCATCCGCCACTACAATTCATCAGCAAATAACGGAATTCTCTTGTTCGATGCGTTAGATGTTGTGGCTACTGTAGAATCACCGATTCAAACCGCTGTGAATACAGCTACGACCAACGACCTCGTATTGGTACCGGGAATGGGAACCTTGTACGGTGCAGATGCCGGTTCGGGAGCCATCATGATGTCCATTACCAATAACAATACGCACAATTACGGTTGTGTAGACATGTCAGTTTCACGGGCGGGAACAGGAGCACAAGCCTATAACGGAAGCACCATACCAAATTTGGTGATGGACAAAACATTCGATATTAACCCGGCAACCACAACTGGTGCAGGAGATACAAGCATCACTTTTTATTTTACCGAAGCTGAAATAGCAGGTTGGGAAACCGCCGTAGGTGGAACGGTAGGGGTTACAAGAAATAACCTTGTAGCCGCTAGAGGGAATGCCTCTAGTTTCACTGAAACAGCAACCTTAACTGTAGGTGCCTTTGGTTCTAATGTGACGCTCACAGGAAACTTTACGGGCCTTGATGGCACTTATTATTTTGGACCGATTGGCGCTTTTGTAAACTGTCCCGGTGTAACCAAAACATGGAATGGCAGTACCTGGTCACCGGTTGGAGTGCCCACTACATCAAATCCTGTGATTCTCTCCGGGAATTATGATACAGCGCTCCATGGAGACCTTAGTGCATGTACTTTAATTGTAAATAATGGAGTGTTCCTTACGGTTTCTCCCAATGACTTTCTACAAGTAAATGGAAATATTACGGTGAATGGTGATATGGATGTATTACATACCGGCAGCGTTGTACAAGTAGATCCTGCAGCCACGGTAACAAACAACGGAACCATCGAGGTATATCTTACAACACCTGTCTTACAAACTCGTGATTTTATGGTTATGGGTAGCCCTATGAGTGCAGAGACGAGAAACGGAGTGTTTAATTCAGCCTTTTTAGTTTTAGATCACACACCGGGGAATTTCGTTCCCCACACAGGGGTTCCTGCAGGGGGAACTAATTTTGCCGATGACAATGGAGATTTTTGGAACTCCTACAACGGGGTGATCAATGTGGGCGAAGGATATATAGTACGACCGCAATCGGGGTATACAGATCCTGCGAATCAAACCTATTCTTTTGTCTACGATCAAGGAACGCTTAATAACGGAGATGTAACTCGAACAGTAACCTACAATGGGACAGGGATCAATCCGGATGGTACGCCCAATGCCTTGGCAAATCCGTATCCTTCAGCGATTTCTGGAGACGATCTTATAAATAATAATCCATTTATCAACGAATTGTACTTCTGGGAACATCTTACGCCACCAAGCTCCAGCATTCCGGGATATGGAAGTATCAATTTCAGTATGGGAGATATTTCTATGTACACTCCGGGTGGAGCATTACCTGCGGCCAACGACCCCGGTACATCAACGACGCCTAACGGTATTGTCGCCACGGGTCAAGGCTTCGGGATTAAAGTAAATGGAGGTGCCAATCCAGGAACCGGATCGGTCACTTTTACCAACGCTATGCGTCTTACCACGGGTAACACTACATTAAGAACGCCCTTGGCAGATGTAGAGAAAGTATTACTTCGTGTACGAAATGATGCTTACAATATTGGAAGTTATGCATTGGTAGGCTTCAACCCCATGGCAAGCAACGGTCTTGACCAAGGTTACGATACCAATCGTATGGCAACTGCTATTTCTCTTTATTCACATTTAGACGATGGAAGTGAACAATTAGGTATTCAAAACAGAGGTGTATTTGAAAGCACGGTGAAGGTGCCTATGGGCTTTGCAACCCAAGTGGAAGCGGAAACCAATTTTGTGATCTCATTGGCCAATGTTGAAGGGCCTCAGGTGTCTCAAGGGGCAATTTATTTAGTTGATACCTTTGAAAATACGGTTACAGATCTTACGGTTTCAGAGTATACATTCTCAAGCATAAAAGGAACTTTTAATGAGCGATTCAGACTTCAATTTGAACCTGAAGTAATTTTAGAGACGCCCGATGTTGTCTTAGAAACCATATCGATCTATCCAAATCCGGTACGGGATATACTCACCATTCTCTCACCGCGGACACCGGTCCTAGCAGTAGAGATAGTGGATGTCACCGGACGACGCGTTCAAAAGATACAGTATAACCAAAGTGCCAATTACACTTTGGATGTGTCATCATTGCGTTCTGCCATGTACTTTATTGCGATTACAACAGAACACGGAACAGTAACAAAACGCATTATTAAAGAGTAATATTCCATAATTTTTTTTTGAGAAAAGCCGTTTCTGCCTGGGAACGGTTTTTTTTATGGAAGTTTAGAGGCAATTTCTTCAGCTCGTGTATCTTTGTAGTTGATATGAAAGAAGAGCTAACAGCACAGGAGTTGCACAACCTCGCCATGAACATCGTGGGCAAGGAATTACAGGAAAACGGTTTCGAATTTTTAGGCGTAAATTCAAAATTGAAAAAGGATCCTCAATTCGTGGCACTTCGGGATAAAAATTTACATTTTGTGGTAGTGCGCGCCGTTTCCTATCCTAAAAATGCAGATGTGTATGATCCTGTTCTCATGCAAACAATGAAGGAACACGCACTTAAATTTGAAGCGAAAACTTTTTATGCCGGAGTGGGATTAGGACACGGAAGCGACTACGCCAAGCCGGTTATAAAAGGGGAAGATTATACAATGGTCTATAATGGTTTACAGGAAATCGTATGAGAAAATTTGGTGTTTTTGCGGTTTTACTAGTATTGCTCTCATGTAAAAATGAGACTTCAAAAGTAACCGTGTTACAAGGCGATGCTTTTGGAACTACCTATACCATTCAATATGTGGGTGGCGATCTAGCCGGTATTGAAAAAGGAGTCGATTCGGTTATTCATACGATCAATCGCTCCATGAGCACGTACATGCCCAATAGTGATATCTCAAAGATTAATAAAGGAGCTTCAGACCTTGTAGTGGACACCGATTTTAAAGCTGTGTTTAGACTTTCTGAAGAAGTACATAAGCGTTCTGGAGGATATTTTGATCCAACTGTTGGTGTGCTTCGGAATGCCTACGGATTTGGTGACGAAAATCCACTTCAAAAGATAGACAGCACAACACTCGATTCTTTATTGCAGTATGTTGGATTCGACAAAGTGCGTCTTACTTCCGAAGGAACCGTAGAAAAATCACATCCTGAGATCTATTTCGACTTCAATGCCATAGCAAAAGGATATGGCATAGACAGAATAGGTGCTTTTCTCACGGCGGAAGGAGTAGATGCTTATTTAATTGAATTGGGGGGCGAAATTTTAGCCAAAGGGACCAACCCCGCCAAGGGGCAACCTTGGGTAGTTGGAATCGAGACAGTGGATTCTCAACTTGATGACCGTACGTTTCAAATTACCATTCAACTTCAAGATAAAGCGATGGCATCCTCAGGGAATTACCGAAAGTTTCGGGTGGACTCCGTAAGCGGAAAGAAATACGTTCACACTATCAATCCGCTCACCGGTTCGACCGAACAAAGTGATGTGACCAGTGCAACGGTAGTGGCAGAAACCTGTGCCGAAGCCGATGCCTATGCGACCGCTTTTATGGCCTTGGGGCTAAAGCGATCCAAAGCTTTGCTGGAAAAGTCACCACAATTGGAAGCCTATCTTACGTACAGTGATACATTAGATGCGCCACAGGTATTTATGACCGAGGGCTTTAAGAGGTTACTTAACAAGTAGTTTTTTACAAACGGGAAGGAGTTCTCCTTGAGCCAGACGGTAGGTGTCGATTTCTTCTTCGGAAAGTGTCTTGGTATAGTCTACTGCGTGTACTTTAAAGCCTGCGTTCGCCAGTTTTTCAAAATAATCCATTCCGTAGATACGCACGTGATCATATTGCCCAAAGATCCTGGCGCGTTCCTTTGGATCGGTAATGGTGTTGTCCTCAAAGGTCGTTTTCCTTTCGGCATCATACGGAACCTGAAGAATAGCCATGCCACCCGGTGTCAAGACACGGTATAACTCCTGCATCGCTTTGGTGTCGTTTGGGATGTGTTCTAAAACGTGATTACAAATAATAAAATCGAAACTTTCATCGTCAAATGGAAGTGCGCAAATATCTGCTTTTACATCAGCCAAAGGCGAGTTGAGGTCGGTAGTTGTATAGTTGAGGTGTTTCAGTTTACGAAATCGTTTGTAGAACGCCTGTTCCGGTGCAAAGTGCAATACCTTATGTGGCTGTGAAAAAAAGGTTGTTTCACGTTTCAGATACAACCAGCACAATCTGTGCCGTTCTAAAGACAGTGTACCGGGCGCTAATACATTGTCACGCACCTTCTCGTAGCCGTAGGGAAGAAATTTTCGAAAGGACTGCCCGTCTATAGGGTCGGTATACCGATTTCCACGAAGAAAGAAGGCCACCACCGGACGTACCAGATAACTAAGTCTAATGAGGAGCGTTCTAGGAATGAGATTCAGAAAATATTTAAAGAGCTGATGCATTGTGTATGGTGTTACAATACCAGCGCTTTCTGTCTAAATTCGTCCTCTTCATTGCTTTTAATTCCTAAAGCCTCATAGATATAGGCAAAGGTGGAAAGCAGTTCGGGTTTGCCATCTACCAAAGCGACGTTGTGTTCGAAATGGGCGCTGGGTTTGCGATCTTGCGTTAAGATCGTCCAGCCATCCTGTAACTGTTCAATACGTCTAGTGCCAAGGTTGATCATGGGTTCGATGGCGACGGTCATCCCTTCAATGAATTTTTTGCCTCGTCCGCGTTTGCCGTAATTAGGCATTTCCGGATCCTCATGCATCTTTCTTCCTAATCCATGACCTACCAGCTCGCGTACAACGCCGTAGCCATGTGCTTCACAATGTTGCTGAATGGCATACCCAACGTCTCCCGTGCGGTTACCGGCTTTAAATTCCCGAATACCAACATACAAGGATTCTTTGGTCACTCTCAGTAATTTTTTTACGTCAGGTGCTATTTCCCCGACTTCAAAAGTATAGGCGTGATCACCGTAGAAGCCGTTTTTTATTGCACCGCAATCAATTGAAATAATATCCCCATCTTGCAGAGGTGTATCGTTCGGGATTCCATGCACGACTTGAGCATTAGGACTCATACACAGGGTGTTCGGGAAATCATATAATCCCAAAAATCCGGGTACGGCTCCATGATCACGCACACAGGTTTCGGCTATAGAATCTAAATACAGGGTTGTAACACCGGGTTTCACCTCTTTGGCAAGTTCCCCCAATGTTTTGGACACCACGAGCGCCGCTTCACGCATGAGTTCAATTTCTTCCGAAGTCTTTGGTATAATCATAGTATGTCTTTAAAAGGAAAACCAACCTTTTCTTCTCTTTTTTGTATTTCCGGTATCAGATTTGGTTTCGCCAATCAAATCCTGATAGATCTCTCCCCAACTCTTCAGTCCGCCCACATTCCTGTCGTCAATAAAGAGATCGGCGTTGATCTTTCTGCTGTATTTAGGATCGAACTCCTCTTCGGGAAAACTTTTATTAACCGCATAAAAGGTGACACCGTGTTCCTTACAAAAGGCTACTGCTTCATCAAGGGCTCGTCCGTTTCGATAGGTCCAAAGGATCAATCGGTGACCGCGTTCTTGTAGCTTCTTCAAGGTGTCGAAAGCAAAGATAATTGGCTTGCCTATTTTGGGATACTCATCCTCAACAATAGTTCCGTCAAAATCGACCGCTATGGTATAGGTTTCGTGCATGATACGTCAATCAAACGGCAAAAATACGAAGAATATTACCATTCTTAAAGTTTAATATTCAGAAGAAAAGATGGTGTAAGAAGGCTTACAACAAAGACCAACGCGTCATTACCTCCGGTTTTTCGATCCCCATCAAGGCAAGGATGGTAGGAGCTACATCACCTAAGATGCCATCGCGTATAGATTGTACTTCGCGATCAATAATGATAATGGGCACCGGATTGGTGGTATGGGCTGTATTGGGAGATCCGTCCGGATTGCGCATGGTTTCGCTGTTGCCATGGTCTGCCAGGAGGAGGGTGGCATACCCTTGGACCAATGCTTCTTCCACAATGATCTTAGCGCAAGCATCCACTGTTTCACAAGCTTTGACGGCTGCTTCAAAAACGCCCGTGTGTCCCACCATATCAGGATTCGCAAAATTCAAACAGATGAAATCAGCCGTTTTGTTTTTGATTTCCGGTAAGATCTTATCGCGCACCTCGTAGGCGCTCATCTCGGGCTGGAGGTCGTAGGTAGCCACTTTTGGAGAAGGACAAAGAATACGTTTTTCACCTTTAAAAGGCGTTTCCCGTCCGCCGTTAAAAAAGAAAGTAACGTGCGGATACTTCTCGGTTTCTGCGATGCGTATTTGCGTTTTTCCGTGACGTTCCAGCACTTCGCCCAAGGGTTCGGTAATGTTTTCCTTGTTGTAGATCACCTTGATACCTTTAAAGGAATCGTCGTAATTGGTAAGTGTTACGTAATACAACGGTATACTTTTCATACCAAAACCTTCATAATCGGTTTGAGTGAGCACTTCGGTGAGTTGCCTGCCGCGATCGGTCCTGAAATTAAAAAAGAGTACTACATCCCCTTCAGAAATGGTAGCTCGCGGCTCACCGTGGTTTGTCATCACAATAGGTTCCAAAAATTCATCTGTAATCCCTTCGGAATAACTAGTCTCAATACTTTGAACTGCGTCTTCTGAAGCTGTACCTTTTCCGAAGACTAACAGATCGTATACTCTTTTTACACGTTCCCAGCGCTTATCGCGATCCATGGCGTAGTACCTTCCTATCACCGAAGCTAAGGAGCCTGTAGTCTTAGCCATGTGATCCTCCAACGATTTTATATGCCCTGCACCCGATTTAGGATCGACATCACGTCCATCAGTGAAGGCATGTACGAAAACATCAGTAAGGCCAGTGGTTTGTGCGGCTGTCAATAGTCCTTTTAAATGTTCTATGTGCGAATGAACGCCTCCATTAGAGACCAACCCAAGAAAATGTACTTTTTTATGATATTCCTTGGCATACTGAAACGCCTTTTTCAACTCGGGTTCGTCTTGCAATGTGCCGTTCTGAATGGCAAGATTGACTTTGGCCAAGTCTTGGTATACAATGCGACCGGCTCCAAGATTCATGTGTCCTACCTCGCTGTTTCCCATTTGTCCATCGGGAAGTCCCACATTCATTCCATGTGTAAGTAATTGCGCATTTGGATATTTCTTATACAACGAATCGATAAAAGGGGTATGGGCTTGAGCGATGGCAGACACCGAAGGATCTTGCGTTACACCCCAACCATCCAGGATCAAGAGAAGGACCTTTTTGTTCATACGGCAAAGATACTCACAAAGTACGTGTAAAAAAATAAAGGTTTTTTACTATTTAAAAGCCGGTTGCGTGCTTACCTAAAAAGAGCACTTCCCCCTTCACCGCTTGTTTAGTGCTTGCAGTGATCACTCAGATTTATGTGCCTCAATCTCTATTTCTACCATAAACTCAGGTAGTGCCAAGGATGTTACCTCAACCCATGTGCCCGTTGGGAACTGATTTTTGTAGATATCGGCTCTATAAGCTGATTTTTCGAGTAATTGCGGCATATTGGTTGTAAAAATGTTTTCAACCACTACGTCATCAAAAGTACAGCCGTAATGGTTTAATATCTTCTCAATGTCTGCGTAGCAATTTTTCATTTGTTGTTCCATGTCATCAATTGCCGTGGGAGTTCCTTGATCGTCCATGCTCACAGCACCGGAGATTTTTATACTGTTCCCAATTTTTACGGCATGGGAGTACCCATACGCTTTTTCTACTTCAGGTCGAAGCGAGAAATACTCAGGCTTTTCAGAGGCCACGATCATTTCCTTTTCAACTTCTTTGGTTTCCTCTTTTTCCTTTTCTTCACAACTTTGGAATGTAAAAGCCACGACAAAAAACAATGTAAGCAATAACAGTCTGTTGGTTAATTTTTTCATGTTGATTGGTTTTAGTGTTTAGTTTTTGAGCGTTTGGATCTTTGGTATAATGAAATTATTCACGATCCTCCGTATTTTTTAATGGCCTCCATAATGTGTTCTATTCGGTTCTCCGGATCAGGATGCGTACTCTTAAATTCGGGAGCACGGTTTGGTCCAGCGGCATCTTTAAGGATTTGCATCACTTCGATCATTTCATACGGATCGTAGCCTGCCTTGATCATGAAGCGTACGCCCAGATCGTCGCTCTCCAGTTCGTCATCACGACCGTTACCTAGTAACACATTTTGACCGATACCTGCCACAACATTTCCGGCATCGGCTCCCACCGAAGCACCTTGGGCCAGTGTTTGCCAAAACTCGCTGTTGGCAATACGTTCGGCAGAGTGTCGTCCTAGTACATGACCGACTTCGTGCCCCAATACTCCGGCCAACTGATCTTCGTTTTCCAGTTTGGAAAGCAAGGCATACGTGATAAATATCTGTCCGCCGGGAAGTGCAAAAGCATTAATAGTATTGGGATCGGCCAGCAAATGGAATTCATAACGATAGGGGGTGTCACGAGCCACCGTGTTGTCAACCAACTTGGCACCAACCATATCTACATATGCCTGCATCTGTTCGTCCGGGTAGAGTCCGCCGTATTCGGCAGCCATCTGTGGGGCGCTTTGCAAGCCAATGGCGATCTCTTCTTCTGTGGTCAATGAGATCGCTTGCTCCTTGCCGGTGTATGGGTTTTCTTCGGTCATGGCACATTTTCTAAAAAATGCAAAAGCGACTATGGCCAATCCAATCAGTATGCGAATTTTCCAGCTACCTCTCATGAGTTTCAGATTTTGAATTCTAAATTTACGAAAGTAATTCGGGATTGATATCTAAAATATTTTCGTTTCGGTAGGTAGCGATAAATGCTTCGGAAAAATGCTGCGCTCCCAGGATCTTCTCTTCCTGAAGGATCTTTTGCACATCTAGCTTTTTGTAGGCTTTCAGCATGGGTATAGAAACGGGTGCGTAGCTAAAGTGCCACGGCTCGTATTTAAATCCTTTTCGATGTGCATTGTCTGTGTATACTTCGTAGAAACCAAATGTATTGGCATGCCGGTTCATCCATTCCTTAAGTCTGCAAAAAGGACCTGTGCCGTGAAAATGTTCCGGTTGAAGTACATTCTGAGGTCGAGGAACACTACTGTCTATAAGGTCCAGGTCTGTCCCCCAATGATGTCTTGAAGTACCGGGAATGGTAGAGTATTCAATAATTTTTGTAATCGCTTCGGAAGGAGATAAGCCTTGATCTGTAAAGCGACGGTACTTGCCTTCGAAGATCTCTTTTTGCCGTTGAAAACTTCGGTAGGCAGAAACGACTTCAATCGTAATCCCTTCCGCAGCCGCTTCTTGCTTCATTCTTTCAAAAGCTGCTTTTGCTTCTTTGTGCATCTTGGAAGTATACGAATCACCCGTGATGTCCGGATTGCCTTTGCCTATAAGTTGATCCCGCGTAAAAATATCTTGCAAGACTGTAAAGGAGAATTGTGGCACTAAGCTTACACCCAGTGCAGCCGCCCCGCTTATTTTTATGAATTTACTTCGCTTCATTTTATATCTTAGTCCTGTTCTAAAAGTAGTACTATTTTGAAAGATACCAATATCGAGATCCGTTTAATCGCCAAACAAGATATCACAAGCATCGTGCCTTTGCTGCAAAAATTGGGGAGTTACAGTATCTCTGAAGCTGTTCTAACGGAACGGGTACAGGAGATGGCCTCCCAAAACTACCAATGTCTTGGCATTTATACTTCAGAAACGCTAATAGGTACGTGCGGTATGTGGTTCCAAACCAGACATTATGCGGGGAAAAGCATGGAGATCGATCATGTGATCATTGAAGAGGCTTATCGCAATCGTGGCCTTGGTAAAGATCTTATGGAATTTATTTATGCCTACGCTCGGCAAAAAAATTGCAATTGGATTGAGTTAAACACATACGTACATAATTTTCCTTCGCATAAATTCTATTACAATCAGGGGTTTGTCGCTAAGGGGTATCACTTCATTAAAGAATTGTAAATCGTTTAGAAAGACACTATCGAGTTCGTGTCTAGTTCATACGGGTCCTTTCCTTGTTTATAGATACGTGCGTTTAAGGTACCTCGTAACGTGATAGTGTCGCCGTTCACTTCAAGCCAACTGCCTTCCCTAAGCCCTATCACTGGAATGGTGTTTTGTGTGTGAAACTCCTTGATGCGTGTTTCCCGGGTCTCGCCCATATGGTTGCTGGAGGGATCGGGATCCAAGAAATGCGGATTGATATTAAAAGGAAGAACCCCCAACGTTTTGAAGGAGGGAGGATAGACAATGGGCATATCGTTAGTAGTTTGCATGGTAACACCACAAATATTGCTGCCTGCACTCGTACCTAAATAGGGAATGCCGTTGAAGATCACTTCCCTTAAGGGTTGCATTAATTGCAATTGATGTAGCGCTGTGACAAGAACAAAGGTATTGCCGCCTCCCGTAAAAACACCTGTGGCTTCCCGCAAAGCTTGTTGTGGGTTTGTAAACGTGTGAAGTCCTCGCAGTTCTTTTCCTATTTTCTTGAAAGCTTCGGAAGCTTTTTCGGTGTAGGCATCGTGTGTCATTCCGCCGGGTCGAGCGTAGGGAATAAAGATCACTTCTTTGGTGTTTTTATATAATTCGGAAAGTGTTTCAGATAAATAGTCTAAATAGCCGCCGCCGTACACCGTCGAGGTACTTGCTACAATTAGATTCTTCATAGGGTAGGTTCTAAAAGAGTAAATTTAACAATATCCACCGAAACCTTATGACTTTGATAAGAAAACAAATCCATACTTTTAAAGTATGAGAAAAAAGTACTTTTTACTTCTACTAATCTTTGTTCCGCTATGCGGAATGGCACAGCAGGACATTGAGCGGGTGTTGGTCAAAGGAAAGATCACGGCGCCCATAGGGGAGGATGTAGAAAGTGTAAGTGTCTATAATATTTCTTCACAAAAAGGAACCATCACCAATGCCGAAGGTCTTTTTGAATTGGAAGTGGCAGAGAATGACCGGGTGCAAGTCACGGCTTTACAGTTTCAAAGTTTCACGGTCATCGTGGATGCCGGCGTGATTGAAAGTGAGCGCATGGCGATCTACCTCAACCCTGCCGTGAATCAATTGGAAGAAGTGATTGTTCGCCCGTATGACCTTTCAGGGAACATCATAGCCGATCTCAATCGTATTAAAACAGCTACGATCAATCCGGGGTGGGACCTCTCGTATGAAACCCTTGAGTTCGAATACGAATTTTCTGCAGACGAGTCCACTTCCGTAAAAGGCAATAAAGCCGAAGAAGCTTATTACAACGGGCAGAAACAAGCTAGTTTAGATTTTGTAGGCTTGGCAGGACTTCTTTTTCCGAAGAAGAATAAAAATGCCGAACAAGAGTTTGCAAATAAACTTATATTACACACCGCACTGCGACAGCGTTTTAGCAACTCCTACGTTTCTGAAACGTTCGGTATACCGGAGAATCGGGTAAATGACTTTCTTTATTTCCTGGAAGAAAGGGGGGTGAAAAGAGAATTACTAAAAGCCGAAAATGAATTGCTGTTGCTGGCTTTTATACAGCGTGAAAGCGCAATGTACCTGAAAAAACTTGACAGTAAATAAATTTTTTATTACAGGTGTTTTTTATTTTCTTGCTTGGAAGTCAGCAGGACAAGAGCGAATACTGCAAGGGAAAATCACCAACGAAGCGGATGTGGAAGGTATCCACATTTTAAATAAAAGTTCCCATTACAATTCGGTAACAGATGCTCTGGGAAATTTTTCGATCACAGTACGGGAGCAGGATACCCTTTTAATCTCTTCTGTGAATTTTGTTCCACAAACCATCATTGTCACCAAAGAACACTATGAAAATCGAATACTTGTAATTTTTTTAAACCCGCTTGTGAATGAACTAAAGGAAGTCGTTTTTGGTCCCAATCTTTCAGGAAATTTAGAAACCGACATTAAAAACATAAAAACCGAAAAGCCTTTAAATTTTAATGATGTCGGCATTCCCGGCTTCAAAGGAAAGGGGGAGGAAAAGATCGTGCCTATCGTGCCTTATTTAGGACTTGCAACTGCCGTAGATCTGGAGGCCATGTATAAGCATTTAAGTGGGTATTACCGAAAATTGAAACTGAAAAGGAAATGGGACCATGAGAATGTAACAGTACAGCATATAATCGCTTTTTATACGGCGTCCTTCTTTGAAGAAGCCTATACGATACCAAGGGGAAAATTAGAGGATTTCTTACTGTTTTGTATCGAAACCTCCAATCTGCAAAGCGATTTTGAGAATGAACAATATGCATTGGTGTTAGAAACCTTTCAAATCCGAAGCGCTATTTACAATGCACGAAGTTTTGAAAAAAAGGAATAGTCTTTGTAACGAATACCTTCACACAGCGTCTAATACCATTTGAAACATTCATTTAATGAGATTTTTATTCTATAGTGTTCTGCTATTAGTATTCCCGATACTTACAAGTGGTTCTGAAGCCCATAAGTTCTATGTGAGTACCACGACCATCGAGTATGTTGAAGAAAAACAGTCCTTGCAAATAATTAGTAAGATCTTTGTGGACGATATTGAGGATGTTTTACAACTACGGTATGATCCTTCTATTTCAATCGGTACGAAAAAAGAAACGGGAGAAGATGCCGAATACTTGAAAAAATATATCCTTCAAAAGTTCAAAGTCTTAGTCAACGGGAAACCCGTTACCCTCACGTATATAGGAAAGGAATACGATATTGACGTGCTTAAAGTATATATTGAGATCACCAAAGTTCCGAAGCTTTCTTCCTTAGAAGTCGAAAATGAGATCTTGTTTGAAATGTTCGAGGATCAGCAAAATATCATTCATTTAAAAACACCGGCAAAACGCAGGAGTATGGTTTTGGATAAAGACAATCCTAAAGGATTGTTAAATTTAGAATGAACCGCCTCTTAAATATATAATTAGACCTATTTTTAAACTCTTAAAATTTTTATAAAATCTCTCTTACCATTATGAAAGTAGCAAAGTACCTCTCTATGGTCGTTCTATTCCTAATCGCAGGAATAAGTCACGCTCAAGATGAAAGTGAAACCCCTAAAAGGGAACCCGGACATTACAACAACAACCGCTTCAAGCAATTGTACGAAGAATTCTCAACACCCAATGTGTTTAGAACGGCTAGTGGAGCCCCGGGCCCCCAATACTATCAGCAACAAGCCGACTATGTAATGGATATCATTTTAGATGATAAGAACACTAAGCTATACGGAAATGAAACCATCACCTATACCAACAATTCACCCGACGTTCTGGAGTTTTTGTGGGTACAGCTCGACCAAAATGTTCGTGCCAAAGATTCAAAATCGCCGTTGATAGAACCTAGCGGGGCAACACCTGCACAAATGACAGGTAGTTTTGTAGGTCAATATATGGGCGCGCCTTTTGATGGAGGGTTCAATATTCAGGAAGTGAAGAATGCCAAAGGAGGAGATCTTCCTTATACGATCAACCAGACCATGATGCGTGTAGAAATGCCTTCAGCATTAAAGCCGGGCGAAAAATTTACTTTTTCTATTAAATGGTGGTACAATATTCCGGATCATACCGTGGACCGTGCTCGAAGTGGGTACGAGACCTTTGCCGACGGGAACCGTGGGTATGTGATTGCACAGTTCTATCCGCGTATGGCTGTCTATAATGATGTGGAAGGATGGCAAAACAGTCAGTTCTGGGGGCGGGATGAGTTCGCTTTACCTTTCGGAGACTTCGAAGTGAATATTACAGTTCCGGCCGACCATACTTTGGATGCTACAGGAGTTTTGTTAAACAGAAAAGAGGTCTTTTCGAAAGAAATGATGAATCGTTACGAGCAAGCTAAGAAAACGTACGATAAGCCGGTGCTTATTGTAACGCAAGCCGAAGCAGAAGCAGCCTCTAAAGGGTTTGCAACAAATACCAAGACTTGGAAATTCAAAGCAGAGAACGTACGTGATTATGCATTTGCCACATCACGGCGCTTTATTTGGGATATGATGGCCGTAAAGATTGGCAACAAAGATGTGATGGCCGTATCGGTGTATCCGCCGGAAGGAAATCCGTTATGGGAAGATTATTCCACGATGGTGGTTGCCAGTACCTTGAAGACCTACTCTCGAATGGCCTTCGATTACCCGTATCACAAAGCCATCTCTGTACATGCAAAGAATCAAGGAATGGAATATCCAATGATTTGCTGGAATTACGGGCGTCCGGATGAAGACGGAAATTACAGCGAACGCACTAAATACGGAATGATAAGTGTCATCATCCACGAAGTGGGGCACAATTATTTCCCCATGATCGTAAATAGTGATGAGCGGCAATGGACTTGGATGGACGAGGGATTAAACACCTTTGTGCAATACGTGGCCGAGCAGGATTTTGGCGAATGGTATCCGGAAGCGATCGCTCCTAACAAATCCTATCCTTCCCGTCGCGGCCCGGCTAAGAATATTGTGGACTACATGGCCGGAGACCAAAGTTCATTGGCGCCTATCATGACCAAAGGATTGAACACCTATAATTTTGGTGCTAATGCCTATTCAAAACCGGCCACCGGATTGAACATACTGCGAGAAACCATTATGGGCCGTGAGTTGTTCGATTATGCCTTTAGGGTCTATTCACAACGTTGGATGTTCAAACATCCAACGCCTGAGGATTTTTTCCGCACTATGGAAGATGCTTCGGCAGTAGATCTGGATTGGTTTTGGAGGGCTTGGTTCTATACCACCGACTTTACAGATATCGGTGTGAAGGAAGTAAAGAAATTCTACGTGACTTCAAAAATGAATAAAGAAGTAAGAGAGATGATGGAAGCGAGAGGCATGAAGGAAAGTGACCTGCCGCCTTTGGTATATTTGGTAGAGGAGGGAAGCGAAGATTTTGAGGAAAGTATGCGTAATGCAACATTAGAAGATGTAAAAACGCTTCAGGAGTACATTATGGACAACGTTTCAGCACAGGATCGCGCGAAATTGAAGAGTCCTAAGTATTTCTATGAAGTGATTTTTGAAAAACCGGGAGGAATCCCCATGCCTATCATTGCAGAATATACATACAGTGACGGAACCACCGAACGAATCACCTATCCGGCCGAGATCTGGAGGAAGAACGATGAAACTGTTGGAAAAGTGATCGCTTCAGAAAAAGAGATCACCAAGATCGTTGTGGATCCCGACGAGGAAACTGCCGATATCGATACATCTAATAACACTTGGCCAAAACGCAAACAATTAGGTGAATTCGATCAGTTCAAGAATGATACGAAGGGAGAATAAACCTCTCTTATATAAACTGAAAGCCTCGTTACTTTAACGGGGCTTTTTTATGTCGAGTGCGAAACTTCCGTATATTTGCGGTATGAATTTCAGTAGTTTCTTTTTATTCATAAGTGGTGCGGAGATCGCATTTATTCTCTTTATCGTGCTCATGGTATTTGGTGCCGATAAAGTGCCGGAGATCGCTCGCGGATTGGGTAAGGGAATGCGGCAGATCAAGGATGCGACCAATGACATTAAAAGCGAAATAAGTAAGAGCGCCGAAAAACAAGGCATCGATCTCGATATCACCAAAGACGTGCGAAAGGAGATCGATAAAGTGAAGGAGGATGTGGACGAGATCACCGGGCCGGTAAAAAGAAAATTCTAAATGTTCGAGGCACTCAAAGAATGGGATCGTAAACTATTCATTTTCCTGAATAATCTGGGAATTGAGCAATACGATGGTTTTTGGTTGTTTGTTACACAAATCGAATCTTGGATTCCTCTTTTTCTTTTCATTGTAGCGTTGATCTTCTATTACTATAAAGGAAGAAAAGGAGCTGTAGTTTTTGCGTTTGTCCTGTTAACTTTTGCTATAACGCTTTTTATCACAGATACGACCAAAGATTTTGTGGCGCGGTTGCGCCCTAACAATGTAGTTGCTTTTTCTGAACTCATCCGCATCTTACAAAAGCCCGCTACCTTTAGTTTCTTTTCGGGTCATGCTTCTTCCAGTTTTTCAATTACCACCTTTACTGTACTATCCCTCCGGCGGTTTAATCACTCCATCTACCTCATGTACCTATGGCCGCTGATCTTTGTATTGAGCAGAATCTACGTAGGGGTTCATTATCCTAGTGATATCCTTGTAGGCGCTATGGTAGGTACGATCATGGGGTATTTGTTCTACAAAGTATCGAAGCGGGTGTTGCGGTACATGGAAGGTGATAGATCGTCCAAATCGTTAGAATAATAAAAGAACAATACCCTCCCCAAAGCTGCTTACGTCTTGAAGAGGGCATTGCTGGATACTATTGGCTAATTATACTTTTTCTGAACACTTCAAAGATGCGATATTTATTTTCGGGTATCTAGAGTAAAACAACTGATTTTAGCACGAGATAACTCCTGTTTTTTAATGTTATAAAAAAGAAGATATGTCCAAGATACCCCTTAAGAGTAGCGAGGTAAAACATGGCAGGTCTTAGGGGAAAAACCCCTATTCTTTGTCATAGAAAACATGATAAAGGTCTGAAAAACAGAGATATACATTGATTTCTAAATTGCCTAAGTTTTAGGCTGCATTTTTGTAAGATTTAAATACCTAATTTTACGGAAACCTTAAAAATCAATAGATTATGAAATCATTTTTTCAAAACATGCTAGCATGTTCTGCAGTAATAGCACTTGTTATTGTATGTGCATCTTGCGATCCTCAAGTGGAACCGCCCCAACAAACCATTAGCTACGAAGAAGCGAATGCGTTAGAAGAAGATTTTATTGAAACACGCTATAATGTAATCAATGCCGCTCTTGGATACCAAGATACCCGTGAATTTTGGTTCTCGCTGGATACTCTTAAAAAGTATATTGAGTATGTAGAGTACGAAGCGCGTAACCAAGGGCTAGAGAATTTAGGTATGCGTATCTATTTTGGGGCCTATCCGCAAAACAGCAATTATCCCGATGCCGGCTATTCTACGGTTTTTTTGGTGCCTACTACACAACAGGCTCCGTCCGATCTTAGAAAAGGATTCCTGCCTGTGCAACCATCCAACAACAATATTGGCGGAATACCACCTTTAAATTATTCTCAAGGAGGGCAACCCCCAACTAACTATTGATTCCATAGCGTATGGAGATTCAACCATTGTCCATAATTCCTTTAGTTCTAGAGCTTACGGCAGCCATTCTTGCAACAATTTATTTTGGAAAATATAAGGAGTCCACCGAAAAGTTCTTCTTGTATTTTCTATGGTATACTTTTATGGTTGAACTTCTAGGTGCCTATTTGGGATATGTGGCCGATGTTAAAAATTTCTGGCTATACAATGCATTTACCATTACTAGTTTCCTTTTTTACTTTTATTGGTATCACAGTATTTTAGAGAGTCAATTATTTAAGAGGCTTGTGTTTCTTTTGAGTGCAATTTTTTTGATTGTAGCTGCTTGGAGTTTGGTGTATCAAAGCTGGGTGGAATATCATAAATTCACATTTATTACGGGTGCACTAAGTGTCCTTATTCTTACACTGTTCCACTTTTACCAATTGTTGAATAGTGATGAAGTACTAATAGTGAAATACAAACTTAGTTTTTGGATCTCTACAGCGCTTTTGTTATTCTATATGGGAATGATCCCACTGTTTTCTTTATCTGGATACATTGAATTTAGAGGATTGAGTTATTTGGTAATTTTATTAATTCTTAATAGTATTCTTTACGGCTGCTATAGCATCGGATTTATATGGACGAAAAAGAAGTACAATCGTTTTTAATTATATTCTCGGTTATTGCCCTGTTTTTGGCACTCACTGTTATACTTCTATTTGCCATTTTTCAGAAGCGAAAGAACAAATTGATTCAGGAGCAACAAGAAGCCGAAAATCGATTTCAGGAGGAATTGATAGAGACCCAGATCGAGATCAAAGAAGACACATTGCGCAATGTGAGCTGGGAATTACACGATAATATTGGTCAACTGTTAACATTGGCAAAAATACAGTTGCAAAATGCAAAAGGGAGTCCGGAGGCGATCGAAGAAGCCATAACGACCATTGGCACGAGTTTAAATGAATTGCGCAGTCTCTCCAAACTCATCAATCCCAGTACGCTAAACAATTTGTCGCTCGTGGAGGCCTTGCAACAGGAAGTAGAGCGTTTTAATCGTTTGAAGTACCTGGAAGCTTCGCTAAGTCATACCGGAACTTCTTTTTTCATTGATAATAAGAAAGAGATCATTATCTTTAGGATGCTTCAGGAGTTCTTTACCAATACCGTGAAACATTCCAAAGCCTCGAATCTTAGTGTGAATGTGGATTACAGTAACAATGTTCTTCAAATAATAGCGCGGGACAATGGGGTGGGATTCGATACTTCAGAAAGTACCATAAAGAAAGGAATTGGTTTAAGCAACATTCGAAACAGAGCCAGACTAATAGGAGCCGATGTGAAAATAACTTCGGAACCTAACGAGGGAACCCAGTTTTCACTAACCTATACAAATTGATGTGTTATGAAGTATTCGGTAGTTGTTGTAGACGATCACAATTTACTCTCTCAGGCCATAGGAGGTCTTATAGATGATTTTGAACAGTTCAAAATACTATATCTGTGTAATAACGGACAAGAACTAATAGAGAAGTTTAAGAATCCCAGAAATATTCCGGACATCGTTCTCATGGATGTCAACATGCCTATCTTAAATGGTATTGAGACCACAGACCATTTACGGCAACATTTTCCCCAAGTAAAAGTATTGGCATTGTCCATTGAAGAAGATGAAAACACCATCCTTAAAATGCTGCGCGCCGGTGCCAAAGGATATCTCATGAAAGACGCCAAAAAGAGCGAACTGCAAAATGCCCTGCTTGAAGTTATAAAAAAAGGGTATTACCACACTAATACCGTAGCAAAGATATTGGTCGACTCACTGGTGCCAAAAGAAAGTTCAGTAGCTTCGTTAAAGGAGCGCGAGATCGAGTTTATTAAACATGCCTGTACCGAAATGACCTATAAAGAGATCGCAGATCAAATGTGCTTAAGTTATAAGACCATAGAAGGTTACAGAAATGTATTGTTTGAAAAATTAAACCTGCGCAACCGTACCGGCTTGGTGCTTTATGCCATAAAAAATAAGATCTTTATACCTTAATCTTTTACGCGTGAAATGGTGAGTCCGTCGCGAATAGGAAGCAGCACGGTCTCTAAACGCGGATGTTCGTTCAACAGTTTATTGTAGGTTACTAGCGCTTTGGTGTCTTCGTCATCCGCTGCTATAGATCTCACTACCTTGCCGCTCCACAGTACATTGTCACTTAAAATGACAGCGCCTTTGGATAGCTTCGGAAGAAGGATCTCAAGATACCGTGGATAGTTGATCTTGTCTGCGTCGATAAAGACCAGGTCGAAGGGTTGCTGTAACTTCGGAAGGAGCTCTAATGCCTCTCCGGTATGCTGAATGATCTGTGCACCCCAACCGGATTTGTCAAAATATTTACGCTGAAGATCGTACAGCTCCTCATTATGATCGATCGTGTGCAGCACTCCTTCCGAAGCCATTCCTTCAGCCAAACACAGCGCCGAATACCCCGTGTAAGTGCCTATTTCCAGAATGTACTTTGGCCGAATAAGTTTTGAGATCATGCTTAACACCCGTCCTTGAAAATGCCCGCTAAGCATACGTGGAGCCAAGACTTTTAACCAAGTTTCTCGGTTCAATTCCTGTAATAATTGGGGTTCCCGCTGCGAATGATCAACTGCGTAGGCATCTATTTCTGGAGGAAGAAAATCCATGTATTTGTATTGAGTATTACGAATTGAGAATGGAGTATTGGTTGTATGGAAGCAATTTCCCTCTTCCTGCTTCCTTGCGCCAACTTCCAACTAACTAGATTATTCACCTAAGATCCGTTTCATTAATTTTTTCTTGGCTGCTTCATCATCTCCGCACAGCCATTGGATCACATTGTCTTCCCATATCGCATCGCACTGTTCAGAATTGAGGATCTTTCGTTCCATAGCAAGATCTAGGATCTTCCCGGGATACGAAGACTGCTGTAAACTTTCCATTTCTCCCAACGGATACGGATCATCTAATCCCATAAGAACTTGTTTCGCTCCCTGATTCTTTACCAAAAGCTCCAGAGAACCTGTATCATGTACAAGGGTATCGAAAAATATATTCTTATGACCAACGGCTCTCCGCGGATGTACTTTACCTTCAAAAAGGTCGGGTCTGCCATCGAAACCTTGTATGCGCCTTCCCAGGTTGATCTGTGCCAATTGTCCCCCATGTGCAAAACAGGTACGCATGTTCGGAAATTTATCGGCGTAGCCGTTCAGAGTTAAAAAATGATAAGCATCTGCACACTGCGCCAGCATCCATATTAAGTGGAACCGCCAGGCCGTATTTTCCAATAAGATAAATTTCTCCCCGTCGTAGGGGTGGATTTCCACAGCCAGATTGTATTTGCTGGCCAGCTCAAAAATGGGTTCGTTCTCTTCATCAAAGATACAGCGCCAAGTGCCAATAGTGTCCATGTAATGCGTGGGCAGACACAACAACTGTAAGCCCAATTCCTCCACACAACGCTCTATTTCCCACAAAGCACCCCGTACAAAGCCCGGATGGACCACAAACCCACAAGTGAATTTCGACGGATGGTCGTGTTGTACTTTAGCGTTAAAATCGTTCTGAAACCGAAGGGCCTGTTTCATTTCTTCCACCCGTAACCCGTTCCCGTAAAGCTGTGACAAATTAAGGACCACCGCATGGTCGATCTTAAAACGCTCCATCCATTCCAGTTTTTCGTTTAGGAAAAAACTCGAATCCGTTACGGGACGACTCCAGTTTTTCTGAAGCATGAACTTTCGGTCCTTGTCCACCCAAAAAATCCCTTTATCCTTCATGAATTGCGGGATCTCTTCCGGATACGGAAGAAGGTGTGAATGACCATTTATGCGAAGTTTTCGTTTCATAGGTTTCGTTTCATTGTTTTTTGGCGGACTCTCGCTCGATCGCTCGACCGGGCTTTCCGCGCTACACGGTAGCTTGCTCCAATCCCTGCCCGGACTCCATGGAAGCACCGATTCCTAAAGCTCAAGGTTTGGGCACAGATGTCAGGTTAAAGTTACAAACTTTTCGTCCTTCCACCATCAACAGGCAAGTTAATTCCGTTGATATAACTCGCAGCCTCACTGGCAAGAAAAGCCACCGCATTAGCAACCTCTCCCGGTTGTGCAAAACGTTTTGCGGGAACTAATTGTTTCATGAATTCGCCTGCCTCTTTCTCAGACTTATTCATCTTATTGGCTGCATTTGCAACAATATCGTCAAGTCGGTCTGTAGCCGTGAATCCGGGTAAGACATTGTTCACGGTAATGCCGTGGGCTCCCAGTTCATTCGCCAAGGTCTTGCTCCAATTGGCCACCGCACCCCGTATGGTGTTACTCACACCTAATCCGTCAATGGGTTGCTTCACCGAGGTCGAGATAATATTGATAATACGGCCATAATCTGCTTTCTTCATGCCGGGTACCACTGCCTGTACCAAGATTTGGTTGCATATAAGGTGTTGGGTGAAAGCTTTTTCAAATTCAGAAGTAGCGGCCTCAAAAATGGGACCTCCTTTGGGACCTCCGGTATTATTTAATAAGATATGGAATGTTTTTTCTGCGGTCGCAATGGATGCTTTCTCTCTCAACGTATCGGGATTATTGAAATCGGCTACAAAATAATTGTGTTTTTGTCCCTTTTCAAATGGAAGTTCCAACAAGGTATGCTTCAGTTTTTCTTCATCACGAGCGACCAAAGTAACGGTAGCTCCCAACTTGGCCAATTGAATCGCAGACGCTTTTCCAATTCCGGCGGTACTTCCGCAGATCAAGGCATTCTTATTTGTGAGATCTAAATTCATATTCTTAGTTTTTTAAATTAACTTCCAACTTCCAACTTCCAACTTCCTACTCATACTTAATACACACATTCTTTGCTTCCGTAAAAAACCGTAAGGCTTCAAAACCACCTTCGCGGCCCACGCCGCTGTCTTTCACACCACCAAAGGGTGTACGGAGATCACGATTGAGCCATGTATTTACCCACACAATACCTGCTTCCAATTGTTTTGAGACACGCATGGTTCGGTTTAGGTCGTTGGTCCATACCGTCGCAGACAGGCCATAGCGAACGCCATTGGCCATTTTTAACGCTTCTTCCTCGGTATCGAAAGGCATAAGCGTGACCACCGGTCCAAAGATCTCTTCCTGATTTACCCGACATTGGTCGTCGAAAACTTCAATAACGGTAGGTTGCAAGAAATATCCGTTTTCTAGTCCATTCACGGTCACCGCTTGCCCTCCATAGAGGATGGTTCCGCCTTCTTCTTCAGCCAACCGAATATAAGACTGAACCTTTTCCAAATGTGGCTTAGAGACCAATGCTCCCAAGTCGCTTTCGGCATCAAAAGGGTCACCTACCTTGAGCTTACTCACTTTTGTCACGAAATCTTTCTTAAAGCGCTCGAATAAAGGTCGTTCAATGAAGATCCTGCTTCCGCAGAGACATATCTGCCCTTGGTTGGCAAAGGAAGATTTTACGGTAACAGCCAGCATGGTGTCATAGTCACAATCGGCAAAGATGAGGTTGGGATTCTTACCGCCCAATTCCAACGATAATTTTTTAAACATGGGAGCGGCCGTACGCGCCAAGTGTTCACCGGTTTTAGTCCCTCCGGTAAAAGAGATTGCTTTAATGTGTGGGTGTTCTACGATGGCCTGACCGGCCGTGGGACCATCCCCATGTACGATGTTAAGTACACCTTTAGGTAGCCCGGCTTCACTGCAAATATCACCTAGCAAAGAGGCGGTCATGGGGGTTACTTCACTGGGTTTGGCAACGACGGTATTCCCTGCTGCCATAGCCGGTGCGATCTTCCAGGTGAACAAGTACAGCGGTAAGTTCCAGGGAGAGATACATCCTACGACACCAATGGGTTGTCGCAAGGTGAAATTCATGGAGCCTAGACCTACACTCTCATGCGCTTCACTCGAAAACTGTGTAATGGCGTGCGCAAAAAAACGGAAATTACTAGATGCCCTAGGGATATCTACTGCCAATGCAAGACTCAAAGGTTTTCCGTTGTCCTTAGCTTCGGCTGTCGCTAAATCCAACATGTTCTTTTCGATCAATGATGCGATTTTCAAAAGTATACGACTGCGTTCTTCAATTGGCGTATTGGACCATGCAGGAAAGGCATTGCGAGCCGCCTTATAGGCTGCGTTGACATCGTTTATATTGCTGTTGGCTATGTGAGCATATACTTCCCCATTGCTGGGATTATAATTATCCAACCAATCGCCGGATATAGGATCGCAGTAGTTGCCGTTTATATAATTTAGGATTTTCTGCATACGTTCATTATTTTACAGGATCAGTTTACTTTCGGTGTCTAATTTCCTGTGGGCTTATACGCCATGGCTTTAATCTCAACCACCAGATAGGGGTGAGGTAGTTGGTGAACAGCCACCGTAGTGCGTGCCGGACCGGTTTCTTTTTCGAAGAACTCAGCATATACCTCATTATAACCTGCAAAATCGTTCATATTCACCAAAAAAGAAGTGACATCTACCACGTCTTCCAATGTAGCTCCTTCGGTGGCTAAGTAATCTTTTATATTTTCCAAAACCGCGCGTGTCTGTTCACGCACATCCAATCGCATACTGCCCATTTCATCTACCTGATGGACACCTGCAAAAGTATTGTCGGGTAATCGCGAGCTGGTTCCGCTTACAAAAATAAAGTCACCAACCCTTTTCACATGAGGATATGCCCCACGGGGAGTTGCTTTACCATCAACTAATCTGCTTTTATTACTCATGATATTTATTTTAAATTTCGTGCCACGGCATCGTCGTGGAGGATCTCATCTGTTACCTTTTTTACAAGTTTCAATTTCTCAGCTAAGTTCATTTCTTCACGGAGTTTGCCATCGTCAAGCAAGTTCAGGATGGCTTTGTCCTGTGCTCTTCCTTTTTTCATAGCCACTTCATAACTTATTTTCTCATTGAACGTCACCAAGGAATACTTGGAGTAGTAGTCGTTAGGAAACTCGGCTTCAAACGCGGTTTCCAATTTTCGTTTTTGTTGAAACAGCGGGCTGGCCGTATGCTCCTTCATTTCGTGAAAATTATCTACGGCTAGATCGGCAATGGCATCTGTATCTTTTTTACGTACTTTTTCGTATTCCTTGAAGACTCGGTCCCAGTCTCCTTCATGCGATGTTAAAATCTCATCGAACACGACCACATCTTCAAAAGAAGCATTCATCCCTTGTCCGTAAAATGGTACGATCGCATGTGCCGCATCGCCCAGCAGCAGTGCTTTTCCGTAGCAACTCCAAGGGGAACATTTAATTGTACCTAGAGGTCCTGTGGGGTTTTGGAAGAATTCTTCTCCCAATCGCGGCATCAATGCTAAGGCATCCGGGAATTCTTTACTAAAGTAAGCTATAACTTTCTCTTGGGAGGTTAAATTTTTAAAACAGTATTCACTGTTCTCATAGGGTGCGAAAAGCGTCACGGTAAAACTGCCGTCCAAATTGGGTAATGCGATGAGCATATCTTCGCCACGCGGCCAAATATGCAGTGCACCTTTGTCGGTACGATACCCTCCCTCATTAGTGGCCGGTATCTCCAATTCTTTATAACCGTGAGTAAGCCATTGCTGTGAAAAGCTAAAGAGAAATTTTTTATGCTGAAACATACTTTTACGAACGGCAGAGCCTGCTCCATCGGTACCCATAATTATATCTCCTTGAATGGTGATTTCATCTCCGGTTTCATAATCCTTAAAGACTGCGGAAGCATGCTCGAGATCAACACTCTTACAGCCATGATTGAAAACGATATTGACATTGGGAATTTTTTCTGCTGCATCCAGTAGGAGCATGTTCAATCCCGGTCGGGAGATGGAGTTGATGTATTCGTTTTGTCGTCCGCTGTACTTGCTTAAAAAAGTTTTTCCTTGCGTATCGTGTATCATTCTTCCATACATTGGGATACACAGTTTTTTTGCTTCAGCTTCAACACCGGCCAATCGCAAACCTCTCAATCCACGATTGCTCAGAGCAAGATTAATGGAGCGTCCGGCATCTTGTGTCACTTTCCGAAGATCGGGACGTTTTTCTACCAAGGTCACATCGTACCCTCGCTGAGCCATACGCAGGGCTAATAAACTCCCGCAAAGGCCTGCGCCAATGATAAGGATCTTGTCGTTTTTCATTTACTGTAACACATCTTTTAATCGTTGGGTGAATTGGAATACATCCTCAAAGCTATTGTACAAGGGTGCAGGGGCAACACGTATTACATCGGGCTCACGCCAATCGCTAATGACGCCCGCTTCGGTCAATCTTGTATGTAACGTTTTATCGGCATTCTTTACCTGTATGGACAATTGACATCCCCGCTCCTTAGGGTCCCGAGGGGTGATGATGCGAATATGATCGTTCTTTAGTGCATCGATGAGAAACTCCAGAAATCCTGTGAGTTTATCACTTTTTTTAAGAAGATTGTCAAATCCTGCTTCTGCGAAGGTGTCGAGCGATGCCCGGATCGCAGCCATGGACAGGATGGGGGGGTTGCTTAACTGCCATCCTTCGGCACCCGGAAGCGCATCGAAATCGTGGCGCATGTTAAAACGTGTTTTCTTGTTATGACCCCACCAACCGGCAAAACGTTTCAGATTGTCATTGCTTTCATGGCGTTCGTGTACAAAACAGCCACCCAGACTTCCGGGACCGCTATTAAGGTATTTATAACTACACCACACCGCAAAATCGGGACCTACGTCATGAAGGTTTGGCTGAATGTTCCCCACGCCGTGTGCAAGATCGAACCCAACCTTACAACCAAAACGATGCCCAAGGTGTGTGATTTCTTTGAGCGGAAATGCCTGGCCGGTGTAATAATTGGTGCTGCCAATCATGAGCAGTGCCACAGTGTCTCCGTGTTCTTCCATAATGGCTTCCAAATCTTCAAATCGGCACAATTCCTCACCGGTTCTGGGTTTCCATAGAATAAGTCCCTCATTGGGATCAAATCCGTGGAACCGTAACTGACTCTCCACGGCATATTTATCACTTGGGAAAGCATCGCTCTCCACTACGATCTTATATTTGGAGGGTGTAGGGGTGTAAAACGATACCATCATTAGATGGAGATTAGTAGTCAAGGTGTTCATCATGACCACTTCCTTAGGTTTAGCTCCTACCAAGGTCGCCATGTTCTTGGTAAGGAACTCGTGATATGGGAGCCAAGGATGTTCGGCTTCGGTGTGTCCTTCAACGCCTAGCACAGCCCAATCTTTCAATTCCTTCTGAATATATTCAGAAGTGATCTTGGGTTGAAGTCCTAGTGAATTTCCGCAGAGGTAAATAAGAGGTTCTCCCGAAGCATCGGTTGGGATATGAAATTGATCTCTAAAAGGGGATAATGGGTCTTCCGCATCACACTTTCTGGCGAAATCTAAACTGTTATGGAACATAGACGCAGGCTGGTTTTTCGAATCCTAACAAAAATAGCAATTAATATTTGAAGTATCGGTACATCGGCACTTGGGATTGATACACCTTCGTAGTATATTTGAAAAAAAAAATCATGGGCAAACGTTGCGTATTCTTGTTGCTTCTACTCGCCATTGGCTGGACCTCTTTCGGGCAGTCTGTAGCACGCCAATGGAACGAAGAGCTATTGCATGCTATTCGCAATGACTTTGCAAGACCTACCGTACATGCCCGAAACCTCTTCCACTCGTCTGTTTTGCTCTACGATATGTGGGCGGTATTTGATGATGCGGCGGAGCCTTATTTCCTCGGAAAGGAAGTAGGCGGCTTTACCTGCCCGTTTGATGGTTTTGTCACGTCCGAAACTCCTTCCGAAGCACAAAAAAAAGCCATGAGCTATGCGGTCTATCGATTGATGCGTCACCGATTCGTAAATTCACCAGGTCATGAGGAGATCCTCCTCTCCATTGACGCGTTGATGGATTCCTATGGGTATCCCACCGACAATACCACTACCAATTATTCCAGTGGAGATCCGGCGGCCTTGGGGAATTATGTAGCAGCACAGATGATCGCCTTTGGACTGCAAGACGGTTCCAATGAAGCGAATGATTATGAGAATAGGTTCTACCAGCCACTCAATGATCCTTTAAACACCGATGTTTCGGGTAATCCCGATATGGCGTTCCCTAACCATTGGCAACCCTTGAAAGTAGAAAATTATGTGGATCAAAGTGGAAACACGATTCCGGGGGGACAACCACCTTTTCTGGGTCCAGAGTGGGGTGCGGTTACGCCCTTCTCTCTTTCAGAAGAGGATAAAAAGACCATAGATGTTTC
Organism: Altibacter sp.; assembly: GCA_002696485.1. Lineage (GTDB taxonomy): Bacteria > Bacteroidota > Bacteroidia > Flavobacteriales > Flavobacteriaceae > Altibacter. The sequence goes on along the minus strand of NZTP01000039.1, from coordinate 11,686 downwards.
CGGCAATACCTATCATGTCTACCATGATCCCGGACCACCTTCCTTTATACAGGAAGGACTTGGGATTGCAGACCCTTACAAATGGGGTTTTTCTATGGTAGCCGCCTGGGGGTCACATCTCGACCCGGCAGATCCTACACTCATAGATATTTCTCCTAAAAATCTGGGGAACTTGGCGATGGAATCCTATCCGAAGGAATTTGAAGAGTACACTCATTTCTACGATTTCCAAAATGGGGGAGACCCCAGTACGGGAAGAGATATCAATCCGGTTACCGGAACACCTTATGAAGAGCAGTGGGTTCCGAGAGGGGATTATACCAGAGTACTAGCCGAATTTTGGGCCGACGGACCCGATAGTGAGACACCGCCGGGCCATTGGTTTACGATTCTTAACTATGTTAGTGATCATCCTGCCCTTGTTAAGAAGCTAAAAGGTGTAGGTCCCGAATTAAGCGATCTCGAATGGGATGTAAAATCGTATTTAATTTTAGGAGGAGCTATGCACGATGTAGCTGTTACCGCTTGGGGCATTAAAGGATATTACGATTATGTGCGGCCCATAAGCGCTCTTAGGTACATGGCCGACAAAGGTCAGTCCAGCGATCCTGCACAACCGAATTATCACCCGCATGGTTTGCCCCTCGTTCCGGGGTTTATTGAGTTGGTGAAAGAAGGCGACCCACTTGCGGGAGCGTTTGAAGAAAATCTGCATAAGCTTAAGCTGTTCACGTGGCGCGGACCGGGATTTATAGTAGATCCCGTAAATGATATTGCTGGTGTCGATTGGATCCTGGCGGAAGAATGGTTTCCGTACCAACGTCCTTCTTTTGTAACACCTCCTTTTGCAGGTTATGTTTCGGGCCATTCTACATTTTCGAGGGCAGCTGCCGAAATTTTGACCACACTAACCGGCAATGAATATTTTCCAGGGGGCATGGGTACGTTCACTATCGAGAAAGACACCTTTTTAAAATTCGAAAAGGGTCCTTCGGTGGATATGGAATTACAATGGGCAACCTATCAAGACGCAAGTGATCAGACTAGTTTATCACGTATTTGGGGAGGAATTCATCCTCCCATTGATGACATTCCCGGGCGGATCATTGGTGCTAAAGTAGGGAAACAAGCGTTTTCGTTTGCAGAACGATTCTTTACCGGGAAGATAGCTTCGGAAGGAGTTCTGTATCCCAATCCGGCACAGGAGATAGTCAATGTACTGTACCGCTCAAATCGCCCGTTGAAACTTTCGGTATTCGCTTTGCAAGGCAGAAAGGTGTATTCGACCCCTGCCGATTTCAGTAATGGGGAAAGTCTTCAGCTTCCTATTTCGCAACTACAACAAGGAATGTATTTGGTTCTCTTGTACGACGGAGATGCTGTAGTTTGGTCTCAAAAAATGATCAAGTCCTAGGCGTCTATTTCACCGAAATATCTGTAAAATAAAGTTTAAAAGTGCCTGTACTGTCCTTATGCATGGTTGCCAGTTCGAGTCCGCCAAATTGCGCGTAATCCTCCCAGGTAGTTATAAGGGACGGAAGGCTGTCGTTTCCTTTCCGGAAGATCCATTCGCGAATTATAAAATCCTTGGAATAGAAGAAGTCGTAGGCATCGCCGGGTGTATATCCGCCTTGCAAACCATATACTACCGTTAATTTGTTTAAGGTATCTTTTGAAATAGGAGCGATGACGTTGGCTGCTTCCGAAAAGGTCGTTCCTTCATCCCACATTAAATTAAAGGGAGCTAGCAGCCAATATCGATCGTTGATAAAAGCAGCATCGGCCCGGGTAGGAATGCTATCTGTTTCCTTGCGATTGTACGAAACAGTATCTTTTCCTGTGATAAGGGTTACCTGCTGCGATTGCGGATTCCAGATCCACGAGCGCTCACTATGAGTATCGCCACGGTCTACATTAAATGTAAACGTGAGCTCCGAGACCTCTTTCCATTTTGCGTAGCCATTTTTATAGGCGATAGCTTCGGCAGTAGTCAATTCCCGATTGGATGTAGCTTCTTTTTCCCGATCTGCTTCAGAAGAAGAAGGGTTCTTACAGTTCACAAAACTTAAAAAAAGCAGACAGAGGAGTAAAATTCTATGCATTTGAATTTGATTTTCAGTAAAAATACACAAACTAATGTAGCATCGATAATTTTTGTAACTTTAAGAATGGGAAAGACAAAAGAATATTCAAACGGAGAGGTAACGGTATTATGGAAGCCTGAGCTTTGCATCCACTCTGCTAAATGTGTGCACAATTTGCCGGAAGTCTTTAAGCCCAAGGAAAAACCTTGGGTACAGGTAGCAAATTCCAATACGGAAGCTATCATCAATACGGTAAAGGCATGCCCTAGCGGAGCTTTAAGTCATTATTTGAATGCCATCGGGCCCGCGACAGTTGATCGCGAAACAAAAAAGGAAATGATGCGAATCGAGATCATGGAGAATGGTCCCTTAATGGTCTATGGGGCCATATCCATTGTACACGATGATGGTCGAGAAGAGCAGAAAGCGAGAGCTACGGCCTTTTGCCGTTGCGGACAAAGTGGTAACCAACCTTTTTGTGACGGCTCTCATAAAATGTAATCATGGAAATAATAGAGAATAAAGAAAAGAAACGCTTCGAAACCACCGTGGAAGAAAAGACAAGTGTGATCGAATACATTCGTGCTCAAGATAAGATGTACTTGACACATACCGAAGTTCCCGATGCGTTGGAAGGGCAAGGTATCGCATCTTCCATGGCAAAACACGCCTTGGAACAAATAAAAGAAGATGGTCTGAAATTAGTTCCGCTCTGTCCTTTCATTGCTAGCTATGTAAAACGCCACCCCGAATATAAAACTCTTTTGGCTTCGGGATATACGGTGTAAGCCCTTTTAAATCATTAAAAGGGCTTATAGCTTTAAATTGTTACAAGGTTACGGTCTGCGTCCGGTTGCCAAACGGTATAAGATACCGATGATGGCAAGTACGAGCAGAATGTGAATAAGGCTTCCAACTGCGTCTCCGAAGCCAAAATAACCTACCAGCCATCCTACTAGAAGTATCACTACGATTAACCAAATTAAATCTCTCATAATTATTGGTGTTTTAGATTAGTGTACTAAAGCTACAATATTCGGTCTTTCAATGCTTCAAGTTTAACCCCTGTTTAACGAAAGCTGTTAAAATTGTTAGAAATGTGTTTTGTTCTTGTGTTAGCAAGAATACAAAGCAGTAGTGCTTACTCACGTATTTTTAAAACATCCTTGTTGTGTTAATCTTTCACTTTTCTAATTTTACCTACATTTATAATCTATGAACTTTCAAAAAGCATTTGACATAAATAAAGAAACATGGAATAAAAAAGTAGCCGTTCATGCTGCCAGCGAATTCTATGATGTCGAGGCATTTTTAAAAGGAAAATGTTCATTGAATGAATATGAAGTAGCCGCGCTAGGCGATGTTTCAGGAGCCTCTCTGTTGCATTTGCAATGTCATTTTGGCCAGGACTCCTTAAGCTGGGCTCGAAGAGGTGCGCAAGTTACGGGTGTGGATATTTCTGAAAAAGCGATCGAATTTGCCCAACAATTAAATGAATCTCTATCGTTAAACGCAAATTTTGTGTGTTGCAACGTATTGGATACATCACAGTTTGTTTCAGAAATTTTCGATGTCGTTTTTACAAGTTACGGAGTGATTGGGTGGTTGCCCGATTTACAGCCTTGGGCACGAATGATTGCCGAGCGGCTAAGACCGGGAGGTGTTTTTTATATGATAGAGTTTCATCCCATCGCTTGGATGTTCGATTATACCCAGTCACCTCCTATAATGCGATACGGCTACCATCAAAAGGATGTGATCTATGAAGAATATCAAGGCACCTACGCCAATATGGAAGCCCCGATACTAAGTAAGGAATATAGTTGGAACCACGCTTTAGGAGAGGTAGTCTCTGCGCTGACCGGTGCAGGGTTGCGAATCGATTCCTTGCACGAACACGACGCATCGCCGTATGCTATCTTTCCGAAGCTTCAAAAAAATAAAGATGGCATGTATGAATTGGAAAACAAATTATATCCCTTGGTCTTCGAAGTGCATGCGACTAAAAACAACTAATGTTTTGCATCCTCTTTTAAAAGTTCCGGAAACTTTTGCTGAAAACGTTTCAGTCTGGGGATTGATACATTTTGGATGTAGGGATTGTTGGGATTGCGTTTCTCGTAATTTTGATGGTATCCTTCAGCTTCCCAAAATTTTTGGAAAGGCAGCACCTGAGCGGCTACTTTTTCATCCCCCAATGTCTTGTTGAGTGCCGCGATCTTAGCTTCAATGATCCTTTTTTCAGTATCGTTTTGATAAAAGATAATAGAGCGATATTGAGAACCTCGATCGGGACCTTGACCGTTCACCTGCGTCACATCTTGTGAACCGAAATACACATCCACCAGCGTTTCAAATGACACCACCTGAGGATCGTAGATGATCTCTACAGCTTCGGCATGTCCGGTGCGTCCCGTGTTGCTTTCTTCATAAGTAGGATTCTCGGTATGACCGCCGCTGTAACCGGAGATCGACTCTTTTACACCTTTCACACTCTCGTAAATGGCCTCCACGCACCAAAAACATCCGCTGGCAAAATAGGCCCGTTTTAAACCATCTTGAGCAGGGACCTCTGTGGGAATGATCTGTTGTTGTGCTTTCGCTTCGGCTTCTTTGTTTGTTTCATTAGAAGGCTTACATGAGCCGGCAAAAGCGATAAGAAGTGTTGCTGTAAGTGCGAGAATGTTCTTTTTCATATTCTTTTTTTTTAATAGAGTCGGGGATATGTACTGTTCCTTTCTTTCAAAGTAATAAAAAAAGCCTTCACGTAGTGTGAAGGCTTTGTTATAATATTCAAAAGCGTATTATTTTACTTTCGCAAATAATTTCTCCATCTTCTCACGCTCTTCGTTGGCCAACTCAGGATCTACCAAAATACGACCGCTGTGTTCGTCTGTAATGATCTTTTTACGCGATGCGATTTCCATTTGTACTTGTGGAGGAATGGTAAAGAAAGAACCACCCGAAGCGCCACGCTCGACGGGAACAATAGCCAAGCCATTCTTAACGTTGGAACGAATGCGCTTGTACGCTTTTATCAAGCGCTCTTCGATCTGCTTCTCGTAATCTTCAGATTTTTTAATGAGGGCTTGTTCTTCTTTTTCTGTTTCTGAAAGAATTTCGTCCAATTCACCTTGTTTATGCTTTAGGTGCTCTTGACGTTCCTTTAAACGAGCTTTAGTCTCGTCAATAACCTCTTTCTTCTGCTCGATCTGTGCCTTAAATTCTTTAATGTGCTTTTCGGCCAATTGGATCTCCAGTTCCTGAAACTCGATCTCTTTGCTCAAAGAATTGTATTCGCGGTTGTTGCGAACGTTGTCCTGTTGTCCGGTATATTTTTTAATTAGGCTCTTTGCCTCCTCGATAAGGTTTTTCTTTCCTTTGATCTCTTCGTCGATGACATCGAGATCCGACTTCAATTTTTCAAGACGCGTATTCATTCCGGCAACCTCATCTTCCAGGTCTTCTACTTCCAAGGGAAGTTCCCCTCTAACATTGCGGATTTCATCGATACGAGAATCGATTAATTGCAAATCGAATAATGCTCTTAACTTCTCTTCTACAGTACTTTCTGTTTTTGCTGCCATATTCTAGTAATAGCTAATAGGATTGGTGTTTATTTTAGATAAAACGATTGCAAAATTACTAATTTTTTTGTTAAGGAAAGAAACTAAAAGCTCTTTTGTGAACTGTTCACTTTCATAATGCCCAATATCGGCAAGCAGGATGGCACCTTCAGCTTTAAAAAAATCGTGGTATTTAAAATCTGCACTCACAAATGCATCTGCTCCAAGGCGTTTGGCGGCATCTATCGCAAAACTACCACTTCCACCTAAAACAGCCACTTTGTGTATGGTGTGACCCAAAAAAGCCGAATGACGGATCCCTTCGGTTTTCATCTTTGACTTCAGGTGATTTAGGAAATCCTTTTCTGAAAGACCCTGCTCCAATTCACCTACCATACCCATGCCAATATGCTGATTGGTATTTTCTAGTGTAGTGATCTCATAGGCTACTTCTTCATACGGATGCACTGCTTTCAGGGCTTGAAGTACATTGGATTCTAGATGTTTTTGAAACGTGACCCCTATTTGTATCTCTTCTTCGAAATGCAGCTCACCCTTTGTGCCAAGTGTGGGATTTGATGCTTCATTTCCTTTAAAGCTGCCTTTTCCGGCAACATTGAAGCTGCAATGCTCATAGTTGCCAATGGCACCTGCTCCTGCAGTAAACAGCGCGCTGCGAACCTTATCTGCAGCTGATAGCGGAACGAAGGTACGTAGTTTTTTTATGGTTCCCGACTGCGGGATCAGCACCATTCTATTGGTTAAGCCCAACTGCGCACATATTTTTGCATTCACCCCTTCCCAAGCATTATCCAAGGCCGTGTGAATGGCGTAAATGGCAATATCGTGCTTGATGGCTTTTTGCACTACCCGTTCAACATAGGTAGCCCCGGTTATTTTTTTTAATCCTGAAAAAATAATGGGGTGGAAACTTACAATTAGATTACAATCGGTTGATATCGCTTCATCAACTACTGCTTCCAAAGTATCTAAGGTGACCAAAACACCCGTTACTGAAGTATTTTCATCCCCTACTAATAATCCGGTGTTGTCAAAATCTTCTGCATAGCTTCTCGGCGCCCATGATTCCAAGATCGATATAACTTCCTTTATCTTCATACTGTGATAATTTAGCGTAAAGATAACAGAATCTTCCGGCCACCGGAAAACATTTCTGTAACGCAAATTCGAAATGTAAGAATGGGAACGTTCCTTTAAAAGGGAATTAGTATTTTCGTTGCATGAAGCGACTTCGTATCTTATTGTTTCCCTTCTCGGTAGTATACGGTGCTATCACCGGGATGCGTAATTATTTTTATGATCGTGGATGGTGGGAAAGCAGATCGTATAAAACCCCACTTATCTGCGTTGGAAACTTATCCACAGGCGGCACAGGTAAATCACCTATGATACAGTACTTGTTGTCTTTTCTGCTTGAGGATTATACTGTGGCTGTTCTAAGTAGAGGATATAAACGAAAAACCTCCGGTTATCTGGAAGTAGCAACGAATAGCACTGTAGATGAGGTTGGCGATGAGCCGCTTCAAATAAAACAGAATTACCCGAATGTGAAAGTAGCAGTATGTGCCGACAGGCGTACAGGTGTTGAGAAGTTGGAAGCTTCAGTGGATGTTGTATTATTGGATGATGCCTTTCAGCATAGAAAAGTACAGCCCTCCACATCAATACTGCTCACCTCTTTCTCGAACTTGTATCTGGATGATTATCTATTACCTGCCGGAAACCTTCGTGAATCCCGCTTAGGCGCGGCACGGGCCGATATGATCCTAGTGACCAAATGTCCTGAAGGAGTTTCCTATGCCAAGCAACAAGAGATCCAGTTTAGAATGCAATTGAAACCCCATCAAAAACTGTATTTCACCCGGATTGGTTACGATTCGTTTATCTACGGGAAGACCGAAACCTTACAATTGGAATACCTTATGGACAAACCTTTCACTTTGGTTACGGGTATCGCGAACCCGCAGCCATTGGTGGATTTTCTGAAAAAAAACGGATATGTTTTTAAGCATGAAAAATTCGCAGACCATCACGATTTTAGTGCTTCAGAAGTAAAAAAATTACAAAAGAAAGACATCATTCTTACAACAGAAAAGGATTATATGAGGCTACAGCCTAAGCTTCAGAAATTTGCATTGTACTACCTGCCTATCAAAACCATCTTTCTCAATGAGCAGGAAGCGTTTTTCCAGGAGTTTATAAGAAAGCAAATTAGGTTTACATTAAAAAAAGCCGATTAAGTATTCACCGGAAACTTGCGTCCTTCCAAGGTACGGTAAATCTTTTCGAAGAATTCTTCAGTCTTGAAGGGTTTAGGAATGATCTCATTAAATCCGGCGCGGTAGAATTCGTCCAGATTCTCGTCAATGGTAACCGCAGTAAGGGCGATGATCGGCAAATGTTTGTTAAAATCACGGATCTTTTGGGTCGCCTCGATACCACTTATTCCCGGCATGTGGATGTCCATGAGGATCACATCGAAATCATGTGTTTTTACGAGATCGATGGCGTCCATACCATTGTCTGCCACCATGCACTGCATTTTGTTTTTTTCAAGGATCTTCTTCGTGATCATTTGGTTGATCTTATTATCCTCGACCACCAATACCTTTCTATTCTCTAGAGCTACGTAATCTACATCGTAAATAATGTTCTTGGGGTTTGTGTCTACTTGTACCTCTTCGGAAATATCGAACTTGATATTGAACCAAAATTTGGATCCTTTGCCCAACTGACTGTCGAGCTGAATCTTACTGCCCATGAGTTCCAAGAGATTCTTAACAATGGAAAGCCCTAAGCCGGTACCGCCAAATTTTCGGTTGATCTGTAAGGAAGCTTGAGAGAAAGTTTCGAAAATACTTTTTTGCTTCTTCTTAGAAATACCCACACCGTTATCCTCGATCTCGAAATGAAGCATTACCTTTTTATCCGTTTGTTCCTGCTTTTGCACTCGAACGGTCACATCGCCATTTTGAGTGAACTTAACCGAGTTGCCAATTAAGTTGATCAATACCTGGGATAACTTCAAGGGATCACCCACGAGCTTATCGGGGATGGATTCGTCAAATTCAAGGTGTAAGTTGTTCTTACGGTCGTCTGCCGATTTTTTTAAGGCAACCAATACATCATTGATGCGCTTCTTCAAGGAGAAAGTGGTCTTCTCTATTTCTACCTTGTTGGCTTCCAGTTTGTTGAGGTCTAGAATGTTGTTGATGAGCGATAAGAGATATTCTCCGGAGAATTTCAATGAGTTTAGATGTTCTTTTTGATGAGGTTTGGGGTCTTCCTCCAGTAATAAGTGTGTGAGACCAGTTACGGCATATAATGGTGTACGCAATTCGTGTGTAATGGTAGAGAGGAATTGTGCTTTCGCCAAAGAAGCTTTTTCGGCTTTCTCTTTTGCCAAGAGTAACTCGTTATTCTTGTCTTGCAGCAACTCGTTTGCTTTGGCTCGTAAATTGTTGTTTTTATAAAGTGACAGTGTAAGCAACGACAGGATCACGATCAACGCGATACTCAAACCTGTGGTCATCTTACCAAAATTGATCGACTTTTGCTTTTTGTCAAGGTCATTTTGTTGTGTCACGATGATCTCTTCCAAATTTCCAACATCGGTTTCGGCATCTACTCCTTTCGAGATCGCACTAAGATACAGTTGATATAGCGAATCACTTTTTCTTTCGTATAAGTCCAAGTACTCCTGTGCCATACTGTTATTATTACGGCGAATGGCAATATAAGAAGCGATCTTATAGCTGTCTATCTTTAATTTAGCGTAGGTGTTAGCTTCGCTGATCGCTATCGATTTCTGAAGTGAGGCTTCAGCCTGTTTTAAAGGATTGTAGCTTACCTCCTCAGGGGATAAGCTAAGCAAGGCTTCGGCTTTATTTAGGTGCGTAAATGCTTCTTGATAGTTAAGATTATAGGTTTGAAATAGCGGTATGGCAGCATCAAAATAGTTGATAGCTGTTTTAAAGTTCTTCTTTTTTAATTCTAATATTCCAAAGCCTAAGACGACGTCGGCCTGTTTTTTTTCATCGCCTAACTGAGTGATGATCTTATCGGCTTCTCTTAGAAATTTTTCAGAATTGGTAAAATCGCCCGTACGGGTTAGAATAAACCCATATAAGCTATATGCTTTCGCCAACTTTTCCTGATCGTTGATCTTATTGAGCAGGATGATGGCATTGTTTGTTTCTGAAGCTGCTTTTGAATAGTTCTGAAGGTAATAGTTCAGCTCTGCAATACTTAATAATACATCAATCCGTAATAACAGGTCGGTGGATGTACTTACTAATTTATTGGCTTTGTTAAGCCGAATCATGGCTGTCTCGAAATCCTGTGCTTGCACGGCTGTCTTAGCTTCTTTTTGAAACTTCTTAACTGTGCCAATAGTATCTAATGCCGTCTCTTGTGCCAAAGCACCAAAAGAGAGCATAAGACAGCAGAAGGCGGGGAGTAATATCTTGTATGTTAGAGAGATACTCTTCATTTATCTTATGTACTTCGGCGATAAATATAGTCATTTCCTCGATAATGAGGTCTTTTTTGAGGAAAATTGTAGGATTAAATCGACAATTCGAGAGGAATAACCAATTTCATTATCGTACCAACCTATTATTTTGACCATCTTACCAATGACCGAGGTCATTTGTGCATCAAAAATACAGGAATGGGTATTCCCTACAATATCAATAGAAACGATAGGGTCTTCCGTGTATTGAAGGATCCCTTTCAATTCTTTTTCTGAAGCTTGCTTAAACGCTTCGTTCACTTCTTTAATGGTAACTTCTCTTCGAACGTTCAACGTAATGTCCGTCAACGATCCGTTTGGGACAGGAACCCTAATACCACAGCCGCCAATCACTGAAGCCAGCTCCGGAAAGATCTTTGTCAATGCCTTGGCAGCACCCGTTGTGGTAGGAACGATCGACTGTCCTGCGGCACGTGCTCTTCGTAAATCTCTATGCGGTTGGTCATGCAAACTTTGGTCGGTAGTGTAGGAGTGTATGGTAGTAATGTAGGCTTGTTCTATACCGCATAATTTATCGACAACCTGGAGCATTGGGGCCGCATTATTGGTGGTACAAGAAGCGTTGGAAATTATAGTGTCCTCATCGTTTAAGATTCCTTCATTCACACCCAGTACTACTGTTTTAATATCATCTTCGGAAGGGGGAACCGATAGGATCACTTTTTTGGCTCCGTTATCCAAATGCTTCTGAAGCTGTTCCCGAAACCGAAACTTTCCGGTGCATTCAACAACAATATCAATTCCTTGCCAGTTCAATGCCGACACATCTTTTTCCGAAGAAAACCGAACTGTTTTTCCCGCCACCGTGATCGTGTCTTTACTGGTTTCAATGGATTCGTGTAATACTCCGTGAATGCTGTCGTATTTTAGCAAATGACCCAACGTTTTAGCATCGGCAATATCATTTACGGCCACGACCTCAATAGTAGGGTGGTGTAGTAATAATCGAAACAAATTACGACCAATACGTCCGAAGCCGTTAATGCCAATTCGAATAGGGGCCTCCGTGTGCATAAACTACGTTAAGTGCTTTTGGGCTTTATAGGAAGAGCGCACCAGAGCTCCGCTTTCTACGTGACGAAATCCCATGTCCAGTCCTATTTTTTCATATTTCTCAAACTGATCCGGGTGAATAAATTCTTTCACCGGAAGGTGCCGTTTGGAAGGTTGAAGATATTGACCAATAGTAACAATATCAAGTCCTACGTTTCGCAAATCTTCCAGGGTTTGGATCACTTCGTTCTCGGTTTCACCCAACCCCAGCATGATCCCGCTCTTGGTGCGTTTAATCCCTTGCTCTTTCAGATAGCGAAGCACTTCCAAACTACGTTCGTACTTTGCCTGTATACGAACTTCACGGGTTAAGCGCTTTACGGTTTCCATATTATGTGATACAACCTCGGGCTGTACCGAAATGATACGATCAATATGGCGTGTCACGCCCTGAAAATCGGGAATAAGTGTCTCTAATGTGGTTTCGG